>LNDU01000044.1 GCA_001464735.1 Nitrospira sp. Ga0074138
TGAACAGCTCCAGGGGTACCAGGTGGGGAAGCAACTGTGGACGGGGCGCAGTATAGCAAAACGTTCAATCAACGACCCTATTATTCAACAGGCCCTGAATCGATCATTGACGGATGTGGGTGGCGCCGTGTTGTTGGTCTCTCAATTCACACTCTTGGGCCGGACCTCGAACGGACGCCGCCCCAGTTTTGACGGGGCTGCGCCTCCAGACCTGGCCAAGCGCCTCTATGAACAGGTCGCAGCTGATTTGCGGGCATGCGGGACGCAGGTTGAAACGGGTGTGTTTGCCGCCCATATGCAGGTGGCCTTGGTGAATGACGGGCCGGTAACGTTTGTGGTGGACAGCAGGGAGGGGCGCTAATTCCGACTCAAGATCCGGTGGCGGAGTTCCGATAGAATCAATCAGAGTGGAAAGCGGTTTCGAATCGGGATCTGGTATACTGAGCAGGAGCCTCATCAGACTTCTTGGGAGGTGGAGATGAACACTCAAGTTCCGCTGCGCCACCCGCTCCGGCAACTCTTCGGCGCCTTAACCGAGAAGATCTTCATGGAACATCTCGGCTGGCCCGATGCCAAGGTCACGTCATACGTCTCGAATCTTTTAGTCGATTTTACCTCTACCGATCAGCTCTATAAGATCAGAAATCGAGAGAATCAGCAGGTCGATTCGGTTGTGGACTTGCTCTTCGAGTCCGAGGTCATGCTCGAAGCCCAATCGTTGGACCGTGAACGGGATGTGCACCGTCACATCGGTGATTTCACCCTGTTTATGGCGGGATTGTTTCCTGAGTACCTTCGACGGCTTAAAACGGCTGGGCGCATCTATCACAAGGACTTCCTTGTGGACTATGTGAAGACCGGCAAGCGGTCGTACGGAATTGTTGCGCAGATTGGTCGTGATGATGCGGCCACCAGCTTGCCCTTGTTTAAAAAACTGTCCGAGAACTTTGAGCTCTGTGTGACGGGTCTGGGTTTTGTGCGGTCCGATCTCGATCGCATGCAGAATCCCGCCTATCGGAAGACACAGGACTTGCTCTTGAATTGAAATCTGTCCGCCCCATCATCCTCGTGCACGGGGGTGCCGGCCCTCGTGCGATGACCTCACCGCAAGGCGCCTACCTGCGTGCCGCGCTGCAAGTCGGTTATCACTTGTTGGATCGGGGCAGCTCCGCGCTTGTTGCCGTCGAACAGACCATTCGCGTGCTTGAGCGCAGTGGACTCTTTAATGCGGGAACAGGAGCGCATCTGCAACTCGACGGAGTGCGGCGGATGGATGCATCCATCATGGAAGGCGAGAGTTTGCGCGCCGGTGGGGTGGCCTCGATCGAAGGTATCGTTCATCCGATCAGCGCCGCCAGGCTCGTGATGGAAGAAACGGATCATGTGTTGCTCGTTGGGCCGATGGCGACGAAGTTCGCCGGACATTTCAAGATGGAGCGCCAACCGTTCAGGGGTAAGCCGGGCCGGTTTTCCTATGAAACGGCTCTCCGAAAAACCGCACAGAATCGGGATCGGCATGGGACGGTTGGGGCTGTGGCTCTGGATCAGACAGGGACGGTTGCCGCCGGCGCATCGACCGGAGGGATTGATCGCATGCTGCCAGGCCGAGTCGGGGATACGCCGATCATCGGCTGCGGGGTCTACGCTGAGAATGAAACTGGTGCGGTATCGATGACGGGATTGGGCGAGGGCATCATGCGCTTGGCGATCGCCAAAGAGATCTGTGACCGATTACGACAAGGAAAGAGTCCAGTGCAGGTGGCGCGAGTTGTCCTCCAGAGGTTGGTGACTAGGATTCAGGGGACCGCCGGCGCGTTGGTCCTCACCCCCCAAAGACGATTCACCATCGCCCATGTGACGCCCCATATGGCGGCTGGTTGGTGGGATGGGAGGGGAGAGCCGACGGTGAAAGACAGGTTTCGATGAGCAAGAGTTTGTTTCACCTTGCCTTTCCAATTCATGATTTCGAAGCGACTCTGAGATTCTATGTGGATGGTCTCGGATGTGCCGTGGGGCGGCGGTCTAAACACGCCATTACGCTTGGTCTGGCTGGCCATCAGCTCGTCGCACACCTCGTGGCGGAACAACCCTCGAAGCAGCAAGGCATCTACCCGCGCCACTTCGGGCTGGTTTTTCTATCGCAACAGGATTGGCAGGCATTGGCGGATCGGGCTAAGGCGAAGGGCCTCTCCTTCTATCAACAACCGCGGGTGCGCTTTTCTGGGACCCGCATTGAGCATCGTACATTCTTTCTGGAAGACCCGTCACGCAATCTGATTGAATTCAAACATTACACCCATGAATCAGCGATCTTTGGCGAACAGGATTTTGGTGAAGTGGGTGACGCTTCGGAATATTCCGAGTAACTGCGCTTTGGAGGCTCTACTCGTGGCTGTTCGGTGCGAGAGGCGCGGATTGCCGATCGATCCATTTCAGGATACGTTCGTGACGGCGAGTGAGGAAAGTGGTTTTTCGGAGGGGATCATATCGACGCGGCGACGGCAACATGGCCGCCAGCCAGGCAGCTTCGTCGACGGTCAGGTCATCGGCTGACTTCCCGAAGTGATGACGGGCCGCGGCTTCAGCACCATAGACGCCCTGTCCCCACTCGGCGACGTTGAGGTACAATTCGAGAATACGCTTTTTCGTCAGATGCTGTTCGAGTGAACGCGCAATCAGTGCTTCACGTGCTTTTCGAAACAGGGACCGTTCGGATGACAAATAGAGGTTTTTGGCCAGCTGCTGCGTAATTGTGCTTCCCCCACGCTTGAGTTCGCCTGCTTCGAGATTGTATTTCGCGGCCTCTTTAATTCCTTCCCAGTCGAATCCTTCGTGAGTGAAAAACGACGCATCTTCAGCTGCCACGACCGCATGACGAAGGTGAGGAGAGATACGTGAGAGCGGCACCCATGTCCACTGTCGCGGGGCAGCACGGCCTTGTTTTTTCGCCTGAGTCTGCCGATGGTCCATAAGCGCCGTCGATAGTGGGTTGGCCCTTGCAAGGACGTCTACGTTGGGGAGCGTGCTAAGCCAGCTCAGCGTGAGGACGCCCAACGGAAGTCCGATGAGTGCGGTGCTCCAGAGGAGCACACGAGTCGCCGTGCGTCGGCCGGTTGACTTGGGCGGAGGAGGGTCGTATGTGTAGTGACGCAGAAAGGTCGGACTGTGATCGGACTTCCGTCTTGAATCCATTGATCAGCCTAACAACATGAAAATCTTCGCCGCTGAGTTTATCAAAAGTTGTATGTCTCCAGAACAGTTTCCTTCCGGCAATCTCCACGAGGTGGCTTTTGTGGGGCGCTCCAATGTTGGCAAATCGTCGTTGATCAATTCGTTGCTCAATCGTCGGGATCTGGCAAAAATCAGCCGGACGCCAGGCAAGACGAGAGCCGTGAACGTGTTTCTCGTCTCGACCTCCGACCCTGACCTTTCGCAATTCCACCTTGTGGACCTGCCCGGCTATGGATTCGCCAAAGTGTCGAAATCGGTCCGCACCCAGTGGGGACCGCTGATGGAAGACTATCTTGTCGACCGAGCCTCGCTGCTCGCGGTCGTGATGTTGGTGGACAGCCGGGTTGCGACCGACCAGGATTGTCAGACTCTCGCGTGGCTTCGTTCGATCCACCGGAACCCCCTCATTATTGCGACCAAAGTCGACAAGTTGAAGTCTGGCGAACGGGTCCGTACGCTCAGCCAGACCCATCGGGTCTTAGGACTCACCGAGGGAGAGGTGTTGATTCCGTATTCATCGATAACCGGGGATGGACGGGATCGAGTGTGGAGAGCCATCCGCGACGTGGCCGGCAGCCTTCGCACGGACCTCGCGTGATCTCGGTTCAGCAGGATGCTGAAAAAGTCCGCCAGCGGCGTTCTCGCATCACTCAGAAGCTCAACTTACCGAAGCGTACGCCTTGCCTGTTTGCTCGCTGCGGCCTTGTTCGCGGAACGGCGCGTCTTGGCCCGCCGGGGCTGGGAGGGTGAGAAGTCTGGCCTTTTTGAGCATCCTGTAGTTGTCTGGGTATTCCTACCGAATGGAAACTTCCGCTATCGGTGGGCTGTGCTCGTATCGTTCTGGAACTTGATTTCGATGTAGGCTTTGTTTTTGAGTTCCACCAGCCAAGACTGATACATATCCTCGCTCTTCCGCTGATAGACCAGCTCCTGAACTTCTCGCCGTACTTCCTCGTATTGGCGAAACTGTTTCGGCTTTCTGTCATCCATACGGATAATCTGGATTCCCTCAGGGCTCTCGATGATATCGGAGATTCCTCCAGGCACTAAGTGAGCGACGGCCTGCTCGATTGTCGGGATGAGTTCCCCCTGACGGACTAATCCGAGTCGTCCACCCTGCAAGGCGTTGGTGCCGTCGGAGTAGCGCATGGCGACATCTTCAAATTTTTCACCTCGTTTCAAGTCGTCCATGGCTCGGCGGGCCTTGGTCAAGGCCTCGGCCAATCCATCGGAGGAGCGCGGTTGAATGAGGATCTGGCTCAGCTGGTACTCTTCGGGAAGAGCGAACCGATCGCGATGCTCTTGGTAGAACCGCTTCAGCTCGGAGTCTCCGACGGTAATGTTACCGCGAATATGCTGGTCGATGACTCGCATGAGAAGGAGCTGGTCACGAACGGTTTGTACGTCACTCGGATTGGTGATGTTGAGGGGACTGCCTTGTCGCTTCATCTGTTCAAGGGCTTGCTTTACTTCCAGATCAGAAACTTGAACTTTTTGAGCCTTGGCTTCCTGCAGCTGCAAGCGCCGCTCGATGAGCTTCGTCAAGGCCATGTACTCCGCTGTTTTCAGCCGCTGGGCCAGATCGCTTCCATGGTGCTCGCGGGAAAGCCGTTCTTGCTCCGTTTCAAATTCACGCTTCATATCTGACAACATGATCAATTCCGAATTGACGATCGCGACGATGCGATCTTGTAGCCGCGCCTCGCAGAAGGCTGGGGGCCATATTGAGATCATCAACAGGACGAGTGGGAACACACGTGAAGCCAACCACTCTGAATCGACCGGTATCTGTCTCATGATGCGTTCATCTCGGGGTAGAGAGCTTCGATGCATAATTCTACACGAAGCGGCGGGTTCGTGGAAATCGAGTGGACGTTAACGTTTTCCGGTGTCCTCAGTGATATAGCGGGAGGCCTCGGCGAAGCGAACTGCGGCATTGGCCCGAATGTCGGCGATGACTTCTTCGAATCGTTTACGGCGCTTATCGGACAATAATTCTTGTCGGAGTCGTTCCTGTGTCGCCAGGTCGGCTTGGATGATGGTTTCGTCAAGCGGGGTCAACATGACGAGGTAATAGCCGTGGTCGGTCTTAATCGGCGCACTGACGATCCCGAGTTTGAGGGTGTGGAGCACAGCATCGACTTCGGGGAGAACCAGACCTTTTCGATAGGGCCCGAGCTCGCCGCCCTTAGATTTCGATTTTTCGTCGATCGAGTATCGCTGTGCAAACTTGGCAAAATTACCACCGCGATTCACCTGTGCTTCAAGGTCTTTGGCAGCATACACATTGGGGAGAAGCATCGCCGAGACATTGGCCTTCAAGGGGTCCAAAAGTTGGCTGGCGTGTTTTTCGTAGTAGGCGTCGAGTTCGGCCTGGGTGAGCTCGACCTTGGATTGGAGCTTATCTTTCAACAGCTCGTCGAGAATCAACTGCTCTTTATACCGTTGTGTCTTGTCTCGAATCGTATCGTCTTGATCAAGACCCCGGCGGCGGGCTTCCTGCATCAACAGTTCTCGTGTGATGAGTTCGTCCAGGAATCGTTGCTTGCCCCCCTCCTTCTCGTAGCGGGAGCGTGTGGCCTTGGAGAGCTCGCCCCAGCGTAGATCGAATTCGGTTTGGGTGATGGCGCGCCCATTCACCAGAGCAACGACCGGTTCTTCGTGTCGCTCGGCACACCCCGACATCACCGGCCCTAAACCAGCTAAGAGGCTGACAAGCAGCCCAGAGAGACAATAGGTTCTGCGGAATTTTAGCAACCGGAAGGACATCATAAGTCGAGGTATATGTGGATCTCGATTACGAGACAATCGCATCCCTTTGGATGGTCTTGGTATCACAGAGATCGAGGCTTTGCAAGATTGCGTTGAGTTCCGAAAAAAGCGAGGGCCAGTCGCTATGACGCATCTGGATCTCGAAAGCGAAGGGGCTCAGGAACCGCAGCCGCTTCTTCAGCTGGTCCGTCAATCGGTGGACGGAGTTCTCAGGGATGACGGCCTTCGGGTGAAACACAACTTTGGTCGTCTGATCGTGTACCTCGATCGAGGCCAGGCGAAGGCGTTTGGCGTGGGTCCGGAGTTGCATCACTTCAAGCAGGCGTTCGACTGGTTCCGGAGGAGGACCGTAACGGTCCTGAATCTCCCCATGCAACAGGGCCAGCTCACCGATCTGAGCACAAGCCGTCAACCGTTTATAGAGGGACAGGCGGTGGTGCGGATCGGTCACATATTGTTCGGGAATAAACGCTGAAACCGGGAACTGCAGCGTCGGGTCAGGGTCCTCCTCGATCACATGCCCCTTCAACCGCTGAACAGCCTGCTCCACCATTTGCATGTAGAGATCCAACCCGATCGCGGCGATATGACCCGACTGCTGTTTGCCCAGAAGATTGCCGGCCCCTCGGATCTCAAGGTCTGCCGCAGCGATTCGGAATCCCGATCCGAGTTCCGTGAACTGTTGAATCGCGATCAATCGCTTCTGGGCATCGCCGGTCAGTGTCCCTTCATCGGGAATAAGGAAGTACGCGTAGGCTTGTTCTCCACCCCGTCCGACTCGTCCGCGCAATTGGTACAACTGTGCGAGGCCGAATAGATCAGCCCGATTGACGATGATGGTGTTGGCGTTGGGGACATCGAGTCCGGACTGAATGATGGCCGACGCGATCAAGACATCCGCCTCGCGCTTCACGAACTTCAGCATCACGGCTTCCAGAGGCCTCGCATCCATCTGGCCATGGGCCATGACCATGCGGGCTTCGGGAACCAATTGGTGCAGCCACGCCCCGATCCGCTCCATAGTTTCGACCCGATTGTGGACGAAATAGATCTGTCCTCCACGCCCAAGTTCTCGCAAGATGGCGTCTCGCACGGCCTTGTCGCTGAACCGAACCACCTCCGTCTTAATCGCCAATCGTCCTGCCGGTGGGGTATCGATGATCGAGAGATCTCGCACGCTCGACATCGCCATTTGGAGGGTGCGCGGAATGGGGGTGGCGGTTAACGTCAGCACGTCGACCTGGGTGCGAAGTTGCTTCAGCCGCTCCTTATGTTTGACGCCGAACCATTGCTCTTCGTCGATGATGACAAGGCCGAGTTGTCGAAATACCACGTCTTTCTGCAGCAGACGGTGAGTACCGATCACGATATCGACCGTTCCTGCCCCGACATCCTTGAGGATCGCCTTGGTCTCCTTGGGTGACTGAAACCGTGAGAGCAGCGCGACGCGCATCGGAAAGGGCGCGAATCGTTCGGCAAAGTTCTCATGGTGTTGATGGGCCAGGAGCGTCGTCGGGACCAGCACCGCCACTTGGCGGTCATGCTCCACGGCCTTGAAGGCCGCGCGCATGGCTACTTCGGTCTTTCCGTATCCAACATCCCCGCAGACCAGTCGATCCATGGGCTTGGTTGACTCCATGTCACGGCCAATGTCCCCGATGGCCCTGAGCTGATCCGATGTTTCCTCGTATTCAAAGGCGGCTTCAAATTCGTGGTACAGGGTCGTGGTTGTGCCATAGGCATTGCGTTTCACCAGTTCGCGGTTGGCGTAGAGATCGATCAGCTCTTGGGCCATTTCCTCGATATTTTTCCTCACCCGCGCCGTGGTCTTGGCCCAACTGGTCCCGCCCAGGCGATCCAGTCGAGGGATATGGCCTTCGGCTCCGCCGTACCGTTGCACCTGATTCAATCGATCGAGAGGAACATAGAGGGTATCTCCGCCGGAGAACTCGAGAATCAGAAAGTCGCTCTCGAAATCTTGGACCGACAGGCGCTTGAGCCCTCGATATTTGGCGATGCCGTGCTGAACATGCACGACATAGTCGCCCACGTTCAGATCTTCCAGCGAGGAGAGGAAGGTCGCGGTTCTGCTTTTTGGTTGGGGTTTGTGGCGGGCGCCCTTCGCGAAGAGCTCTTCTTCCGTCAGGAGCGCGAGCCGAAGGTCTCCGGAGAGAAACCCCGCCGACAGATCGCCGTGCAGTACATAAAACGGGAGCTTTCCGGTCCTCTGGCTTGACCAGGCCGTTGGGTTCCATGGGTCGGCAGGTAAATCGTGCTCTCGGAGTAAGGCGAGTAAGCGATCGACCTGCCCGCGGCTTCGCGCGACCAAGACGACACGATGTTCGTTCCGGAGCCCTTCTAACAGGCTCAGGGTCTGGCTGAAGGCGGTACCCCTGATTCCGAGTCCAATGCTGCCTGGCGCTTGGGCGGAAAACGAAAACGTCTGATCCCAGGTCGAGTCCGGCGCCGCTAGAGGCTCAAGAGCCAACATGGGCCAGGGCGCGATCCGCTGCTGGATACCCTCCCAGGTGAGAAAGAGTCGTTCGGGCGAGGGATACGGCTGGGTGGCATCCCGGTCGACATGACGGAGATATCCGTCGTCGATCTTCTCCCAGGCAGTCTCGCAGGCTTTTTTCAGTGCCTCCGGTTGATCGAGCGCGAGGAAAGGAACCGCTGTGAGATAGTCGAACAGTGTGTCCATGGAATCGTACAAGTCAGGGCTTCGCCACTCAGCATCCGCTTGGATCGGTACGATCGCCTCCGGCGCATGTGGAGGCCGAACGAATTCCCGTGCAGGCAACACCCAGCCCTCGTTCAATTTTGTGATGGAGGTTTGGGTCGAGGAGTCGAATAAACGAATGGATTCGACATGATCTCCGAGAAACTCCACGCGGACCGGATTAACGTATGCGGTCGAGAAGACATCAATGATGCCGCCACGGACGCTGAACTCTCCAGGGATTTCCACGACGGACACTCGTCGGTACCCTAGGCGAAGGAGATTGGTGGTCAGCGATTCCCGTTCGAAGGCGGCACCTGTTTGGAAGTGAAAGATCGCCTGCTCGAATGTCGAGCGTGGGATGACACGATGCATTGCAGCCGCGACGGAGGTGACGAGGATGGTGGGTGGGTTAATGAGCAGGCGATGGAGTGTCGTCATCCGGTGTGCAATCAACCCGACATGCGGCGCCGTCGCTTCATAGGGAAGTGTTTCCCATTCCGGGAACCAGGCGAGGTCCTCGACCGGACGACCCATGAGTCCATGGAAGAAGCACAAGTCATTGAAGATTCGTTCGGCTGAGTCGTCGTTCGGAGTCACCACCACACATGGACCGGCTCGGTCTGGAGTCCCTTGGCGGGTGTTGTTCAGCAGGGTGAGGGCGCAAGCCGCAGTTGAGCCGTGCGTCGCAAGCAGACAAGTGCGAGCCTGTCTTTGACTCAGTGCCGAACGGAGCGGGGCAAGCCAGGTTGGGGTGTGAATGTTAGTCTCAGACAAGCATCACTTCACAGTTGATCGGATGCGCTGAAGAAGCCCTGTGGTAGACATGTCGGGAACGAGCGGGATCGTCTTGACCACACCTCCACGAGCTTCAACTAATTCGCGGCCGACGATCCGGTCGATCGTCCAATCCCCTCCCTTAACTAGGACATCCGGTTGGACGGCTGCGATGAGCGGGAGCGGATCAGGTTCGTCGAAAATGACCACAAAATTCACACAGCCTAAGGCTGCCAGCACCTCAGCCCGTTGTGCTTCCGGTACGATCGGTCGGTCGGGCGCCTTATCCAGCGTACGGACCGAGACATCACTGTTGACCCCGACGACCAGAACATCGCCCAGAGCCTTGGCCGCCTGCAGATACCTGGTATGTCCGATGTGCATCAGGTCGAAACAGCCGTTTGTGAACACGATCCGTTTTCCCTTTGTCCGTTCACCGGAGAGCACGGAGAGGAGTTGATCGCAAGGCAACACTTTGGTGATCATGGCCCCATCATACCGTGCAGATCGCTCTGTCGGCTACATGGAAAGAGGATCGGGCTGGACGGTGTCTGCCGTCTAGGTTCCCTGACGTGACGCACACGATGTTTCAGCAGAATCCTGGTGTTACCGGACGAGTTGCCACATAATGGATTGACATAGCACATAACGGACTGGAAGGCCTGGCAAGGGACCTGGCCTAGTGTCATGGGTGTGCCTGGAGCGTGGGCGATGATGGTGGAAGGCGTGAGCATGGTCTGGATCATTGCGGCGGCCAATGTTTTGCTGATCGCTTCCTTGGTCTTTTCTCTCATGCGGACATCCCAGCGAGCACGCCGCACGAGGATCTGTGCGGAAGCCGAAAGACTCCGCTTCCAGGAAAACGAGCAGCGGCTCCGGAGTATGTTGGAAGCTGAACCCCATGGGATATTGGTCATCGGGCTCGACTACCGGGTGCTTCAACTCAATCCTGCGGGATGTCTCCTCTTCGATGCGGGATTTTCAGAAGAGATAGTGGGGACAGATGTTCGAACGTATATCCAGACGAACGATTGTCTACAGATCGAAGAAATGCATAGGGCAGCGAGGGAAGGCCGGGAAACTTGTGGAAAAGGGCGGCTAATCGGACTATCGGGGCAGGTTCGGTGGGTCGAGGTCACGTTCGTCCCACTTGCAGCCAGTGACGGCACTGTGCAAGCGGTCCTTAGCGTCGTCAGGAATGTGACGGAGCAACGGAGCGCCGATCGTCGGCAAGCTCTCCAGCACGCTGTGGCCAAAGTGCTCGCAGGTGCCTCTACGGTCGAGCAAGCGATCCCCGACCTTCTCCAGGCCCTTGTTGTGAATCTCGATTGGCATGTTGGTCTGTTCTGGCGGGTGCAAGCCGACCGGCAAACCATTATCTGCACGCAGGACTGGGCGGTTGATACAACGATGGTGCAGGAGTTCATGAGAAGAAGGCGGCAGGAGATCTACACGGCCGGGGCTGATCTGCCGGGGCACTGTTGGGCCCGTGGGGAGCCGTTGTGGGTAGAGGACATTGTAAGAGACCCTCTCTTGACGCGTGGGCCTGTCGAAGCGACGGGAATGCTGCACGCGGCCTGTGCGTTTCCTATCTGGCTGAGGGCTCACGTCTACGGCGTCATCGAGCTCTTCAGCAGGGATCCTCAGGCCAGGGATTGGGATTTACTGAGAGCTTTGGGCACGGTCGGAAGACAGATCGGCCTGTTCGTCGAACGAACGGAAGTGGAAGCGGCACTGCATGAGAACGAAGCCCGTACCAGCTTGATTATTGATACGGCTCTCGACGCTGTGATGACGATGGATCATACAGGCCAGATTACCGAGTGGAATGCCCAGGCTGAGCAGGTATTTGGCTGGTCTGCACATGAGGTGATCGGGCGCGATGTTGCCGACACGATCTTTCCACCGTCCCAATGCCTCAGCTATCGCGCCTATGTTCAGCGGCTTCTTGAACCCCAGGACTCGCCCCTCTCAAACAGGTTGGTCGAAATGATCGGTCTCCGGCGTGACGGCTGTGAATTTCCAGTGGAAATCGCCATGACACCATTAGCCGTCGAGGGCTCCGTCATCTTCAGCGCATTTATCCGAGATATCACGAGTCGGAAAGAAGCCGAGCAAGCACTGAAGGGCTATGCCCAGCAGTTGGAGCATATCAATCAGCAGCTGGATGTCGCCTTGAGGGAGGCCAAAGCCGCCACCGAGGCCAAGTCGTCGTTCCTGGCGACCATGAGTCACGAAATCCGGACACCGATGAATGGTGTGATCGGGATGACCGGTCTCTTGCTGGAGACCACATTGACGGAGGAACAACGTGAATATGCGGAGACTGTTCACAGTTGTGGAGACCATCTCCTCACGATCATCAACGATATTCTCGATTTTTCGAAGATTGAAGCAGGGAAATTGGATTTGGAGATGATTGAGTTCGATCTTCGGCTCACTCTCGACGAGTCGTTGGACCTCGTAGCAGAACGTGCGTCGTCCAAAGGACTTAATGTGGCTTGTCTCTTCCACGCCGATGTGCCGCGCCATTTGCTTGGTGATCCAGGGCGCCTCCGGCAGGTGGTGATGAACTTGATGGCGAATGCCATTAAGTTTACCGAAAGCGGGGATGTGGTGGTGGAAGTGACGGTTGAGGCTCAATCGAAGGACGACGCAATGATTCGCGTTGCGGTCACGGACACGGGGATCGGGATCTCAGAGGAAGCGTGTGAGCGACTATTTCAGTCGTTCAGCCAAGCCGATGGGGCCACAACGAGGAAATATGGTGGGACCGGGCTCGGGCTTGCGATTTGCAAACGTCTTGTCGAGATGATGGGTGGAACGATTGGGGTGATGAGCCGGGTTGGAGAGGGGAGCTGCTTCTGGTTTACGGTGAATCTTCGTAAACAGGCTGATGGCTCCCGCAGGGCACACCTCTCTGCTGCCGTGCTAGCCGGTCTTCGTATCTTAATCGTGGATGAGAAGGCCATCAATCGAAGGATGTTGGAGCAGATGACAAAGAAATGGGGGATGCAACCGACACTGGTTCAGAGCGGCTCCGAGGCGTTGGACGTCCTAAGCGGTGGGCCTATGCAATCACGGTTCGACCTTGCTCTGTTGGATGTCGATATGAGTCCGACGGATGGGATCGAATTGGCACGTGCGATCAAGGCACGACCTGAAGGAGGCGATGCCAAACTCGTCCTGCTCACATCGTTTGGTCGGCGGGGAGATGCGAAGACAGCCAAAGAAGCGGGGTTAGCAGCCTATCTGACCAAGCCGATTCGTGAGCGACAGTTGCATGATTGTCTTGTCGCAGTCCTCATGCAGCGCCCCGTTAGGTCAGGTCTATCGGCCACGAGTGACGCACCTCCACTCATCACTCGGCACACCCTCGCAGAGACCACGGCCACGGTGGATCTCCGTATCCTCCTGGCCGAGGATAACATCATTAATCAAAAAGTGGCCGTTCGCCTCTTCCAGCGGTTGGGGCATCGGATTGACGTCGTGACCAACGGGCGTGAGGCTGTCGAGGCGGTATCGCGCGTGCGCTATGACGTGGTGTTCATGGATTGCCAGATGCCGGACATGGATGGCTTCGAAGCGACAAGCCTCATTCGCGAACATGAGGCGGCCGGAACTGTTTCAAGTTGCGATTTTCAGGTCTCGGGCCCAAGATCGGAACATTCCGGCCTCCAACCAGACACTCGGCACCCCAAACTTGAAGCTCCCCGTCGTGCGGTGATTATAGCCATGACGGCAAACGCCATGCAGGGAGACCGTGAACGGTGTCTGGCTGCGGGGATGGACGACTATCTCTCCAAGCCTATTTCGGTAGACGCGCTGGCTGGTGTCCTGGGCCGAGTCAATCAGGAGTACAAAGGTTCCCGACCTGACAAAAGCCAAGAGGCGGCATAGCTTGCCTTTCCCCGTCAGAGTCCCTTTCCCACATCACGTCAGCTCAAGCGTCAATTGTTCTGGTGTTTGGCCGAGGCCAGCCGGTCTGGTTGACCGGATTGATAAGTCTAAGGCTCGCGTGAGGTAGGGCGTGGGACGATCCTCGATCAGTTGAGTGGGCGAGACGAGTTCCTGCAATGCGCCTCGACAGGATCCGCAGTGGTGGCGCTTTGGCTGGATCGTTCTTCGATGCCGTCGATAGAGTCGACCGCAGTCTTGGCATCGCCAGGCGAATTTCGCTAAGGCCATTACTTCCTTCTCCAGCGTGTGGTAGGTCGTCACGGCGACTGTCCCTGTTCGATTCATCTGCGCCATCTTCCGCAAAAAATCCAGGCCATGATCAGGCCGACGTTTCAATACATCGAATTGCCATTGATGAATCATTTCATGGGCCAAGGTGTTGAGCAGCTCCTGTTCCGCGTAGGGTGTCCGTGCGGTGAGCTGTTCAAAGAGCGGGAGAGAAAGGCGAATTTCTCGACGACTGTGAGTCAGCGTGAGGGGGGAGAAGGCCTTTGGCCCTTCGCGGCAGGCAAACATCCCAACCGAGGAGGTCAGGCGCTGACTCCAGACGATCTCGATTGGCCTTAGTAAACCGGCAAAGTACTGTGTGTTCAAGTGCTGCCAACGAGCCTGTAGCCATTCTGAAGAAAGGAGTACCGAAAGGCTCGGGGCGGACGAGGTTGAGCTCATCCCAATTCCTCCAGCACGGCCGCTGCGAGCAACGGCAGCATGATCTCGTGGTGACCGGTTAAGGAATAGCCCTGGCCCCCCTTTTGCGTGGGGCGCCGCACGACGTTGGTCTGCGGTCGGTAATGGGAGAGAAAGTCCATATTCACGGTCGTAATATTGGCGATCGGATGGCCGAGGTTTCTCCCTAATGACAGTGTTTTTAGAAAGACCTCTGGCAAAATCACCGCCGAGCCGACGTTCAGGTACACGCCACCTTCCATCCCAGCGACGACAGCAGTCAGACGCCTGAAGTCCAGGAGAGAAGTAGCGCCAATGGCTGCACCGTCCGCCGAGGGGTGCATGTGGATAATGTCGGTTCCGACCGCGACGTGCACGGTCACCGGAAGACCGAGTTTCGCTCCTGTGGCAAGAATGCTGACAGCTCGATTCGGGAATTGATCGGCTGTTTGGTTCATGTAGCGTCCGATGGCTTCACCCAGCCCCTGACCGTCTTTCGCGCCACGCGTGATGGCGTCATTCAGAATCTGCCCCGTTTCTTCGGCCATGCCGAACCGACCATTGTCGATCTCGGCATCGACTTCTTCGGAGGTGTGCCCCATGAAGGCCAATTCGAAGTCGTGAATAATTCCTGCCCCGTTCATGGCCACTGCCGTGATGATGCCTCGTTCCATCAAGTCCGTGATGATCGGGGACAGCCCCACCTTGATGACATGGGCGCCGATTCCGAGGATGACGGGGCGACGTCTTCGATGCGCCTTCACGATGGCCTGGGTGACGGCCCGCAATGTTGTAACCGCGAGGATGTTTGGAAGGCGGGAAGAGAAGGTTGAGAAAGTCCCTCCGCGTTTCCACGGCGCGGCCAAGTCCGAAAGCCGGACCTTGCTGTGTCGTTTTTTTAGCGGATAGGTCTTGAGGTCAGACGCGTTGATCGGAGGGATCAAGGCGGGCGGCCGAGTCAAGGGAGTCCGATCAGGACGCTTTCCCAAGGAAATGATCCTCTACCAGTTCGCACAGGACGTGGCCGAGCGTGATGTGACTTTCTTGAATCCGAGACGTGACCGTAGACGGAACGATGAAAGGGTAATCGACCAACGCGGCCAGCTTTCCGCCGTTGGCGCCTGTCCAGGCAATCGTGGTCAAGCCACCGTCGCGGGCCGCCGCGACGCCTTTCAGCACGTTTGGAGAATTTCCGCTGGTACTGATGCCAATCGCAATGTCCCCTTTTCGGCCATGGGCGCGTACCTGGCGGGCAAAGAGTTCTTCGTACCCATAGTCATTCGCGATGCAAGTAATGGCGGCAATGTCCGTCGCCAAGGCAATTGCGGGTAAAGGCATGCGGTCGGCCTTGTACCGTCCGACGAACTCCGCCGCAATATGGGCCGCATCGGTGGCGCTGCCACCGTTGCCGAACAGCAAGACTTTATAGCCGTCGCGAAAGGCCGCTCCGATCAGTCTTGCGACTTGGACGATCCGGTCGGCATGTTCGTACGCGAACTGCTGTTTGACTCTGGCACTGTCGGCAAACGCCGCGAGGATCGATTCTTTCATGGCCGCGATTTTAGGCGAGGCGGTTCATCGTGTCAAACAGACGGGTGTGGCCTTACGACTTCACCGGTGCCGATGTTCCGGTCTGTCTGATGGCATTCATCGCCAGCGCGATCATCGAGCCGACATCGGAGACACTCGCCGGCAGAATGAGGGTATTGGTCGTTTTCGCTAGTTCTCCGAACTTTGCGATGTATTGTTCCGCGACGCGGAGCTGAACGGCCTCCTGCCCTCCGGGAACCTGAATGGTTTCGGCGACTCTGCGGAGCCCCTCGGCAGTAGCTTGGGCGATGGCGAGTATAGCGGCTGCGGCGCCCTCGGCTTCATTGATCTGTTGCTGTTTCTTGGCTTCCGACGCCTTGATCACTTGCTGCTTTTCACCCTCGGCCTGATTGATCGCGGCGTCGCGCTCGCCTTCAGACGTGAGAATCACGGCGCGTTTCTCTCGCTCCGCCCGCATTTGCTTCTCCATCGCATTCAACACGTCTTTCGGCGGCGTAATGTTCTTGATCTCATACCGCAACACTTTCACGCCCCAGGCTTCTGAGGCCTTGTCCAGCTCGTTCACAACCTGGATGTTAATATTGGTCCGTTCCTCGAACGTTCGGTCGAGTTCGATCTTGCCGATCTCGCTTCGCAGCGTGGTTTGCGCGAGTTGGATCAGCGCGAAATTGTAGTCGCTGATGCCGTAGGATGCGCGCTGAGGGTTCAAGATCTTGAGGTACAAGATACCGTCCACCGAGACCTGCACATTGTCGCGCGTGATACAGACCTGTTCCGGAATGTCGGTGGCGACTTCTTTCAGGGAATGTTTGTAGCGGATGCGATCGATGAAAGGCACGAGGATGTGAAAGCCGGCATCCAGTGTCGCCGAATACTTGCCGAGTCGCTCGACGACGTAGGCGCTCTGTTGCGGCACGACGACCGCAGTTTTGCCAATGACGATCACCACCAGCAACGCCAGCATCAGCATCACGAACAGTCCTTCGGTCATCGGTGTATCCTCCCTGCTGATCCTAGTTTTGCGCGCTTCATTCCGCCGTGATCCACAGTGTCAGCCCTTCGACGCGATCGACTTTGCAACGTTGATGTTTCAACAACGGAGTGAGGCCGGCATTGTGGGCGGTCCAGACGGTGCCGCGTAATTCTGCCTTGCCTGTCGCGCCGGCTGCGAGGTCTTCGAGCGGGGTCGCCTGTTCACCCGCAAGGGTGTCCATGGGAGGTAGGTTCCCGTTCCGTCGGGTCATCCAGGCCAAGAGGGAGCTTCGGAACATCAGCAGCGACAGGATCGCCAGGCCGGAGAACATGAGCCACTGTAGCCATTCCTCCTGTACGAACCCTATGCCGGTCAGGCCTCCCACAATCAATGCCGCCAGGCCAAGGAAGAGAATATAAAAACCGCCGGGCGTGACCATTTCGATGCCGAGCAGCAAGAAACCGAGCAGTACCCAATACCACCAGATCATTGGGAGGCCTCGTTGAATCTGTGAGACGACTATGCGATGGGGAAGATTCCAGCGTAAAGTCTAGGCTGGTTTCAGGAGGCCGTCAAGCGGAAGGGCGATTGGAGAAGGCTGAATTGATCGACCGGGATGTCGGTGCTATAGTTCGCGCGCAATGGCACAAGATCAACCGATCAAAGCGCTGGTGATTGCACTGACGGAAGATGCCGAGGGTGCCGTCTATTCGATCAATCGGCTCAAGCCAGACGCGCTCTGTTTTGTGCTCCCGGAAGCGGGTAAAGCGATAGTGGAGTCGGTTGTGCAGCCCAAGATCGAACGGATGCCTCGGCGATGGGACTGGATTGTGGTCGCGGAGACCGGGGAATTTGCCGGCTGCTATCAGACACTCGCCCGGTCGCTACCGGATTTGTTGCGGACCTGGGAAGTACAGCCGGGTGAGCTGGTCGTGGATCTGAGTGGAGCCACCCCGGCGATGGCGAGTGCGCTCACCTTGGTGGCGCTCCCATGGACTTCTCGGGTGGTCGAGCTGGCTCGGGCGAGCGACGGTCAGGAGGGCGATCGTATCGAGTTGGGCACAAAGACGGTTGTCTGGACCCAGAGTAATCCATGGGACGAGCAATCGACCGTGTCACGTCGGGAAGGGTGCGAATTATTTAACCGGGGTCTCTTTCACGCCGCCGCCAAACTCTTCCATGGCGTAGAACTGCGAGTGAGTGGCGGGCAAAAGCCGCTCTATCGTGCCTTCACCGATTTGGCCGAGGGCTACGAGTTATGGGAACGGTTTCATTACCGGCAAGCTTGGGACAAGTTGAGAACTGCGACAAAGGCTCTGGAGATGGCTTCGCTGTGGGGCGGGCCGACTGGATTGAAAGCGATCCTGCCTGCCCTGAAGGCCAACGCGAGTTTCCTCGAGAAGCTGGTGTTGGACCCTGCCGAGGTCAAAGAATACCTTGCGCTGGATCTGTTGGCGTATGTCAGTAGGCATCTCCATGTCGGCCATGATCCCGAAGGGGCTATGACAGCGCTTGTTCGTGCGCTGGAGGCGTTCGCGCAAGTCCGGCTCTATAAGTCGCACAAGATCAAGAGTTGGGATGTGTCGCCGGGACAGCTTCCGCAAGCGCTTCAAGAGACCTGCCGGACCTGTTACCTCGAAGATATCGACGGCAAGTACAAGCTGCCGTTGCAGGCTCAGTTTCGCGTGTTGGCCGGATTGGGCGACCAATTAGGCCAGGCCTTTCTCCGCGAGTGGCCCATGATGAAGCCGCTGCTCGATGCCGCCAACCATGCGGTGCTCGGCCATGGCTTCGAGCCGATCAAAGCGGAGCGAGTGCAGCAGCTGTATGATGTCGTTGTCCGACTCACCGATGTCGCCGAGTCGTCGCTGCCGAAGTTTCCTGTCTTGAACCTATGAGCTTTCAGTGGCTCGTTGTCAAACATTAGATCTAAGGCCGACTGCTGGGAGCTGGTCGCTCATGGACATTCGCGTCTACTACGAAGATACCGACTGCGGCGGGGTCGTGTACTACGCCAACTATCTCAAATATTTTGAGCGGGCGCGGACCCACTATCTCGAAGATCGAGGGTTATCGGTGGTAGGGCTTATGGTTGAAGGAACGGTGTTTGTCGTCGTGCATGCGGAGGTGCATTATCGGTCGCCTGCCCGCTATGGTGAGACGTTGGTGATTGAGACGGTCGTTCCCGAGATGACGGCTGCGTCGATCACTTTTGCCCACGTGGTCAAGGACAAAGTCAGTGGGCGTGTCGTGGCCGAAGGGTCGGCCAGACTGGCGGCGACGGACGGCAATGGCAAGGTGAAGCGCCTGGACAAGGTCACTGTCGCTGCGATACAGTCTGAGGGACATTCTGCCGAGAGACGTCATGCGTAATATGCAATGCGTGGAGCCTGCGGCCGTTCGTTGTTTTCCGCGAGGGACGAACGACGATTCATAAACTACGCCCTGTCCGGCAATCGTCCAATAACCAGCGCGGCGCCTGGATCTAGCGGCTGCTCTCAGCCAGTGCGTTGTCGCCATGCCATGATGTGTGAGAGCGGCCATCGCAACAAGATGAAAGGAGTGCCCTTATGAGCCAGCAGATTCCCGGATATACCTACGGCACCTCGGCGGTCGCGAAGTCGCCGGTGAGCCTTGCCGATTTCGGATTGATGCAGAAGAGCGCGTTATTCGGCGAGGAGGACGTGAAGTATTTACGTCTCTCGCACGATGTGGTGAAGGACCAGGTGGAAGCCATTTTGGATGTGTGGTACGGCTTCGTCGGATCCCAGCCCCATCTGCTCCAATCGTTCCTCGGTAAAAGTGATGGCAAGCCGCTCGGCGATTATTTGGGCGGGGTGCGCAAGCGGTTCGGCCAATGGATTCTTGATACGGCTCGTGCAGAGTACGACCAGAAGTGGCTCGATTATCAACATGAGATCGGCTTGCGTCATCATCGCACGAAGAAGAACCAGACGGACGGGGCGGCGGCGTCAGCGGCGATCGTGCCGTTTCGCGATCTCTTCGCGCTCATTTTCCCAGTGACTGTTACGTTGAAACCCTTTCTCGCGAAAAAGGGCCACTCGGCCGAGGACGTTGAGAAGATGTACGCGGCATGGGTCAAGTCCTGCCTGCTCCAGATCACGCTCTGGAGTCACCCCTACATCAAAGCCGGCGATTTCTAATCGGGCATTGAGCCGAATGTCGGGGACATTCTCATCGAGACCGGGGCTGTCCTCGGTGCGATCTGGGATGTCCCCGTTTTCTTTTCTACAGCCATGCGCAGCACAATATTTTCCTGCTGTCGATCGCAGGTCTAGCTTGCTGCGGGGATCTTCATTGAGAGGAGTCTTCAGGAGCTCCTCCTGTCATCGAACAGGAGGGGGCAGGGTCAGATTCACCCTGTCAGCGATGGGTTACTGTTTGAGTCGAGAAGCCCTGGAGTTTCTTACCGATCTGCGCCTTCGTGTCACCCACAGTGCCACCTGACTCTGACCACTGCGTAATCACGATTTCTATTCGACGGTTCTTACTCCGGTTTTTTTCCGTGTCATTGGCCGCGATCGGTTTGCTATCGGCGTACCCCATGGCTTTGACTCGGTCGGCCTCAAGCCCTCCGTTGATCAATATTTGAATGGCACGTTCAGCCCTGGTCCGGGAGAGTTCGATATTATCCCGAAAGCCCTTCCGAGGATCGCTCCGGAGCGGCGCGTTGTCGGTATGGCCGGCAACCTCGATGTTCTGGTAACGGAATCCGTGCAAGACGGCTCCGATCCGCTCGAGCAATGAGGTGCCTCCGAGGGTAACCGCAGCCTCACCGGTGGGGAACAATTCAGCGGCTGCAAACGCGAGGGTCAATTTATTGCCTCGCTGCCTCAACGTCGCACTGCCCTTCTTGAGTTCGGGCTGTAAGAGGCTCGCGAGACTCTCGCTCATCTTACCGAGGTCGCTACTTGATGAGGATTCTGTGTCATCTGCAAGCGCGGGGGGAGATGGGAGGAGGTTAGTCACGGCTAGGTTCTGATCGAGTGATTGCAGCGGAATCGTGCTTTTGTCGGCACCGCTGTCTTCTTGGGCAGCAGCTGGCTCGGCTTGCTTGGACGTATTGCGTTCGAGGTCTGTCAGCAATTGCTTCGTACGTGCGAGTTCCATGTCTCTTGCCATGAGTTGAGGATTCAGATCCGCCAGCTTTTGCGTGACTTGTTTGAGGTCGTCCTTGACCTGCGCCAGCTCTTGCTCCTTCCTTACTATCTGTTGTTCGGCCTCGGCAACACGGCGTTTGGCCTGCGCCAGGTCTTGTTCTTTCCCTGATGCCGTCAGTTGTTCTGCTTCGGCTGGGCGGCGTCTGGCCTGTGCCAGTTCTTGCTCTTTTCGCGCCGTCTGCTGTTCGGCTTCGGCAAAGCGACGTTTGGCCTGCGCCAGCTCTTGCTCCTTCCCCACCATCTGTTGTTCGATTTCGGCGATACGGCGTCTGGTCTGTGTCAGGTCCTGCTCTTTCCCCGCCATCTGCTGTTCGGCGTCGGCGATACGACGTTTGGCCTGCGCCAGCTCTTGCTCCTTCCCCACCATCTGTTGTTCGATTTCGGCGACACGACGTTTAGCCTGCACCAGTTCCTGGTCTTTTTTAGCTGTCTGTTGTTCGGCGTCGGCTGCGCGGCGTTTGGCCTGCGTCAATTCTTGCCCTTTCCCCGTCGTCAGCTGTTGTTCAACCTCGACGACGCGGCGTTTGGCCTGGTTGAGCTCCTCAGCTTGTGACGCAAGATCCTCTCGAAGCTTCTTGGAATTCTCGTAGACATTGGATCGCAGGGCTGTGATCTCACTATCTTTGGCATGGAGTTGGATAACCAACTCACCGATCCGCCGTTTTGCATTCTCCAGATTGCCGGCGGCGAGTTGTCGCTCGAGTTCATCGATTCTTTGTTTGGCCTGCTGGAGATGGTTTCTCGTTACGCTCAATTCGTCGTGTGGCGACTGGCCGTCTGCATCTCCGACAGCCATAGAAACCGGCACAACTCCGCATAACATGGTGAGGGATATAAGCGTGAAGGCGGATAATTTTTCGATCATCATGTCTCACCCACGAGCTGCTAAGGTGCAGTGACCATAAATGAAGTCGCGTCTCATCAACGAATTTCAATAGACTCGTGTGTCCATGAAATCCGCTCACGAGGCACAGGCGGAAACGCCTGCGTTGAACTCTCAATCGATGTCGGCGCTTCCCCTCTCCGTAAATGGGGAAACAACGAAGGAATCCTATCGCCTTCCTGATTCACTTTGCAACGGGGCTGTGAAGCCGTTCACCTATTGTGATGCCAGTTCGTCCACCATCTGCTGGCTGTTGCCACATCGGCAGGCGAGATCGGACACAGCGGCGAACTGAGTGAGACGTCGCAGCCCGAATTACTCCATTGGGTAAAGCGGATCTTTGCTCGTTGGCCGTTTCACTCGTTCGATGAAACTTCCCGAGCACCGATAGGCTTCCTGATTCAAGAATGGGAAAATAAGCATGAGCCAGCTCGATTCCACTTGCACGTCGTCGGGTATCAATCGTACGCTTCTCTCCCGCGCGGTTAGCTTCAGATTGAGCAGACAGCCTTCTTTGGTGTATCCGCTCGCGGTTACCCTTGCGGATCGATCCGACCCTCCTGCCGACTTATCAGCATGGGAAGCGCACCCCGCTAAAAATATCGAAGCAACGACGGCAAGCACGACATGGTGAAAGCGGTCCATTCCTACCTCAAAAATCTTTAGGTGCCGATCGGATTGGTGATTTCAGTGGACCTCAAGCAACAAGATGCGGGCTACTTGGTGAGAGCATATGAGGGCCGTCTCAAAAGTTTGCGTTCAAAGACTACAGAATTGGCCAGATTGTCGGAGAAATATACGAAGGGTGTCAAGAAACAAGCGGAGAGGTCTGAATTTGAAGGCGATTTATCATGCATCACATGGACCGTGAAACGTCAGAAGAAGACTTGACACCATGATCCCCATCATCTGTGGATAACCTTGTGAACAAGTCTGTCTCTTAGTCGCGCGATGCATAAATGACGTATCTATTTACCAGACTGCCTGCTTTTTAGGCGTCTGCACTGTACCAGAGCTACCACCACTAATAGTGGTTTACATTATTCTTCTCGATGTTTTCACGCATTCCTAGAAGTATGTGCTCAGCATCAAAGACAACTCCCAGTGGAGCCATTGGCTCGATCACCAGATGCATCGCTCTATCCACAGCCATAAGAATTGTCTGTGGATCGTAGATGAATTGATGCGTCTAGAGCGCTCTTTCTGATCTGTCAAGAGGCGGTCAGAAAAGAAAGCAGCCTCGTCGGGGAGGGAGCTAGAGCCAAATGGCTGGGGGCAGCGCTATTTTTTTCGGTACACATTGAGTCCGATCTTCTCTTGCCGATTAGGAACGGCCACGTTCCCTTCCGTCGAAGCAATGATGATTGTCTTGCCTGTTGAAGAGGGACCGAACTCCTTTGAGAGGTCCACTCTGATCGTCAACACAGACCCTTCGACGCTCATCTCAACGTTTTTCATGATCGTACCCTTTCAGTTGCACAAAAGGTGGTTCGTTGGTTCTCAGCGACGATCCTCCATGACCCATTCACGGGGTTGACCTCTGGCTGTGCCAAGGCCGAGCCCAGGATCAGGTTCTGTATGTGGCTCGATTTGAGAATGGACGGCTTCCTCACAGGATTAGGGGGCTAGCGAGCCAAGGTCTTGCCAGAGAGCTGCTTGGCGATGTTAGGCAAATGTTTTTGGGCATCGGCACCTTGAAAGCTAAAGGTCAGCACAAAACCCGAACATTGGGTGTACCCGGTGCCGCCGGGGCCTTTGCCATTTCGGAAATCACCGACAACCATATCGCTTCCCGTGCAGACGGGAAGGGTCATCTGTTTGAACGCGGGGTTTTGTAGGTACAGGTCTATCGTCTGCTTTATCAACGCCATCGTTTCAGCTTGTTGCTCGATATGGACATATATAGAGAGTGCCTGGCCGTTGGGCCATTGCCAGGCACAGCCCTCACCAGTTCCCATCGATGTTTGGACGGCAGTGAGTGTGGGGGACGTGAGGAGGCCGCAGACTTGGGCTGCCATGGGGCTCCCTGCGTGGGCAGGCGATGCCCAGAGTATTCCCCCGATGGCGATGAAGTGTCTTAGCTTCAAGTGGCCTTTCCTTTGAAGGACAACACCCGCGACAATGAACAACCGGACGAATTCTAGTCCCGGCGCTTCGATGATTCAATGGTCCGTTCCTCGACCCATCCGGTTGACTCAGGGATTGAAGGGACTCAGAAACAGTTCAAGGACGCACGAGTTTTGGGTCATGTCGGATGCTGAGCGAGCTTGCATCTGCAAGCTTGCCCTCGTCGGCTGCTAAGGGGACAGATACCGGCTCAGTGAGACTTGGATTGCACGACGCCACGCCAAGTCGGTCCAACCTTTCTCCGATCCCGATCGTTTGAACTCTGGACAGACTCATTCGGGGATGCTGGTGTCTGAGCCTCCCATCTCTTTTGGCAGGTCTTTCATCTTCGGCAGCCAGTCCTTTATTCGTAGTTTGGTCTCTCCATGGTTCACATGGAGGCTGCCTGGTAGGGGAAGTCAGGAATGACTGCCGCACACACGCCGGTAAGTCCCCACGTAGGATGTTCAGTAAAGATATGGCCTCCATAGGTTGTGCACCATTTGCGAAAACTCAGCGAGTCTTGCTGTACGTGCGGATATTTTCGGCTCCCTGCGTGATCTGCACCGCCTCGCAAGAGCAGCAGCTATCGTAGACCTTTCTGGTGCTCATCGTGTATTTCCTTGAAGGTGTGCGGGCGTCTGACATATTCGTGTATCTCATTGCCAGAAGTCTTCGTTCGGGTCGCAGGTGTTGCACTTTAACCTTGAATTCACACTTTGGGTTACGTTCTGAGAGGACCTAAACGCAGATTGCTTTTCGACATCGTGATAGGTTTCGTCTTTGCCTGTCGGCTAGAACGTGTTGTTGGGCGTGATGTTCGTGACAGGAGCGGAAAGCATCTGACGGATTCGACAGCGAGATCAATTCCGAGATCGGGCCAATGCAGGCAGCTGGGTGTGCGCTGCTCCACATTCATGAGCTTCCGCACGGAGGCATCTTGAAACCAGGGAAACTCTTTAAAGGGAATAAAAAGTTCGTTGTCTCTGACAAGCAGCCAGAGTCCATGTTTGGAGATGTTTGTGACTTCAACTCCAGAAATGGCTTTACCATGAGTGATGGGTTTCATCTGAGTGTTCCTCTGGGAGAGCGCGTGATTCTGCCGCGACCCAGCAGTGATGAATCGCGCTGATACCGGACTATCCTGCTTTCGAAAAACCTTCGCTCCGAAGAATTTCCGCCACGTTCAGTTCATTCACAAACACGTCGGCCAGAAGACGATCGTAGACATCTCGGCCGTGTGGCTCGATGCGAATCGAGCCACCGCGAAGGAGTTCTTCTAGCCGTTGCTTGGCTGCCGGTCCTTGCAGCTCGCTCATTTCTGGAGTGTCGATGCCGCGAAGTCTGATGCGTTGAGACCCAATGCGAATGGTATCTCCATCAACAACGCGTACTAATAGCGTGCTCAGCAGTCGCACTTCCTGCCTTGACCGAGTGCGAAGCGTAGAAAGCCGAGACTGTTTGTGCGTAGAGCCGAGTTTGTACCGTCCTTTGGGGTAGCGCTGTGGTCGGCTGTCCGGCGGACGCCGAGGCCGACGCTGCTTGTAGGTGGGGAGGCGATCTGAGTCTTGCTCCTGATTCGGTGACGGATACCAGCAGAGATCACATTGCGGTTGTAGAGTCGAACCAAGATCGGAGTTCGGTAAACGATCAGCATGGGCATTGGGTTCGAAGGGTATGAGAACCCACCAGCCGATGAGCAACCAAGTCGCAATGGGCACATGCAGTTTCATAGAATGTGTGCATATGCAGGTATCGCGCCAGACTCTGATCGATTGACAATGTTCAAAACCGCATGCTGCAATGGGTTTGCATTTTTACGAGATACGAACGACGCTTCACGATTCACGGAGGTTGAATGTCATGGATATGATGGGACGGGTGGGGTTGGTTGAAATTCCTATATTGATCGCCCCGGATCAAAAAGCTTGGATGGATCGCATGATTAAGGAAGGGAAAATCGCCATCCCGCCTGGCGGCACGTTGGAAAAAGGGTCGCTCTATTCGATGTTTATTCGCATGCTGCTCCATAACGCGATGGAGGAACAGAAGCGGCAAGAGGCCTTAGAGGCCGAAGATGAGGATGATGAGTAGAGAGTACTCAGATAGGCCTCAAAGGGAAGGGCTCTCAGGTGTCAGTGGCCTGTATCTAAATAGATAACGAGTGTATCCTAGACGATACGAATGACCAATCTGACTGGACCTCTTGGGCAGACGCTCAGCTAGAGTTTCTTGAAGGCAGTGTGCGCGGCGCGGAGGGTCTTCTCGATGTCCTGTGTGCTGTGGGCGGTGGAGAGAAAGGCAGCCTCGAACTGAGAGGGCGCGAGATAGACACCCTGCTCCAGCATGTGGTGAAAAAACTGGCCGTAGCGCTTCGTGTCTGACTGTTTCGCCGTATTCCAGTCTACAACAGGGCCTGGGGTAAAGAAGGTCGTCAACATCGACCCGATTCGGGTCTGCGTCACGGGAATTCCGGCCTTTTTCGCCGCTTCGCCAATCCCCTTGGCTAGAGCTGCTGATCGCTCCTCGAGTTGCTTATACACTCCCTTTGCGCGCAACTGCTTGAGCGTCGCCAATCCGGCAGAGACTGCCAGCGGATTGCCGGAGAGAGTACCGGCCTGATAAACCGGTCCCACCGGTGCAATGAGATCCATGATCTCTCTCCGCCCGCCGTAAGCACCGACGGGCAAGCCTCCTCCGATAATCTTGCCTAGCACCGTCAGATCGGGCTTGATACCATAGAGTGCCTGCGCGCCTCCATAACTGACACGAAACCCCGAGATGACTTCGTCGAAAATCAACAAGATGTTGTGTTCGGCAGTCAACTGTCGGAGTGCCGACACGAAGTCTGGAGCTGGCGGAACGACTCCCATATTTCCTGCGATCGGCTCAACAATGATACAGGCTAGCTGATCCCGGTTGGCCGTGATCAGTTGCTGGACGGTACGGATATCATTATAGGGAGCAGTGAGCGTGTGTTTGGCAAAGTCGTCCGGCACGCCTGGTGAATCAGGAATCCCCAATGTCGCCAGCCCGGACCCGGCTTTGGCCAATAGATAGTCCCCGTGACCGTGGTAGCACCCCTCGAATTTCATGACCTTGGTTCGCTTGGTGAACCCTCGTGCCACTCGGATCGCGCTCATGACGGCTTCGGTCCCGGAGCTGACCAGCCGGATCTTTTCCATGGAGGGGAAGGCGCTGCGGATTTCTCTGGCCAGCGACACTTCCGACTCGGTCGGGGCTCCGTAACTGGTGCCTCGCCCAGCCGCCTTCTTGATCGATTCGATAACCGCCGAATGGGCGTGTCCTAGGATCATCGGTCCCCAGGACAGCACGTAGTCGATATAGACGTTGCGGTCCACATCGTAGAGCCGTGATCCCTTGGCGCGTGCGATGAAGCGTGGTTGCCCGCCGACCGAGCGGAAGGCTCGAACGGGGCTATTGACGCCACCGGGAATAAGTTGCTGGGCCTCAGTGAAGAGCTTGGTAGAGCGGGATGTTTTCATATTGGCGGCGCACCCTATCATGCAGGGCGAGAGCCGGTCAAGAAACCCATTGTTGTACGATTTGTTCGGAGGAGCGCTGTGAGCGGTCAAAAAATGTCGTAAGGGATACCGTATCCATCGATATAGATACGGCAACACACTCTGAGAATCGAAAGGAAGTTGAAGTTCTCGCTTGTTTTCGGCCTGGACTCCGTTGCGGCGTAACGGCGCGATTCTTGCTGGCTTGCTGGGATGTTAGGTTGCTCAGAAAAGCGAGACGAATATGCAAGTCATTTGCTCATGGTGCCGCGGGGAAGGTCGGGTGGGATTCGTCGGAGAAAAGGCTCCCTTTGGAGACCGCCGAGAGACGCATAGTATCTGCATTGAGCATCTGCAGCTGGTACGAGCTCGTTGGACCGCCCGTCAACGGAGCATAGGTCTCCCTGGCGCATCCATCGACATGCCCAAGGAGCGTCCTTCCCATATTCGCCGGGCGGTGCGATCGGTCGTGCGGTTATGTGTTGGGTTAAGGGGCTTGGCTCAAAAGACTCGCGGTTAGTTTCTTCTTGCCGGTGTGGTCTACCCCAGCTCGTCGTCGAACGTGTTATTTTTTAGACCGCTTCGGCGCACGTTTTAGGCTGGGTTTCGTCTTGGGTGTTGCTGACTCGGTAGGGGAGAACTCTTTCACGTGCCAGTGTGTCCGTTTTAATTTGTTCTGTTCCGTCACCGTCAAACACACATGGAATGGGGCGCGCCGACCCTCGGCCGTTTGTCCCTTGCTCCAGGCTTCGCCGGCGTCGCTGAGGATTTCCAGTAGCGTTTCGTACTCCTCTTCATCCTCGGGCAGCACAGCGTCGGCATCGTGAATGAGCAAGATATATCCTTTAGCGGGAAGCCATTCGAAATCGACCAGACACTCCTCCAATGCGTCCCAGTTGTGTCCGAAGTAATCTGGAAAATCCAGTGCCCGTGCAAACTCACTGAAGAGAGTCGATGGAGTTCGGCATTTCTTTCCCTGGATGGTACGCACGGCAAAGCCCGGCGGTGTTTTCACCAGGGCCGAGGCTGAGGTCCCTCGAGGGACGACGAGAAGAGCCGACCAGGGAGATGTGGCATTGCAAAGATGAGCTTGTAAGGTAGGGGTTCCTGCCATAGACCTATCCGTCGGTTTGGACGTTCGTCAGTTCAGGGAAACAAACGTTCGGTAGTGATCTCCGGTATAATAGGCTTTCCCGGTTCGCTGTTCGATGACGATGCGTTCGGCATCGCGACCGCGGCCTCGTATCTTAGGATTCACATCATACTCCCGATAGGAGCCTCGTGGAAGACGTCGTTCTCGATTTTGGAAGTTACGCCCTCCGACGTAGCCTGGCAGGGGTATCCCGCCTCGCTTCTTGAGCTGTTTGAGCAGATCATAGGCCTTCTGGGGAGGTGTGGTGAGCGAGGACGGTTGCTCGATGTGACCCGGTGCGCTGAGGATGGGATTCGCATTCAGAAGTTCGTCGCCCAGATCGGCAGCAGCGATTGAGACCGAGGACGCCAGATTAATCGTGCAAAGCAGGCTGATAAGAAGACCGATAAGCTGAACTTGTTTCCATTGAGGGGTGAACACAGGCGCCTTTCCCTTGCCAAGATGTTGACCTAAGAGGATGCGGGAAAAGACCGCCAGCGGCGTTCTCGCATCGCTCAGAGGCTCAACGTACGGCCCGGGCAAACGCCTGTTCATACAGCCGATGGGTGGGCGGGTGAAAACAGTCTACGCTTCGCCTCTTCGTTCGCTGCGGCCCTGCGGGACGGCTTTTGTGCGCATCTTGCCAAGGGGCGACCGTAGCATTCTCTTTTCAAGAAGGTCAAACAATGCAGGCGCCACCACCTCGTTACCTGGATGTCTCTCGCCTCCTTTGTTAGAATAAGGCGGCGGAAGCGTACATCTCAAGAAAGAGGGATGTGATTTATGTTCTTGGGTCATCCTTCGAAACCTGTCCGCTGTGTGTGAGACCTATCCGGTTAGACGCGTGTATTCTTTACCCAAGCGCCTCATTCACTGCCTGGTTGCTGTGGCTGTCTTCGCTCTGGCCGTCCCTTCGTACGCCCAACTGAGTCCGAGCGGTTCGATGAGGCGGTCTCCAGCGGAAGTCGTGAAGCGGTATGTGCTGTTGGACCAGAAGGGGGCTCGCTTGGACGCTCCGTCATTCGAGACCGTGCGCCCTTATATTGATTGGAAAGAAGAGCCGGCATGGAGTCGTGTCGTCCTCATACAGGAAACAACCGTCCCGGAGGACTATCGAAAATGGGAGATTCTCAACAATCTGGAGGTGATCATTCCAGTCACATTTCACGTGCGTGGAGCGGTCTACCTAGACACCGCCATTTTCGTGCCTGAGGACAAGACGGAAGAGGTTCGCTTTCACGTGAAGGTGGTGGGAAACTATTGGCGGATCATTGCGCCGGTGATCCCTCCCCACGTCGGACTGAAACGGATGGTGAGTTTCGCACGAGAGGCTGAAGCCCATGAACAGGATGAAGCGCAACGGATCGTGCTCGCTGCCCTCATTGACTCATTGCGAAAGGCGAAGTAATGGCTAAGACCTCTGTGGATTTGATGATTTTCGACTTGGACGGTACCCTGATCGAGTCGAAGTGGGATATTGCGAAATCCGTCAACTTGACCCTTGCTGAGCTGGGATTGCCCGAACGCCCCATCGAAGAAATTTTCGGGTTTGTCGGTGATGGCGTGAAGCGGTTGCTGCGTCTGGCAGTCGGGGAGGGAAATCAAACCAGATTCGAAGAAGCGCTCAAAATTTTTCGAGGCCATTATCTTGAACATTGTCTGGACCGGACCAGCTTCTATCCAGGTATTGAGCCGATGTTGCAACATTTTTCCCAGAAAGACAAAGTGATTGCGACCAACAAGTCGATCGAATACACCCGTGTGATCCTGAATGGGTTGGGTCCTCAGCATTTCATGTACATGGTCGGTGGGGACAACGGGTTTGGACTCAAACCGGAGCCAGGGATGTTATTGCACATCATGGAAACAGTAGGTGCGCCGAAAGAGCGGACGGTCCTCGTCGGAGACAGTACGAATGATATCAATGGAGGACATAACGCCGGTATTCGCGTCTGTGCCGTCGGGTATGGGATGGGCAATCGGGAGAAGATGGCAGCCTGTCAGCCCGATTGGTTCATCGAAAAGCCAGAACAACTCATGGAGATTTTTATATGACCTATCGTGAGAGGGAACGATTGAAAAGGGTCTGCGGAATGTTCTCAGGTGCGATCGGTTGTTCGATGATTGGGGCCTGCGCCTTCATCATCTTGAGCCTCCCCTCGATCTTCAATCCGGCCTACGCTGCCACGCCGAGTCTCGCCGAACGGGTGATCGAGCACCGGTTGGCAAATGGGCTGACCGTGCTCATGGTCGAACGACATCAGACGCCTGTCGTCTCCATCAACATCACCTTCGCGGTGGGTGGGATCGATGAGCAGGTCGGCCAAACCGGACTCGCGCATCTCTATGAGCATATGGCCTTTAAAGGCACGCGTGTCGTCGGCACGACAAACTATGAGAACGAAAAACCGATTTTGGACGAACTCGCGCTCGTCGGGACCGAGCTCGACCAACGTCAGCGTGATCTGGCCACTAAAGGGAGTGGTGCAACGGCTGAAGAGCGTGCCGCGATTGAGTCACTCCAGAATCGCCTCGTTGAGCTACAGACGCAGGCCTCGCGCTACGTGGTCGGGAATGAAATGGCGTTGTTGTATCAGCGGCATGGCGGTGTCGGACTGAATGCATCCACGGGCAAGGATGTGACGCGGTATATGATTAGTCTGCCGTCCAATCGGTTGCCCTTGTGGGCGGCGATTGAATCAGACCGAATGGCCAACCCTGTGTTGCGCGAGTTCTATAAGGAACGGGGTGTCGTGATGGAAGAACGGCGTCTGCGGAACGAAGACAGTCCGAACGGTCTGTTGTTTGAGACCTTCACGTCGGCCGCGTTTCGCGCTCATGGCTATGGGGTTCCAACCATCGGATGGGGATCGGATATCCTGTCGTTGACACCCGCCACCACGGAAGCCTTCTTCAAGACCCACTATGGTCCCAATCGTGCCACGATAGCGTTGGTCGGCGATATCAATCCACAAGAAACCATCGCGTTGATTGAGCAGACGTTCGGGAAAATTCCTGCCGCACCGCCGGCGCCGCCTTTGGTGACGATCGAACCGGAGCAGCGAGGCGAGCGGCGAGTTGACGTGGAGTTTGATGCCGAGCCGGCTATCGTGATTGGGTACCACAAGCCAACCTTGGGGGATTCAGATGACGATGTGTTTGACGTGATCGACGCGGTACTGAGCGATGGACTGACGTCTCGCTTGCATCACAAGCTGGTACGGGAGAAGCGGCTGGCCGTCTCAGTCGGGGCAGATGCCAGTCATCCGGGAGTGCGGGCGCCGAATCTCTTCGTCGTCACAGCGACTCCCTTAGCCCCTCATACGACAGCGGAAGTCGAAACTGCCATCTATGAGGAGTTGGAACGGTTGAAGCGAGAGCCGGTTTCCTCTCAAGAACTGGAAAAGGTGCTCAATAATTTGGATGCCGATCTCGTCCGAGGCCTGCGATCGAATAGCGGTCTGGCTGCTCAACTATCCTTATATCAGGCGGTGGCAGGCGGCTGGCGCTACATCGTGACATCACGTGACAAGGTTGCCAAGGTCACGGCGGCTGATGTGCAGCGAGTGGCGACGCAGTACTTTACAAAATCAAACCGTACCGTGGCGGTCTTAGTGAAGAAACAGACTGAGAAGGCCGTTGCTGGAGTACCAGCCGGTGAGGTGAGACCATGAGGACGATGAGGGGTAAGGGGGGAGGGGTGAGGGGAGGTGGAATCGCTGGCTTGGTTGGCGTAGCCATGTTGCTGGCGTCAGTCACCACGGTGTGTGCGGGGGAACTCTCACTCGGTGATCCCAGAACCATGACGTTTAAGCCGGTGGAATTTTCACCACCGGAACCCGAGCGGGTCGTGCTGGACAACGGCATGGTCCTCTATTTGCTGGAAGACCATGAATTGCCGTTGGTGTCGATCACGGCGACGATGCGAACAGGGAGTTGGCTTGATCCAATCGATAAGATCGGACTCGCTGGCATGACCGGGGCGGTGATGCGGACCGGTGGCGGTGGCGGTCTTTCCGCAGAGCAGGTTGATGCTGAGCTGGAGCAATTCGCGGCTGATGTGAGTATCGGGATCGGACGGCAATCAGGGTCGGCGTCTCTCGATGTCCTGAGCAAAGATGTGAATCGAGGGTTGGAGATCTTCGCCGGTCTCATTCGGACCCCAGCGTTCGATCCTGCCCGTGTCGAATTAGTCAAGCTGCAGGCGATCGAGGGGATCCGCCGCCGTCAGGATAATCCCGGTTCCATCGTCGGCCGTGAATTTGCCAAGATGCTCTATGGGGCCGCTCATCCGAGTGCCAGAGAGAGCTCGCTGGATTCGGTCACACGCATCACGAGGGACGATCTCGTTACCTTCCATCACAACACGATTCATCCGAACGGGATGATCCTCGGTGTGACCGGTGATTTCAAGAGAGATGAGATGGTGGCCTCTCTGCGCAAAGTATTCGGAAATTGGGAAAAGGGAACGGTGCCGGAGCTGAGGATCGGTGATGTACCGGAGGCGGAGCTGTCCAGGCCGGTTGTCCGGTTCGTCGGTAAAGAGACCTCGCAGACCCATCTTCGGGTGGGACATCTTTCGATCAAGGAGAATGATCCCGATTACGTGGCGTTGGCCATCGCGAACGATATTTTGGGCGGGAGTTCATTTCGCAGCCGCCTCTTCAACGATGTGCGGACGAAACGGGGGCTGGCCTATTCCGTCGGCAGCCGTCTCAATACGGGGATGCATGACCAGGGTGTCTGGCTGATGCGGGCGGAAACCAAGTTGACCTCCACACAGGAAGTGATTGAGCGGTTCGTGGCGAATATCGAACGCATCCGCGCCGAGCCGGTGACCGATGCCGAGCTGGCGGAGGCCAAGGAAGCGTATGTGAATTCGTTCGTATTTTCCTTTGCCAGCCCTTCGGCGATCGTTAGCCGGTTGATCGAGTTAGAGTACGATGGATTGCCGAAGGACTTTCTGCAACAGCTGCGGACCAAGGTCGTGCAGCTGACGAAAGCGGAGGTCTTAGCGGCGGCCAAGAAACATTTGCGCCCCGATCGATTGAAGATCGTGGCCGTTGGGTCAGGGGAGGCGTTGCCGAAGGCCCTTTCGACATTTGGAGACGTGAAAGAAATCGCACTCACTCCTGAAGGGTGATGGGACGGACTATGATGAAGCGAACTCGATTCAGCGACACTATTGTCGGATTCGTACCTTTCGCATTCTCTTTTGGCTATAGGCTGCCATGCCGTTAGAAGACGACTTTTGCGATATCCTCAAAAAGGCGCGGATCGGACAAGGGTTGTCGGTCGGCGATGTAGCCCGAATGACGGGGTTGCCGGGGGGCGATATTACAGCGCTGGAACGTGGCGATCAGCCGCGAGACCGTGCGGAGGTGCGCGCACTGGCCAAGGCTTTGGACTTGCGGGCTGAGCCGCTGGAGCAAATCGCCATTGATAAGTGGGAGCCGGTTGTCCAACGCATGCCACCTTGGGTGGACATGGTGCAGGGTTCCATTAACGGGTACGGCGTCCAGGGATACGTTCTGCATGATGAGGGTGAAGCGTTGTTGGTTGATACGGCCTATAATGCTGAGGCGATGCTTGATGTGCTTCGACGACGCAGCTTGCGCCTGCTAGGTATTTGTCTGACGCATGGCCATGCGGACCATGCGGATGGAATCGAGCAGATTCTCAGCCGTCATGAAGTCCCGGTCTATCTTGGACCGGAGGATGTGGGCCTGTTGAGCTGGCGGCCACGGACGGAGCTGCTGGTGGCGCCGGCAGATGGATTGTCGATCAGCGTCGGACGCCGTACGCTTCACTGTTTGACGACACCGGGCCATACCGCGGGCGGCATCTGTTACCGGCTGGATGACGAACAACTCCCGGTCTGTTTCGTCGGTGATACCCTCTTTGCCGGATCGATCGGTCGGTCCAATCCCAAGGAGCTGTATTCGGCTCATCTCAATTCGGTTCGCGACCGTCTGCTGACGCTCTCTCCTGACTATCGCCTTCTGCCAGGGCATGGACCTGCAACAACCGTTGAGGAAGAACTCGATCACAATCCGTTTGTGACGATTCAGTAGACAGGGATGACATGGATGGATCGGGACGGCATGAACATCGAGATCTTGAGAACACGCCTGTTCTTGATGCCAGGGAAGAGCCTGCTCAAGAAATCATTGATGTGACGGAGATCGATGATGAGGGAGAGCCGTCGCTTTTTTCCAAGTGGGCATTACCGATCGTCCTCTTTCTCCTGACGGTCTTTACGACGTTGTGGGCTGGAGCTTACCAAGCCTACCACGGTCCGGTGCGTGGGCCTCTCAATTTTCTCTTGAGTTCTCCCGAGACGCTTTGGCGGGGCATCCCGTTTGCCGGTGCGCTGCTGTTTATTCTCACCACACACGAGTTGGGGCATTATCTGTTATCCAAGATCCACCGAGTTCCCGCCTCCTTGCCGCTGTTTATTCCTGGACCACCGCATTTCATTGGGACGTTCGGTGCCATCATCCGCATGCGTGGTCCGATTCTGAGCCGCCGTGCGCTGTTTGACATCGGCGTCGCCGGTCCCTTGGCGGGCTTCGTGGTTGCCGTCGTGGCATTGATCGTGGGACTGAATCTGTCCACAGTCGTGGATCGAACCGGCACGTTTGGATTGCAACTCGGCGAGCCTTTGCTGCTACAGTTCATGTCCTGGGTGATCATCGGGCCGCTCCCGCCGGAGGCAGACGTGGTGCTCCACCCGATCGGCTTCGCCGCCTGGTTCGGACTCTTCGTCACCTCTCTCAATCTTCTTCCAATCGGTCAGCTCGACGGCGGCCATGTGGCCTATGCTCTTTGGGGCCGTCGGCAGCGGACGATGGCGCTCGCCTTTCTACCGATCTTGTTGGCCTTGGGATTCTTCGGCTGGCCAGGCTGGTTGCTCTGGGCGTTCATGGCAGGACTCTGGGGTCTCGGCCATCCACCCGTCATGGATCCTCATGTACCATTGGGTCGCAACCGGACGATCGTCGGCTGGATTGCCTTCGCCGTATTTGTCGTCAGCTTTGCACCGGTTCCGTTTTCCTTCCACTAATCACTCGTTGCTCAAGTCCGTATCATTCTGCTGATTTTCTTGTCTGATTCATACCTCGCTTTTAGAGTGGAGCTATGCTCGCGACCGGCGCATCCACGACTCGGTGTCCAAAATGTCATGCTGAACGATCTGATGGTGCAGTGGAGTGTGTACGCTGCGGTATCATTTTCGACAAGTATCGTCCAGATGTGCGGAAAGTATCTGTTTCACCCATCTCACCATTGACATCGAGATCTGAATGGTTCCTGACAGCCAAGCAATGGCTGATCGAGTCGGATACAACTACCGATTCGATGACGTTCTACGGTCGCGCTGCTCTATTGGTGGTTCTGGTGTGGTGGGGGTGGAAATTTATCACCACATCGCTCGAAACGAATTACACCGGAGAGTCCTTTCTTCACCTGATCAATCTGCCCTTTCATGAAGCGGGACATGTGATCTTCATCCCATTCGGTCGCTTCATGACGATTCTCGGCGGGAGTCTTGGCCAAGTTCTCATGCCGATGATCTGCCTCGGGACCTTCCTTGTGAGAACTCGTGATCCGTTCGGCGCGGCAGTGGCTCTGTGGTGGACTGCGGAGAGCCTGATGGACATTGCCCCCTACATCAACGATGCGCGAGCGCTTGACCTCATGTTGATCGGCGGAGTGACCGGGAAAGAAACCGACGGACATGACTGGAACAATATTCTGACAATGCTGGGCTTATTGGAATGGGATCATCGGTTGGCTCACTTCACCTACAATATCGGAATTCTCCTCATGCTTGGCTCCTTCTTCTGGGGCAGCGCCATCTTGCTGCGACACTATCGGCGTCTGTCGGCCTAGCCCACCTCGCTTCTTACTGCTCAAGGTCAGTACACCTTCACCAACATTTCACTGTGTTGCACGAGTTTTGATCTCTTCTTGACGATGCACACGACCATTTTGACGCCATTTTTACGGCGAGAGAGATAGACTGATTGCCTATAGAGGATCTCACGATGGACTTGATCTACATCGGGCTGGTGGTGGGTTTCTTCATCCTCTCCAGGTGGCTGATCTTGGGCCTGGAGCGACTCTAAGATGGTGGGCATGAATGCGATGTATGTGCTGAGCGGAATGGTATCTGTGGGCCTGTTGATCTATCTCATGATCGCGTTGCTGAAGGCGGAGCGGTTCTGATGACCACGAATGCAATCCTCCAAGTACTCGTGTACTTCGTCGTGTTGCTAGCACTTGTGAAGCCGCTAGGCTGGTATATGGCGAGAGTGTATGAAGGCAAACCCTGCGGTTTGGACCGTCTTCTCGGTTTTGTTGAACGGGCCATGTATCGTCTCTGCGGCGTTCGACCAGGCGATGAGATGGACTGGAAACGCTATGGAGCGGCCATGTTGTTCTTCAATGCGGCCGGGTTCATGTTCCTCTACGGCTTGTTGCGTCTACAGAGTCTTTTGCCCCTGAACCCGGCCAACCTCGGCGCGGTCGCACCGGACCTGGCTTTCAATACAGCCGTAAGCTTCGTGACGAACACCAACTGGCAGGCGTATGGCGGGGAAACCACCTTGAGTTATTTGACCCAGATGCTCGGCATGACCGTGCAGAACTTTGTCTCCGCCGCGACGGGAATGGCAGTGCTCGTTGCATTGATTCGGGGTTTGAGCCGGAGCACGACGACGACCCTGGGAAATTTCTGGAGCGACCTGGTCCGTAGTACGCTCTACATCCTGCTGCCTCTGGCTCTGCTCTTATCGGTCCTATTGGTGTCCCAGGGTGTTGTCCAGAACATGAATTCCTATCAGACGGCGATGCTGATACAGCCGACCGCTTATGCCAAGTCCGTGACCGATGCGAATGGCCAGGCCGTGCTCGACACACAGGGAAAGCCAAAACCCGAGTTTGTCAAGGCAATCGAGCAGATTCTTGCCGTGGGTCCGGCTGCCTCCCAGATCGCCATCAAGCAGCTCGGCACGAACGGCGGCGGATTCTTCAACGTCAATTCAGCGCATCCGTTCGAGAATGCCACGCCCTTCTCCAATTTTCTGGAAGTCCTGGCGATAATTCTTATCCCGGCCGCGCTCTGCTACACCTTTGGCATGATGGTGGGAGACGCTCGCCAAGGCTGGGTTATTCTCGCCGCCATGACCATTCTTCTGCTCGGTTTTGTTTCACTCGGACTGTGGGCTGAACAAAACGGCAACCCACTGCTGGCCGGAGCCACTGTGGATCTGCGGGCCCAAGCCGGTCAGGCAGGCGGCAACATGGAAGGGAAGGAGCTGCGCTTCGGCATCACTCAGTCGGTCCTGTGGTCCGCCGTGACGACTGCCGCTTCCAATGGCTCCGTGAACTCGATGCATGATTCCTATACCCCATTGGGCGGACTCGTGCCGCTGTTTCTCATGCAGTTCGGCGAAGTGGTGTTCGGAGGGGTCGGCTCAGGTTTGTACGGCATGATCGTCTTTGCCATCATCGCCGTGTTTGTTGCTGGCCTCATGGTCGGGCGGACACCGGAGTATCTGGGCAAGAAGATCGAGCCCTATGAGATGAAGATGGCCGCGCTACTCATTCTCATCATGCCCATCGTCGTCTTAGGTTTCACAGCCCTGGCGATCAGCACTGAGACCGGCAGATCGTCTATCCTGAATCCCGGCCCCCACGGGTTCAGCGAAGTCCTCTATGCCTATACTTCTCAGGGGAACAACAACGGCAGCGCCTTCGCCGGTCTCAACGTCAATACGCCCTTCTACAATCTGACGGGCGGCATTGCGATGCTGATATCCCGATTCTGGCTGGCTATCCCCATTCTGGCACTCGCAGGTGCCTTGGCTCGCAAGAAACTGGTGCCGGCCGGCCCAGGGACTTTGCCGACTCACACCCCGTTGTTCGTGATTCTCTTAATCGGCGTGGTGGTGATGGTCGGGGCGCTTACGTTTCTACCTGCTCTAGCCTTGGGGCCGATCGTGGAAGAGCTGATGATGAGGGGACAGTAAGGAGTCACATCCGATGAGCATGTCGACAAAAGCACACAAGTCCCAGTCTCTGTTCGACACCGCAGTGATACGCCATGCGTCGCGCGATGCCATCTTCAAGCTCGACCCTCGTCATCAGGTCAAGAATCCAGTCATGTTTATCGTCTGGGTCGGAAGCGTTTTGACGACCCTTTTGTTCGCGCAGGCTCTGGCGGGAACCGGGGAGACTCCCACCTGGTTCATTCTCTCGATCACGGTCTGGCTCTGGTTCACCGTGCTGTTTGCAAACTTTGCAGAAGCTATGGCGGAAGGTCGGGGCAAGGCGCAGGCCGATTCGCTGAGGCGGGCGCGTCATGAACTTACGGCCAAAAAGCTCGGCGCTGTCGATCTCGGCAGAGAGCATCATGCCCCGTGGAACCGTCAGTTCCAGCGAGGCGATACGTTCAGCGTGGTATCCGCGAATCAGCTCACGAAGGGGGATGTGATCCTCGTAGAGGCAGGAGATTTCATTCCGGCCGACGGCGAGGTTGTCGACGGCGTGGCGTCAGTGAACGAGAGCGCGATCACCGGCGAGAGCGCACCCGTCATTCGGGAAAGTGGTGGTGATCGCAGTGCGGTCACGGGGGGTACGAAGATTCTGTCTGACTGGCTCGTTGTTTGTGTGACGGCCAGTTCAGGAGAAAGTTTTCTGGATCGGATGATCGCCATGGTGGAAGGAGCCAAACGCCAGAAAACGCCGAATGAAATCGCCCTCACCATTCTGCTCGCAGCCCTGACCATCATCTTCCTCCTGGCCACGGTGACATTGTTGCCGTTCTCGCTGTACAGCGTGCAAGCCATGGGGCAGGGGACGCCGGTTACCGTCACTGTATTGGTAGCCCTCTTGGTCTGCCTGATTCCGACGACCATTGGGGCTCTCCTTTCGGCAATCGGTATCGCCGGCATGGATCGCATGGTGCAGGCCAATGTCATTGCGATGTCGTCCTGCTGCTGGATAAGACCGGTACCATCACGTTGGGCAACCGCCAGGCGACAGCCTTCGTTCCGGCGGAGGGAGTAGACGTCCGGGCGTTGGCCGACGCTGCTCAACTCTCATCGTTGACAGACGAGACGCCTGAGGGCCGAAGCATCGTCGTGCTGGCCAAAGAAAAGTTTGGTTTGCGTGCGCGTGATATCCATGAGATGGGCGCCACATTCATTCCCTTCACGGCCCAGACGCGAATGAGCGGGGTCAATCTTGACGGGCGGCAGATCCGCAAAGGAGCGGCGGATGCGGTCGAGGCTTATGTGACGTCGCAGGGAGGGCACTTTTCTCAGTGTGTCCGGCTGAATGTCGAGACGATTGCAAAACAAGGCGGAACGCCACTGGTGGTGGCGGAGAAGGCCAAGGTGCTGGGGGTGATTGCGCTACAAGATATTGTGAAGGGCGGAATCAAAGAGCGGTTCGGAGAACTGCGGCGCATGGGGATCAAGACCTTGATGATCACAGGCGACAACCCGCAAACAGCTGCAGCCGTGGCGGCGGAGGCCGGAGTGGATGATTTCCTGGCCCAGGCCACGCCGGAGGCCAAACTCAAGTTGATCCGGGATCTTCAGGCCGAGGGCCGACTCGTGGCCATGACCGGGGACGGAACAAACGACGCCCCGGCGCTGGCGCAGGCTGACGTTGCCGTCGCAATGAACACCGGGACCCAGGCGGCAAAAGAGGCGGGCAACCTGGTCGATCTGGATTCCAATCCCACGAAGCTCATCGAAATCGTGGAAATCGGCAAACAATTGCTCATGACCCGCGGCGCGTTGACCACGTTCAGCATTGCCAACGATGTGGCCAAATACTTCGCCATCATTCCTGCAGCCTTCGCCACGACCTATCCGGCGCTCAATGCATTGAACGTGATGCGGCTGGCGACTCCGCAGAGCGCGGTCCTTTCCGCGGTCATCTTCAACGCGTTAGTCATCATCGCACTGATTCCGCTTGCGCTGAAAGGAATCACCTATCGCCCGATCGGCGCGGGAGCGCTACTTCGGCGGCATCTTTTGATCTACGGATTAGGTGGCCTGGTGGTGCCGTTCGTCGGCATCAAACTGATCGATATGATTCTGGTGGCCTTGCATCTCGGTTAACTTGGAAAACGATCAGGTCGTGAGGAGACAGGCGAGAGCTATGAAAGACCACATAAGGCCTGCACTGACCATGCTGTTACTTCTGACTGTCTTAACGGGGCTGGTCTATCCGCTGGCGGTCACCGGCTTGGCCCAACTGGTTTTCCCGAACCAAGCGAACGGCAGTTTGATCGTGCGCGAAGGCAAGGTGATCGGGTCCAAGTTGATCGGACAGTATTTTGACAGGCCGGAGTATTTCTGGAGTCGTCCGTCGGCAACCTCGCCATTTCCTTACAACGCCGCTGCGTCGGGCGGATCAAACCTTGGGCCCACCAACCCTGTATTGATCGAAGCGGTTAAATCGAGAGTGGCCGCTTTGCGGGCCGCTTATCCGGGCAACGACTCGCTTGTCCCTGTCGACCTCGTGACTTCATCAGGGAGCGGGCTGGACCCCCACATCAGCCCGGAGGCTGCTCAGTACCAAATCAGAAGAGTGGCTCGTGTTCGAGGGATTGATGAGGCCGTTTTGCGCGACCTCGTGGTCCAACACACAGAAGGCCGCCAGCTCGGCGTTCTCGGAGAACCACGAGTCAATGTTCTTCTTCTGAATCTAGCTCTGGACGAGAGGCGTTAGTTGAAGCACTCGTTACTCTCGCACGAGCGGTCGTGCGGTTGACGCTCCTCCGGGCCTACCCTAGAATTCAAGCGCCGGCATCTAAGTCGTCTTTAATTTTGCGCGCAACGTTGCGTGGGAAACTGCTCTCATGAACCAACCACGACCAGATCCCGATGCGCTGCTGAAGCGTGTGCAGGCGGAGGAGGCCCGCAAAGCCCAAGGCAAACTCAAGGTCTTCTTCGGCGCCAATCCCGGCGTAGGGAAGACGTACGCCATGCTCGAAGCGGCGCATGAGCAGCGGCGTGACGGTGTCGATGTCGTCATCGGCGTCGTTGAGACTCATGGCCGGGCTGAAACCGAGGCGTTGGTGGACGAACTTGAGGTCCTCCCGCGCCGCGTTGTCGGCTACCGTGGTGCAACGTTGAAAGAATTCGATCTCGACGCGGCCCTTGCGCGATACCCCACTATCATCCTCATCGACGAACTTGCGCACACCAACGCCCCGGGCCAGCGTCATGCCAAACGGTGGCAGGATGTTCAGGAGTTACTCAAGGCTGGTATTACGGTCTACACCACTGTGAACGTGCAGCACTTGGAAAGTTTGAACGATGTGGTCACGCAGATTACCGGCGTGCGGGTGCGCGAGACCGTCCCGGATTCCGTTCTTGAACGGGCGGATGACGTGGAGCTGATCGACCTCCCACCCGACGATCTACTTCAGCGGCTCAAAGACGGGAAGGTTTACGTTCCGGAACAGATCCAACGTGCGATTCAACATTTCTTTACCAAGGGAAATCTGATCGCGCTTCGCGAACTCGCTTTGCGCCGCACGGCCGAGCGAGTCGACCAGCAGATGGAGGTCTACCGGCGCGACCATGCAGTGGTACGAACCTGGCCGGCAGCGGAGACGATCATGGTCTGCGTCAATATGAAGCCGCGTGGCCCTCGTTTGATCAGGGCCGCCCGCCAGATGGCGGTCGATCTCCATGCCAAGTGGATCGCGGTCTATGTGCAGCTTCCTCGGCATCTTGGCCTGTCGCAAACCGAACGGGACCGTCTGGTACAAACACTGAGACTGGCGGAGCAGTTAGGGGCCGAAACCGTCACCCTCACCGGCGAGGACGTAGCCCAGGAACTCTTGAGTTACGCGCAGAACCGAAACGCGACGAAGATTATTGTCGGAAAACCGGTCAGATCCTGGTGGAAAGAATGGGTGTTTGGGTCGGTCGTATCGGACCTCGTCCATCAAAGCGGGGAGATCGATATCTATGTCATTACGGGAGAGGCTGGCGAAGGACAGCCTCTTGTCCGCCGCAGTCTCCGAAGGACCAGCGATGTCTCCGAATATGCGTATGCTTCGCTCGGGGTGTTGATTGCGACGGCGGTCGCCTGGCTGATGTTTCCATATTTCGCGGCGGCGAATTTGATCATGATGTATCTCATTGCCGTGATCGTCATCGCGATTCTTTGGGGGCGTGGACCGTCGGTGCTGGCTTCGGTTTTGAGCGTGGCGGCCTTCGACTTTTTTTTCGTCCCACCCTACTTTTCCTTCGCGGTCTCCGACATCCAATACCTATTGACCTTCGCCGTCATGCTCGTGGCGGCTTTGGTCATCAGTAATCTTGCCGTGCGTCTCCACCAGCAAGCTGAGCTGGCTCGCTACCGAGAAAGGCGCACAGGGGTGTTGTATGCCATGAGTCGCGATCTTGCCACGCATCGTGGAACCGGCATGTTGGCGCAACTCGCGGCCAAACATCTCCGTGACGTGTTTGACGCTCAAGTTGCCATCTTCCTGGCGGATGCGGAAAAGCGGGTGCAACTGCAACGCGGGGAACTGCTATTTTTTGAGTTGGACCCGAAGGAGGCTGGTGTAGCTCAGTGGGTATTTGATCACAGTGAACGAGCCGGAGTTGGGACAGATACGCTGCCGGGTGCCAGTGCGCTGTACCTGCCCCTGGTCGGATCAGCAGGGGCAATCGGCGTGGTTGCAGTCCGTTCGAAAGACTCGGGATTCTTGCTGGACCCCGAGCAACTCCATTTGCTTGAGTCCCTGGTGAATCAGGTGGCGTTGGCGATTGAGCGGACGTGCCTGTCCGAGGAGGCACAGAACGCCCGCGTGCGCGCGGAAACGGAGCGCATGCGGAACGCTATTCTTAGTTCGGTGTCTCACGACCTGAGGACTCCGCTGGCCACCATTACCGGCGCTGCCAGCAGCTTGGCGGAAGAGCAGAGGGAGCTCGACCCTGCTGCTCGGCGCGAGCTCTCTCGGTCCATTTATCGAGAGGCTAACCGTCTTGACCGTTTGTTGAAGAACCTTCTCGACATGATGCGCATTGAAGCGGGAGCTGTACAGCTCAGCAGGGAGTGGCATCCTATGGATGAGGTCGTGGGTGCGGCACTGGCGAGATTGGAGGGACGGTTGCACGACCATACCGTCAGTACCGCATTTCCAGCCGATCTGCCACTGGTGTTGGTTGATGGGGTGCTCCTGGAACAGGTGGTGATTAATTTAGTGGAGAACGCCATGAAGTATGCGCCCTCAGGAAGTACGATTGACGTGTCTGCATCGGCGATCGGTCGCGAAATTGTCGTCGAAGTGGCTGATCGAGGCCCTGGCATCCCTTCCGGGGAGGAGGCCCGCATCTTCGACAAGTTCTATCGCGGCCGGCTCGCGCGAGAGGGAGGGGTTGGACTCGGGCTGACGATTTGTCGCGGTATCGTGGAAGCGCATGGCGGCCGTATTTGGGCTGAGAATCACTCCGGAGGCGGCGCCCTCTTTCGCTTTTCGATCCCGTTGCCGGAGCAGCAGCCGCCTGTGGAGACGGAGACTCAACAAGGCTAAGCCTTTTCCATCGAAGAGCGGTGATCGAGACCGTATTGCCATATGTCACAGGAAGCCACGATACTCCTGATTGAAGATGAACCGGAGATTCGCCGCTTCTTGCGGACGACACTGCCTGCCCATGGCTTTCGATTGTACGAGGCTGCGACGGGACGGGACGGTATTGCCGAAGCCCAAGCAAGAAATCCCGATCTCATCCTGCTGGACCTCGGTTTGCCGGATCTAGAGGGGAGCGAGGTCATTCGGCAGGTGCGAGAATGGACTGCCACTCCCATCATCGTACTTTCGGCTCGAGACCAGGAACAGGTCAAAGTGGCGGCACTCGATCTCGGTGCCGACGATTATGTGACGAAGCCGTTCGGGGTCAACGAACTCCTTGCACGGATGCGAGCGGCGCTTCGTCATGCGTCCCGACCAGCTGACGGCGGCGAATCGGTGTTTACACTCGGTGATCTTAAGGTGGATCTCGGGCGGCGGCAGGTGTTTCTCTCAGGGAAGGAAATTCATCTTACGCCGATCGAGTATAAACTGCTCATAACGTTGATCCGGTATGCCGGCAAAGTGCTGACTCACCGGCAACTGCTAAAAGAGGTCTGGGGACCGCTTCATGTAGACGAAGGACATTATCTACGGGTCTACATGCGACAGTTGAGGAACAAACTGGAGAAAAACCCCGCTCATCCCCGCTATCTTGTGACCGAACTGGGTGTTGGCTATCGACTCCGGACAGAATAATCCAGTCCTGCTTTTATGCCACACGCACTGTCACAGCATTGGTTTTTATCCCGTTTTGATATCTGACAAAGTATGGTTTGTAAGTGGGACTTGAGAGTCGGTTCTCCGCAGTTGGGAAACCGCATATGATAGGGGCGGGCATTGCGCATCCGTCAACGATCGATATGAAGACCATTAATCATGAGTATAGTTGGCTAGTGATCCTATGGGGGCTCATTGCGACGGTGTCCGTATGCGGGGCTCAAGACCTCAGTCAACGATCAGAAGAGAAAGCGGCACCTATGCCCGCCGCCGCCCTCACAGGCTCTATCGCAACTGATTGGCACTATGGGGCGTACATTGATGTTGGGTATATCGGGAATTTCAACTTTCCCGATAACCAACTCTGGCGCAATCGTGCCACAGCCGCGCATCACAATCAGCTTTCTCCGAACATGGGACTGGCCTATGTGCGCAAGGATGCCATGGAATCTTCGCGATGGGGTATGGAACTTGGCTTCCAAGGCGGGCGGGATTCGGAAGAGTTCGCATTCTTGGTGGGGGAGAGACGAGTCGATGGGTCGGATGTGCTCCGACACATTCATCGCGCAAACATGTCGTACCTAGCCCCGGTCGGCAACGGGCTGACGATCACCGCCGGTCTGTTCAACAGTCTGATGGGGTACGAGTCGCTTTATGCCAAAGACAACGCCAATTACACGAGGTCGTGGATCGCGGACAACACGCCCTACATGATGTTTGGCGTGAATGCGCAGTATCCTCTCAACGACAATCTCACCGTCACCGCCTTCGTCGTGAATAGCTACTATCATCTAGCGCATCCGAATGATCTCCCAAGCTATGGGGGGAGATGGGGTTGGAAGGCCATGCCACGGTTCACGTTGACCCAAACCTTATACGCAGGACCAACTCAAACGGATACCTCTCTGGAGTTTTGGCGTTTGTATGGGAATCACATTCTGGAATGGAGAGGGGACGATGTGACGGTCGCGGCGTCCTTCGATATTGGAACCGAAAGCATTGCCATTCAGCCAGGTCGCCCACGAACCTTTGTCATGGGAGGCAACATGGTCGTCAGGTGGCATGTCACCGGGCCTTGGTCTGTGGCGTTGCGGCCCGAGTTCTACTGGGATCGGAACGGTCGGTGGACAGGCTCAGAACAATTCGTGAAGGCGATCACTTCTACCGTCGAGTACAAGCTCCTATATAAATGGACCACCATGGTGGTGCGAGCAGAACATCGTTACGATGACTCAACTGGGGCGGGAGGCGGGTTCTTCAAGAATGGGGGGATCCGTCCCGACGTCGTTGGCCTTGCGCGTGAGCAGCATCTGCTTTTGCTGGGAGCCCTTGTCAGCTTCGACTCACCGTGAGTGGGGGGCAGGGGGTGGGAGCTCCTGTATCCAGTGTGGGAACCGATCGACGATGCGTTGGCCGAGTGCTTGGATGGCGTGTCTCTTCGCCTCTTGTAGCGCGGCGATATCTTCGACTAAGACAGCCGATCCGACCAGCTTCGATGTTCCTTCAACTGTCTGTATCGGTGCGTGCCATTCGGAGCGCACAGCCCACAAGTTGCCGGTGATCATGACGAGCGTGTCACTTTCGGTACCAGGGGCGAGATAGGCGCCGATTAAGGTCGGATACAACCAGGCAAAGCTGTTGTTGTATCGATCGACGGCCGCAACTCCGTCGACGATCAAGACCACATCTACTCCGTATCGAGCACCAGACTGGCGGATCCCGCTAATATCTTCACCTCGCAGAGTGGCATCCATCAGCACAAATGCATCCTGGAGGACATGCGTATCTTGTAGTGGAGCCAGCTCGCGGAGTAGTTGGTCTCTATCCCTAGCTGCCCATTCGACTGCGCGGACGGACTGCCTGTGCGGAAAGTCGTGATGTACAAAAAAGACACCGAGCCGAAAGGGTGTGGAAAGGTGAACGCCATGGCTCGCGAGGGGCTGACTCTCAGGGATTGGGGCAGGCTCGACATGAAGGACTTCGTTCATCACCGTCCGATCGAACCCTTGGCTGCTCGCACAGCCGGCCGACAGTGCGAATATGAACGATGCCACAATTGTAAGTAGTTGAACCATCGCTTCGTTTACTACTCCTTCGGTCGATTGATTGAACTGGTGGAGTTGACGTGTATCGGTACCATGGCCGGCTGCTAAGATGGTTACTCGACGATTGGAAGAATGCGATCGGCGACTGCCTGTACCACACGTTCTTGTTCGGTCACCGCTTTCAATCCTTTGAAACTGAGATAGTGGCCTCCGTGACTCGGTGCCTGAATCGTGGCGCTGACTTCGACACGATCTCCATCCTCGACTTCCGGATCGCGGACAACTGGTCTACCACAAATGCCTAACACGGCCACTGGAATCGTCGCCTCATCGTCCTCAAGACGGAACAAGTACGCACCATAACAATTGTCCCCATTGGCAATTGGGTAGGGCTCCAGGGGCTGTACATCCCGTGCAATGCCTCGCAAGATGACATGCCGAAGGTGATAGACCCGCGGTTCATCGAGGATCTGTTGGATGCTGGTCGGTTCTTCTGCCCACACCGGTATCGGTCTATCTGCTCCTAGAAGTGTGAGCAGAGCAATGAGGAGAGGAGCGATGATTCGTGCCGAAGTGGTCATGCTGGGTGAAAGGCATTTTATCATCATTTTGAGTTTGGAACCCGGGGCTGCTTTCTCTTGCGCGACATGATCGCTATAATCCCTCGTCTTTTTGTCAAGGAGGAGCACTCGCTATGGTGAATGAGCGGCAACTGAGGATTTTCGTGAAGGAATCACGGCCAAGGTTTGAGGATATCTTGGGGCAGATGGTCGAGGTGCCGTCGATCAGTATGGATTCATCGCGTGCGGGCGATATCCGCCGCATGGCTGACCTTGCGAAGCAGTATTTGGTTGGGATGAATGCCAAGGTTCACGTGGTAGAGACCGGCGGGTATCCCATCGTTTCCGGCGGGTGGGTAACAGGGCCTGAGTATCCGACCGTCACGATCTACAATCACCTGGACGTGCAGCCGGCGCAGGAGCCGGAATGGAGGCAGGCGCCATTTGCCTTTAAGAATGAACGGGGGATGTATCGGGGGCGAGGAGCGACTGATGACAAGGGTCCGGCCCTCACGGCGATGTTCGGCGCTCGATATGCGATCGACCAAGGTTGGCCGATCAACATCCGGTTCTTGTGGGAACTGGAAGAAGAGATCGGTAGCCCACATTTTGTTGCAGGACTTAAGGATCGCGCGGCTGTTCCACAGCCCGATTCCGTGGTCGTCTCAGATACGATCTGGATTGCCAAGGGGCGGCCTGCGGTGCCATACGGCTTGCGCGGCCTGCTTGGCGCACGTCTGATCCTGCGCACAGGGGAGAACGATGCACATTCGGGTGTGACTGGAGGAGCAGCTCGTAACCCGCTGGCCGAATTGATGGAGGTGGCGAACAGCTGTGTCGATGCGAGGACCGGCAGGGTAAAAATTCCTGGTTTCTATGACGATGTGGTTGAGCCCACGACCACTGAGATCAAGGATTTCCTGAAGTCCGGTTTTGAGGTAGAACGTTTCAAGAAAGCCTACGGATTTCGATCGCTTCGCGTGCAGGATCCCGCCGATATCATGCGACGGATTTGGGCATCTCCGACCTTCGAAATCCATGGCCTCAGTGGGGGATACCATGGACAGGGGGTGAAGACCGTTGTGCCCGGTCATGCTGAGCTCAAGGTCAGTATGCGGCTTGTTCCAGATCAGGTACCGGAAAGAGTGTTTACTGTGTTGAAGAAGCATGTGGCGAAGGTGAATCCAGATGTGAAGGTGGAGAGGGAGGGCATGCTCCATCCATTCAAGGGCAGTTTCGAAGGATCATATGTGGATTGTGTGAAACGTGCCGTAAAGACAGGGTTTGGTAAAGATCCCGCATTTGTGCGAGAAGGAGGATCAATCGGTGCGGTGGTTACCATGCAGAAAACCTGGAAGGTACCAATCCTCTTCATAGGCTTAAGCCTCCCTGAGCATGGATATCATGCTCCCAACGAATATTACGATTGGGGTCAGGCTTCAGGGGGGATGAAGACATTCGCTCATTACTTCTCAGAGTTAGCAAAGATGGGGAAGGTATAGGGTCTGTTTTTGATCATCGTAAAGACAGCCTGTGGAAAACTCGGGGAAAGTCTGTTTTTGAACGCCGGTGTCCCAAAAATTGCCTGCCTGCCATGTTTGTCATACAGTCTCTCGTTCTAGAGCCATATCCTCAAATGAGTCGAATTCGTAAGGCATTGTAAATAAACATAATATTAAGCGTTAATCTTTTCTGGAAAGGCACAGATGTTGCTCAACGTGAAGTTGGGGAGCAGGTCGTGCCATTGAAATGATCCGGTTGATTGTCGAGAAGCGCTTGAGTATCCTGGCTACCCTATGGGGACTGAATCGATCCAGGTAGTGGTAGTCATGGTCACAACGGCAAGCCAAGACGAAGCAGTGAAGATTGCCGACCAGGTGGTACAGTCTCGTCTGGCTGCTTGCGCGTCTACGATTCCCACAGTGCGTTCAACGTACTGGTGGGAAGGAAAGTTGATGAACGACCAGGAATCGCTACTGTTGATCAAGACAACCTCTGATAAATTCAATTCTCTCGAGGAAACAATACGGAAGATCCATTCGTACAAGGTGCCGGAAATAATAGCGATTCCTGTTTGTCAGGGGTTTCCACCATATCTAGAGTGGGTTCGCCGAGAAACCTCCTAGATTATGCGGTTGAAACCATCATCGCCGAAGCACTATTTTAGGGTTGACCAATGGGGGGCTAGATCGGTAGTTTGAAGGGTAAGTTTTGACATGCCTTCCAGGTACAAGTAGGCACGGGAGACGAAGGTTATGAACCAGACAAATATTCAGGACGGTGATGCCTATACCGTTGTGGTTTTCAGGGGATCCACGGCAAAGCCTATCCGCTTCAGCTTTTCGAAGAAACTACTCCGCCGATTGTTGGTCTGTGTGGGGTTGGTCGTTCTTGCCGATCTTCTCGTGGTTTCTCACTATGTCATTAGAACGGGAGAGGTATGGGAACTGGCGGCTTTTCGCACGGAAGCCATGAGCGCACGAGAGCAGACCGCCGCTTTCTCCACAGCTATTGATGATCTGAAGAAGCGCCTTGGGGCGATGAATGAGGTGAATCAAAGGCTTCGGGTCACGCTCGGTATAGAAGTACCCAAGACGGGAGATATGGCAAACGGTAGGGGTGGAGAAGAGGTCCCGATTTCTGAAGAAGGAGGCTCAATATCCGGTAGAACCGAACTGGGTGTTTCCTCAGGTATCTCCAATCAAACATCTGAGGGTAATCAAGAACATTCGTCTGCTGTTGGGCTCGAGCCTTCTCGAGATGCCCTCCAGGCAATTACATCAGTGAAAGAGGGGTTGGAATGGCTCTCAAAACAAGCCACGGTGCAGGAACGTATTCTTGACGAGTTATCACAAGCAGCTGAGCAGCGCTCGTCTCGCTGGGCCTCGACGCCTTCGATTTGGCCAGTCAAAGGGTGGGTCACGTCTGGGTTTGGCCCGCGAATTTCTCCTTTCACGGAGAAGCCAGCTTGGCATGATGGATTAGATATCGGTGCCGCACCAAACACCCCAGTCCGTGCTCCGGCCCAAGGTCGGATTACATCCATAGGATACGATCCTAAGCTCGGGAACATGGTCCGCGTCGATCATGGATTCGGAGTTGAAACCCTCTACGGACACCTGGCGAAGTCCTTGGTGAAGGAAGGCCAAAGGGTCGAGCGGGGCGATGTCATTGCGCTTGTCGGGAGCTCGGGCCTATCCACCGGTCCTCACCTGCATTACATGGTGAAATTGAACGGCCAGGCGCTTGATCCAACCAAGTACATTTTGGAATAGCAGACCGCTTCGATATTATGAGGACAGCACAATTTGTTTCTGCTGCTTCTCGAAATCCAACAGTCCGACGCCCGACCGCTCCTCGATTAGAGCCTCTGCAATGCCTGTGGCCCCGTACGATCTAGATAACGACACGAGCGCTTCTTGACCGATCTTGAGATTGCTCAATCTGTTACCCCTCGCCCTATCCTGGAAATCGCTTCCCAGCTTGGGATCCGTGCCGAAGAGCTTACTCTCTATGGACGGGATAAGGCCAAAATATCGCCGCAAGTCTTGGATCGCCTCGATGCTGCACCGCAAGGACGGTATGTACTTGTCACAGCGATTAACCCAACACTTTTAGGAGAGGGAAAGACGACGACATCAATCGGCCTAGCCATGGGGCTCACGCGGCTCGGGCGTCGGGCCGCGCTTACCCTCAGGCAGCCATCGCTCGGTCCTGTGTTTGGAGTGAAAGGTGGCGGCACCGGTGGGGGGCACGCACAGGTGGTGCCGATGGAGGATATCAACCTTCATCTGACGGGAGATGCCCATGCGGTAGCTGCCAGCCACAATCTGCTTTCTGCTTTCCTCGATAATCACCTGTTTCATGGAAACCCTCTCTCGATCGATCCAGCAAGAGCTACATGGCCACGGACGTTGAGTATCAATGACCGTGCTCTCCGAGACGTGTTATTGGGGGAAGAAACCGGCAGACGTCGGGGCCAATTCGTCATCACCGAGGCTTCAGAGGTTATGGCGGTGTTGGCACTTGCGAAGGATCACAACGATCTCCTTGAGCGGCTTGGCCGAATAGTGGTCGGGTTCACAACGGCAGGGACACCGGTCAAGGCCGAGGCGCTTGGATGTGTAGGAGCGATGGCGGTTCTTCTGAAAGACGCCCTTAAACCGAATCTGGTTCAAACGCTAGAAGGGAGCCCCGCATTCGTGCACACGGGGCCGTTCGGCAACATCGCCCATGGGAACTGCTCGATCATGTCCGATGCCATTGCACTCCGATGCGCTGACTTTGTCGTGACCGAGGCGGGCTTCGGTAGCGATCTTGGAGCGGAGAAGTTTTTCAATATCAAGTGCCGCGCGTCAGGGTTCACTCCGACCGTGGCGGTTGTTGTGGCGACCTTACGGGCGCTGAAACTCCATGGGGGGGGTGGCGTCGTCAAGGCTGGCGTTGCGCTGCCTTCGAGTCTCACGGGCCCGAACCAGGAGGCCTTATCGAAAGGGATCGCTAATCTGCAACAGCATATCGCCAATGTCCTGGCGCATGGGGTCCCGGTCGTTGTCGCCGTTAATGCCTTCAAGGATGATCCTCAGGATGAGTTGGACTGGGTTCGAGAACAGTCACTAAGGATGGGCGCAGTCGATGCGGAGGTCTCTACGCACTGGGCCGACGGAGGGAAGGGGGCCGAACGGCTGGCGACTGCTGTCCTCAAGGCATCTGAAAGACCGACCAAATTCAGGCATCTGTATGATGTGTCATGGCCGATCAGGAAAAAGATAGAAACCATTGCAACCCAGATGTACGGAGCTGCGGGGGTTTCGTTCGAACCGGAGGCGGAGCGTCAAATAGATACGGCCGAGGCATTGGGGTATGGGGGCTTACCCGTTTGCATGGCGAAAACGCCACTGTCACTGTCGCACGACCCTACGCTGAAGGGGAGGCCGACTGGTTTTACGGTCCCAATCAAGGAATTGCGGATCTTGGCTGGTGCCGGGTTCGTCACGGCCGTCTGTTCAGGAATTCAATTGATGCCGGGGTTGCCCAAGAGGCCGGTTGGTGAGCGGATTACGCTTGATCCGACCAGCGGGAAGATAGTGGGGCTGTCGTAGAAGCTCAGCGCTGCTTCAAATATCGGAAGAATTCAGAATCGGGGCTCATCACCAGGGTCGTACCGTCTTTGAAGGCGCTCTTATAGGCTTCCATGGAGCGGGTGAACTCGAAAAACTTCAGGTCCTGTCGGTAGGCGTCAGCATAGATCCGAAATGCCTTGGCATCGCCGCCGCCTCGAAGTTCTTCCGACTCCTTATAGGCTTGGGCGAGGAGAATTTCTCGGTCTTTTTCGGCTTCCGATCGAATCTTTTGCGCTTCTTCCGCGCCCTCAGCGCGATATTGCTTCGCCTGTCGTTCCCGTTCCGCCTGCATCCGAGCAAAGACTGCCTTCTCATTTTGCTCAGGCAAATCAGCGCGCTTGATTCGGACATCCTGGATCTCGATGCCATACACCGTGGCCTTCTCGTGTGCCCGTTCGGTCACCACCTTCATGATGTCCGCTCTCGTGCTCGACACGATTTCAAGCAACTCATGGCGACCCAACTCGACGCGGAGCTCGGAATAGATAATGTCATGCAGCCGCTGGAGTGCGCCGCGCTGGCTTTGGAAGTTCTGATAGACCTTTAACGGGTCGACGATGCGCCATTTCGCAAAGTTGTCGAGCAGCAGGGTCTTCTTGTCGGAGGTAATGACATCCTGCGCGTTCGAATCGTAATCCAGTAACCGCTTCTCGAAGTACGTCACCTCCTGGACGAACGGCACTTTGACGTACAGTCCTGGCTCAGTGATGTTGCGAACGGGTTTCCCAAGTTGCACGACAATGGCCGTCTGGATCACGTCTACGACGAAAAGGGGAGACGCTCCCAGCACGAACAATCCAACGGTCACGGCGAGGAGCGCGATAACGATCCCTTGTTTCGTCATGGACGGCCACCTCTCGGCTTTTGAAGGGAGGTGGGCTCCGGTCTGGATTCATCAGCCTCCAGTTGCTGGGTCGGTTTGGCGAGGGATGAGGATCTAGACTTGGAGAGGCGGTCCAGCGGGAGATACGGCAACACCCGTTCGCCGCCTTTCCCGTCGATGATGACTTTCTCCATGTTCGGCAGGATTTCCTCCATGGTTTCGATATAAATCCGCTTGCTGATCACGTCTTTCGCTTGGTTGTACTCTTTGAGGGTAGCCAGGAAGCGGTTCGCCTCGCCCTGGGCACGATTGAGCCGGGATTGCGCAAATCCCCTCGCCCGGTTGACCAGCTCAGCTGCTTCACCCTTGGCTCTCGGAATAATGTCATTACGGTATCCCTGTGCCTGGTTGATGAGCTTCTCTCGGTCTTCCTTGGCATTGGTGACGTCTTTGAACGCGGCGGCGACCGCTTCCGGAGGATCAACGTCTTGGAGTTGCACTGCGGCAATTTGTACGCCCGCATGGTATTGATCGAGAATCGTCTGCAGCAACGTCAAGGTGTCCTGCTGAATCACCGCTTTTCCCGTGGTTAGGGCTTCGTCGATCTTGCTCTTACCGACGATCTCACGCATGGAAGCTTCAGCGGCCTTGCCGATGGTTTCATGGATATCCGCCACGTTAAACAGATACTCGCGGGCTTCTTTGATCTTGTATTGAACGATGAACTCGATCGCGAGAATGTTCATATCACCGGTCAGCATCAAGGCCTCTTGGGGCACCATCTGTTGGCGGCCTTGCTGGTTGGTACGGAACCCGACCTCTACGCGAAAGAGTTTTGCGACTTTCGGCTGGAGGACGGATTCAATCAGAGGAATCTTGAAGTGCGGGCCTGGTTCTACGGCCCGAACCGGAACCCCGAATCGTTTCACGACACCTTCTTCATCCGGGGCGATGATAACCACACTCTGCCAGACGAGAAAGATGAGCAGAGCGGCGATGATGAGATTCCAGACTCCGCCAGAGGGGAGGAGGCTCTTCAGGCCACCGGGAGGAAGGATGTCCTTGAATTGTGACTGGGCCTGCTTGAGAACTTCCTCAAGTGGGTCAGGCTTTTTGCCCCACGGATCTTTTGGGTCCCAGACCATTCAGTAATGTAGGATATCCAATAACAATGAAGGACAGATCGGTACCTTAACAGAATGGTGCGGTGATAGACAAGGCCTAGATTACCCTGGTCAGGAGAAAGTAGGTCAGGCAAGCCAGGAGCGCGGCGGCGGGAACAGTCACCATCCATGCAAGGGTCATCTCCCGCACGGTGATCCAGCGGATGGCGGACGGTCTTTTCAACAAACCAATACCGATGATCGCGGAGCTGCTGAGGTGGGTGGTCGAGACCGGCAGGCCAAGCGATCCGGAGAGAAGCACGAGCGAAGAGGTCGTGAGATTGGCAGACAATCCTTCCACATGATTCATCGTCGTCACGTGTTCCGCAAGCACTTCTGTGACACGGCGCCCGCCCCAATAACTGCCGGCACCCATGGCGATCGCCACGCCCGCAAACACGAGCAGTTGCAAAGCCACACTGGGCCAGCCAGTCTGGAGACTTCCGAGTAACAGCATCGCGGCAATCTTCGGCGCGTCGTTCATGCCTCGGGCCATGGCCGTCAGCCCGCTTGAGAGCCAGTGAATGGAGTCGAGGCCAAGCGTTGGGCCGGACAGGCCTGCGCGGTTGCATTGCGAGGGCACCGATGCGACCGGCACGCCGAGGCCTCCGGCTTGAAACAAGGTGCGGGTACACCCCTGTGCGTTGATCGTGACGAGGGCGCGATGGCTTGGCAGGACACAGACGCAGAGACCTTCCCATCGATTTGCAACCAGGCGCAGAAGAGGGTGAACCAGGCACGAGATGGCAAACGAAAGGAAGGGGCTCAGCAACAATGGAAGCGCGATCTTTTTTGAAACCGTGTCCCAGATCAAGCCCTCGGTTCCGAACGCCATTAGGCCGGCCCCCACGAGGGAACCGGTCAAGGCATGTGTTGTCGAAACCGGGAGTCCGGTTCTCGATGCAACGAGCACCCAGAGAATGGTACCGCTTAGGATTGCCGGAGCTAGTGATGACGGGATGGCGAGGTCCGGTTGGATGAGACCGCTGCTGAACGTCTTGACCATCGCGCTGGCCACGAACGCCGCAGTGCCCGCTCCGATCATCGTCCACAACGTTCCCCAGGCGATGGCGGTCCGATAGCTGGTGACGCCGCTGCCGACTAGCGTCGCGATAGCCTTCGACACGTCATTCGTGCCATTGGCGAAGGCCAGCACGAGGACCAGTAAAAACGTGAAGACCGACAGGTCCATGGAGACCTTCTAGGCCGTAGATCCGCCACAGGATGAACCGGTACCGGCGGTGCAACCGAAGCAATGGTTGCGCGTGATGATCTGTCGATGATGGAGTTGATCAGGATCAAAGTCGCGGATATGCGACGGCGCTCCGTGATCAACTGAGAGTTCGAGCATCTGGTTGAAGTCACAGTCGTAGAGTCTGCCGTCCCATCCAACGGACAGTGTGTACCGGCACATGACGCCGGCGGCCGCAGCCGGGGTGAACGCATTGGCCAGGCGCGTCATGTACTGATCATAGTTGCCACTTTCGATGAGGAACTCCAGGAACCGGCTGATCGGCATGTTGGTGATCGTGTAGAGCCGGTTGAACTCAACCCCATGCTTGGTCAGCAATTCTTTCTTAAACTGTGCTTCAATGGCCTCCTGCCTTGGAGGCAGGAACGCGCCGACGGGATTGTAGACCAAGTTCAGGGCGAGCCCACTATCCGAACGGCCATAGCCGAATCGGTTCAGCAGACGGAGTGCTTCCATCGATTTCTCAAAGATGCCGTCGCCTCGTTGTGCATCGGTCTGGCTGGCACGGTACGACGGAAGCGAGGCGATGATTTCCACCTGGTGGTGAGCCAGGAATTCCACGAGATCCGCTTGGGAAGGAAGCAACAACACGGACAGATTACAGCGATCCATGACATGTCGGCCAAGCCTGCGGGATTGTTCGACGAGCCAGCGAAAATGGGGATTCAGTTCCGGCGCGCCCCCGGTGATATCCACTGTGGGAATGTCCGTTTTGGCCAGCGCGTCGATACATTGTTCAGCCGTTTCTAAGGACATGGTTTCAGGACGATCCGGTCCGGCATCCACGTGGCAATGGCGGCAGGTCTGGTTACAGAGCTTACCGACGTTGATTTGGAAGACCGTGATGCCGCTCGCACGCAGCGGAAAAATTCCAGCTTGGGCGAGTCGCAGGGCGAACGGTGGAGAACCACTCGGTTGATCAAGGATACGGAGTTGTTCAGCCGCTGAGGCGAGGGGGTTGCTTCGGCCAAGCAACGTGAGCGTCATCTAGCAGCAGCCTCCGTTAGGAGCACAGGTGACGGCTTCACCTCTGGCATGGTCACCGGCTCGATTTAAAATGACGAAATGGGGTTGATACCCCTCGGTTTCCAGAACGGCCACCGTCTTGGAGCAGATTTCCAGCGGTTCGCCGCGGCGATAGACATGGTGATCGTCATCAGCCGCTTCGACGAAGGGACCGGCCAGCAATGCATAGTGTCCTTGCCAGGTGCATGGGGCATCGGCTGGGAGGACGGCGGTCCAGCGCGGATCATCGCGGTCCAGCGCGACAGGCTTGGTGGTCAGGAGGAAGTGTCCGGCGAAGGGAGGGGTGCTCAACAACAGTATCTCCTTCGACGTGATCGGTTGCGGAATGCCGCGTTGGTAGGTCGTACCTCCTTCAACCACAACTCGGCTGAAGGGCCCACGTAATGTCGCGTGGAACATCGACGGAGGAATCGTCGTCTGAGGGAGTTTGTAACCGGTCAACGTCACGGAAAAGAAATGAATCCCGTCGATGACGCGCCAGGGGGAAGATTTGACGAGATGGATGGCGCGAAACCCAGCTGCAGTCATGCCGTTCATGTAGTCGGTGAGCGTCAAGGCGCCGGATAAACATTCTCCCCATTTTTGTGTGTCATGGACAAGGTACTGCGGCACGATGTGATCGGACACGATGTCTGAGATGGTGAACCGTCCGCCGGGCTTGGCGACCCGATACATTTCCTGAAACACCTTCTGCTTATCCGGAGCAAGGTTGATCACGCAATTCGAGATGATCAGGTCGATCGTCCCATCGTCGACGGGCATTGCATCTGCCAGGCCTTTGCGAAACTCAACGTTCGAGGCGGGATAGCCAAGATTCGCGGCCACGACCGCTGCATTTGTTCGGGCGATCTCCAGCATCGTCTCGGTCATGTCGATCCCGATCACGCATCCAGTGGGGCCCACCAAGCGGGAGGCCTCAAAGCAATCAATCCCGCCGCCCGACCCAATGTCCAAGACCGTCTCACCGGCCTGCACCGTCTTCAGAGCAGCTGGTGTGCCGCAGCCATAGGAGATTTTGAGCACCGCTTCAGGAATGAAGGTTTTGAGATGTCCCATGTCGTAGCTGGTGGGGCAGCACATCTCTTCGCCGGTACTAGCGGCTTTGGCATAGCGCTCGCTGACCTTTTGTGTGATGTCATTAATCGGCATGGCCGGCCTCGCAGAGTTGATCAGAATACCTACGAAATATGTGTATCAACACTTCACCTATCGGGTCAATCGGAGCTTCCCCAGGTAGGCAGAGAAGGTATGAATAGAAACATTCGGTTATCTCCTCTACAGAGTCGGTTTCAGGACGCAAATCTTACAGGTGTTTCGAAGTAATTGGTTGGGAGGCGGCAACGTTCGCTGGTTACCCATTACCTGACCCAGGCAGAGAAGCACGGAGGAAAAGCAAGGTCCGTCGTGTGAAAAGGGTGTGAATTTCAACGTGAGGCCTGCTGATCGGGTCAGTCGAGAGTATCAGCAGCCGTTGGTTTCGTGCTGCTGGGTGAGCTGATTAGTTTATGGGGGGGCTGAGTTCAGACGCTTTTCGCAGTATTCTGTGTTCAGCGGTCATGGGGTTGGTGATAGGAGAATAGTCGAACCTCGGTCGTGCTCAGCGATTGCTGATCATCGCAAACACGAGCTGTTCCACCCGCGCTTTTCGCTTGATCTGGGCGCGCGACATGGGGCGGGACGTGGTGGGGGTGTGACGGGGTAGCGTAGATGTATGACCATGATGCCGGTCTTGTTCTCTGTTCCCGCATTGGGCCGGTTCTGATTCTTGGGCGATGAGCTCTTGGTGTTGTTGCCACAGCTTGATCTGCAGCTCTTCGAACGATTCCCCATAGGCCTCTTGCTCTTGGTAGCCTTCCAGGTAGCCGCGCCATCCGTCTCCGTCTTGCACGATGATGTATTTTGTTGAGCGCATTGGGAAAGTATAGCTGGACATTTCAGATGCGCAAGCGAAGCGGGGAAATGAACTTCTTTGGGATTCAAATCTGAAAAAGTACCAGGAAGGCCAATGGCTTAAGTCTGTATATTCCTTCCGTGGAAAGTCTGTTGGGCCTCTGCGCTTAATAAAAAATGATTCTCGAATCGCAGTGAGTCAGCCTCGCAGAGACATTCCAATTCTGCATCGGTCTCAAGCGAATACTTCGCGAATGGAAGCAAGGGTTGATCGGTAGAGGTGTCACGCCAATTGGACGGAGGATGGTCTGTCAATTTGGCGGGAAAAGATCGACAAGAACGGCGTTCACCGCTACATTTCGAAACAGGCGTTCCGAATTTCAATTTCGTACTCCGAGCGAGTGCAGAGAGGAGCCAAGATATGATGCCAACCCAAACACCGACGGATGCACAGTTGAAGGACCAGGCGATCAGACAAGCGCTCGCGGGCGATACCACCGAGGCACGGCAAACTACAAATGAGATCGTTGATAAGAGGTACTTGCGAGAGGCCTGGCAAATGATGCTGTTTATCGAGTCGGAACGCGGCAATGTCCAGGCGGTCAAGGACACGATCGTTTCATGTCCTGATCCGTCGCTCTTGGCCAGTCACTTCTACCTTGAGTTGCCGCAAGTCTTCGTCAAGGCCGGAGATCGGTCCGGAGCCATCGAGATTGCTAAGGCCATGGGCGATGCCGGAACTTTACCGCTTATTGGAATCGCCGCTCATCTCGCACAGGACGGAGATGTTGCCGGGGTGCGAGAGGCGCTCTCTCATATCGATGATGAAGATTTGAGAACGATGATTGTGCGCAAGGTGAGTGCCTATCAGCCAAAAATCCAGCGACTTGATGGACTGAATCTGGTGGGAGACCAAGCAGCTGAAGCCAAGTCATTGGCAGCCTAACCAGTTCGACGACACAATTCTTCTGTTCATGCCTCGCTTGATTCCCACCTGCGCGGGTCTTGCTTTGTGCAGAGGCCTATCCTAAGTCTTAGAGGAGGATCCGCCTCCTCACTGAACTGCATCGGGAAAAGTCAGAGAGGGCCCGGTGCGGTGGTATCACCCCACCGGGCCCTTCACTATGCTACCCATGTCAGGATTTTTGATCTAGTCGTATTCAACACCCTGATCACAGGACTATGACTCAGGACACGTATCAACTGGTGGACCGACCGGATTCCGCTGTGCCGGCGAGAGTTGATCACAGAAACTCTTAGGAAGCTTCTGCACCCACCCATTGTAGACATTGGGAACAGGTAGTAATCCCTGTCCACCCATGCCTTTGTTTCCAGTGATGGAATCATCGTTCGGTGCAGCATCATCAGCCAGTACGACCCAACCGACAAGCTTCGCATCATCACCATTGCCAATGTCGTAGACCAACAAACGGTTAGCAAACTTGCTGGTGACATAGGCGTAGTACCCACCACCCTTCTTGGCACCGAAGTCTACTCCATGGCAGCCAGGATCGCAGGTCAAACTCTTCACCAGCGTATCATCGCTGGTTCGAATGATTGTGATCGTCCCGGTCAGGGTATTCCCAGTGACCACAAATTTCCCGTCTGGGCTCACAGGGGTCTGAATTGGAAGCCCACCAATCGCCGCCCCTGCTTTTGGCCCATTAATGACATCATAATTGCCATTGGCAGAAGTGTCTAATAGCGGGATGTCCTTTATCTTTGTCCCAGGACCACCACTCACCCACTCTGGAATGGGAGGAGTAGCCGCAGTCCCGCCGCACAGGACGGATATCGAATGGCCGAGATAGTTTGAAACATAGGTCTTCGTCGATCTCGGATCCATCGCTGCCGCAATAGGTAAAAATCCAGTCGACTCTTTTTTTACGACTTTATCCGTTGGGAAATCAAAGAACGATGAGTCATTTGTATTGGCATTGGGCGTTGCCATCGTCTTCCCATCGTGACCCATCCAATGGGCATGGGGTTGAGTTAGATTTCCTGGCTTAGCTGGATCTTGCATGGAGATATTCCGCTTTTTCGTGAGCAAGCCCGTGGCCGAGTCCCGGTCCAATTCTACGACGCTATCCTCACCATTAAGCCCTGAATGGACCTGTTGGGTATCGACTCTCGTCATGACGTGGGCCGGATCTTCACCGACTTCAATTTCCTGTAGGAACTTTCCGTCAGCACGATTCAAGACGTACAAACTCTTCCCGTGCCATTCTGTTTGATAGATATGGTTTTGATCGTGGCTCGACCACATGTTGTGGCCATTATTCATCTTCTGGTCAGGCAACGCGATTTTCCGCTTCACCTTCCATGTCTCGGTATCGACCACGGTAATGGAACTGGGATAGGCATCACCTTTTTTAGCACTGATCTCATATTGGGTGTCCACCCAGACTTCTCCAACCCCAGCAGTGGCAGGTTTGGTTTGTGATGCCGGGATTTTGTCACCATCAAACGCCTTTTCCAAAGCTGCTTTTAACGAAGGAACGACGGCGCCGCCGGTGACCACAACAGGTACATCGGGATAAACCGGATGATAGACCGTATTGAGTTTCGTATAGTCTTTCCAACCTGATGGACTGGTGACGACGAAGAATGCGCGCAACAATCGCAATCCGAGGTCTGAATTGCTCGGAAAGGCACTTCCTGCATCGGCAGCTTCAGTCACACCCTTGGTATGGGTGACGCCAAGGAGATGGAGCCTCTCACCGATGTCAAAGGCTGCAATTGGTTCTGATGAGCCTGGCTTGGTTGTGGTCGTCTTCTCATCATCGACGATGACTCCCGCCAACATATAGGGATGTACCTTGCACACGAACACATAGAGGCCCTTGGCATTCAGAGTCACTTCATGGTCAGCCTTGTTGGCGATCGCTTGATCGATCCGTTCAGCGGGCGTCGCATCCGACGGCCAAATCAGGCTGGTGACGGTGTGGAGGCTCTCCACACGAGACGCACCAGCACCATTCGGGTCGGGCCATTTTCCGACCTGGTCTGAAGGAATCGTACCTTCTCGCCTGGCTTTATGATGGCCAGGGATCGAGTGCCAGCAACCGGATTTCCAGTGTCGAACCAATACCCCGCTTCGTCAGTCACATCAAATGTGGCGGCAGCGGGCGAGGGCGTTGGCGCAGGCCCTCCTGCAGCAGGCGCCGAAGGGTCGTCGCCCGAACAACCGGCCACTCCTGCCGCAAGGCAGAGAGCAGCCCCTAACGTAACGCACCTCTTCATGAAAGCCTCCTTTTGAGATGAGAGAATGACACCTGTTACCTGACTGCTGCGATCCGATTGAACTGAACACGCAGACGGTTGGAAACGCATGACCCAATGCGCCCAATCGTCGTGAAATTGGTTGCCGTATAATGCATGAAATGTAGAAAACCAATACCTAACGATTAGTAACGATAAGTATATGTACCCATTCATGGCGATATGTGCGTGCCGTTCAGTCGCCGAATGTTTCGTTGCTCAGCAAACCACATGCCATTGAGGACAGTTGGCTTGCATAAGGCGTTATCTTTGACATGGCACCACCTTTTTCTTCCATAGCCTGTCGACCTCCCTCGGTTTCATAGAATCGAATTAGATACACCCCATGAATCGAATTGGGTACAGTCTGGACTAAGCTCCAGCTGCCTAGTCATGTCACAGGTGTACTCCCCTCCACCTCTATCCCAGCGACCTTCCCCCGCGTGACGGTGTCCGTTCCATGAAGCCGTATGCCTCTTGCTGGGCCTGGAGACGAGAGAGGTGGTCAGGAATGTTGTACGAGAGGTAATTGCGCACGCATGGCTTGCTCGACTTGCCTGCGGTCGGTCATCTATACTTGATTCGCTGTGATCACTATCACGACCCTATCCTTCTGATTCGCCTTCCCTGTGGATGATCTCACTCGACAGCTCAGCGAACGATTCGGTTTTGCCACCTTTCGGCCAGGCCAAGAAGCCGTCATCCGTGCCGTGTTAGCGGGGCGCGATGCGATGGCGGTCATGCCGACCGGGCAGGGGAAGTCGCTCTGCTATCAGTTGCCCGCAACCCTATTGCCAGGGCTGACGCTGGTGATTTCTCCACTCATTGCGTTGATGCAGGATCAGGTGACGGCCATGAAGCAACGGAAGATTGCCGCCGCGGCGTTTCACTCCAGCCTCACCGGAATAGAAAAAAACCGCGTGATGGAGGAGCTCCAGCATCGGCGGCTGCAGCTGCTGTACGTGGCGCCGGAGCGGATGCAACACGAGGGATTTCTCCGGTTGTTACGTTCCCTCTGGGTCTCGTTGCTGGTAGTCGACGAAGCGCACTGTATTTCCCAGTGGGGCCATGATTTTAGGCCCGATTACCTCAAGATCGGTCGCCTGCGCCAGGAACTCACGAGCCCCCCCTGTCTGGCACTGACGGCCACGGCCACTGCAAGAGTGCAAACAGATCTGTGCCAACGGCTGTCGCTTCGCGATCCCTTTCGACTCGTCGCAGGGTTTCGTCGAGCCAACCTTGCCCTCTCCGTACATCTCGCTCAGTCTCGCCAAGACAAACTGTCGACGCTGGGACGCTTGGTTCGCGAGACGGAGAAGGGGACGATTCTCGTCTATTGCGCCACTCGCCGAGCCGTGGAGGAGGTCGCGGCATGGCTGGGACAATCCTACCCCTCGGTCGGCTATTACCATGCCGGGCTTTCGGATGAGGAACGTCGGCTCGTCCATGAGGAGTTTCGCCGAGGGACCGTGCGAATCCTGGTCGCGACGAATGCCTTCGGCATGGGCATCGATAAGCCGGACGTCCGCTTGGTCGTCCATTTCGACATTCCTGGAAGCCTCGAGGCCTATTACCAGGAGGTGGGGCGTGCCGGTCGCGACGGACGGCCCGCAGCGTGTGCGTTGCTGTTCCATGAGCGTGATCTGGCCACGCAAGAATACTTTATCGAGCAGGCATCAAAAGATCCTGAGGGCACGGATCGCGCTGGGCGAATGAAGACGCTTCTTCGAGAAATGTTGGGGTATGTTTCGACGTCGACCTGTCGGCAGCTCGCGATTCTTGAGTATTTCAGCGACGATGCCGAACTGGCGTTGGGCCCATGCGGTCTGTGCGATCGTTGTGTCACACCGGCGCAACAGCCTGGCCGCTCGATCTCCCACAAAACCGAAGTTTCCGCGAAGGCCATATTGGAAACCGTGTCCTGGTGCATGGGGCGGTTCGGTATGGGCCGCATCGTCGATATGCTTCGTGGAAGCCGCTCGAAAGCGCTGTTGGCCTATGGCGCAGAAAACTGTCCGACATACGGTCTCTGTCGGGCCCAGACCAAGCCCGTTGTGACTGGTCTGGTGAAGAATCTCATTCAGTCAGGGTATCTTCGCATCGAGGGTACCGAGTATCCCACGCTCGAATTGACGTCCAAGGGGCGAGAGGTGCTGCAAGGGATTTGTGCGGTGGCATTGCCACAGGGAGAGGAACCTCAGGCTGATGTATCGGTGAACAAGCCTCGTCGCTCGTCTGCCGTCTTGGCAGGCATCGCTCAGGCGTCAGTGCCGGATCCACAGCTTGTTGAACGGCTCAGACAGCTCCGCACCGAATTGGCCGAAGAAGAGGGTGTCGCGCCCTTCCTGATATTTCACGACAAAACGTTGAAGGCGATTGCTGGCTATAAGCCGGGGACGCCGGCAGCTCTGCTAGAGATTCCAGGCATTGGCGAGATGAAAGCGGAGCGCTACGGCCGGCGGGTGTTGGCCGTGATCAATGAATATCAATAGCTATCAGCGCGATTGGTTGTCAGCGGTCGACACTCAGCTCCCAATTCATACTGAAAGCCATGGAAAGTCCTTGGGAGTCCACGAGAAAGAACACGTGAGGCGGGCGTCGCCGTCTGCCAGGCTCGAGCAGGGCTCGCTACGTAGACGATGGCCCGTTGCCTGTCTGTTACTGCCGGGCGAACGGGGAGCGAGCCGTGACGAGCCCACGAGGAAGTAAGTCGGAACTCAGCTATGCTGCCTGAGCTTGTGCAGCGAGCGGTTGCACCACACGCGCCGCGCGTCTTCTCATTCTTCGAGCCTCGTGCATCATCCGATTATAATGGATGAGGGGATCCTCGACATTGCCGCAAGTTACGCAGCGCAGCCCCCGCATCCACATGGGCACATAACTTTCTTTCATATCCAGTAAGTGATCCTCAACCATCAAGCCGCTGCATCTCGTGCATGTCATGGTGATTCCTCCTTGATAATTGGTCGAGCACGGATGATTCTGCTCGTCATTTACCAGTTCCATACGCAATGATGATGCCAAGATGAAAACTGCGACGAGGTTGAGGTGATTGAGGCCGTCAATAGCGAGATTTTCCCACGTTCCTTGCCAGCGAACAGTCGGCTCCGTCAAGCATTCTGGTTGCGGATCGTATCTCAATCGATACGCCTTGAGAGCCAAAACGATACAGCAATACGTACGTATATAACCAAGATGGGGTCTTGATCATTGTGATCTCGCTGACATCGAAGTCAATCAGGCAATGTAGGACTGCTGTCGATGTTCTGTTGAGGAGGTATGTACCGTCTTTGCCCAATAGACGGACGAACTCCTGCGTTTCACGAAGAGCGACACCATCTTGAACCTATCATTGACGGAACTGTTCTAGGTCCCGATAATGCCCTGAATTATGGCATGGCGAAAGTGTTTGTGGACGAGATGGAGGCAAAGACAGGCATGAGTGTGAGAAAAGCCGGTGACCCTGCACGTCGCGATTGTGAACGGCGAAAACATAATTAGCCGCCATGATGTTTGCCCAGCTAGCCAAGGTGCTCCTAGTTCAGGCCTGCGAAGAACATGATCCAGACCACAAGTTTATTTTGCGGTACGAGCGGGAGTTGCCTCATCATGAAAGATCCGGTCCTAAAGGTAATACGGCCACAAAAGATCCTGCCTGTGCTGGGGAGGCTTTGGTCATTGAGCGGGCTGAGCACATCTCCGATCGGCTGATTCAGAAACATCCTACGCTCACTTCGGCTTTCGCCATTTTGCGAATCAAGACGCCGGTCACGCTGCTGATTGGTTGTGCCTTGGTGGGGGGCTTCCTTGCTGACCCAATAGGCCCTGCGGGTCAGATTAACCTCCTGAATTTTCCCCTCCTGACACTCCTTATCTGGAATGCTGTTGTCTATGTCGGTTTGCTCTACAACATGATCGTACCGCGACCGTCGCGAGATCGGTCGCAACCGGGCCTGCCGGGGCTGGTGGAATGGATCTTGGGCCTTGGCGTGAAGGGGCGGCTCAGTAGACTTCAGTCTGATCGTGCACAGAGTTCCGATGAACAGCAATGGATTGCAATGTCCCTCGCAACCTACACTGCACGCCTGCTCCACAGCGGTCGCGAATTATTGATCACCCATGCCCGCAGCCTGCTCCACGTGGCTGCGGCAGCGCTGGCGATCGGCGTGATCGCGGGGCTCTACCTGCGTGGTTTCAGCTTTCTGTACAAGGCGGGATGGGACAGCACGTTCGTGAAGGCTGAAGGAGTCCACACCTTTCTCTCTGTCCTCTTCGCGCCGGCAAGTTGGCTCTTGAGGACCCCGATGCCCGGCGTGGAAGCCATCGCTGACCTGCAAGGCGCAGCCAGGGCCAATGCGGCGATCTGGATCCATTTCTGGGCGATGACGACGATACTGTTCATTGTCCTACCACGAACCCTGCTGGCCACGGCTGCCTGGATGCGTAAGGCTCGCCTGGCTGCGGATGTGCAGCTGTCGAGCAACGAACCGTATTTCCGGCGCCTGTTGAATCCCTACCGAGGAAAGGGGCTGCTCGTGGAGGTGCTTCCCTATAGCCATCGTGTGAAGGAGGCCGACGACCGGTTCTTGGCGTTCCTCAGCGATGCCTTCGGCGTTTTAGCGGATATCCATGTGGGGAACTCGGTCCAATATGGCGACCGGCATTCTCACGTTCCGGCCGATTCCGATCGAGGTTTCTGTGTCGTGGTCGTGTTCAATGTGGCCCAAGCTCCGGAGGAAACTCACAGCGAATTTTTGGAGGAGCTGAAAGCCACGATCCGAGGCAGAGGCCGACCGAACATGCTGTTGGTCCTACTGGATTGCGAAGCCTATGCGCAGATCGACCATGAGAAGCGGCTAAGGGAACGGTGCCAGGCCTGGACGACGCTGGCGAAAGAGTGCGGACTCCAGGCCATGAAATACCGAGACCCTTCCGGACCGCCGGATGGGGAACTGCAAGCCTTGCCCGACTATTTATGGCCTGGTGATTTTCGGGGAGCACAATGAGTGTCCAAAAGTCGCAGATCGCCCTTTCCTTGATTTCCCATACGAATATCGGAAAGACCACACTGGCTAGAACGTTGCTCCGAAAGGATATCGGTCTCGTCGCTGATCGCGCTCATGTCACGCTCGAGAATCAAAAATATACTGTGCTGGAAACGGAGGCCGGGGAGTCCCTGCAGCTATGGGACACGCCTGGTTTTCCCAACTGCCAAAAGATCCTTTCGCGGTTACAGGGGGCCAAGAATCCCATCGTTCGGATTCTGACCGAGGTGTGGGACCGATTTCGTGATCGGCCATCCTGGTGTGCCCAACAAGCGGTGTTGAACGTCCAGCAAGAGGCGGACGTCGTCCTCTATCTCGTGAATGCGACCGAAGAGCCGAACATGGCCGGGTATATCGCGCCGGAACTGCAGTTACTCGAATGGATCGGCAAACCCGTCATCGTCCTGCTGAACCAAACCGGCCCTCCCAAAGACCGCCAAGATCAGGAACGCCTGGAACAACCATGGAAAGACTACTTCGCTCGGCATGGCTTCGTCAGGGGCGTGCACAGTCTCGATGCGTTCAGCCGCTGTTGGGTCCAGGAAGGCATTCTGTTCGAGACCATTCAATCGCTGCTGCCCCCAGATGACCGTCAGCGTATGACACGATTATTCGCCGTTTGGCAGAAGGCGAATCTGACCCTGTTCCACGCGGCGATGGAGCAATGGGCTGTGCTGGTGTCGCGCGCCGCGAAGTCTCGAGTGATGACCAAGGGTGACGGCTCGTCGATGGAGGCGCAGAAACAACAGGCCGTCGATAGTCTCTTGAAGGACTTGGTGAACGAGGTTGGGGAGACGACGAAAGCGGTCATTGCTCTACATGGTCTAGAAGGGGATGCGATCGGTGTGATCCAGGCCAGAATGGAACACGTCGAAGTCCAACGAGGCGGGCAGAGTTGGGGTGAGGCAACTCTTAGCGGGACTGCTATCGGGGGAATCGGTGGGGCCTTGACCAGCGGGGCCTATGCCGGGCTCCATTTGGATGCGGCGACGGGTGGTGTCAGCATGGGTCTGTTCACGGTCGCTGGGGCCGTAGTCGGAGGCGTCCTCGGCTTTCTCGGAGGAGAGGCCTGGGCGGAACGGCAGGCAGGTCACCAGCAGACTCCGGTCATGTGGTCGGATGACTATCTGGATCTGCTGGTCCAAGACGTCATTATCCGGTATCTGGCTATCGCACACTTCGGCCGAGGCCAGGGGCAGTACGTTGCGGATCCCGAAGACCCCAGGTTCTGGATCGACAAGGTGAAAACATTGGTCTCAGGGCAGCGTGGTACTCTGCATGAACTGTGGGTACGTTTGCGGGAGCAAGAACTGATGCCCCGAACGGATAAGAAACCCAAACAACTCGCGGTCCTGTTGACATCCATCACGCTCGAACTGCTCTGGAGCACCTATCCTGCTTCTAAACGATTTCTGGACCGTCCAGCATGAGAACAGCAGTTTGCTATCTGATGCTCACCCTCGGTTGACAGGCCTCTGACCCACACACGAGAATCAAGCTCTATGGCATTGAAACAGATCCAGATGGCTGGCCAGCCAGCCGTGGCCAAGCAACAAGAAGACGACGAGCCTACATTCCCTCGCTATGCTGGACCGGCATTCCTATCCTACGGATTCCGTCCCTTCTTTCTCGGTGCGGCCTTATTTACCGGTTTGGCCGTCCTGGCCTGGGTTGCCCTGTTCGCAGGCATGGCGGCGGCGGACTTTCTCTATTCTCCGCGTGAGTGGCACGTCCATGAGATGCTGTTCGGGTATCTGCCGGCCTTGATCGCGGGGTTCTTGTTAACCGCCATGCCAAATTGGACGGACCGGATGCCGCTGAGAGGGGTGCCGCTCCTATTACTATTCCTGTTGTGGCTAGGGGGACGGCTCCTGATGGCTTTCCCATGGGCTGGAGCGACGACAGCTGCCGTCGTGGATGGAGCCTTTTTGGTTCTCTTAGCGACTTATATCTGGCGAGAGATTGTAATAGCCGGTAGCTGGGACCGAGCGCCGATTGGCCTATTGGTCAGCTTGTATGCTTGTGCAAATATGTTGTTCCACGAGGCGGCGTTGCGCGGTATGCCTACGGACTTCCCAGAGCGTTTCGCGCTGTCGGTCATGACGCTCATGTTGACCCTCATCGGTGGACGCCTTACGCCGACCTTTACCCGTGAGTTCTTGGCAGACAGGAACATTGCAACGCTGCCGGAAGTGGTTTCTCTAATGGATGGCGTCGCGATTGTCTGGGTCCTCGTAGGAGTCATCACGTGGGTTCTTCAACCGGAGAGCGTGGGGGCGGGAGCGCTGTTGTTGGTAGCCGGTGTGGCGAGCGTGGTACGCCTGCTGCGTTGGGGAGGGTGGCGGACCTGGCGCGAGCCGCTCGTGCTGATTCTGCATGTGGGCTATCTTTGGGTTGGGCTATATTTACTGGCTCTCGGCGCGTCGATTCTAGGAATTGGGTTCTCCACGACAAATGCAATTCATGTCCTCACCACCGGCGCGATGGGTACAATGACACTCGCGGTGATGACCCGTGCGAGCCTTGGCCACACAGGGCGGCCCCGGCATGCCGATCGGCTCACCGTGACAATCTATCTTCTGGTCAACATTGGTGCGTTGCTTCGCATCTTTTCCCCGAATCCTGTGACTCCTACGGCACTGACTCATGCGATGCTCGGCCTATCGGCACTTGGGTGGAGTGGAGCGTACCTCCTCTTTGCGCTGCACTATGGACGATACCTGGTCCGTCCGAGTCTCGATGAATAGAGACTTCATGCGGATAATAACCGGGAATCCTCGAAAAGAGGTTTTGGATGGACATGTGGCGTCCCATTGACCAGTGCGGTATGATGCATATCTGTGAGGAAGGTGGACTTGCCAGAATAGTCTGCTCGATCACGGCAGGTTGTTCAAAATGGCTGTCCAACAAGGCCGAAACGTCCAATGAGAATGTTCAAAAAGCTGTCCTGCGAGGCCGCAGGGGGTGCGGCGACTGAGGCGTACTCTTAGCTGGTACGCCGCAAGGAGACGCGGACCCGAGAACGATGCAGGGTTGGTTTTTCAACATTCTCAAAGAAAGGGGGCGACCGGTTTCGACGGGGATACTGAGGTCACTGTCGCATGTCGAGCTCTCGGGGACTCGTAACCCTCCGGGAAAATGCAACTGCCAATCAAGAACTGGCACTCGCAGCTTAATTAACTGCGACGTTCTTCCATCTGATGCCCGCGGGGGTGGAAGAGCGCGATGCAGCGGGCTGGTCCAAGGCCGGTGCTCAGCGGCTGAGGACGAGAACTTTCTGGGCTAGTGGCTGTTCTAAGCCAGCCGATGGGCGTGGATGGCTGCGAAACTTAAATTGTCGGCTACACATGTAGACGCAGTGCACTGACGATCTTCGGACAGGGGTTCAACTCCCCTCGCCTCCACCATTTCGATGTTCGAGTAAAGCCAGTAGGGTCCAAAATCGAGCATAACTACTGGCTTTACTTCGAATTTTAAATCCTGCAAGTAGCAACACCGTCCATTGACATCCGGGGGCAAGCGAGGTCTCCTCAATAGAGTTGCCCCCATGCCACTGTCCCGATACCGCCCACCTTTTCCCGTTCCTCGGCACTTCCGTACCGTGGAACGGGGGCTCATCGCAAAGATCGTTAGGTTCGACCTCCCAGCCGGAGTGAGCTGGCGAGTAAGGTCTCGGGCTCGAGGTCTAAAAAGTCCAGGACGAGCGGAGTGGGAGTTGAAATAACCTTTTCCCATGTGCCTGATGCGGTCCATCCGGATGATCGTTTTCGGGAAGACACCGTCGCGCATGAAGACGTCCCCACATACATTGCTCATCGCTGGGACATGAGAGAAGCCGCGTTTCGAGGCCTGCTAACCTTCAGATCAATATCGGAAAGACCAGTCTCTTGGTGCCTGATCGTATCGGATTCCAGTCTTCCAAATCCTTCAGACCATGCGGCATTCACAACGCGGCATTCACAACGCGAAGCCTCGCTTCACGGGACGGAAGGGAGTCGTTAAACATCGTCGCATAGGCTTCGCGCATGTTCTCTTGAAATCGAGAACGGCGATCTGAAGGAATTCCTGCCAAGACAGCGAGAGAAGCAATGTGCTCTCCGGATCCTCGCGCACTGTCGGCCTGCAAGTGCTCATACGAATAGCCCACAAAGAGCTCAGTTTTCTCCCTGGCACGCGTGAGGCGGTCAATCGCGACTGTTCCCGGAGTGGTGCTAGATAGGAATTTTTGTGTTGGCTCCAGGAGTTCGCCTACGGCGTTCGATGTGCCATTGGTCAACGCTGTAGTTGCATCGAATGGAGCCTTGGTAAGTTCTACTGTTGCCTCTGTGACGCAGCCAGACAAGATTAACGTCCCGAACAATAAGCCCCACAATTTGATAGTGTTCATTGGTCTACTCCCTAGTAAATAGTCATGCAATTATTCTATTGAACCGGTAACGATCACCCTATGCATTTGCATCATCATTTGCACCTAGGAGAAACGATAGGTGATCATCCCACTTAGTCGGTTCCTCCGCTTCTGCTTGTGCCCGCCACAAAGGAATGCACGACAGACTCCACAAGCCAGCGAATCCTCCGCCAGTGGAGAACAGCTTAGGCATCGGCTTCTGACTTCTCCGCCGCTGTGCTATCTGCTCAGGGTCGCGGGCGTGTTTAGCTATCTAGAGACAGACTGCAAGTGAGGGGGCAACTTTGGGGGCAGGTCTTAAAAGTAAATTTTATGTCTGCTATCAAATCCATAAGTTATAGCGAGTATTCGATAGTCCTCGCCCCACCAAACCGCACTCCGTGCGACCCGCCGGCCTTTTAACGTCTTTTAGTTATTGAGGCCGGCGGAAAGAGTCAGCAACCAACCGGTGTTGTTTCCTTTGGTTGACCCGGCGCCTCTTTATCGCTGTATCGTGATTGAGGGCGCCGGATAAACACTTCCAGTGTTTTGCATTGTCCTTCTGGACCGGCGGCTCATCAGGCGAAGCCTTTCTTCCTAGATGCCGCCGGAGAAACCTCTCAGCTGATTCGCATCTTGCTGCAAATCCCCCTTGTGCACATACCGCTGGTTGAGGCTGCTTCTATGTGTCACCCAGGTATAGAATGAAGACATGCCTCACCTTACAAGACCGTCGGCTCCGTGCGTTCGACTCTCGGCCACATCGATTTCGTCACTGACACCATTAATTGCTGGGCTCTTCCTGATCACGCTGTCAGTATCCGCTCAATCAGCACAGCCTGAATCAGATCTCGGGACCTGGCGTACAGCTGCTCCGATGCCGACGAAGCGGACGGAGGTGGCAGCTGCGGCGCTGGACGGGAAAATCTATGTCGTCGGTGGGTTTGAAAAGCCCACCTTGGGCACTATGCTGAATTTCTCGATCACGCCGTCGGTTGAAATGTATGATCCAGTGACTGACCGATGGACTTCCAAAGCGCCGCTGCCAGTTGGCCTGCATCATGTCGGGATCGGCGTTGTCGATAGGCGATTGTACGTCATCGGTGGATACACGAAGTCGGGCCTGAGTGTTTGGAACCCGGTGGCGACGGTGTATGCCTATGATCCGGCCACGGACCGCTGGACCGAACGAGCTTCGATGCCAACCGCTCGTGGTGCACTCTCTGTGACGGAACATGAGGGGAAACTCTATGCGATCGGCGGCTACGATCGGAAGGCCAACAGCTCGGCGGTCGAAGTGTATGAGCCCGCGCGCAACGTCTGGACAACAGGTGCGTCTCTGCCGACCCCTCGCGATCACCTTGCTGCCGCGACGGTCGCCGGGAAGGTTTATGCAATCGGCGGGCGTATCGATGGCGACTATTCTCGGAATCTTGCCGTTGTGGAACGGTATGATCCGCCCACTGATCGCTGGACGCGAGTCTCCAATCTGCCAACTGCGCGGAGCGGTATTACGACGGCAGTTGCTGAAGGAGTAATCTACGTCATGGGCGGCGAAGGATCCGGCGGCACATTCAATCAGAACGAGGCCTATGACCCGGTCCGAGACAGGTGGCAGGGCATGGCGCCGTTGCCGACTGCACGTCACGGCTTGGGATCAGCGGTCGTGCAAGGACGTATCTACTTGATTAGCGGAGGGCCGGTTCCCGGAGGGTCCTTCAGCGATCTGAACGAAGTTTTTATCCCGCCAGGAAGCAATGTGAAAGCCGACTGATTCCATTCCTTCCGAACCTTTGACAGCGTGGCGGTCTCATGCTCTCCAATCGAGCGGGCTTCACGGCATTCCATTGAACATATGTCTGGTACTGTGCTCATCGAGAGAATCCAAATGCGAAGCACTTTATCTGGAGATCGGAAGGGTGGCACCACCGACGAGAAGAAAGTAGCCGGTGTTATAGAAGGTATGCAGAGCGATGGAGGGATACAGGGATCCAAAGCGATCTCGCGCGAAGCCGAAACAGAGAGAAGGAGCAAACACGAGCAAAGACCATGAGATGGAATGGCTGGCCAGATGGGCCGACACGAACAGCAGAGACCCCACGAGGTTGGACATAGATAGGCCAATCCATTTTTTCCGTCCCCACATGGTTTGCAGTAATTGCCCCTGGATGATGCCGCGGAACAGCAATTCTTCGAACAGAGGCTGCCACAGGGCGACGGAGAGAAATGCCGCTGACCATATGGCATGCCAAGGCAGGGGTTGAAATGCAAGGAACCAGATCATGGCAAGCCATGTTATTGGGCCAAGAGCGAACAACCAGAGAAACACAGAGTCCCGATGAAAGGGAGAATGGTATTGAAGGCTCAGTACTGCCATGACTTGGGCTGAGTCCCTTGGTCGAGGGAGGACACCAGAGGAGAAGCCTTGGGCGGGGTTCAGTTCCTGCTCTGGCGACATTCTTCGGGTGCCGAAACTCGATCTCATCGGTGTCGCGCTTTCCACAACAAGACTACCAGAGACATGATGAGCAGGGCAGGCAGCAATGGGTCGCCGGTTGTACCAGGGGCTATCGTGCAGCCTCCTCCTCCGCTATCGCTAGGGGTCGGAGGGGGTAGCGCAATGTTGAAGGTTGCAGTGACAGTCGCATCTTTGGTAAGCGAGCAGGGGCTAGTTCCTACACAATCTCCACTCCACCCTGCGAAGACAGATCCAGGGTCGGGTGTTGCGGTGAGGTTTACTGGGCTCCCTTGGGGAAACTGTCCATTGCATGTTGCTCCGCAGTCAACTCCTGAAGAGTCGGACCTCACCGTGCCAGCGCCTGCACCTGCCTTGGTCACGGTCACGGTAAAATTGGCCACCACACTGGCCAACGCGGCTCGGGCATTGATACGCCCACCGGTCGACACCTTCCCACTCAAGGAAGCCTTCCGATCCACTGTGTTGAGGATCGCGTTCTTGAGTTGAGATACGGTGAGATTGGGATTAACCGAGAGTAGCAGGCCGGCGAGTCCCGCGACATGTGGAGCAGCCATCGAAGTGCCCAGAAGAAACTGATAGTCCGTCGTTTCCGACGGCTGACCTGCTACACAGGCGATGCGGACATCGTCCAAATACACACCGTCAAAGACTTGGCGTTCCTCCGATATGAATCGAAAGCGAAACCGGGAGCTAGCCACACCATCCGCGACGTCCCCCCAGGTAAAAGGCTCAAATTGGTCGTTGGTATTTCCAGTGATTGTACGAATAGGCTCCCAGCTGGTTCCGCTGTTTCTTGATACTTCTGTAAGAACTCCGTCTATATCTTGCTCGGTTTGCAGGCGAACGCGGCTGTCAAGGCGGCATCCCCGCTGTCCTTCGGTAGTGAAGACTGGCCCGGTCGCAAAGGAATCGGTGTTGTTCTGATAATTTCCGTTCGGACTGTCGGCTAGACTGTTTGGTTGGCTGAATGATGCAGAATTGGTGAATCCCCAGGTGTTATTGATTCCTCCGAAAGCATACCCGAGTGCGGTTGGGTTCGAGTCGAACTTATGCAGGAGCACATTCGTAACATTCGATGTGGGCTTTGTGCTGTTGATCCTGACCCCAGGCGCGGCTACGTGGACTGTAGTGAATCCGAAATTAGAGAGGCTTATCAATCGATCATTCTCGTCTGTAGCCGCTACTGCGATCACGTTTGCCAGCGCGGCCTTCTGTTGTCCATCACACACTGAGGGGGAACCATAATTTGCGGGAAAGCTTGATACGTTATCGTTATCCGCTCTCTCATTTCCTGCTGCTGCAACAACAAGTACTCCTGCGGCATTCGCAGTATTCACCGTATCATAGAGAGCCAGGCTACAATCAGGTCCTGTAAAGCTCGCGTTGATTACACGTGCGCCATTGGCGACGGCGTAGCGGATTGCACTGACAATGGCGGCGGTGGATAAGGATCCATTCACACCTCCGGCTTTTAGAGCCATCAGTCTTGCGGTCCACATGACCCCTGTGACTCCAGTTCCATTGTTCCCAGCTCCTGCGATGATTCCCGCGACATGACTACCATGTCCGGGGTTACCACCAGGATTGAGATCGATAGGATCCATCGGATCACTGTCGTTCATCAGAAAATCCCATCCATGTACATCGTCTACGAATCCATTTCCGTCGTCATCAACGCCATTTCCGGCAACCTCTCCCGGATTCGTCCAGATATTGGGTGCGAGATCCGGATGGTCGTAGGCAATACCCGAGTCAATAACAGCAATAATCACATCGGAGCTTCCCGTACTGATGTCCCAGGCTTCTGGTGCATCGATGTCGGCATCTGTCGTTCCCGCTGTTCCGTTGACAGGTTGACCGGTGTTATGGAGACCCCATAACGTTTCAAACTGAGCATCGCTAGGAATGGTTTTTATCCAGTAAAGATAGTTCGGCTCAGCATACTCAATGGCCGGATTACTTCGGAACTTCAAGACCGCTTCATCGACAGACAAGGCCCCATCCAACTTGTACTGGTGGATCACTCTGCCATTCACAGGGAACGCTTTGATTTCATGAGCGTCACCGTCTACATTGATGGACTTGATTCCTAATGAGGCTGCTTCATCCTTGAACTTGACGAGCACCTCTCCCGGTACATACTTGCTCGGGTGAGGCGCATCCGGTGATAACGCGGTCATTGCGCTGGCTGTCTGCTTCTGTTTCGCATGAACCAAGCGATCTCCAGGCATAAGTCCCGACAATGCGACTCCGAATGTTGTCAGTCCTAGGATGGTGCCACTCCACCAGAGCACAATTCTTACGACGCTACTTCTGTGTTTCGTACCGATAATTGGGCTCTGCATACTCGATCTCCTGATATGAAGTGAGTTGGGTGATCATGGATTCAACCGACCGATCATTCCCAATTCGAACGTGATAGAGGCGTCCCCGTTGGATTTCAGCAATCACATCGATTCGGTTATTTTTCAAGATGGACGCAATCCGCTCTGGTGAAACCCCGTTTTTGAATTTGATCAACACTTCATGTGGAATGAATCGTGGTGCTGGGGATTTCACAGGAGAGTCAAGGGCGCGGGTTGTCGTCGTGTTCTGGTTCCTTGCCTCACAGGAGATGGAGAACCATGCAGCCGATACACACATCATGATTGTGATAAGTTGTGCTATCCGATGAGGTAGAGAAAGCAAACAAATCATCTCGTCTCTCCGATGGAGACAAAGGCCTGACCGAATCCAAGCACGAAGTGGGCGTCTTCAAGCCGCAATTCCCAGAGAGCAAAATCACCAAAGCCAAACATCATCGCAGCTTGGGGAAACCGCGACAAGTATCGCTCCCTGAGGTCGCCATACGACGGTGCATCAGGTGAAGCGGTGCCGCGTGATCCTGAAGGTTCATTCTTCTTACCGCCAGAGGATTTTCCCCTGGTTCATCCGGTTCGGCGATGAACAGCGACACACGAGGATCAGTCAGCAGATGTTGCGTGTGCAGTGCCAGTCGGCTGAGGTGCAGATAGGCTCGCGTCCAGTCCGATCCAAACACATAAGGCACGTGCGATCCAAATGGCCGTCCATTTCGCATCGCGAGCAGCACGGCTGTGCGAACATCTTGCACCAATGCCGACCACGCCTCTTGATCGTTTTCACCGGTCAATGCGGTTGCCATCGTTCATCTTTCTCCAGAGTGGGTAACGTGAAATCTGACATCTGCGGTACGCTCACCAACACGATACTATCCGTTTCAGGCAATTGCCAGATGATAAGTGCCGACCAAGGGAATTCACCATATCTCTTGACTGACTGCACCGCGAAGCCTATCGTAGCCTTGTGGGGGGAGTTAACGCCCCGAGGGAATATGGTTCATCAGGGGGTCGAGCGAGAGGACGGTGTGCAGGACCAGCTTGTACTGGGAAGCCTAAACTCCTCCCAAGATCTCCGCCGTACCTAATCGTCCTCGGTTAGGTGCGTGCTCCTCCCACCCTTAATGTTCGCTCCATCGCTCTCCTCGATCTCCTAACCTCCTTTTTGATTTTGACCTAGCAGCAGCCGTTTCTGGTGTATCCAGGCACAAATAGGACCGCCTGCTATACTTTGGTCAATTGACGCATCGTTTGGGTACTGCAACGGTTCCACAACATGAAAGTCTTCATCCTCAGCCTCATGAGCTGTTCCCTCCTATGGCCGATTGTCGGATGGGCGGAACTCTATAAATGGATTGACGACCAAGGGACTTTTCATATTACCGATACGCCACCTCCCATGACCAAAAACAAGTCCGCGACGTTTGCGGTGCCAGCTCCTCGATCCACCGTACCGAAGAAGACGACAGTTCGCCCGACCCTGCCTGGGCACCCCCAAGCAGAGGTTGAGCCCATATCCGGTCCAATAGTCCCTTCTCCTGCACACGAAGAAGTGACTATCCAACGGCCCATGGAGGGGTTGAGTCCCAACCAGGCTGTGCTGACGAGTTCGTGGCACATCTTCGACAGTACCCTGATGAAGGCTAAGGCTCCCGTTCAGCGATGGAAGGATGAACAGGGCCTTGATCATTTTGTCGATGTCTTGCCGGTGACTCGGGGTAGCTCCGAAACTGCTTCAAAGTTGGAAGATGGTTTTGCCTCACAGGCTACACGCAGGGCCAAGGACCGGGCGACTAGTGTGTCTCGCTCACGCCGTCAATCGGGTGAATGAAACGAAGACCATGAATCGTTGGAAACCGTCTGGGAAGAGTGTGAGGCCCCTACTACTGGCTGTCTCCTTCCTTGCCACTGCATCAATCCAGGATGCGGCGGGTTCCCTTGCCAAAACTATGACTGCATTCTCTGAGGATGGACGGCTGCTCTTGGTCCAAACGGATGAGCTGGTGGTCTGGGATCTTGAGACGAAGGCACTCGTAGCAAAGATTCCGAGTCTTCACTGTCAGCAGCTTGCGTTGCTGAAGCAGGACGGGTGGCTGCTCTGTGTTGAGCACAGTGTCACGATCTACGATTGGAAGAACCGAACCTCAGTGGCCACCATTTCACCGGAATCGCAGCAGCCCTATAGCCTGCTGGCCTATTCGAGTGAGACTGATCGGATGATTCTCCGTCACGGGAACGAGGCTGTGTCCGTCTGGCAGCTCGGGAAAAAGCTGGTGCCGCTCAAACATATCGCGCTGGAGGTGAAGCGAGAGGCCCCCTCGGTGGCCGCTTCGCCCGATACAAAGCTGTTGGCGATTGCGCAAGGCCACACCATTCATCTGCATCACCTCACCAGCACAACCATCCGCGATCTTGTCATTGAGGGAGGAAAGCCACGTGATCTGATCTTTGCACCCGACAGTTCTCGTTTGGCGGTGGGTGTGGGCAAGAGGATTCTCCTGATCGACCCAGTGGAGGCGTCCATAGTCACGCGCGCCACGTTGGCGGGTGCTGAAGGGGCACAGGGCGCTCTCACTCCCGAGGCTTTCTCGCGGGACGGGCATCGTTTGGTAGCAGCCAACGGGGAAGGGAGCTACGCGCTATTCAATGCTGATACGGGCGAGCTGGTCACCTTGACAGAGTTCACCTATGCAACTCCAGGGCGCGAGACGCGCTCACCGACACAGCTTCGTGCCGTCGACATTGCTGCCGATGCAGATCTCTTGGTTGGGCAACCGGAGCATCTCCATACCTTACAGATCTGGGATCTACACACTGGTACGATGTTGCCGGATCTGTGTGGAGAGGATTGCCGCAACATGGGCCCCCACGTGTCGTTACTCAAATGGTCACCGACTGGTTCGAAGATCGTAGTCGGGATGCAGGGAGGCCTCAACCCTGATGTGGATGGGAAGATCTCGGTCTGGGATGTTCCTTCACGTTCCCCGGAATTGGTGCTGGATCCAGGCCAACCGCAGGCCAAGGTATTGGCGAAACGATCGACGTCACCGACATTTATTACGACGACACTTGCTGTCTCGGCATTCGTCCATGCACTGGCCTTGCGCGCAGTGGCGACCTCGCCTAGCGTAAACCTTCTCGTCACGAGCGGCGACGATGGACTGCTGAAAATCTGGGATCCGAGTCAGGGGACCCTCTTGCGTCAACTGGCATTGTCCGCTCCGGCCAATGCGCTGGCGTTCAGCGCCGATGGCGTGATCCTGGCGGTGGGGACCATGGAAGGGGACGTACGCTTGTGGGAAACTAACACCTGGCGTGAGTTCTCACCCTATTCAAGCAGGCAAGGTAGGATCAAGGCCCTGCAATTCCTTCCTGGCAATCGATTGCTGGTTGTTGCAGGGGAGCGTCCGAAAGTTCCGGTCGTGGACCTCGTCACCCGAACGGTTGCGAAAGAGCTCGTGCATACCAGTCTTTCTCCGGTCTGTGATGGGAACGGCTGTGCAAGAAAACCAGCCATGCAGGGAGAAGTTGTCGACGGTCTGAGCTTTTTGGACGGAAGCTCGTTCCTCGTGACGACTTCGCAAACTGGTCGTGTCGTCTGGGACATTACGACCTGGCGAGAAGTTGAGAAGCCGGTCGGGATTCCGGCGGTCTGGTCCGGTCTGGGATGGAAACAGTCCTTTGTCTGGACGACTACTCGATCCAGTGATCCGAACGCCTCGACTCTGACCCTGTGGGATACCAAGCGCAATGGCGTTGTCGCAAGCCTGGATACCTTCACCAACAGGGATACGGAAATTGATCATGGGCCGCCCGTGATGTTGGGAACATCGATGGCTGTCGATCTATCGCACCGGTGGGCTGCCACCAGAGTTGGTGAACATGTGTCAGTGTGGGACCTCTCAGCGCAAACAAAGCGAACGACGTTCCATGTAAAAACCCCATATGATCTGCAGTGGACGAGTGACGGGAAATATTTGATCGTGGCCACCCTCGACCGAAAAATCCTGGTCTGGTCTGTAGAGACCATGGAACCAGCGCACTATCTCCGAGATCCTTCGGTGACCCGCTAGGGAGTTTTGTTCTTCACACAGGTCTGTTTTCGTTCTTGCCACTTGCCATCTGGTCCATTGTATCCGCGAAAGTTTTGTGGTACCAAACAATGAATGTTTGTTTCATGAGAGGGTGAATGGCACAAAAGAAAGAGTCCGCGTCAGATCCTGAATCAAAATCTTCCGCTCCTCGATCAAACCACGAACCAGCCGCAAAGACGAAAGCTGCCGCCAAGTCGGTGGAACGGGTGACTGCGGTTGAGATGGGGGCGCGTCAGCGGGAAATCTCCGTCTCGGAGTTTTTCACGAAGAACCGGCACCTGCTCGGCTTCGATAATCCACGCAAGGCGCTGCTGACCTGCGTCAAGGAGGCGGTCGATAACGCACTCGATGCCTGTGAAGAGGCGGGGATTCTTCCGGATGTCACGGTCAAGCTGGAGGTGGCGTCGAACGGGGAGCCGGTGGCACCCAGCCAAGCGAGTCGATTTCGTGTCACGGTGACGGACAATGGCCCCGGCATCGTGCGCCAGCAGATTCCTCGAATCTTCGCGAAGCTGCTCTACGGGTCAAAATTCCATCGCTTACGAATGAGCCGTGGCCAACAGGGCATCGGTATTTCCGCCGCCGGGATGTACGGACAACTGACGACCGGCAAGCCGGTCAAAATTATTTCCCGAATCGGTCCGAAGGCTGCCGCGCATTTCTTCGAAGTGCAGATCGATACGAAGAAGAACGAGCCGTTGGTTCACGAGAATAAACAGATCGACTGGGAACAACCACGAGGCACGCAGGTTACGTTGGAAGTCGAAGGCAAGTATCAGAAGGGCCGCGCATCAGTCGATGAATGGCTGGAGCAGACCTCGATCGCCAATCCGCACGTCAGGCTGATCTATCACACACCCGAAAAGGAAACGAAGGAATATCCGCGCACGTATCACGAGCTGCCGCCGCAGCCGCGTGAGATCAAGCCTCATCCGTACGGCATCGAGTTCGGCATGTTGCTCAAGATGTTGCAGGACACGAAGAGCCACTCGGTTTCTGGGCTCCTCGCGACCGATTTTTGTCGGGTGTCTCCTCAGATGGCTGACGAGATTTGCAAGGCGGCGAAGGTGTCGCCCGATGCCAAGCCCCGTGAGTTGAAGGGGCCGGTGGCGGAGACACTGTATAAGACGTTACAAGAAACCAAGATCATGGCGCCACCGACCAACTGCATTTCGCCGATCGGTGAGAAAGCGATTCTCTCAGGGCTCTACAAGCAGATCAAAGGTGAGTTTTATACGGCAGTCAGTCGGCCACCGGCGGTCTATCGAGGCAATCCTTTTATCATTGAAGCAGGGTTGGCCTATGGCAACAGGCCGGGGGATCACAATAAGCCGCAGCAACCGGCCATGCCGAAGGCCGAAGGGGAGCATGAGGAAGAAGACTCGGAGCTCGCCCGCGTGATCCGCTATGCGAATCGGGTGCCGCTGCTGTACCAGCAATCGGCCTGTTCGACGTTCAAGGCCGTCCTGAGCACAAGTTGGAAAAACTATGGCTTGACGCAGTCTCGTGGGGCGCTACCCGGCGGGCCGATGGTGATCTTCGTGCATATGGCGTCGGTCTGGGTGCCGTTTACGAGCGAATCCAAGGAAGCGATTGCCGACTACGATGAGATCCAAAAAGAAATCACCCTGGCCCTGCGTGAGTGCGGCAGGCGGTTAGGACTCTTTATTCGTCGGCGTGAACGGGCAGCCAGCGAATTTCGGCGACGGAATATTTTCGAGCTGTATATCGAGGAGGTCGTCGATGCGTGTAATCGGCTCAAGGGAGGCACCCTGCCGAAGGAAAAGTTGAAGGCACAGCTTCAGAAGATTGCCGCGACGCGGACGGGTGGTCAGAAAACTGATCAGGCGCTGGGGAAGACCAGCACCGGTCCTGAAGGGCTGCCGCATTCGATTATCGTCACGGCGGAGGGAGTCGAAGGCGAGACCGAATTAGCCACTCGGGTTGAGGCGGATCAAGCAACAGCGGCGCCTATGGCAGAGTCGGACCTGCTTGATAGCACACGGTCTGTTGACGGGCCGGCTCTGAAAGGGGAGTCTACCAAGGGGACGGGCGTAAAAACGTCGCCGAAGAGGACCACTACGAAGTCGGAGCAGATCGCGCTCGTTGCCGGAAGGCCTGGAGCAAAGAAGAAATCAGACGGAAAGTCTCTCAAGCCGATGAAGGCCCCAGGACCGCGAAAACCCAAATAGGACATCATGACGACCAAGACAAAGAAAACCACTGTGGTCGAGAAAAAACTGATCAGCCTGGCGGACATTGTGATCCACGCAGCCGATCGTTCGAAAGATCCGATGTTTCAAATCCCCATCCGTGCCCTCTCGAACGTGTTTTTCAATGAAAAGAAGGGCCTCATCGAGATGGGGAGCAAAAAGCAGGAGCGGTCGTTTTTTAACGTTGGTATGGCGAAGAGGTTCATGCAGACGGTGCTGGTCGCCGATGCCCTCTCCGAGTTGCAGCGGGCTGATCTCACCACCTCGCTTCGAGAAATTTACTACCGCACCAAACACACGATCAAAGATTCTCACGAGAATACCTTCGATGCGCAGGACGAATCCGATCCGGTCATTGAAGATCTAGAGGTGTCCCTCGCGACGCTTCGAGAAGAGCTCCATGTCAGTGCAGAAAACAGAGGCAGTATCGTGGGGCCGGTGGTCTTCGGCGATGACGGCGATCGTGTCGATTGTTCGAAGCTGGGGAAAGGCGGGTACTCGGTCCCATCGATTGTTGAACCGGAGTATTTGGAGATCCGGCGATGTACGGCAGATTTCGTGCTGCTTGTCGAAAAGGGAACTCAGTGGAACCGGCTCTCGGAGGATAAGTTCTGGCGACGCTATAACTGTATTCTCCTGACTGGAAACGGTCAGCCCCCTCGGGGTGTGCGGCGGTTAGCCTGTCGGCTGCACGAGGAACATCGGCTGCCGGTCTATGTGCTGGTCGATAACGATCCCTGGGGGTACTACATCTATTCCGTCGTCAAACAGGGCTCGATCAATTTGGCCTTCGAGAGCCAACGGATGGCTATTCCCAAAGCCAAGTTCGTGGGCCTATCGAGTGCCGATCCTGAGCGCTACGAACTGCCGCGCAATGTCGGAATCAAACTGAATGAGAAGGATATCGCACGTGCCAAGGAATTGTTGAACTACCAATGGTTCCAAAAGCCAGCGTGGCAGGTGGAGATCAAGCGCATGCTCGCGAGTGGGCTGAAGTACGAACTCGACGCGCTGGCCAACAAGGATTTTCAATACCTGACGAAGAAGTATCTGCCGAGGAAGCTCAAGGAAAAAGACTGGCTGGACTAGCCTGCCTCCTATCTGTGCCATCATTGAGCCACCAACAGTCCGCTTGCATGAATTGGCTATGAAGATCTTGCCTGCCTGGACGGCGCCGCTTCGCGATTGGCAGGGCCGTGCGCTCTCGGCGGTCCGTATCCATCAGACCAAAGATTTTCTGGCGATGGCGACTCCTGCCGCTGGCAAGACGCGTTTTGCCTTGCGCGTGGTGCATGAATATCTGGCGAAACAGGCTGCGGTCCGGGTGCTGGTCGTCTGCCCGACGAATCACCTCCGCATACAATGGTCGGATGCGGCGGGGAAGATCGGGTTGCAGCTTGATCCAGCCCTCACTAACGAGCAGGCTGCTGAAGCGCCGGACTATCACGGCGCGGTGGTGACCTATCAGCAAGTCTGTCTGGCTCCGGCGATCTTCCAGCGGGTCTGCCAGAGCAAGAAGACGCTGCTCATCTTTGACGAGTTGCACCACGCCGGCGATGGGAAGAACTGGGGGAAGGCGCTGCGCTCGGCGTTCGAGCCGGCCGTGTTCCGACTGATTCTCTCCGGTACGCCGTTTCGCTCAGACAACAATCCAATCCCGTTTATTCGATATGAACGAGGAGAAAGCCGGGCGGATTTCGCCTATGGATACACCGACGCGATTCGGGATAACGTCTGCCGACCCATTGTCTTTCCGAGCTACGAAGGCGAGCTGACTTGGCTGTCGGAAGGCCGCGAGCATCATGCCACGTTTGAAGACGGGCTGAAGTTCAACCGCCAGCGGGAACGGCTGAAAACGGCGCTTCTGCAAGAGACATGGCTCGGGCCGGTGATCACCGACGCCCATGCGCAACTGACACGTCTTCGGAAGGAGGAGCAACCGGATGCCGGCGGACTGATCGTCTGCATGGATCAGGACCATGCGCGCTGGGTGGCCGACCTGGTCGCCCGTATCACTGGTACAAAGGCCGAAGTAGCCGTCTCGGATGATCCTGCTGCCTCGCGCACCATTGAGGAATTCGCTGATCACAAAAAGCAGCAGTGGCTGGTTGCCGTCAACATGGTGAGCGAAGGCGTAGATATCCCTCGACTCCGTGTCGGCGTCTACGGGACGAACGTGATCACGGAAATGTATTTCCGGCAAGTGGTCGGCCGGTTCGTTCGGATGCAGGAGGGCCTGCCTAAGCCACAACGGGCCTGGCTGTACTTGCCGAAAGATCCGGTCCTGGTGCACTACGCCAAGCAAATCAAGGCGGAACGTGATCATGTCTTGGAAGACATCATGCCGGCCGGGCAACGAGACCTCTTCGGCCGTGTGACGGTTTCAACAAACGAATACATGCCGCTGATGGCCGTCGCCAGGATGGATAGCCTGATCGGTGAAGACGAGGCGAAAGGGGAGGGCGATGTGGCTATCGTTGCCGAACCAGCCGTATCTCTACACCAACAGAAGGAAGACCTGCGAGATCTACACCGGTTGTTGGTCACTAGTCTTGCGAGAACGAGTGGCATCGATCATCGAAGGCTCAACGCAGAATTGATTGCCCGCACCGGCAGCCGTGTCGATCAAGCGACGTCTGAACAGCTCAAGAAACGCATTCAGTTGCTAGAGCGGTGGAAAGAACGCGGCTACGATGGTAAGCGATAAGGCTTTTCCGTGGCAGATTCTTTCTCGCACAGATGTCTATCGAAGATGAATGGGCCAAAGGGGAGAAGAGCGGCCAGAAAGGCATAGAAGGCAAATGTGTTGTCCCATTGATGTGTGGTGCGGAGCTTAACCAACTGGGCAACATAGAGCAGAAACAGGATTCCGTGAATCGCTCCCACGACGGTTACCACCCTCGGCATCCCCATCAAATACTTCATCGGCATTGCTACGAATAGCAGCAGAAGAAATGAACTCCCTTCGGCCAAGGCGGTCATCCTGAATCTTCGGATTTGCCCCATCTGTATGGATTTCCTGCCTAAAGAACCTGTCGCGATGTGTCTGCCCTGTGGCATTGTCATAAACTCTAGAACCAGTGTCAATGTGGCTTGCCAGGATGCGAGCCGGAAGGGTGAGAGTGGAGTGGAGAGTAATGAGTACGAAACAACAGGCACCACGGCCGTCAGACCGTGGTGCTTCAGTCTATCGTGTTGCTCGGCTTAGGTTGGCGGCAGCATCCAGTAGCACCAGCCGAGAATAAACGGGGTTGCCACATACATGGCCTTTTTCCCGAAAGCATCATTTACCCCATAGATGAGGATGCCACCGATGAAGGCGAAGTAGATCAACCCAATTCCCCGATAGCTGGCACTATGTTCTGCCGCCAACGCGAGGGCTGGTGACCCAAAAATCAGTCCGGCTGTGAGTATGGCTAAGCGTTTCATCGCGGTCTCCTTCCAAGACAGGTAAACAGACGGGGTGTGTTTACGACGCGGAGTACAGTTGCAGATACAAGAACGCCCTCGTGGTGATGGATACCAGGATGGGGTCGGGTTGTTCTGGAGCGGGGTTCTATGGTGGCGTCAGCGAGAGCTAGCAAGGAGTCACAGAACACCTCTTTGTCTACATGTAATGAGTCATGCTGATCCTTCCTATCCAGGAAGTCAAACCAGCGGCCGTACGTTGAATGTGTAAGATGCGCGAGGGAGAGATCCGAAGGCGTATCGCGACAGCCTGGGATAGTGTCCAACGGAGCCGGTCTTGGTTCAGAGAAACAGGGTGGGGGCGGATCTTGGATCGTGCAACGGTAAAAAAGTTTGATTGCAGGACCTACCTCAACATCGCCGCTTAGCAGGTCTCTCCTCTTATCGCCTTATCGCCGGTTTTTAACTAGTGCTCCTGTCGGGTAGCTGGCTCATCCGTGGTCTGTCGAGAATGCCAATTCAATATCAGCAAACACGTCGCGATGGTCCGAGGGCCAGGGGTGTCGTCGTTCGGGAGGCGATTGGGGTGGTCAAATGCCAGACGGCTGCATGTAATTGAAGATCGCGCTGCAACAAGCGACAACGGCATGACAAGACAGGATGAGATACCGACTTCAACGACACACTTATTTCTTATAGTTGATCCTTGATAAGGGATTAACGGGATTAAGCCCGCGTCGAATCGATTGACGGACGCGGCTCATGGGAGACACGTGCGGCTTTTCGACGGCCACTTCGGTCGGCCCGTTTCCAGAAGGAGCGGTTCCGATTTCGGCAAAGACGCCGCGATGGTCTGAGGGCCAAAGTGCGTCGCCGTTCGGAAGCCGACCGGGTTGGTCAAATGCCAGACGGCTTGAACGCACGACCGAGCTTCCATTGGTCCTTCCATCAAACAGGAAAATAAAATCGACACGGCGATCGGCAGTGGGCCATTCGACTTGGATATTTTGCCAGACAGTTCCTCCGGGTACTCCCGGATTCGCGACACGGAAGGCGTCGATGAATCCTGGCTCTTTCTGCCATTCGGTGAGGACTGGAGATTGCTCTCCGGTATTCAAGTCGCCCATCAAAATGGCTCGCCCCGTTCCTCGATGTTCACGGAACAGTTCGCCAACTCGTTGGAGTTGGCATTCGTCGCCTTTCGACGTGTGGGCGGAAAAGATTTGGGTCGGCCCATCGGGAGCCTTAATCTCGGCTCGCAGGAGAATGCGGGGGTCCATGCGACGTGGGCACCGAGGCAGGTCGTAGACTTCTGAGGCGACGATAGGATAGCGGCTCAAGATGGCCGGTCCTTCTTTGAAGCCGATGGCTGAGGTGATCAGCCGATCCACGAAACCGATGCCGAAGATATGTTCGGTCGCAGGAGCGAACACCATCTGGTACCCAAGTGCCTCAGCGATCCGTTGCGGCACGTTGCCATGCTTTCGGCTCTCCGAAGCTTCTTGAAGTGCGATGACGTCAGGTTGCAACCGCTTCAGTTCTTGAATGGACATGTCGAGCCGTTCTTCGAGATGGGTGCCGCTCTCGAAGAATCCTGACCATGCTCCATCGTGCAGCAGGTTGTAGGTCAAGACTCGCAGTGGAGGCGAATCCCCTCGGCCTTCTTCAGCGTACGTTACGGGACTGCAGAGCAGCAGGATGGCGGCCAGCCACGGGAGCGTATACGAGAAGCGGTTGACCATGGGTGATGCCATTAACATACGCCTGTCTCCTAAATCTTTCCACAGTGAATACTTATGATGTGACTCAGCGATTGAAGCTGATCCTGGTCCCGTCCTTGCGCCGTCTTTTCAGCGGATGCTAAGATTCGGTCATCAGTACAAGTTAGGTTGGTTTCAGGAATTCTCATGCCAAACATTACATTACTCGTGTCGCCCAGTTGTGGAGCCTGTCCATCGGCCAAAAGTCTGTGGAAGCAGTTGCGTGTGAAGTACAGCTTCTCCTATCGTGAAGTGGATATCACTACCAAAGACGGCCAAGAGCTGGCCGACCGCCATTCTGTTCGTGCCGTGCCGGCTACGATCATCGATGGGCGACTGACCTTCGTCGGCGTCCCGAGTCGAGAAAGCGCCGAGAAGGCTATTCAATTGAAGATCAAACAACGAGAAGGGTAGGGGAGCCATGGACGAATACGATAACGAGCTTCCGGATCTTCCGCTCATTTCCAAGGGGCCTCCGCCTGATTGTCCGATCTGTGCCGATCCCATGTCGTTCATTGACGGCGACTGGGCCTGCGTCGACTGCAATGGGGAGCTCTTGGGACCGGAGACGGGGTAGCGTACAATGACCCACTATGTTGCGGGTCATTACCGGTCGCTTCTATCCCACTCTTGAATCTGCTCTCGTCGAGTATCTTACACGCATCAAGGGCGCTGATCCGCTTGCACCGATCGCGATCTTTGTTCCATCCAAGCCTCTTGCCGATCGCCTTCGCACCCTGCTCGCTGTCGAACACCGGCTGTCGCTTCTGAACCTGCATGTTTTAACCTTTCATCAATTGGCTTTGAGACTTGCTGGAGAAGCATCTGTCGAGCGCCCACTGCCAGGGGTCGTCGATGAACTGTTCTTTGAACAACTGGTTCGGCACATCGTTTGCCGCAAGCTCACCAGCCAGGCTCCGTTGCAACGAATCGGTCAATCCTCGGGGACGTGGGGTGCGCTCTGGGCGACAATCCGCGACCTTAAGGATGCGGCGGTCGATGCTGCGCAGGCGTTGCAAGGTCTCCGTGAAGGCTATTTTGAGGATGACGATCGGGAGTGGCTCGATGCGCTTCTGTCGCTCTATGCGGCCGTGAAGGAAGCGGGCAAGACCCTTGGGGTTGGGACGCAAGACGATCTGGCCGAGGCCCTCATCCCGCTCATTCCGACCGCCTCGTTTCTCCAGCCGTTGAAGGCCGTGTTTTATTACGGGTTCTATGACTTGACGCAGGTGCAGCTGTCCCTCTTTGAAGCGATCAGCCGTGCGAGGGACACGACTTTGTTTTTTCCGTTCGAGGATGACCCGGCGTTTGGGTTTGCTCGGCGTTTTTTCGATCGCTATATCCAGTCGCTGGCGATGTCGGACGATGCGACGATCCGGCTGAAAGAGGAATCGTCAACGGTGGCGCACGATCACGCCCAAATCACCATTCGGAGCGTGATCGGCGTAGAAGAAGAATTGGCAGCAACTTGCCGAACCATTCTCGATCTGATCGAAACCAACGGCTATCGATTCGATGAAATCGGCGTCACTGCCCGGACGCTTGATCCCTATAGCCTGCATCTTCAGCCGATTTTCGATCGCCATCGGATTCCCTTTCGTACAACGGCATCGAGGCCGTTGATTCAGGAACCGATCTGCAAGCTCGTGTTGCAGTTAGCCTCCCTGCCGTTGAACGATTTCTATCGCACGTCAGTTCTCGATGTCGTGACGTCTCCGCTCTACGTCACCGATTTGTATGACGAGCTGTCGGCGTGGTACCGGCCCGAACAGTGGAAGCTGCTCGTTCAAGCGCTGCACATTACGCACGGAGTTGAGGAATGGAAGCGGCTAGAGCAGGTGAGCCAAGCTGCATTGGTGCTTGATGGCGAGGAGAGCCTTGTCGATTCGCTAGCCATTGGGCCGGAGGTGATCGGCCTACTTTGGCAGGTGGTCTCACAGCTCACGCAAGCCTGTTCGGCGCTGCCATCGCGAGGCCCGATCGGTCAGATGGTCACAGCTTGTCGAGCACTCATTGAGCGGCACCTGCGTCGGCTCGACGCAGCCGTATCGACGACCGACGATGGTCTGTGTGCTCGCCACACGATGACATGGGACGCCATCGACCGTATTTGGACGACGCTCATGGAACTAGAGCCGCTCAACGAGGAGATGACCTGGGCTGAATTTATCGAGCTGCTGACCCATACCTTCGAACAAACGACGATCCCTCTCGACGAGAGTTTATCTCAGGGTGTGATGGTATGCGACGTGATGGCGGCCCGCGGAGTGCCGTTCAAAGTCCTATTCCTCCTCGGGCTGAACGAAAAAGTGTTTCCGCGCTATATTCGAGAAGATGCGTTTCTTCGTGACTGCCATCGACGCGTCCTCGATGCCACGCTTGGATTTAAGATCGACGAGAAGCTGACCGCCTATGGAGAAGAGGCCTTGCTCTTCCGCCTATGTTGTCAGGCTGCCACTCAGCGGCTCTACCTGACCTATCAACGGGCTGATGAATCTGGCCGCATGCTGGCCGCTTCTCCGTATCTCGGAGACGTGCGCAGTCGGTTCGGGCAGGATGAGCAGCTGATCGATGTGGTGCCTCGTCGTCTGACAGATCGAGTCTCACAACGGTCGACGATTACACGATTCCTGCCGCCGGCTGAACTGACTCAGTGGTTGGCCCTGAACGGGCAAGACCCGACTGATCTGGTGCGGGCGTTCGGGCGTGATGTGGACACGTTCCACCATGCGGCGACGGCGCTCGATCGAATCGAAGAAGACGGCGCGACGCTGAATCTCTTCGATGGGATGACTGGGACGGTGGAATCTCATTGGGTGCGACTCATCGAACGGGGTCTCGCCCCAACGCCACTTGAACGGTATGCGCGCTGTCCTTTCCAATATTTTTCCGCGGACGTGCTGCGACTTGAGCCGAGCCGAATTGCCATGTCGCAGGAGCCAGATGCGGCGTTGGTGGGGACGCTCTGCCACGCCGCATTGCGCCGTTGCTATGAACAGCTTGTGCAGGTCGGGTGGCCGACTGAACGGGTGGCGACCGATATGGTAGACCAGACGGTCCACGCATCAGTGGAGCAGGTGGCGGCAGAATTTGAATCACAGCATCGGACAGGCCACTATTTGCTGTGGGAGCTGGCAAAAGAACTGATTGCGACACTGGTGAACGCGGCGGTCAAGGCGGACGAGGAAGAACAGGCCGAGCATCCGTACCAACCCGTTGCATTTGAAGTGGACGGTGAAGGGGCGATTCCCGGTATCCTCGACGAGGGCTTGTTGAAGATTCGTGGTCGCATTGATCGTCTTGATCGGAACCGGTCCTCCGGCACGGTGCGCGTACTCGATTACAAGTTCAAAGTCGGCTCGGTGATGAAACCGGAAGACCGGAACTTGACTCAGTCGGCGGTCCGTGGGTATCGGCTGCAGCCACCGCTCTATAGCTGTCTCACGGTTCCTGGGCAGCCTACTCCGAGCCAGGTGCAGTTCCTGTTTCTCGCTCCTCAGTGGTCAACAGCGATCAGCCGTTCAAGTTTTGAGACGATATCGTGGTCTTCCGATACCGGGGTATTGATCCAGAATACGGTGAGAACGCTCGTGGACGGCATCCGTACCGGACAATTTTTCATTCTTCCTGACGGCTATTGCGATGGCTGCCACTTTCGAGTGGCTTGCCGGCGAGAACATACGCCGACATGGTGGAGGGCCTATCGTGCGGCCGAGCCGAAAATGTTGAAGATGCTTCGTACACAAAAGATTGGCGATGAGTAACGATCTTCTGATACCGGATCGCCAGGCTCGCGAATCGGCCGAGACGACATTTGATCGCAATGTCGTCGTGGTGGCAGGGGCAGGGACGGGCAAGACGACGTTGCTCGTGAATCGTCTTGTGTATCTGCTGATGAAGGAACCCGCTCCGGTCTTGATCACGCAGGTCGTCGCCTTGACCTTCACCAACAAGGCGGCGACTGAAATGAAAGTTCGACTGCGGGAGCGACTCGTTGTTCTTGCTCGCCCGGAGGCCGACCCGGTGCGATCAGGTGACGGAGGGGCTGTCTCGCGGGAAGATCTGCGAGATCGCTATGGACTCAGCGCTGATGCAATTGCCGCGCGTGCTCAGGTCGCACTCAACGATCTCGAAAAGGCCCAGATCGGCACTCTTCATAGTTTCGCCGCTCACCTGTTGCGACTCCACCCGCTAGAGAGCGGAGTCGATCCTGATTTCAAGGAAGACGACGGCTTACGATTTGAAGAACAATTCACTGCAGCGTGGGATTGCTGGCTCGACCAGGAATTGAGCCGAGCCGGACAACAGCATCGCCTCTGGCGATCGGTCTTGTCATCGACCACTATTGAAACAGTCAGAACGTTGGCCCGGTCCTTGTGCAGCGAATTGATCGACCTCGATACTCTGCAACAACAACTCGCATCCACAGCGGTGCCACCGGTTGTCTTGAGTTGGATTCAACATATGGGAGACCGGGCGGAGCAACTGTTGAAGACATACGATCGACCAAAGCGCCGGAAGGTCGAGCACATGCTCGCCGCCGCGGCGTCTTTGATGCATCTCATGACAGACAATGGGTTACCGGGCCGGCAAGGCCTGGCGATGGAAGAACGAGAATGGTTCGGCAAGGATCTCGGAAGCGCCGTGGGTGGATGGGAGAAAGGTGATTTCAAAGAGGCGGCCGCGCTCATTCAGGCGGCGCAACAGCTCCTGGCGGTCGACCATGCGTTCTTGAGCGATCTCGTGACTCTGCTCATACCGCTGGTGCGGAACATTCGTGAGACCTTTGCTCGGCAGGGCTGGATTTCGTTTGATGGGTTGCTGGCACGGGCACGGACACTGCTCCTTGAACATCCGTTGGTCCGTGAACGGATTAAACGGGACTATCGAGCCGTGTTGGTCGATGAGTTTCAGGACACAGACCCGGTGCAGTACGAGATCATCCTTGCGGTCTCGGAGCGGCAGGGGAGCCGGGCGGTTCACTGGCACGAGATGACGCTCGAACCGGGGAAACTCTTCATTGTGGGAGACCCCAAACAGTCGATCTATGCCTTTCGGCGAGCCGATATCGAAGCCTTCGACCGCGTCGTAGAAAAGGTCACGGTGGACGGTGGAGTGGCCCACACGTTGACCACGAACTTCCGGAGCGATGTGGCCGTGTTAGAGCCGGTGAATGAGGTCTTCGATCGGTTGTTCGAACGACAGCCGCTGGTTCAGCCAGCGAATGTTCGATTGGAGGTGCGACCCCAACGGCGTCAGGCGTCAATCGAACCGGGTGTTCGTCTCAGCGTGACCACGCCAGATGGTGAAGCAGAGACATTCGATGCTGCGGGGGCGACGAGAGCCGAGAGTGAAGTGCTGGCTCGCTGGCTGAACGACGAGGTCCTGAGTCGCCATTCCGTGAAGCCGGGACACATCGCATTGCTCTTCAGAAAACTTACGCAAGCCGATGCCTACCTCGATGCCTTGCGCCGGCACGATATTCCCTACGTCATCGAGGGGGAAAAGCATTTCTATCGTCGTCAGGAGGTGATTGACCTCGTGAATCTGCTGCGGGTTTTGGATCATCCTCATGACGAAATCGCGTTAGCCGGTCTCCTTCGCGCACCACTTGGAGGGTTAACGGATCGGGAGCTCTATGAGCTCAAGCAGGCAGGGCATTTTAATTATCTCCATGCTGTGAGTCTCGGGTCGTGGTCCCACGCCCGCGCTGCTGCTGTTCGGCGGCTGTACGAACACCTGGCGTGGCTGCACCGGGCTATTGCCATGCTGCCATTGGCTGAAGCCATCGCGCTGATGTTTGACCGATTGCCGATCCTGGATCTGGCGGCTGCATCACTCCATGGCGAACAGGCCGTGGCCAACCTCCTGAAAGTCAAACAGACGGCTGCGTCATTGGCCGACCGACCTCACATGACATTGAGCGGATTTGTGGAGCTCATGATTGCCCGCCTTGACGAACAACCGGACGAATCGGAGAGTCCTCTTGCCGAGGAGTCGATCGAAGCCGTGCACGTGTTGACGATTCATAAGGCCAAGGGGTTGGAATTCCCCATTGTTGTGCTGCCGGGCCTTCACCAAGGGAGCGGGCGGGAGCGAAGCGTGCCGCAGGTCTCCTATGATTGGTCGAGTGGCATCTATGGTCTCTCCCTCGACCGTCATCGGTCTCTCGGTTCGTTGCTGGTCCAGCACAAACTGCGGCTGCGAGAAGAAGCGGAACGGCGACGCGTGCTCTATGTGGGGATGACCAGGGCCAAAGAGTTGTTGCTGTTGTCAGGAGGGATAACCGGCCGCTCAATCGGCGAAACGGTCTTTGACCTTCTGCAGAATATCGGGACGGGGGAGATCGGAACAGCCTCGACGGAGGCTCTGAAGATCGGCGCCAGCGCGATTCCCCATCGAGTGATCAAGGCACCGGAACGAAAGCGGCCACGGCGACGTTCGGAGAGAACAGCCAGTGAGGTGTTGATCAATCCGAAAGAGATTGCTGAGCGATGGGAGGTCAGGACGGCTCGATGGACCGAAGTTCGTGAGACCTCCCATCATCTGACACCGACGATGCTGGGTAAACGATTGGCGCGGACTGTGCGTGAAACGACTCCAGTTCGACAGGATGCCGCGGTTGGGCGGTTGGTTGGTGTGGTGGCTCATCGCCTACTTGAGCGATGGGACTTTTCACAGGACCTCTCCGGGTTATGTGCTCAGGTGGTCTTAGCCGTACAGGCAGCTCTTGGGCCGGATGACCAGCCCCATGCTGGGGCGGTCGCTGAATCCGTGACCGATCTTCTTGCGACGTTCGGTCGATCGGAAGCCTATGGACGTCTCCGGTCGTCCAAGATTATTGGTCGAGAAGTCCCCTTCATCATGCCGTGGGGTAACAGGCAGGTTATGGAAGGAGTGATCGACCTCATCTACCGGCTTGATGGAGAGCTGTGGGTGGCTGACTATAAAACAGATGCGATATCAGCCGATCAGGCAGCGGCTCGAGCAGAGCAGTATCGCACACAGAGTGAGGTCTATAAAGTCGCGGTCCAAGAAAGCCTAGGGGTCGAATCAGTTCGCGTCCATTGTCTGTTTTTGCGATGTGCGACGGCCGTGGAGCTATAGACGCGCGGGGCATGAAACAATGGCCAGGCACGACCCTATGTCATCTGAGGACTTTGAAAAACTGGTTCAACAGGCGATCTCGGACCTGCCTCTTCCCTACGCCACGCTCATGGAGTCTATTGCGGTGGTCGTGGAAGAAGAACCGCCGGAGGAGGTGTTACAGGACCTGGAACTAGACGGCGAGGATGACTTGCTCGGTCTCTACCAAGGCCAGTCGCTGGCCGCTGATTCGTTCTTTCGGCCGGGAGGTGAAGCGCCGCCACGAATTTCCATCTATCGCGGACCGATCCTTCGCTGTTGTGAGAGTCCTGAAGAAGTGGTGCAGGAAGTGCGCGATACCGTTGTCCACGAATTGGGCCACCATGTGGGCCTGGATGATGACGAGATGCCGTACTGACTCAGTTTTGAATTGCCAGTGCTCTGAACAGAAACTTACTGTTTTGTCGTGGGTGAGGGACTGGGTGGATTCTTGTAATAGCCCAAAATCAGCATCGTGATTCCAACCAGCACCATGGGCAAAGAGAGAACTTGCCCCATGGTAATCGGTCCAAGGATAAAGCCCAAGTGCTGATCCGGTTCACGAAAGAGTTCGACGATGAGTCGGCTAATACCGTACCCGGTAATGAAGGTCCAGAAGATCGTCCCAGGCGGGGTCGGTCGCCGATCAATCAACCACAACACCGTGAACAGCGTCAGCCCTTCCAGTGCTGCTTCGTACAATTGCGAGGGATGGCGGCAGACCGGACCCCCTGCCGGGAAAACCATGCACCAGTCCACATCCGTCGACCGACCATAGAGTTCACCGTTGATAAAGTTGCCTATCCGGCCAAACCCCAATCCGATTGGCGTGACGGCTGTCGCTAAGTCCGCAACGGTATAGGTCGGAATGCCCTGCCGCCTGCTGAACCAGATCAGTGCGATAGCGGTCCCGATAAGTCCACCGTGGAAGGACATGCCGCCTTCCCACACTGCCAAGAGCTTCAACGGGTTTTGGATGTAATAGGAAAAATTGTAGAACAGCGTATAGCCGATCCTGCCACCTAGAAACACGCCGAAGGCCGCATAGACGACCATGTCATAGACCTGGTCTTTCCTGATCGCCAACCCTTTGTGGGTTAGTTTGCGTTGAATAAGAAAGTACGCCGCAGTCAGGCCGATCAAGTACATCAACCCATACCAGCGGAGCTGGATGGGGCCGAGTGCCACAAGAACTGGGTCGATATTTGGGTAGGGGATGGCGGCTGGGGGGGCCATTACGATGCTTCCAGAATAGTCCTTTGTAAGATGGTACTTATATCACGAGAGGAACACGAATCTTGGATCATCCGGGGTGCCCATTACGCCGTACGGTAAAACTTGCCGATGGATCATACGGGGGCTCACGTGTCAATGCAAGCGAGACAAAGATTAGAACCGGCTAAAGTTCGTCACCAGATAATCGGCCTCCATGGCTGATTTGCAAGCACGCAGGAAGCTCAAGTGTTGGTTTTCTGAAACGACTGTGTCTCTGCCTGTCGAGAAAAAGAGTCCAAAAATTAGTCACTCCTCATGGACAAAAAACGCCCCCTGTGATTTTTAACGAGAATCGCCTTTTTTGCGAAGACTCAGATTCTGGCACAGAGCATGCTGAATGATCTTGGCATAGGAAGCGTTCAGAAACGATCTTCCGGCTCATTTACCATCATGAGGAGGTTCACCATGTCGGAGCAGGGGAATCAGGTCGCCAAGGCAGCAGCATTCATCGCCGGTGGGGCGGTCATTGGAGCAGGGCTCGGGCTCCTCTTCGCTCCACAGACCGGTGTGGAAACTCGTCGAAGCATCGGCCGGTATGCCCGCAAGGCGCAGGTGCAGACCAGCCGATGGGGTCGGGCCGTCAAGTCTGGGGTGGAAGAAGTGCTGGACCGTAAATCGGCAAAAGCGAAGAGTGCTGAAGAGTCGCGGCCGCAATTGACTGCGGTCTTGAACTAAGCTTCTCGACGATCATCGGTAGCGGATCACCCCGTCGCTCTCCTCCGTCGGCACGGGCTGACTGCTACCGATGGTCCGAGGGGATTTGAATACTAATCGCCCCGGCCAGTTCTCCCGCCTGAGCACCTTCTCGCGGATAGCCGGACATATCAAGGATTCCCTTGGGGTTTCCATGGCAGACAAGACAATCCTCTGAATAATAGATCGGCACCACAGCTCTGAGTAACTGTCCACCGCCAAGCCACTCTACAATCGGCGTGGTCGAAAACGGTTGGCTCGCAAGTCGTTTCAAGACCATCTCCTCATACTCATCCGGAGCGTTCTGCAAATTCCTCGGTTCGAGGGCGGTCTGTTTAATCGTGACCTTCGACCGCTTCGAGAATTTCCGCGCGGCTTGGCTTCCGAATGTGGCCGGGATAAAGTTCTTATAGCCGATCCCGCGCTGATTAATCACGAACTGGGCGTCCGCCACCACTTCTTTGCTTGTGATGAGCAGCAGACTCAATAAATCTTTCGCCTGCGAGGGCATAGCGGAGGACGCATGTTTCAGGTCGATCTGTGTTTGCTGGAGAAATTCATCGAGGATGAGCCGTTCAAACACCTCAGGTGTGAATCCCTTCTCGCCTCTCCCTGAATCGTTGATCAGCGGTTGGTTCCGCTCGATGACGACACGCCCTGCATTGAGGAGGGTCGCTAAGAGCGCTGCCGTTTGTTCGGCCTCCTTCTGGGAAGTTTGTGACCAGCCACTTTGGGGACAGAGAAGAACCAAGACCAAGCCAAGAGGTAGAAAGATTTTTAGGAGACGCATCAGTATTCCCTCCACTTCTTCATCATTTTTCAGCAAGACGGCATTGCCCTTGGTCATAATGGTCAGGAACTTGCGTCACCTCAAGCGGCAGCCCTTCTGCCGTCGCTCGCCGAGTAGGGGCATACTCCGCTTCGATCCAGCGCGTTCTCATCTGTTTCAATCGTCCTGATTCTTCCAAGCGAAAGAGCAGATTGTTTAAGAACCATTGTAACTGTCGGTGCTCTTCGCTGGTCACGATGGAGAGATCATCACGTGTAAGGAGGAGAGGCGACCCGTCCAGTTGCGTGAGTGGGTGCCACTCTTGCCAGACCCGTTTCGTTACATACTCGAGGATGGAATGGTTGGTCAGGATGACATCGATATTCAGATCCTTCGATTCAATGGAGGCGGGAAGCGAATCGCAGATGACCATGCGAACCCGTTTGAGATTGGCTTTGGCATACTGGTGAGAGGATCGCCCCTTCTGAACGGCGACGGTTAAGCCGGCAAAGGCTTCTTGGACGGCTGCGAGCGTATCCCGATTCCCGTTCTGCTTTCCCAATTGCGTCCGCACACGCTCTGCCACCTCTGGCTTTCGGATGATGGCGGCGATTCCGTCGTCGCGCAGGTACGGAGCCGAAAACCAGAGGCCGGCCGGCCTTGTACCGGGAACAGTCCCGCTCACGGACGAGACGAAGAGATCGAGCTGCCCCTCGTTCATTTTGATGAACAGATCAGGAAATCGAGTGACATGTAAGGTCGGTACGATGGGAGTTGGTTCGCCGCAATGAGCAGTGAGTGCATCGGCAACCTCTCGGATCAGTTCGATGTCCAGACCTGTGACGCGAATACCTTCATTCGTGTAGACCGCGGGAAAGACAAACGGACGAAACGGTTCTACCGAAATGCCGACGCGCAATTGGCCTCGCGTGCAGATCGTGGAGAGTTCATCGCGGTTCAATGGATGGACCATCGTCACCGCATCGTAGACCAGCCCGCATCCCTGTACGAGAACCAACGCTGCCACTAGTATGCTGCCGCGCCACCAGCCGGAATAGCGCTTCCTGTTGTTGAAGCCGGCCATTCGTCTTATTCGCATGATCTCCTGCATGAAGCGCATCGCATTACAGCCGAACTCCGATCGTAAATAGCCATTGCTGCGACAGATCGGCTCTATCTTTAAAGTCGATCTCGAACCGAGTGTACTGGAGCCCCATGTCGACCGAAAACCCATTCGCGACCGGGAATCGGACGCCCACCTGTCCTCCGTAGAGATATCCGGGGGAATCGGCGTCCCGTCCCGGAAGCGTTCCGCCGATCAGGGCGCCGATATAGGGCACCGCCCGATCTTCAAGTGGCCCGAAGAGGACATGCCGAATAACTCGATTGATCGGTGTCGTCTTAGGAAAATCCAAGAAATCGATGAAATTATTCCAACGGGGGTTCAGAAACAGCGAATGTTGATCAGTGACAAAGTTAGGCGTGTGGTGGCTGTAGTACTGATACACCGTCCTCATCTCCAGTTGTCCATATCGAAGGGCAGTGATCCCTACTTGAACGGCGATGACTCTGGCCTGTGGTGCAAACGTGCGTTGGTTGAAGGAGATATCAAAGTTAATGGGACGGAGCGGAAGAATGTCGAGCACCGCCTCTTGGCTCACCGCTTCACCCGGCATCGCCGTTATGAGCAGAAACACAGCGACCAAAAATCGTGAAGCCTTAGCTTGGAGTGCGCCACCCCTCGACCGTATCGTTACAAATTCCCGCACGCTATATGATAGCGCAAGGCGAGGATGGATTTTCTAAATTTTTTCTGGAGTCTTGTTTAGGCGATCGTCAGGTATGCGATCCCGTGGCAGATTCAGTCTGTCGCACCAGATGTCCGGGTATGGTAAATGGGCAGGTACGGGGCAACGAGAAAAGTGGCAGTAGACCATCGTCGCTATGTTAAAATCCGCCTCGCGCCGGAGTGGCGGAATAGGCAGACGCAAGGGACTTAAAATCCCTCGGGCTCAAAAGGCCCGTACCGGTTCGATCCCGGTCTCCGGCACCATGATCAACGGGTAAGGTTCAGGCAGACAAGACTCAGCGGGTTCTTTGACCTTCAACATAGCGAAAGAAGGATTTATGGACGTCAAGAAAGGACTTGTGCTCATCGGGAGCGTGGCCCTGGCTATTTTGGTCCTGGTAGGGGGGGCATGGGTGATTACTGCGCCCCCGGAGAATGTAGAGGCTTGGAAGGCTAAGCAATGCAACGAATACGTGGAGCAATTGGAAATGATCAATCGGTACAAACTCTTCTGGTCGTTCGTCCAACGTCGAGGGGCGTTTAACGATTGCTTGAAACGGGTGGAGGAAAACGGCCCGAAACCCTAAATCGATCGACCACCTATGATCCTAGTGTTCTGCGCGGCATGCTCGCCGTCACGGCTCTCCTGCTGACAAGGAATTGTGAATACTCTCCGACCCGTCGGCCAAAGCAGTTGCCGAAGCCTCCGCGTTAGGGAGCAGTCCTGTATGAGGTTTGGCCGACGGTGCAAAGAAATCAGACTAGCCAGGCCGTCGTGTCTCACTCTCGACAAGCTCCTCTTTCGTGACGGATTGTTATTGTCCACTGGTTGTCTCTTCCGCGCTGTTCCTCTGATTTTCTCGCTCCTGGTTGCGTTCCAATTGCTGGGTGTGGTTCCTGTCTTTGCAGAATGGTTTTTGGTTGATGGAAACAACAAGGCAAAGATCTATGTCGATTCCGAGACCATCATCCGGAATGGTGAGCGGGTGAGCGTGTGGGTCTTGGATGATCTGAGGACCGCTCAGACACGATGGTTCAAGACGTACTTGTCTTCGCGCGCCCAGGAAGAGCACGACTGTTCGAACGAGCGCTTTCGGCTGCTGGCAGTGGAACATTTCGCTGGGAACATGGGAACTGGTGACGTGGTGTATCAGAAGTCAGGCGAGTCAGCCTGGGCACCTATTCCACGAGGGACTCTAGCCCAGTCGGTCTGGAAGTATGTGTGCAGGAAGAAGAAGTGACCGAACATGGGGGCCGAGGTTGTAAGGGACGTCACGGCGACGGTCGTTCCCGTCCACATCTCCAACATTCCGCAAATTGACTCTCGTGACGCTCACCGCATCCTGAGCATGTCCAGAAGTCTTGGTTCATTGGCAGTAACTCAGTTTCTTCTTCAAGTAGCTGACGAGCCTGATCGTAATCCTGCTCCTGGAGTACCCACAGCTCCGGGAAAATCTCCACAAAGGGAATCTCTCCGGCAAGTCCTGAGGAACGCTGGTTCTTGATCATGCACCGGATACCAGCCTGCTCAAGCTGCTCCTTGCGCATCTCAACTTCAATCAGGTTCTGGGACACGAAGACTTGTTTCACTCAAGTACCCTAGATCCCGTCTGATCGTGAGTCAAGAATCCAGCTTCTGCTGCTAAGTTTGCCTTGACCTTCTGCCAATACTCGTGTAACCATCGGCTACATGATGGATCGTGAAGAGATTGCCATCGGGGTCTACCTCCTGCAAACAGCCGGCGACCGGAGGGGCCTTATCGCCATTGTTCACCGGGTTGGGACAAGCTTGTCAGGGGAGTGGTTCTTTCAGTTGCGGTACCTTAGTCGTCCAGCGGGAACAAGAAAAAGACTTGGTTCGGAGTGGAGCTTGAACCTTCGAGAAACCGATCTAGCCCACTTTGACCTGATTGGACCATGGATCTCTGCGCAAGCCTTACTGGCATCAAGCCCACCTTCCGCCAAACTCAAGAAAGAGCCCGCGCTCCTGACGTGGAGACGAGGGACCCCACATCCGGACCAGCTTCGGATGTTTAATGATTGCTGAGCACAGCACCACACTTAATGAAGGGATGCATCAAGTACGACAGATCTTACCCTAATAGAGCCTTTTGAAAGATCTGCTGAGGATGTGGCTAACTTCTGCCTCGTGGAATCAATCGCTGGGCACAGTTTTTCAGCCTGTTTTCTCCGACCATCCTGCTCTGACCATGCAATGCAGTTAAACCAGCCAACTAAATAGAGACCATGCTGACAATGGTTATCCTGGAGGTATCTGCCGACCAATTGGTCTCGTATCGCAGTATGCAATTCAGGGTTCCAAGAACCTTTACATTCAATTATGACAGTGATGGAATTATAGGAGTCTCCTGATGCAGCCTGAGTGACAGCATTCACATGAATATCAGTCCGTTCCCCTCTATGAATTCTGACCTCTCTGTTCAGTACAATACCTCTAGGTTTCAAGTCCTTCTCGAGGTGGGTCTTTACATAGTCAGAGAACGTGTTCTCGTCTTTTGGTCTAGCATTCGACTTAGAAACATTGTCCCATAGGAATTGGGCCTCCGGTGTTTCCCCCTGTAACATGGCTTGAAACCTTTCCAAGGACTCGACCAGCACCTGCATGAGGTGATCTCCGCTCTGGACCAAACGCAACTTACCGTCAGCAGCAAGCTTAATAATTTCCTGAGGCTGCGGTGGTACCCACGTAGCCCTACGGGTCTGTGCTTGTGCATCCACGAACACCCACTTGAGCCAGTCTTGCTCAGGAAGCGCTTGCTGGAGCTTGCTGATAGCATCGCAGGCATGATTAGTTCCTCGGTGGGTCAATAGCTGGATGATGGCGTTTCGCCACAAATCTACATATTCAAGAGGCCCAGCCCAATGAGCTTTTCCAGCTGAGTGCTTAGGGGATTCAAAATGACGAGTCAGCCAGATGTAAAGATCAGCAAGTCGATCTTCTGTAAGCCGTAGTCCTATTGTTTTATAGTCGTGATTGATGCCCTGGACCACTTGCTTGCCGAAATCTTCGTCCGCTTGGATGGCAGGCCAAACGATCGACCAGCCAGCGTCCTTTGTATCGAGCATTAAAGTTGTTGTTGCAGCAATGGCCAGCGATCTTTCTGGCTCCTTTGCAGGTGGTGGTGTGGGAACCAGGGAAGAGGCGAGAGAATGCGCCTCCACATTGTCATGCGAAAATAATGTGCTAAGTAAAGAGCTCAAGGATTTTGGCTTGAGATCGCTTCTCTTGGCATACTGCAGAAGCAGAGTTGCTATCTGTTCATCCCAGACCGCATTTAAATCTATAGCGACGCCTATCCTTTCTCCCTTTTCAATTTCCCTTTCTATCAAGACCTTTGCCGTATCCAGCACGGTGAGTGGTGTCTTGCGGTAGGCGAGCTTGAGTAATGATTCCTTAACGGATCGATCGGTGTCGTTATCCAGAAATGGAAAGGCAAGAATGATTGGACACCACTTTACCATCTGATCAGGCGACAAACTTTGCATAACCTGGGGTCTAACCTTTTTGACTAAAGCAACGGCACTCCACTGCGACATTACCGACTGGCTCCATTGCCCTGTCCCAAGCCAGTCAGCCGAAGGAGGAGTGCCAGATTGAACATACTGCTCTGCCGCACGAACGATTCTTTCACGAGTCACTTCGTTGGCCGATACCCAGCCCGGCAGTTTCGTTACGTCCCACTCAAAGCCAAAGTCATAATCCGTGCTGGACGCTTCTAAGGTCAGCTCACGAGTAAGGTGCCACCACGCAGAGGGATTGTGGTCCTCGCATTCCTGAAGGGCTTTCGCCAGTCTGTCAGCGGGAGATGGATTGAGTGGTGGTCTATCTCTTCGTCTCCTCCATGCTTCCTCTTCTTCATGTTGGGTCTTCAGCTGTTGAGCTTGCATTGACCCCAAGATTACCGGCTCCCAAACCCGCTTAAACTTATCCGCAACTAACGGGTGCTTCTTGCCCGCCTCATAGATTGCGTCCATATGTTCAGGGGATCTGATGTCGAATAATCTGAAAAGAACATCGACCACTACATGTTGAATTCCTGTGTCCGCATTGTGGCCTAGGAGGGAAACAAGCCAGTGGAAATCATTCGAGTGAACAATTGCTGTGTGACTGAATAAGATCCATGAGCCGTCCGTTTCATGGTTCTCCGCAAGAGTTAAAAGGACCGCTTTAAGCAGCCGCCGCCTTTTATCCTCATCTTGCTGAAAAATGAGTTGGTCGGTCTTGTCGAGTTTACCTTTGATTATTTCATCATGATGCTTCAACCTCGACACCACAAAATTGGCGAGTGCTTCGGTCACCCTCGGCTTATCCAGGTTTTCCCATGCTTTGGTCACAATGCCATCCATGAGTGACTCCAGAGAGAGATCCATATTATGTCGTGGCTGCGGTAATTCGCTGGCGAATTGAAGCGCAGAGATTAGATCCTCTGCTGTTATGCTCTGGGCCAGCTCGGATGATAAAAACACTCGGTAGGCACCGACAAATCCTTCACTTTTTGGGGGTGTGAGGATCGGAAATAACTCAGCAGCGCTGATATGAGAAGGCCAGAGTGCGCGAAGAATGCAGCCTTTAAGTTCGTCTTGCCGGTCATCAGGCATCTCTCCAGTGAGTAATGGCTTTATCCTTTTTCTTGTTGCGTCATCCCCTATCCTTCCAATCGCATAAGCTGCTTGGACACGAATCGCTAGGGTGTCGGAGTGATCAAGAACGACCGTTGAAAGATCACCGTTGAGGCTTTGGATATTGCAAGATTCTGCAATGTCGATCGCTGTACGACGGACGATCACTCCTTTTCTTTTGTCGATAATATAGGGACGAAGTTGAGTGGCTATTTCCGGGTGATGCAAATTCTTGTAGTGCTCACGGTCACGATCATAGGATTTCTCTTCGTCGTAAAGGTGCAACAGCGCTTCCACCAAGGCAGCGCGCTGTAGCGCATCTCCCGTGGCAACTTCGCTCCTTAGAAGTAAATCTGGTTCAGCTTGCACAATGGTCTGGAATATCTCTGGGACCATCCCTGCCACCCATGCAGCCGTCTCACCCAATTGGGGAATAAATTTCTCGCTAGAATCACCGGGATGAATAATTAGGCTTTTGATCTGAGTGACCGAAGCGTCGTGCTTTTTGAGATGCCAGGCAGCGAGGAATTCTGCATATGTCTGATGTCCCCAGCCAATACGATTGAGGCCTCGAGTAGAAAATAGGGCTGTGTTGACTGTTTCTCGAGTCTCCTTTTCTGTTACTGCGAACCGTGCACCGGTATCTGTTTCATAGCCTCCTGATAGATCACGAAGAAGCACGTCTTCATCGGAGGACTCTGCCAGATCCATGCCAGCATAGATCGCATTTCGATTGCCGAAAACCATGCAGGCCGCAATGCGAGCAGCCACAGCCAATCGTTGGTCCGGGCTTAGCTGTCCAGCTTCCCTTGCAGCAGTACGACTTTTACTCTTTTCCGTAACCAATTCGCGACATCCTGCCAAATATAATTCAATCTGTGAGGAGGGAAAGCCTCCCCTGTTTTTGGAAAGCATGAGCAAGAACTTCAAAGTGACGGGCTTTATAGCAAAGGGTACCGCTCCCGAAGACTCAACTTGGTTGAGGAAGGCTTTGACATCCAAGCCGCTGGCTCTGGCTGATTCTTCGACATCGGCTTTTCTCAAGGGAGCCAGCACGTAATACTGCACGGCCTCCTGGCCCAACCACTCTGCGAGACCCTCCTCTAGAAGGCTTGGCCATTCGATTGTCCTACACGCTATTCTGAGTTTTAATCGATCGGACGGCAGCCTCTTAAGTTGGTCTACTAAGAGAGAAGCGAGAACTTTTACGGACAGTAATCCTTCGTCCAGGCTATCCAAGAAAAGGTATAGGGTGTGCGTGCCTATTAGCCAGTCCTTTAGGATGGGACTATCGAACGTATCGGCAACTACCCGTGTATCGGTTTGGTAAGACCGAAGGTTTATGAACAAATGTCTATCAGTTGGGTCATGTGGTGTGGATTTCAACAGTAATTCTTCGTCAGTGAGAACGGTTGACTTGCCCATCCCAGGATCGCCAAATAAGACAAGTGCCTTCGACTCATGGATTTTCGAGAGAGAAACAATCTGTGGGTTCGAAAATCTTCCGGTTCGCGAATGCGGATTTGGCAGGTAGCCTCCATCGGAGAGATTGAGGCTGGATCCTCTTGGGTACCAAAACCGTTCCCAGTTAAAGCGGAGGTCACTCACAGCTTTACCATCAGGTGGGCAGAGAGGTCACAATAAACGGATACCCATTTTTGATGCGTTAATCTTATGACACCACGGATGAGCCACGCGCCAGTTTTTGCCGACGCCGAGATCCACTTTTAGTGTCAGCGATAAACCGATCTCCTTCCGCTATCACTTCTTAAAAATCAGCCTCGGCTCGGTCATATTACCCATCGAGACCGCCACCAGCTCCCACCCGCTTGCTCCAAACTCATTCAACTTGGTTTGCATGTTTTGGGTGTCGGGGAGTACCTCGACGATTTCATACTGAAACCGTTTTGGCTCCTGCGCTTTCGCTGCGAACGGTTGACCCAGTAAGAGTAAAAGCCCAAGTGCCCCAAGACTGACGACTGCTATCGTCCAAGCGACTGAAATGCGAATGGTCAACATATGTCACCTCGTTGTGATTGGAATTAGGGATGCGCGACCCGCCAGTTTTTGCCGACGCCGAGATCTACTTTGAGGGGCACCGATAGACCCAACTGTTTGCTGACACCTTCCATCTCTTGTCTCACCAGCCGCTTCGCTTCCTCCAGATCATGGTCCGGCACTTCAAAAATCAACTCATCGTGGACTTGAAGGATCATCTTCACATGCGGCAGTTCCTCGTGGAGTTTCTTGTGCACATTGATCATGGCCACTTTGATCAAGTCCGCCGCTGAACCTTGGATGGGGCTGTTGACTGCCATGCGTTCGCCAACGCCGCGCTGGGCGGGATCACCACTTTGCAGCTCGGGAATCGGTCGGCGGCGACCGAGGATGGTGGTGGTGTAGCCCTTCTCTCGTCCTTCGACCATGTTTCGATCCATCAATGCCCGGACAGCTGCGAATCGCTCAAAGAAGGTGTCGATATATTGCTTCGACTCGGCCTGGGGTACGCCGAGGTTCTGAGAAAGACCGAACGGGCTGATCCCGTAGACGATGCCGAAGACAACGGTCTTGGCCGCGCGGCGCATATCTCTGGTGATCTGGCTGGAGGGCAGGCCGAAGATTTCCATGGCCGTGGCCATGTGGATGTCTTCGCCTTTGGCAAAGACGGAGAGCAAACGCGGATCTTGCGAAAGGTGGGCGAGGATGCGCGGCTCGATCTGGCTGTAGTCGGCGCAGAGGAGTTCATGGCCTTTGGGGACGATGAAGGCCTCGCGGATACGCAAACCGTAGTCCCCTTTCACAGGAATGTTTTGGAGATTTGGATCGGTGGAGGAGAGCCGTCCGGTTGCGGCGACGGTCTGGTTCAGGGAGGTATGGAGCCGTTTCGTCTCCGGATGCACCAGCTCCGGCAGCGCATCCACGTAGGTCGACTTGAGCTTGCTCAGACTTCGATAGCTGAGAATCTGATCTGGTAATTCGTGCTGTGTGGCGAGTTGGGTAAGGGTGTCTTCATCGGTTGAATAGCCGGTCTTCGTTTTTCGCAGGGGTTTCAGGCCGAGCTTCTCAAAGAGGACCGTCGCGAGTTGTTTCGGTGAATTGATGTTGAACTCGCCGCCGGCTAGCCTGGCAATGGTTTCCATCATGCGGTCGAGTTCTCGCTCAAGTTCCTGACTCAACCCGTGGAGGCCATCGACATCCAGCAAGAACCCATTTCGCTCGATGTCAGCCAAGACCGGGACGAGCGGCATTTCAACGTCGGTGAAGAGCTTCAAACTCCCCTGATCCGTCAACTGCTCAATGAGGATTGGTTCGAGCTTGGCCAGGGCAGCAGCGGCTTCCGCCGTTTCCTCGCGAGATCCGGTATCGACTTCGAACAGCAACTGTGATTGGGCCTTCTCCTGCTTACCCGATCCAAGTCGTTCACCGAGCCGTTCCAGCATGATCGTGTCGAGACTATGGTCACGGCGGTTCGGGTTGAGCAAATAGTCCGCGATCATGGTGTCCACGTATGGGGGTACCAAGGTGATCCCGATGCGATGGAACGCCAGCAACGTGGATTTCAGATCGTGCACGGTCTTGGTGTGAGTGTGATCATGCAGCAGTTCGATGATCGTTCGCATGTAGGCATGGACGTCGATTGGGATGAACGCCGTCTGGTTGCCGGTCGAGAGGGCCAGGCCAAGGACGTCGGTATGGACGCCTGGTTGTCCGGCCAACAAACAGTGCAGGCCCAGCGGCCTGCCTTTCGATACACCGTCGACAAATCGCTTTGCGGCTGTTTCATCGTCGATGATGACGGTGGCATGTGTCGTCGCCTCCAGGGGCTTCGGCGATGGCTGGAGACTTTTGAGGAGAGAGGTGAATTCCAGCTCGCGCAGCAGCTCGGCGAGTTGCTCCTCATGCGGTAGCTTGATCCGGTAGGATTCGGGGTGAAACTCCACCGGGCTCTGTGTGTCGATGGTCGCCAGCTTCCGGCTGAGCCGCGCATTCTCCGCCTGTTCAGAAAGGAGAGTCTTGATACGGGTAGGCGTGACCTCGTCGAGGCGACGCAGTAGCTCATCGATTGTCCCGAACTGTGCGATGAGTTTCACGGCGGTCTTTTCGCCGATACCCTTCACGCCGGGAATGTTGTCGCTCGCATCGCCCATCAGACCCATCACTTCGACGACACGGCCAGGCTCGACGCCGAACTTGGCGACGCATTCCGCGTTGCCGGACCACTTATCCTTGACCGGGTCGTAGATGCGGATATGTGATGTCACGAGCTGAAGCATGTCTTTATCACCGGTGACGATCACGACGTCGTAGTCGGCCTGCTCTGCCTGCCTGGCCAACGTGCCGATCAAATCGTCAGCTTCGTAGCCGGCCTGTCTGGCCGCAGGAATATTCAGCGCTTCCACTACGCGATGAATATAGGGAATCTGTGCCTTCATCCCGTCCGGCATCGGGGGACGCTGTGCCTTGTAGTCTTTGAATTCCTCGTGCCGGAGCGTGGGGCCTTTCTCGTCGAAGGCCACCGCAAGCCCATCCGGCTTGTGTTCGCGGATGATTTTGAGCAGCGTGGTCGTGAATCCATAGACCGCGTTGGTCTGGAGCCCCTTCGAATTGTTCAGCGCCGGTAAGGCAAAGAACGCCCGATAGATGTAGGCGCTGCCGTCAATCAGATAGAGGGTGGGGCGTCTGTTGGTTTGCAGCGATGTCATGGGTGTTGCCGGCTATTGAAATCGTCTTGTAGAAAACTGAGAGCTGAGGACTAAGCGCCAATTAGGGGCGTCAGTCCATGGGAGGTCGTAGTCCCCAATCCTTTCATCTCAGTCCTGGCTAAGGATCCGGTGCGATCGTGAGCGGCGGCTTTCCGAACTTCTGACGCATGTTGTTGATGGTGTTCAGGACAGCAGGCTGTCCGATCATTTTTGCTTCCAACCGGCGCTTGCCAGGAAAGTCCAGCATCGTCACCCCGATCAGCATTGTGAGAATGCCCTGGCCCGGCAGGAACAGCATCAAGAAGCCAGCAAACAGAAAGATGGCGCCGATCACGTTTTTAGCCAGGTGTCCAAGTAACCGTAGTACTGGGTGATGATTCTCCATCCAAGGGCGCGGCACACGGATGTCGAAAAAGTCTGTCGGGAGTCGGACAAGGATGAACGGGATGGCGATCAATGACCCAACAAAGAAGACAATCGACAGGGCCGTCAGAGTCACGAGGGTTTCCGTCGAGACGTATTGCTGAACCGTTGAAAGAAGCCCATCCATCGGTTGGCATCCTAGCATGGGCTTCTGCGCCCCTCAAGGCGAACGGAGTCTCATGTTTACGCAGTCGAACCTGATCGTTATAATCACCGGGCATGGAGCCTCGGTATGAGTGGGTATCAGCCGCAGTGGAAGGTCGTACAGTTCATTTTTGTCGCGGTGTCAGCTATCTGGTACCTTTCTCTCGTCTCTATGGCCCAAGGCTATACCGATACGGCCCAGGAGTTACGAATTGAGGTTGCCAGAAAGGGCGCCGGCAAGCAGGTCGTGATTTCGCAGGGGGCGAAAGAATGGTTCATGCTGGTCGACGTCACCCCTGAAAACACCGTCATTCTTAAGCAAGAAAAAGATCATGACCGATATGTCATCGACGAAAGCGAGACGCATGATCGCCCCATGACGTCGGATGAAGTCGATGCTGCGATTGCCGACTACGTGAATAGCGTGAAAACCAGAGCGGAAAAGAAATGACTATGTTGACGAAGCCGAAATTCGTCATCTTCGCCCACAACGCCACGTACGATAAGCTGCATCAGGTCGCGACGCTTGGCATGACGGCCGCCGCGATGGGGAAGGATGTGATCATCGTTTTGTTGTTCTGGACGATCAAAAAACTCGCAGAAGGGAAGATCGATCAGATTGACTTCCCACCGGAATATGCGGAATCAGCCGAGGAGGTTACCCGGTTGCTTAAAGAGAAGAACGTGCCGAAGATCTCGGAGATGTTCCAGGATGCCAAGCATGTTGGAACGCTGCGGCTGATTGCCTGCAGCGCGGGCCTGGAATACATGGGCGTGGATGCCAGCGCGGTCGAAAAGAATGTTGACGAGGTGATGGGTCTGCCGGCCATCCTTTCCCTGACCGCTGAGGCCGAAACGAAGCTTTTCATATAGCCCCTACTTCACCCCTCACTGCATACCTCTAGCGTGATTTCGTGACCCCCACGCGATCGCACATGTCCGCTAATTTGCACGTGCTGCACCACGGTGAAACCGGAAGGCACAGGTTCTGCCCATAGGGGACGAGGAGATCGTTGTAGATGATCCAGTATTGTTTCGGCAGTGTTCTCCGAAGAACAGTTTCAGACTCTTCTGGGGTCTTTGTTTTGATATACCCCCATCGGTTGCTGATTCGATGGACGTGAATATCAACACAGATTCCAGGCTTGCCAAATCCGATTGTGACGACAAGATTCGCCGTCTTTCTCCCGACTCCAGGTAAGGTCAGCAGCTCATCGATGGAGTCCGGAACTTCTCCACCATGGTCATCGATCAACCGGCGGCAGATTTCAAGAATCGATTTGGTTTTCGTTCGATAAAACCCGACCGGATAAATGGCCTGTTCGATCTTCTTCCGCGGCAGCTCTAACATGGTTGCCGGTGTGCGAGCCAGGGCGAAGAGTCGGTCTCCCGCCTCCCTCGTCGTTTTATCTTTAGTTCGCAAACTGAGGAGGGTGGAAACGAGAATGAGAAAGGGGTTGCGGCCTGACTCCTTGGCTACGACCCCAACGACCGGTTCTTGCCAACGGAGAATATCCCGCTTGACAATACGGATAGCGGCATGGATTTGCTCCTGACGCATGGAGAAATGGTCATGAACGGGGAGGGGGCTGGTAAGACGAACGGAAAACCGCGTCTACTCAGGCTTCCGCTTTGACAACCACTTCTGGCGGCGCCGTTGAGCCTCGCGTTGCTTTGCTTTCTTCCGCACGCTTGGCTTCTCATAGAAACGGCGTCGCTTCAGCTCACGGAACAGACCTTCCCCCGCGAGCTTCTTCTTGGCAACCTTCAGTGCTTTTTCAACGTTGTTGTTGAAGACCTTGATTTCCATCCCGGTGATTTTCGACTTTCTCAGGCCAAGTTGGCCTGCTGCTTACGGTTTTCAATCATTCGGCGACGGAGTCTAGCACAACACCTTGAGTTCCTCAAGGCTTTCTGTGGCCTTTGCAATTCTGAGTCGTATGGAATCTACAAGATTATGATTTTTTTGAGCATTTATATTTGTATTGGCCGTAACAAGACCCGCTTGGGCTGCGGCGATGGCGAGGGTCAGCCCTACTGAGAGATCTGACTGGATGGTCGGTTTCGCTCCCTCACGTAACGGATGGAGCAACCGCGCAACCTCGCAGGACAGCTCCGTGATTTCTAAAGGCACTTCGGTAGCCCGTTGGACCGCAATCGAAATCGCATGGGGACGATTGGGAAGTTGTTTTGGGATTTTGTAAGCATCCATCAGTCCATTGTAGACGGTTGTATCTGTTTGAACGAGCTGATGGAGCTGCCGGCTCAATTCAAGCAAGCGCTGTTCTCTATCTGACTGTCCTGCGAGGCGTGCCCCCATCACCCCCAAGGAAGCCGCCAGGGCACCTACGAATGCCGCGACGCTACCACCGGCCGGCGTCGGCTTGGCGTCAGCAACGGTGGCAAGGAAATGTGAGAGGGGGTGCGCCGGTTCGTGCTTGCTGTACATTGCCTCGGCGATTCTTGTTTCGAGGACCTGGCTGGAATCGAATCGATCGAGCTGCAACGAGGCAGCGGCTGCCTGATCTAATGCTGCTTGAGGAGCAAGACCGATCAATTCACTCCCCGCCACATCTATATTACGTTTCGCGGCTTCGGCCTTGACGCGCTGAAATACGGTCAGAATAGGCGTCACGAGGTAATCGGTCACATTCATGGCGACCTGCACCATGCCGCGACTGGATAGCGCTACTCCGATCGCTTTGACAGAGCGCAACCCGCCGCTTGAGTGGCGGATGGCTCGGGCGATAGAACGGGCTTGCTCAACGTTTGTCGAGCAGAGGTTTACGTTGTAGGCGATCAATGGAGGCCGGGCACCGATTGCGATCGCCCCCGCGCGCTCATGCAGTCGAGGGGGACCGAAGTCGGGAATCCAATCAGGGTCTGACTCCATCCGGAACGCCAGGCCTTCGAGCCCACCACGTCTGACTGACTCCAATGGGGCGTGGTCGGCATGACCTGCGGCACGTTCGTACAAGAAAACGGGGATTCCCAGCTCACGCCCCACTCGTTCTCCAAGTCGCTTCGCAAGCAGGACGCAGTCTTGCATCGTCGTACCCCTGATCGGGATAAACGGCACCACATCCGTCGATCCTATGCGGGGGTGTACGCCGACATGTGTCCGTAGGTCGATGAGTTCAGTCGCGACTTGAACGGCACGAAATGCAGCTTCAACGATTGCGTCCGGGGGGCCACAGAACGTCAGTACTGACCGGTGGTGGTCCGCATCCATCGAGTGGTCGAGGAGTGTCACGTCGGCTGTCGCCGCCACGGTATCGAGCAAGGCGTGAACCGTTCCTTGATCCCGACCTTCACTGAAGTTAGGAACGCACTCGACGAGTCGATCCATAGAGGGTCCAGCACATGTCAACGAAAAAGCCGGATGATCGATGACCGATCATCCGGCTTCGGGCTTAATCGTCGTTCTCTGAAGGGATCTGGCTATTTCGTCTTCTTTACGAACGCCTTATAGATACGGCCAGACTTGGCCTGTTCCTCTTCCAGACCCATCATTTGATGCCCCGTGGTTTCACACCAAGCCGGCATGTCTTTTTTGATGCCCTCATCATCGGACACGACTTCCAGCACCTGTCCCAAGGCCAATTCTTTGATTTTCTTGGATGTGAGAATAATCGGCATTGGACAAAAGTATCCCAATGTATCGAGTTTGACATCGGCCTGCATCATGAAAACACCCTCGCTTCAGTGGACGATTCAAATAAACAGATTGACAGTGCCCTGTTTGGCTTCCGCCAGATACGTGGTTACGCCGGCGAACTGATCGATGCCGTCGATCAAGGTGTCCTTAGTAATCCCCATAAGGCCCATCGTCGTCGTGCAGGCGATGAACCGCACGTCCAGATCGAGGGCCGTTTGCATCAACTCGGGCACACCGGGCATCCGGTTTTGCTTCATCACCGTCTGCATCATTTTCGTCCCCAACCCACCGAAGTGGAATCGGGATAACGGAAGTGTATCGGCTCCGCCTCTGTTGAGTAGCCCGAACATACGTCGAAGCCAATCTTTCGCTGAACTCGTGGCACCCCTTCGTCGAATCGCATTCAGTCCCCAAAACGTAAAAAACATGGTCACACGCATACCCATCGCAGCGGCGCCCGTGGCGATAATAAAAGCCGCCATGGCCTTATCGAGATCACCGCTCAGCAAGACGATCGTCACTCGATCAGGCTTGGATTGCTGTAGTTGTGCTAACGTCACCGTCGGCTCTATCTGTGTGGCAATCATGATCTCACCTCGTGACTCTTTCAAATTGTGCGCATGAACAGAATAGTATGTGATCCTTCGGGGTGTCAAGGAACTGAGTCACTGCGCGACGGTGTACGCATTGCTTGACCTATCTCCATCCCCTCGTTATAGTCGGAATCCATTGTGCTAGGCCCGTCTTGCGAGTGTCCTCCCGATCTAGAATGACCCTCATGATCGAACAGCCATCACCCGAGGTCGTGTCTTCCAGGAGCGCTCCACTCTTTGGCTTTTGGTACCCAGCTGTCCCGAGCCATACTTTGCGCCAGGGCACGATGAAGGGGCTGCAGATGTTGGGGCTGCCGATCGTCCTCTGTCGCGATCGAACCGGTGGCCTTGCGGCGATGCGCGATATCTGCCCGCACCGTGGCATGCCTCTGTCATTCGGCCGGTTTGACGGTGAACGAGTGGAATGCTCGTATCACGGATGGCAGTTCGATATGAAGGGGCGCTGCCGGTGCATCCCTGCCCTCCCCGAACAGGGGAATTTACAAACCGACAAGATCGGCGTCACGACCTATCCAGCTGAAGAAACGGACGGCATGATTTGGCTCTATCTCCCCGACGAACGAGGTCCCATCCATCCATTGCCTCCCGTTCCGCGCCTGCCACTTCCGTCGGAACCTCGGCAATCGTTCCATATTTCATTGACCTACACCTGTACTCCTGACGATGGCATCATCGGTCTCATCGATCCGGTGCATGGACCGTACGTCCATTCATGGTGGCGCAGTGATGCGCGTATGCATGAGAAGACGAAGATCTTTGATCCAATCCCGAACGGCTTCCGGATGATTCCACATCGTCCCGCCAAAAATAGTGGGCCGTTCCATTGGGTGGAGCGAATCTATGGAGGACCGCTGTCGACCACCATCGATTTTGTGTTGCCGAATCAGCGGGTAGAGCTGATGCAATGTGGACGGATGTGGATGGCCAATCGATTGATGGCCACGCCAGTGTCCGATATGGAATGTCGCATCGATTTTTCAGCCTATTGGCGGGGGCTCCATTGGCTGCCGTTCGGCAATCTGATTTTTCGCACGCTGACAAAGATGTTTCTTGGCCAGGATGAGCGGGCGATGAAGCACCTAGCGGTGGGGCTTCGTCACAAACCCTCGTCGATGTTTCTCGGTGATGCTGATATGCCGGCGAAATGGTACTACAAACTGAAGGCCGCCCATCAGGCATCAGTCCAAACAGGCAGACCGTTTGATCATCCTCTCAAAGAGCGAGTGACACTGAGGTGGCGAAGCTGACTGTGTCGTTTCGGCTGGTGTGCCTGCTGATGCTGGCGACCATGCCTGCGATAGCCGCGTATGCCGGCAGCTCCAACATCGTCTCCGTCCCGACTCTGGGCGTACAGGGTGAGGGACTTCCCGGTGTCTTGAACTACATCTTAGTCCAGCTCGATCACGTTGCCTCGCAAGGTGGCCCTACCATTCAGTTCAATGAAGTCAACTTGGGGGGAGGCTCCCGCGTCGGTGAAGAATGGAAAGAGGGAGCCCGTCGCGCCGTGCGCGCCGTGCTCCATGCCGTCGGTGACAGTGGGCATGATTGGATGATCACGATCAAAAATCGCTCCGCGACGTCCTTGACCGACGGGATGAGCGCCAGCGCCGCCGTTGCCGTGGCAATCATGGCAGCCCATCGAGGAGGCGTGCTCAGATCGGATGTGGTGTTATCCGGCCAGATCACACCAGATGGTCGCTTAGACGTGGTCGGAGGGTTACCCGTGAAAATCGAGGCCGCCGCGAACGCGCATTACCGAGCCATCATCGTTCCGCTGGATCAGGTACTCACGGCGGACTGGATTAGCTCGACGGATGTTGCCTCTCGCAGGAGGGTCCAGCTCATTCAAGCGGGCACACTCGATGAGGCCTACCATGCTATGACGGTACGCTAGCCTTCGCGCTCAGTCGCGACAATAAATCCCATCGCCCGTCTGATCTCATCGCGCGCTCCGAGCAGGACCACGATATCACCGGCAAGAAGCTTGGTTTTCTCCGATGGATTGGATTCCGTCACGCCGCTTCTGGTCAAGGCAATGATTGACGCGCCTGTACGTGGCCGCAGTGCCAATTGGACGATCGTCTTTCCCGCAGCCGGTGAGTTCTCCTCGATTCGACAGGTCTCCACTTCGACGTCAGCGAGGGTTCCGCCGCGAAGGTGGTGGGCCAGTTCGGGAAGCTCGCTTCGGCGGAGGAGCGCGTATCCCTCCCGCCGCACCTGTTCCGCTTTTCGCATGACGAAATCTTGCGGCATGTTGTAGGTGCGGAGGACGAGCGCAAAGATTTCAATCGACGTTTCAAATTCTTCCGGCACGACATCGTCGGCACCTAGCTGATGGAGCTCCTCTAGTTCACGCAAATAACGGGTTCTCACGACGATATGAATCTTCGGGTTCAAGGCTCGGGCCACCTGGACGGTCCGTCGGGCCATGAACGGATCGGAGATTGCGATAACCAGGACCCGCGCATCGTCGATTTTTACATGCCGCAACACATTCGGATTCGTCGCATCGCCATAATAGAGTGGCAAGCCATGGGCAGCCTCGCGGCGCACCGTGTCACCATCCAGATCTAAGGCGATATATGGCACTTCCGTCTCACTCAAGACGCGAGCGAGGTTGCGCCCATTCAACCCATACCCCACGATAATCACATGGTCCTTGATGCGGAGATGCCGTCCTTCTGCCTCAAGCACATGAGCGGTGGTCTGTCCGGGAAACCAGTGGCGAAGGCGTTGTACCGCCTCAGCGCGTCGCGCGAGATGGGGGGACCACTGCATCAGGAGCGGTGTGATGATCATGGAGCAGACCGAGACTGCCAGAAAGACTTGGTAGGGCGGTCCGGATAAAAGCTTATTCTCCAGGCCGACCTGTGCCAGAATAAAGCTGAACTCACCCACCTGCGCGAGAGCAATGCCGGTCATGACGGCGGAACGGGGAGGCACGGAGACCGCTAAGACGGCTCCCGCTCCGGCGATAAACTTGACGAGTAGGACGACAAGCAATACGCCAGTCACGACGAGTGGATACTCCAGCAGGATTCGCCAATCCATCAGGATACCGATCGAGACAAAGAACAGACTGTTGAAACTGTCGCGAAAGGGCAGCACTTCGGCAATGGCTTGGTGACTGTATTCCGATTCTGAAATCACGAGTCCGGCGATGAACGCTCCCAGGGCAAGCGAGAGCCCGCCGAGAGAGGTCAACCACGCAATGCCGAGGCACATGACAATGATGGTCAACAGGAAGAGTTCCCGGCTTCGGCTGCGAACGATGTGTTCGAGCAGTCTGGGGACCGCATACCATGCGGCCGCGACGATACAGGCGACCACCACCAGAGACTTGCCCAACGAGAACAGCACGGGGGTCAGCGAGCCTCCGTCGGGACTGGCGAGAATGGGTGTCAGCAAGATCATGGGGACGACGGCCAGGTCTTGGAAGACCAGAATGCCGATAGTGGCTCGCCCGTGAGGCGAATCGCTGTCCCCGTTGGCAGCCAACGCCTTCAACACGATGGCCGTGCTGCTCAGCGAGAGCAGGAAGCCCCAGAAGATCGCCTGCGATGCCGGTAACCCGACCAGCGTTCCGACGAGCCACGAGATTACAATGACTCCCCCCACTTGGATCGGAGCGGCGATCAAGAGCAGTCGCCTCAGCGAGGTCAGTTGCCTCAGCGAGAATTCGATCCCGATGGTAAACAGAAGCAGCACAATCCCGATTTCCGCCAGCACTTGTACTGTCGCGATGTCAGAAATCAGATTGAGCCCATGAGGGCCGATCAACGCTCCGGCGACAAGGAACCCGGCGATGGACGGCAGTCGGAATTGATGAAATAAGAAAACCACGGCGATGGAGACGGTGTAGATCAGCAGTAAATTACCGAGTACGCTGTAGTCGGTCATAACGAGTCGTATCTTGTTGTTCGTCTTGCCTGACGCCGCTTCGGAACCAGGCCATCCGATAATCTGTCGAGGCTGGAGTGGGTCATCGCCATAAGAAGTCCTACGCCGATCGGTAGATACGCAGGATACCTGAGGTTTATACACCGGACAAGGCAAAGCCGCATGTTCCTATGCGCTTTTCTTTGGAAAGGCACTCATTCGGCGTTTGGAGTGAGGGCGATTCCACCAGTCTCCGGTGCGTGGCGATGAAGGCCCGAATCATGAATCCGCCGTATTTCTTGCTGGCCCTGATCAGTTGAGCAATCGTGGCCAAGCCGCTCCAGTCATGGAGTTCTCCCCCTAAAGAGGCATAGACCAAAGAATAAAGTATTGAGTAGGGTGTGTCGGTACGGTTTCACAGGAATAATCCCGGGTGACAAGGTATTGGTGCCTTCGCCACCGGATTTGGAGGTGCCCCATGCGGCCGACGCGGATGTTCCCTTTCTTCGCTGCGCTACTGGCGGTCTTTTCCGCTGCTCCGGCATTCTCAGATATCGAGTCCGGATCGGGGACGACTTGGGACTGTCCCCAAACGGATGGCAGCTCAATCTACACGAACAAGGAGCGGGTTGGTTGTCATGCGATGTCGCTGAAGCCGCTTTCCGTCGTGCCCGATTTAGTGAACATACCGACGATTCCTCAACCCTCAACGGTTGCCGCACCCCATTACCAAATTCCTTCCTACCAAGATCGTGGTTCAGGCATTGGAGGCCGGAATGTCCCAGATTGGGCTAAAGACTGGCATGCGAGCATAGCGCCGGGTAGGTCTCTACAAGAGGAAGTCTGTATGCTCTACTCCGAATGGCTTCACTTGGTTCAAAAAACCCGCGGTGGAATGTTTTATGGTACCGATCCGTCTTATGGCGGTGACCTCTCAGGGCGTAGTCAGCGTGGGGCTAGTTACTCGTTTTACGACAACACACGCTACGTCACGCTATCGAGAATCTTTGGGGCGGGGTTCATTCCCATAGGTTGTCCGTAAGGGCCTCCAGTCAGCTGTAGCTCGACGCCCTCCGTAGCCTGCCCGTTCTCTATTGCGGAGAGTTCGTCAGAGCCGATAGAACTCCCGATACCACTTCACGAAACGGGGTATCCCCACTTCGACTGATGTGGTCGGCTTGAAGCCGACATCGTTGGTGAGATCGTCGATGTCGGCATAGGTCGCAGGGACGTCTCCAGGCTGTAACGGCATCAGCTTCTTCTCCGCCTTCTTCCCCAGCGATTGTTCCAATACCTCGATGAAGTGCAGCAGCTCGACCGGCTGATGGTTGCCGATGTTATAGATGCGCGCCGGAGCTGAGCTGGTTCCGGGATCTGGCTTCTCTCCTGACCATGCTGGATTGGCCGTCGCCGTCGCAGGATGATCCAGCGTCCGAATGACTCCCTCGACGATGTCGTCCACATAGGTGAAATCGCGTTTCATCTTGCCGTGATTGAAGACTTCAATCGGTTGGCCCTCCAAAATGGCCTTCGTAAAGATGAAGAGGGCCATATCGGGGCGTCCCCAGGGTCCATAGACGGTAAAAAAACGAAGGCCTGTGCAAGGCAGGTGATACAGATGCGCATAACAGTGAGCCATCAGCTCGTTGGCTTTCTTACTGGCGGCATACAGGGAGACCGGATGGTCCACATTGTCATGCACGGAAAACGGCATATGCGTGTTGCCGCCGTACACGGAACTTGATGACGCATAGACGAGATGCTCGACCTGACTGTGCCGGCAGCCTTCCAGAATATTCATGAAGCCTTCGATGTTGCTCTCTGTATAGGCATGAGGGTTGATGAGGGAATAGCGCACGCCTGCTTGGGCTGCGAGATGGACGACCCGCCGTATGGGTGTGTCGGCAAAGAGGTCTCGCATCCCTTGTCGGTTGGCGAGATCGAGTTTGACGAAGCTAAATCGTTCGTGCGGCGTCAACTGGGCGAGCCGAGCCTGTTTCAATCGTACGTCGTAGTAGTCATTGATATTGTCGAGGCCGATCACCTGATCGCCACGGTCCAAGAGGCGTTTGGCCACGTGAAACCCGATGAACCCCGCGGCGCCCGTGACAAGAATCGGCGGCTGCGTTCCAGTCATATCTACTCCTTTAAGAAAGAAAAGATGCTACCGTCTCTTGCCGGACTTTAGAAACGGTGGATCGCCGTGATCCAACCGATACAGAGTCAGTGGAGCGAGGGCATCCCTTGCGGCAATCACTTCAACCTCACGGTTACCCGCTGCTCGGTATAGATCCAGTGCGTGAGTATAATGATATCGACATTCCTGCGAAACAAGAAGGTCTTTCAATTCCTCCGGTGGCTCCCAGTGTGCCGTCAATAGGGCAGTTCTGGCTGGATTGCGGCGACTGAACATGAACGACAAGTGATCGGGGTACCAGTCGGCTCCACCGGTGGCGTATGACACAAACAGCCTCGCGTGGGCAGCTGCGCAGATGTCGGCCAGATAAGCATTCGTGAGATAACCATTTTCGCCGACATCCAACCATCTGCCTGGGTGGGAGAGGGGGGCATGGGCGGCATGGCTCCGGATTTCACGTAGCTGCTGTTGTGAGGCGAACACCAGCGGAATCGGTCCGTATCGCCCGACCAATTGTTGAATGACATTGTCCTTGAGGGCGGATCGGCCATCGTTCGTCGGGCCGCTGTCCGCATGAACGAGCACATTGTATCCCCGATCCGAGATCAGGTAGCAATTCCGTGGCATGTTCAAGTCGCAAGGGTCCTCACCATAGAACGGCACGGACACAACCGCGCCGCCTTCAAAGGCCCAGCTTTCGCCGTGCGCGAGCTCGATGACCTGTTCAAACCCTAATTCTGCAAGCAGTCCGTGATAATCGAAAAACAACTGCGTTCGATTACGCCGACTGGGCAAAATGATTGGTGTGTCTTTTGGCAAATGGAGCAAAGTACGGGGATCGACGTGGTCATCGTGATCGTGGGTCAAGAACACCGCGGCAGGTCTTGGCAAGAGCCCTCCCCAAAGCGATGGTATCGATGACTCGGCGAACCACGGCAAAAGCCATGGGTCGAAGAGGAATATGGTCTCACGTTGTCGGTAGAGCAGGGCCGCGTGTCCCAGGTGGACCGTGTCCTGATCCTGAACGACATCGAACCAGTGTCGGCTTATCGAAGCGGTGGTCGATGTGATCAAGCATCCCTGCAGCTGCAGGAGCTCTAGGAGACTCGTCAGTAGGCCCTGTGAGTCACGCGGTAGTGCTGCTACTACGGCGCGAATCTCGTCGGCCGTATGCGTCCCATCGAGCCGGCCGAGCAATCTCCCAACGGCGGGGCCTAGGGGAAGTTGGTTGAACCCAAAAGGGATCGCTTGGTGATTGATCGCATGAAAGATGCGGAGCCCACCGTTGGTCACGGTTGCGGACTTGGCTGGATCAGTCGGGAAGTCCCACTGAAAGGTTCCGTCTGGTCGACGTCCACAGTGAATGTGGTGTTTCAGGTAAGGCCGTGCGTTGACCAGCTCGGCATAGGCATCCTCCAGACGGCGCCGGCGATCAGGGTCGTCGAGCGGCGCTCGATTGGAGAAGACATCACTGATTGCCGTATCAATTGCGCTGGAGAGGAGACTATGGGCCTCCTGGAGACTGGCAACGACCTCCGGTGTCACACCACCGATGAAGGGGAAGGGACCCGGCGGCTCCGCACTCTCCAGTTGCACCCAACACCAGGGGGCGAGACTCACGTAGTGATTATCGGGAATGCCGGTCCACATGGGGTTTAAAGGTTGGTACTGAACCGCAGTTTACTGATCGCCGGTTCATAGAGCGCTTGGATCGCGTTGCCGTCAGGATCGGCGAAATAGAATGAATAACTACCGTCCCGGTGCTGCTTGGGCTCCTTGGCGATGCGTCCGCCCAGGGATTCAATCTTCGGCAGGATCGCTCGGTATAGGTGATCGACGGCCTGCGGACTGTCGCAAATCACGCCCATGTGATCGAGTAGTTGGGTTTTTGTACGATCGTAGGAATCCATTTCATCCTTTGAGATCTGATGGAGGGCCAGGTTGTCGACCCCAGAGCTGAAATAGACATTCTCTGAGTCCGGTTCCCACACGGGCTGAAAGCCGAGGAGTTGTTCGTAGAATTGGCGTGAGCGAGGCAAGTTTGTCACACGCAGTGCCAAATGCCGAAGACCTCGATGGAGTGGAGCTGTCATACCAGAGCAACGAGTGAGTGAATCAGATTGAAGGTTGTATAGTAGGGAGGCAACCGCGAGCCGTCAACGAAAAATCCGCTCAGGCCTCAGGCTTGATGGCTATGGTACGATCAGAGCATCTATGGCATTTAATGGAATGATAGTCGCCGCGTTCGAGAGCCGGATGGCCACCGAGCTCACCCGTCTGATCGAGCGATTCGGCGGATGTCCGACCGTCGCTCCTGTCATGCGAGAAATTCCGCTGGAAGACAATCATGCGGTCCAGGAGTTTGGGGCTCGGCTCATGGCTGGCCGTATCGATCTGCTGATTCTCCTGACCGGTATAGGCACAACCACGCTGTTCGATCTGCTCAAGACTAGCTATTCTTGGCCGACGGTTCTGACGGCTCTTCAACGTTGTACCATCGTTGCACGTGGCCCCAAGCCGGTCGCAGTTCTCAAGGCTGCTGGTCTCCAAGCCACGCTGACGGTGCCAGAACCGAATACGTGGCATGACATTATTAGGACCCTGGATGAACATCGTCCCGTGAAGGGATTGCGAGTCGTTCTTCAAGAATATGGAGTGTCCAACCCTGATCTTTTGAACGCGCTGGAGCAGCGTGGTGCGGAGGTTTTCCCGGTTCCGATCTACAAGTGGGCTTTACCAGAGGATCTTGCGCCGATTCGCCATGTCCTCGATGAAATCATCGCCGGTCGCGTCCATGTGGTGTTGATTACCAACGCCCTTCAAGTCGATCATGTGATGCAGGTGTTGGAGCAGGATGGAAAGGTGCAACCCTTTCTAGCGGCATTGAAAAAGATGGTTGTGGCTTCCATCGGCCCAACTGCGAGCGAACGGTTGCGCCAGCACAACTGGCCGGTTGATTTCGAACCGTCGCATTCTAAGATGGGGATTCTCATCAAAGAAGTGTCCGAGCAAGTCTCGAAGGCACTCCATCAAAAACGATAGGGTTGGGAGGTTGTGGGGCGCCTTCGAGCAGCCTCAAGATTCACTCGAGCGTTCGTCGATCAGATCATCAGCACCGCTGCCCCTTGAAAGGTCCCGGCTTTGAGTTCCTGCAGCGCACGGTTGGCCTCCTCCAGAGGAAAACGGACTGTGTGTGGTTTGATGGGAATTGCGGCGGCTTCGCGTAAGAGGTCGAGGCCATCCTGTCTCGTGTTGGCTGTCACGCTGCGGATGACTCGTTCACCGAACACGTCACGGTCATAATCGAGCGAGGGAATGGGCGACATGTGGATGCCGGCCAGGGCGAGTGTTCCGCCTCGTTCAAGTGCGCGCAGTGCCGGAGGCACGAGTTCACCAGCGGGCGCAAAGATGATCGACCCATGCAGCTTATCGGGCGGCATCTCAGTCGCCCCACCGACCCAGACTGCCCCTAGCTGTTTGGCTAATTTCTGATGTTCTGGTTTGAGCGAACTGACATAGACCTGACAACCCCAATGGCGTGCGATCTGGATGGCGATGTGTGCCGATGCGCCGAAGCCATAGAGCCCGAGGCGTTGGCCTGGCTTGATGCCGCTGAGACGCAATGCCCGATAGCCGATAATACCGGCACACAACAAAGGGGCGGCTTCCTCGTCAGAAAAGATTGATGGGATTGGGTAGGCAAACTGTGCAGGGACGACCGCATATTCAGCATAGCCTCCATCGACCTGGTAGCCTGTGAACTTCGCCTCTAAACAGAGGTTCTCTCGCCCGCTTGTGCAGAATTCACACTGTCCGCAAGTTCCTTGAAGCCAGGCGATCCCAACCCGGTCTCCTTCATGAATATCCGTGACTCCGCCGCCGGCTTGCGTCACCGTGCCGACTGCCTGATGTCCTGGAATTAATGGGAGGCTCGTGTTGGGAAGTTCTCCCTCCACAACATGGAGATCGGTGCGACAGACCCCGCAGACGTGAATTTTGACGAGAACCTGGCCTGCCTGTGGAACAGGGATCGCCCGATCTCGAAGGTGTAAGAGAGTGCGAGAGACATCGCCCGTATGATTGAGCACCATGGCTCTCATCGGACCGTACCACTTATGAGGTTTTCTGAGCTTTGATGCACTCGATATCGAGATGGATCTGTACCTCGTCTCCGACGACGAGTCCTCCGGTGTCGAGGGTCTTATTCCACACCATCCCAAAGTCCTTGCGGTTTAGTTTCCCATCGGCGCTGAAGCCGGCCCTGGTGTTTCCCCAGGGATCTTTCGCCACGCCGTTGAAGGTGACGTTCAGCGTAACGGCTTTGGTGAGACCACGCAGGGTGAGATCCCCCACCACGGTATAGCCGTCTCCCTGTTTCTGATAGTTTTTCATTTTGTAGGTGATCGTCGGGAACTGGTTGACATTCAAGAAGTCGGTATTGCGCAGATGCGCGTCGCGCTTGTCTTGATTCGTGTTGATCGATTCAGCCTTGATCGTGGCCTCAATGGTCTTGAAGGTCTTCGCGTCCGCGTCCATCTCGACAAAACCCTGATAGTCCAGAAAGCGTCCCGATGTTTTGGACACCACCATATGGGTCACGCGGAACTCGATCACCGAGTGATCTGGATCGATGGTCCAGCGAGCTGTTTCCGCCTCGGCAGAGAGGGGGAGTAATCCCAATAGACCCACCATGACGATTTTCTGCATCCAGTTTGTCCTGGTGTTCATATCTTCACCTTTCGACTGTTCCCTGTTGGCCAGTGTGAACAGATCCATTGCCGCTGGGGCGATAGCACGAGTTGAGTTGGCATCCTACCTATCGCGAAGGAACTCCTGCAACCCGTTTCTTTCACCGAAATCATGGGTGTCTCTGATTGAGCTGGTATAATGGATTCATGCAAGCGCTCGTCAAAACCGCGACTGGACCAGGCTTAACGCTCACCGAATGGGCGGACCCAACTCCGGGACCACATGACGCGGTGGTGAAGGTGGCCGCGACCTCGTTATGTGGAACCGACGCCCATATCTATCGTTGGGACGAATGGGCACAACAGCGGATTCATCCGCCACGGATCATTGGCCATGAATTGTGCGGGCACGTCGTGGAAGTGGGACGGGAGGTGACTCTTGTAAAGGTAGGCGATTACGTTGCGGCCGAGTCACACTTGACCTGTGGAGCCTGCTTTCAGTGTCGCACCGGACAGGCGCATGTATGCAAGAATTACAAGATTCTCGGGATCGATCGGGACGGGTCGTACGCCCAATATGTTGCATTGCCTGAGGGGGTCTTGTGGCACACGGCTTCGGACATTCCTCCGGAGTTAGCCTGTGTGCAGGAGCCGCTTGGGAATGCAGTCGATGCCGCGCTCGCTGAAGATCTCACCGGCCACACGGTATTGATCACGGGGTGTGGCCCAACCGGTTTATTTGCAGCGGCCGTCGCACGAACAGCCGGTGCTGCCACCATTATCGCGTCCGATGTCAGCGACTATCGGCTTGGTTTGGCGAAGCAGGTGGGAGTGGATCACGTTCTCAACGTGAGGACCGAGTCGCCGGAGCGCGTGGCAGCGGCCATCCTCGAGATGACTGCCGGTGAAGGAGTCGATGCCTCGCTGGAGATGTCTGGAGATCCTACGGCCTTACATCAAGCCTTTCGCGCGGTGAAGAACGGTGGCCGAGTCACCTTGTTCGGCATACCGACCGGTCCGGTAAGCTTCGATCTGCCGAACGAAATGATTTTTAAGGGGATCCGCGTCTATGGGATCACTGGCCGGCGCCTGTTCAGCACGTGGTACCGGCTGGCAGGTCTCTTTAAAGCTGGTCTCGATATTCGACCAATCGTGACCCACTCGTTTCCGCTGAAAGAGTTTGCAACCGGGTTTGAGTTGATTCATTCGGGTCAGTGCGGCAAGGTGGTCTTGTTTCCGTAGGAGGACTGAGAGAACAGCCTTCGGCCTTCAGCCCTCATTTCTCAGCCCTGTTCTAAACCATGGCCTACGACTCACTCAAACAGGTTCTCAGTGCCCAACTCGCCGAGATCCGCGCCAAAGGCCTCTATAAAACAGAGCGGCGTATTCTGGGGCCGCAAGGCTCGGACCTCCTGGTATCACAAGGTACCGTTCTAAACCTCTGCGCGAACAACTATCTCGGTCTCGCGAATCATCCGGCCATCGTGCAGGCGGCTCAAAATGGTCTGAAAACCCATGGCTATGGTATGGCTTCCGTGCGGTTTATTTGCGGTACGCAGGATTTGCACAAGCAACTGGAGCAGAACGTCAGTGTCTTTCTCGGCACCGAGGACACCATCCTCTACAGTTCCTGCTTCGACGCGAACGGGGGCCTGTTCGAAGTGTTGTTGGATGAGGGGGATGCCGTTATCAGCGACGCCTTGAACCATGCCAGCCTGATTGACGGCATCAGACTGTGCAAGGCCAAACGATTTCGCTACGCCCATTCCGACATGACGGACCTAGAAGCGCGACTTCAGGAAGCGAGTGAGTGCCGCTTGCGGCTGATCGTCACCGATGGGGTGTTCTCGATGGATGGCGATCTGGCCAAGCTGGACCGGATCGTGGAGCTGGCGGAATGGTATGACGCGGCAGTGGTGGTTGATGATAGCCATGCCACAGGGGTTCTCGGTCCGAAAGGCAGGGGGACGCCGGCTCATTTTGGGGTCGCCGACCGCATCGAGATGGTGACAAGCACCTTGGGGAAAACGCTCGGTGGCGCAACCGGCGGGTTTACATCCGGCAAGGCCGAGGTGATCGAGCTGCTGCGTCAACGATCACGACCCTATCTGTTCTCGAACTCGCTTCCTCCGCCTATCGTAGCTGGTGCGTTGTGCGCGCTCGATCTCGTGAAACAGGGTGACCATCTCAGAGCGGCGCTCCAGGCTCACGCCGCTTACTTCAGAGGCGAGCTGACCGCGCTCGGGTTCCGGCTCGTGCCGGGCGAGCATCCTATCATTCCCGTGCTGTTGGGGGATGCCACCCTTGCGACCTCAATGGCGGATGCCTTACTGAAAGAAGGGGTCTATGTCGTCGGATTCAGTTATCCGGTGGTGCCACCAGGACAGGCGAGGATCCGGACTCAAATGTCGGCAGCCCATACAGGGACTCAGTTGCAACAAGCCGTGGCGGCGTTTGCAAAGGTGGGTCGTGCGCTCGGCGTGATCCCATAACCAGCCTTCATTCGACACTCTGGACTCCTCAGAATTGACATTTCACAATCAGGTCAGTATCCTCGGCTACTTTATCTTGTGAAGGAGTACGGGTATGAAAGTCATTCTTCAAGAGACCCTGGAAGGGGTGGGGCATCTCGGCGATCTCATTAACGTCGCCGATGGGTTTGCGAGAAACTATCTGTTACCGCGCCGGAAGGCCGTTGAGGCCGATGGTCGGAGCATCAAGGCCTTTGAACATGCCAAGCGAGTGGCAGCCGATAAGGCCAAGAAGGAAAAGCTGGAAATTGAATCCCACGCCAAGAAGGTGTCGGCTGTTGAGCTGACGATCGAAGCGCAGGTCGGCAAAGACGATAAGATGTTCGGTTCTGTCACTGCCAAAGACATCGCGGAAGGATTGGCGGCACAAGGTGTCACAGTGGATCGGCGAAAGATCCAATTGGCGCAACCGATCAAGGAACTTGGGACCGTGGCCGTGCCCATCAAGATGCCCAGAGATGTGGTGGCAACGGTGAAGATTCATGTGGTGAAGAAACAAGAGCCGGAAGAGGCTTCCGCTTCATAATTAGGGAGTGATGATAGCATGATGCAGGACGCGATCGGCTCGTTGGATGCACTGAAAGCGGTAGATCCCGATGTCTATGCCGCGATTGAGTCGGAAGCGGTCCGGCAACGTGAAAAGTTGCTCTTGATTGCCTCGGAGAATTTTGCCAGCCCAGCGGTGCTTGCCGCCCAAGGGTCGTTGCTCACCAATAAATACGCCGAGGGGTACTCGGGCAAGCGGTATTACGGCGGCTGTCAGCATGCTGATGCGGTCGAAGACTTGGCCATTCAGCGGTGCAAGCAGATCTTCGGTGCCGAACACGTCAATGTCCAGCCGCATTCAGGATCACAGGCCAACATGGCGGCGTATCTGTCTGTCTTAAAACCGGGCGATACGATTCTCGGGATGGATCTGGCTCAGGGCGGCCATTTGACGCATGGGAGCAAGGTCAATTTCTCCGGCATTCTCTTTCGGGTCTTCTCCTATGGCGTTGATCGCCAGACCGAAACCATCGACTATGATGCAGTACAAAAGGTTGCTGAGGAATGCCGCCCACGCATGATTGTGGTGGGGGCCAGCGCGTATGCCCGCATACTCGATTTTCCACGTTTCCAGCAGATTGCGAAATCGGTCGGTGCCTATCTCTTGGTCGATATCGCGCATATTGCCGGCCTCATTGCGGCCGGGCTGCATCCCAATCCCGTGCCCTATGCGGACTTCGTGACCACGACGACCCATAAAACTCTGCGTGGCCCGCGTGGGGGGGTGACGATGTGCAAAGCCGAGTACGCCAAGGGGGTCGACAAGCTGGTGTTCCCCGGATTACAAGGCGGACCGCTCATGCATGTGATTGCGGCAAAAGCTGTTGCGTTTCAAGAGGCCCTCTCTCCAGGGTTCAAGCGCTATCAACAACAAGTGTTGGCCAATGCGAAGGCCTTGGCGCAGGGATTGGTCGAGCGTGGGTATAAGATCGTCTCCGGTGGGACCGATACCCATCTGATGCTCCTCAACTTGTCGAATAAAGGTATTACGGGGAAAGATGCCGATGCGGCACTCGATGCTGCCGGCATTATCGTCAATAAGAACGCCGTCCCATACGATGAAAAGCCACCGACGGTGGCCAGCGGCATCCGCCTAGGGTCTCCGATTGTGTCGACTCGTGGCATGCGCGAATCAGAGATGAAGCAGATCGTGGGGTTGGTCGACCGCGTGCTGCAACATCGGCAAGAGCCAGCGGTGCTGGAGGAAGTACGGGCTGAGGCGAAGGCGTTGAACAGTCGGTTTCCCTTCATCTATCAATACTAACCAGCCACGAGCAAGAGGGCAGGGTCGCCGCCGGTGAAATGTCCGTTTTGCGATGAACTCGAAGACAAAGTGGTCGATTCCCGCATGGCCAAGGAAGGCGAAGTCATCCGTCGCCGCCGCGAGTGCCTTGGTTGCAAACGCCGCTATACCACCTACGAGCGAGTTGAAGAAATACTCCCGGTCGTGGTGAAGAAGGACGGTCGCCGCGAGTCGTTTGACCGCAACAAGATTCTCGTCGGGCTGAAAAAGGCCTGTGAAAAGCGGCCGATCAGTATCGGCACCATTGAGGCCGTCACCGACCGGATAGAAAAACGGATTCAGGAGATGGGCGAGACGGAGATTGAAAGTCGGGTTGTCGGTGAGGAAGTCATGAAGGAGTTACATCAGCTGGATCAGGTCGCCTATGTCCGGTTTGCATCCGTGTATCGAGAGTTCAAGGGCATCGACCAATTTATGGACGAGTTGCAAACGCTTGCTCAGCACCGGCGTGAGAGTTAAGACGTACCGTCTGGATCCCTCAGCCCCTCTCTCCCCGCCTTGTCCAGGTTCTCCGATTCGACCGGTGTTCGTCGCGCACTCCGACAAACCCAGTGCAGGATGTGCCTCTTGATGAAAAAGCCCCTCTCTCAGCGTACTCGACGGAACCAGCCAACCACCGGGGCGACGAACGTCGCGATTATCGGCGCCGGTCGCGGGGGGGCCGCGCTGATGGAGATCTTTGCAAACGATCCTCTCGTGCGGATTGTCGGTGTCGCGGAGCTCGATCCCAAAGCCCCAGGGCTAGAACTGGCGCGACAGTTCGGAATCCCGATCACGCACGACTATCGACAACTCCTCGCGATGGAGCGTGTCGATCTGATCATCGATGTGTCGGGTGATGCAGAGGTCTGGGCATTCCTTCAGGATTTTCATCGCATGGGTGTCACCATAATTGGCGGCGCCAGCGCGAAATTCATGTGGGAATTGATCGGTGCCCGTATTCGCGCAACGGCGGAGATCGAGAAGACGCTGAACAAATATCAATCCTTGTATCGGTTGTACGTGAAAGAGACCGGGGCGGCAGTGACGGAGGAGCGGACCAGAATCGCTTGCGAGATCCACGACGGCTTCGTGCAGAGTTTGGCGGGGGTGAATTTCAAGCTGGATCTGTGCCAGCAATTGATCCGGAAAAAATCACGGGCTAGTTTGGCCACCATCAAGGAGAGCAAGGCTCAGCTGAAGTTGGCCATCCAGGAAGCTCGCCAAGTGATTTTCAACCTGCGTCCCCTGCACTACGACAAGATGGAATTGGTTCCGGCCCTGACGAATTATTTCAAGTCATACCAGCTTCAGACCCACATCGCCACGAAGTTTTCCGTGAGCGGAGATGAGCAGATTCTCTTCCCGCGGACGAAGATCTTTCTCTTTCGCATTATTCAGGAGGCCTTGAGCAACGTGCAAAAACATGCGCGGGCCGATCGAGTCTCGATCAAGCTGGACATCGAGATGGAGCTGTTGCGCGTCACCATTACCGACAATGGAATCGGATTCGATCTGGAGGCCGTGCTGCGCGACCCTGAAAAGTGGGATCATTTTGGAATCAAGGGGATCTTAGAACGAGCTCGACTGGTGGGAGGAGAGGGGCGCGTCCAATCGAAGCCGGGGAAGGGCACGAAAATCATCGTCGAGGTGCCGCTGGGGCATCGGGAGGAGAGGGACAATGGAGAAAATTAAGGTGCTGATTGCCGACGATCACCGAGTGGTTCGGGAGGGCTTGGCAGCCATTCTCAAGACCAAAGAGGACATTCACGTCATCGGCGAAGCTCAAGACGGTGCGGAGGCCGTCGAAAAAGCCCGAGCCTTGCTTCCGGATGTGATCCTGATGGATGTAAGCATGCCACGGATGGGAGGCGTCGAGGCAACCAGACAAGTCAAACGTGAGTTTCCACACATCGGCATCGTGGCGCTGACCATGTACGAAGAACAACAGTACATCTTCGATCTCGTCCGTGCGGGCGCGACAGGCTATCTCTTGAAAGACTCTGAATCGTCACAAATCGTGGCGGCCATTCGAGCGATCTATCGAGGCGAATCGCTGATCCATCCGTCCGTCGCCAGTAAAATCTTGGCGGAGTTCTCATTAATGGCCCAAAAGAAGGGGAAAAAGCCATCATGGGCCGAGCATGATCTGACGGAGCGAGAGATTACGGTGTTACGATTGGTTGCCGACGGGAAAACCAACAAGGAGATCGCCAATAACCTTGATCTGAGCGAAAAGACGGTCAAGAATCACGTCCGGAACATCTTCCATAAACTACAAGTCTATGATCGCACGCAAGCGGCCATCACCGCCATCCGCAAGGGCCTGATCGAGCTGGATCCGAAGCGGTAGGATTGAAGCCCTGGCAGGTGAGGGCTGTGAACTGCGAGTCTTCCGATGGGCTGCTCACTCGAATAGCAACATGAGCGTGTGTGGCGGCATGCTCAGCGCAAATCCCTGAAGACGTTAATCGTGTACGGTCTTGTACTCACTCCATCCTGTGCGATCACGGTAATCGTGAACAAGGTCGTGGCTCCCAAGCCGAGTGAACTGCTCACGCTCCCGGTTAAGACTCCTGCTGGCGCGATCACGGAGCCCGAGGAAGACATCACCGAGTTCGCGTCCGACTTGGTCGCCGTCACTGTCAGGCTGTCGACGGCGGCCGGGACACTGACCGTATAGTTCAGTGTGCCGGCAGCAAATCCTGGATTCAAGGTGCCTGCAGTCACGGTCAAGCCCGATAGATTAGCGTTGTTTGAGGGTGCGAGTCGGTTGATCGTGATGCGGTAGATCCTCGAAACTTGATTCGGTGCGGTCACTGTGACCGAGACGGTCTTACTGCTTCCGGGTCCATCGAGCGGAATGGTCGCTTGCCCACTATTTGGGACATCTCCAGATAGAACGGCATTTGGGTCGGACTTGGTTGCGGTGATATTTACACTGGTAATATCGGTTGCCACGTCCACGGTATAGTTCAGCGTGCCCGGTGAAAACCCTGGAGTTAAACTACCTGAGGACACTGTTAGGTTCGACAACTCATTGTTACCCGACAATGGAGCAGCCCGGTTCACCGTGACGATGTAGGAGCTTTGACTTCCGCTCTGCTCAGTGAGGACGATGGCGATATCCTTGCTCGATCCCGGAGGAGTGAGGTCAACCGAGAGATTTTGGCTCGCGGTCCCAGCGATCGTGATGCTGGTGCTGCTATTTTCCGGGGTGGCCGTCACCGTCAGGCTGGCGACGGTTGACGGTACGTTGAGTGTATAGTTGGTGGTCGCGCTTGAAAAAGCTGGTTGGAGTCCTGGCTCAGAGACCGACAGGCTAGAGAGCCTGACCTGTGGTCCTTCCGAGATCGACCCCGTGTCTTTGCAGCCGGAAGCACTGAGGACGACGGTCAGGGAAAGAATACTGGCCAAACATTGTCCCACGGCGGTGACTGTACGGTGCATATGATATCGGTCACTTTCTATGTAAGAGCAACAAGTCTATGTATTGGGTGAACCCAAACGGTAGGTGTCGAGACTACGAGAGGGTTCAAAAGCGGCCTGTCAGAATTTGTTCATGAGGCCGAGCAGTCGTTCATTCTATAACCGATCCAAGCAGTCGGGTCAACAGATCAGATCGAGAGATAGCAAGATTGTGAATGGTGCGAGAGAGGGCGTTGATGGTCAGCCATGTTTCGCAGGCCACTCACTTATAGTAGGGACACGTTGTTTCGATGGGTGTGTAAGAGAAAAAGAGTTGCGTCCGCTCCGGTTTGAAGCGCGGACATTGTCTACCGGCGAGATCGGATGATGGTGATGGTATAAGAATTTGTACTCAGGCCGTCTTGCGCCGTGACGGTGATGTCGGCCTCCGTGCGTCTCCCGCCCAGTGGGACGGATACCTGCCCTGTCTGTGTCCCTGCCGCAGCGATCACTGCACCAAACGCGAACATCGTCGCATTCGGGTCGGACTTCGTTGCGGAGATGATCACACTGTCCACATTATTAGCCACATCAACTCGGTAGTCTAAGATTCCAGAATCAAAATCTGGATCTAGGGAACCCGAGCTCACAGTTAAGCTCGATAGAGCATCGTCGCTCGAAGGGGCCGCTCGTACAACGGTGACGGTATAGGTCCTTGAGGTTCCATTCGGTGCCGTGACGAGAATGGATATCATCTTCGTTGTGCCCGGTCCATTGAGTGTGATCGTCGCTCGCCCTTCGTTCGGCACATCACCAGAGATCACGGCATTGGCATCAGACTTGGTTGCCGAGACCGTCACTTCGGCAACAGCGGTGGCTACGTTCACACGGTAGTCCTGAATTCCTGCAGAAAAGGTAGGAGATAAGGTACCCGGCGACAGGGTCAAACTCCTCAGAGTGTTATCCCCGCCAAGCGGTATCACTCTCAGGGTAATCATGTAGATCTTGGCTCTTCCATCTGGGGACGTGACGGTCAGTGAGATATCTTTGGTCGACCCAGGGCCAGGAGGTGAAATCGTGGCTTGTCCGGTAGCTTGCCCGGCTGGGGCGGTTATCGCACCAGACAACACGTCATTCGGATCAGACTTCGTTGCCGAGACGGTTAGGTCAGATGTGGCACTGGGCAGGTCAACGATGTAACCGGTCGTTTCGCTGGCGAACGGCGGTTGGAGCGATGCGCTGGAGACTGAGAGGCCAGCAAGTTGAGGGCCTGGATCAATCGACCCTGTGTCTTGACAGCCATATATGCCAAAGCCGTTGGCTCCGACGAGGAGCACGATGACAGCATATCGCGCTGGGATGGTGAGAAAACGTCTCATGATGGACCCAACACGTTCTCTTGCTGGATAACCTGTTGGGCCCAGCCACCCGTGTGAACCATAGGGTAGAGGCAGATATTACGAAAGGGTTCCTGAATTGATCCATCCCTACTTGCGTAGGGATAAGCAGGGTGCGTGCAAGGGTATCTCTAACTAGTGGAGGTCAACAGATGGATCGAAAGATAGGAAGGGCGTCAATGGTGAGAGAGGGAATACCGTCGGTGACGGAGAGCTATTCCTATGCCGGCTCTCCTCGCCGTTGGCGGTCTTGTGCGCACACAGGATTTCATAGCCCCCTGGGACAGAACTATGAGGGTAACCCGTATGATGTCTAGCGCGCATCTCTAAAGACGTTGATCGTGTATGGTCTTGTACTCACTCCATCCTGTGCAATCACAGTAATTGTGAGCACGGTCGTGGCACCCAAGCCGAGTGCACTGCTCACGCTCCCGGTTAAAACTCCTGCCGGCGCGATCACGGAGCCCGAGGAGGACATCACCGCATTCGGATCAGACTTGGTTGCGGCTACCGTCATGCTGTCGACGCTGGCCGGGACAGTGACCGTATAGTTCGGTGTCCCGGCGGCAAATCCTGGATTCAAGGTGCCTGTACTCACGGTCAAGGCCGAGAGCGTGGCATCGCTCGAGGGTAGCGGTCGTTTCACGGTGACCGTGTAGGTTTTTTCAACTCCACTGGGCGCTCGCACAAGGATGGTAATGAGCGTGTCCGACCCTGGGGGCGCCAACGGAGAAATCTCGCGTGGTTGACCGGAGCTGATTCCTTGTCCATTGATCATCAAGCTGGCATTTGAATCCTGAACCGTCGCAGTGATGGTGAGACTGGTGACACCGGTGGCTACGTCTACGGTGTAGGGCAGCTGGTCTCAAGGCCGACAGATTGTTGTTGCTCGACGCGGCTCGATCGATGGTCACACGGTAGGTCTTGCTGTTTCCATTCGGAGCCGTCACCGTGATCGTCACCTGGGTGGTAGTCCCAGGGCCACTCAGCTGAATGGTCGCCTGCCCGTCGTTGAGTACATCACCCGATATCACGGCATTCGGATCCGCCTTGGTCGCGGCGACGGTGACACTGGTGACATCGGTAGCTACGTCTACGGTGTAGGGCAGCTGGTCCGGAGCAAAGGCAGGAGCCAAAGTGCCTGGTGTCACGCTTAAGGCCGACAGATTGTTGTTGCTCGACGCGGCTCGGTCGATGGTCACGCGGTAGGTCTTGCTGTTTCCATTCGGGGCCGTCACGGTGATCGAGACGTTTCTGCTTGTCCCCGGGCCACCCAGTTGAATGGTCGCCTGTCCGTCGTTGGGCAGGTCACCAGAAATCACGGCATCCGGATCCGCCTTGGTCGCGGCGACGATAACACTGGTGACACCGGTAGCCACGTCAACCGCATAGTTGAGGGTGCCGGAAGTGAAGGTCGGAGCCAAGATGCCGGGGGTGACAGTCAAGGCGGACAGGTTGTTGTCGCTCGATAAGAGTCTTGTGACAGTGACGGTATAGGTACTCTCCGAGCCTGTCTGTGACGACACGGTGATGGTGATCGTTGCGGTGGATCCCGGTGGACCTAACGGTATGGAACGTCCCTGCCCTGCAGCAGTTGAAACCGCATTGATCGTCATCGTTGCCGTGCTGTCCTTAGGACTGGCCGTCACGGTCACGCTGGCGACAGGCTTGGGCACTTCGGCGGCATAGCTCGTGGTATTGCTTGAAAACGCCGGTTGAAGGGCACCTGAGGGGATGATCGTTAAGCTGGCGAGTGGTACTTGAGCTTCATTTGATACTGACGCCGAGTCCGAGCAGCCGTACAGGCTCAACCCGGTCATCAGGATGAGGGAAGAAACTAGGTATTGCATGGCAATGGTGAACGGGCGTCCCATCATGAGGCGGTCACTTTCCCTTGATGCGTGAAGTGATGAGCCTGTGTGCTCTGGCGAACCCAAACGCTAATATGGAAACGACGAGTGGGTTCGAGTGTCTACTGAGGCGAAGCAGGAGTTACAGGTATAGCCAATCCGACCGGTGAGGTCAAGACGTCAGATCGGGGCGGGTGAACCTGTGCGTCGGAGTTAGTTGCCGACCAGTCACGCTATCAGTATGGTCAACACGGTGCCCCAGGCTATGGTCCCGGGGCTACGGTGTCGATGGTCACGGGCAAGGACGGACTCTGGGCGGACTCAAGGGTCGTCGCCGTGTTGGTCACCGTACTGGTAATCGTGCGTACCCCGTCACTCAACGCTGCCGTCGGAGCGAGGGTGTTGGCTCCTTGATCAAAGTTGGCCGAGACTTTGACCCCATCTACGTAGAGACTCGGGGTTTGCCCCGCCCCTGGCTGAGGTATCCTGAATCTTGGTGCTGAGACGTTGGTGATGTTATCAGCATCACTAGTGCCAGGAAGACACGCATTGGCACTATCACGGGGGCAGGAGTCATCCTCTGCTATCAAGTCCGGTGCGACCGACGGCGCCGGTGGTGCTGTCGGTGCTGGTTGGTTCACGGTAATGAGGTACGTCTTATCAGTGCCATTCGGCGCTATCACAAGAACTTCTATTTCAGTGCTGGATGGACCACCTGGTAGAGGGATGGAACGAGAATTCCCCCCTTGTCCGTTGATCGTCACGGTTGCACTTGGATCCTGGGGAGTGGCGTTCACGGTGATGCTGGTATCACTACTGCCAGCGTTTACGGTATAGGCAGTCCTGGCTGCAGTAAATGCGGGGCTCAGGTTGCCCGGAGAGACGGTCAAGCCCGACAGATTGTTGTTTCCGCCCAGGGCAGCTCGCTCGACGGTGATGGTGTAGGGTTTCTGGCTGCCATTGGGGGCGGTCACTACGATATTGATCAAGGTATTCAATCCTGCTCCGTTCAACGGAACGGAACGGCCCTGACCAGACGTGGCGGGTGTCCCATTTACGGTGATCGTCGCGTTAGAATCCTGCCGAGTGGGCGTGACGCTGATGCTGGTTACACTGCTCCCCACATCCACTGTGTAGTTCGTCGTGTTGGCACTAAAGGATGGGTCCAAGGGGCCCGGCGATACACTCAATCCCGATAGGTTGTTGTTTCCGCCAAGGGCGGCTCGATTGACGTTTACCGTGTAAGTCTTCTGAAGGCCATTGGGAGCGGTCACTAGGATATTGATAAGAGTATTCGATCCCGCCCCATTCAACGGAATGGAACGGCCTTGACCGGAAGTGGCGGCTTGCCCATTCACCGAGACGCTGGTTACGGCACTTCCCACGTCCACCGTATAGCTTGTCGTGGTTGCAGTAAAGGCGGGTGTCAGCGGGCCCGGCGAGACGGTCAAGCTCGACAGGTTGTTGTTTCCGCCAAGGGCGGCCCGATTGACGTTTACCGTGTAAGTTTTCTGACTGCCGTTGGGAGCGGTCACTAGGATATTGATAAGAGTATTCGATCCCGCCCCATTCAACGGAATGGAACGGCCTTGACCGGAAGTGGCGGCTTGCCCATTCAGTGACCGTGATACTGGCCACGGTACTTCCTACGCCTACCGTGTAGTTCAGGTCGTTCGCATTGAAAGGAGAGTCCAAGGAACCTGGTGATACGGTCAATGCCGAGAGGTTGTTGTTCCCGCCATCACGATTGACTCCCACTGTGTAGGTTTTCTGAGTACCGTTCTGCGCCGTCACAATAATAAAGATAGGTGTGTTCGAACCCGCTGCCCCTAATGGAATGGTTCGAGTTTGTCCGGAGTTGGTGCCTTGCCCATTCACAGTCATGGTTGCAGTAGTGGTATCTTGAAGCCTCGGGGTCACCGTGATGCTAGCCACACTGCTCCCTACATTAACTGTGTAGCCTGTTCTGTCTGCTCTGAAAGATGGAGCTAAGTTTCCTGGTGAGACGGTCAAGCCCTGTATGTTGTTATTACTGGAGACTCCGCGACTCACAGTAACCAGATATGTTTTTGGATTTCCGTTCTGGGCCGTCACGGCAATCGTGATAGCCGTACTTTGGCCGCCACCATTGAGAGGTATCGTGCGAGCCTGCCCGGAGTTCGTGGCTTGCCCGTTCACCGTCATCGTCGCGGCTGGATCCGAAAGCGTGGGGGTCACTGTGACATTTCCGACGTTGTTGGCAACATCGAGCGAATAGTTGAGCTCGTTCGCAGTGAACGGGGGATCCAGGGTTCCAGACGATAGGGTCAGGTTCTGTAACGAGTTGTTTCCAGTAAGGCCGGCTCGAATCAGAAGGACGGTGTAGGTTCTCGAATTGGTGCCTGTCTCTGACACGACGATGTTCACGGGAGTCGTCGTCCCCGCCGCGCCAAGATTAATAACGCTGCTGGTTGTGGTCTGACCATTAATCGTGACGGTATCTCCGGCCACAGCAGGTTGAGCGGTTATGGTCACACTTGTGATGTTATTGGAAACATCAACATTGTATTGGGTGGTTCCCCCGCTGAAAGCCGGTTGGAGTGTTCCTGGGTCGACCGTCAGGCTGGCAAGTTCAACCACGGGGTTCACGGTGGCTGAGTCGCCACAACCATAGGCGATCAAACCGATCACAACAAGAAACGCGGCAGCGAGATACTGTCTCACGACGGTCATGGTACGCATGGTGATGAGGTCTCTTTCTCCAGAGGCGTGATATGGCAGGTTCATTAGTATGAACCTCAACATAAAGGGTTGAATAATACGAAACTGCTAAAGATTGGTCTACCCCTACTTTGGTATAGGGGAAATAGGACAGGGACCTATGGACCATCCTACGGTGAGGTCAAGATCCTTAGATCATGATGGAGCGAAGCGGTCTGGACCGATTTGAAGCGTCGCTAGAATAATGCTCGAGTGATCGTCACGGAGTATATCTTTGAGTCTCCATTCGGAGCCGTGACAGTGATCGACACTGTTCTGGGAAACAGTGGTATCAGTGGAAAGGTTGCTTGACCTGCTGGAACCCCGGTCCCGGCTGTTAGATCACCGGACATCACTGCATTCGAGTCGGATTTTGTGGCCGAGACGGTCACGCTGTCGACACTAGATGGAACGTCCACCGTGTAGATCGTGGTATTGGGAGCAAAGTCAGGAACCAAGGGGCCTCCTGTCACAGTTAATGCCGCCAGGTTGGCGTCGCTCGATGGCGCCGCTCGGTTCACTGTGACGGCGTACGTTTGAGAGGCTCCACTTGGAGCAGTGACGGTGATCGATACCACCTTGCTTGTCCCTGGTCCATCGAGTGGGATGGTTGCTTGGCCTGTGGCAATTCCAGTTCCGGCTGTGACGTCACCGGACATCACGGCATCCGCATCGGCCTTGGTTGCCGAAACATCAACGCTGGTGACAGTGGTCGCCACGTTTACCGTGTAGCTCAGTGTATTGGCAGCAAAGGTGGGGTCTAGGGAACCTGGTGTTACGCTCAAGGCTGACAGATTATTGTCACTCGATGGCGCCGCTCGGTTCACTGTGACGGTGTAGGTTTGAGAGGCTCCACTTGGTGCAGTGACGGTGATCGATACCGCCTTGCTTGTCCCTGGTCCATCGAGTGGGATGGTTGCTTGGCCTGTGGCAATTCCAGTCCCAGCTGTTAGGTCACCGGACATCACAGCATCCGCATCGGCCTTGGTTGCCGAAACATCAACGCTGGTGACAGTGGTCGCCACGTTTACCGTGTAGCTTAGTGTATTGGCAGCAAAGGTGGGGACTAGAGAACCTGGTGTTACGCTCAAGGCTGACAGATTATTGTTGCTCGAAGGCGCCGCTCGGTTCACCGTGATACGGTACGCTTTTGAGTCGCCATTCGGCGCAGTGACAATGACCGATATGACTTTGTTAGTCCCTGGTCCATCCAGCTGAATAGTGGCTTGTCCTTGACTGGGCAGATCACCAGATATCACGGCATTCGGATCCGACTTGGTTGCGGAGACGGTGACGCTGGTGATGTTGGTTGCCACGTTCACCGTGTAATCCAAAGTGCTTGATGTAAAGGCGGGAGCCAAGGAGCCTGATGTCACCGTTAAGGCGGATAGATTGTTGTCACTCGATAGGAGCCTCGTGACGGTGACGGTATAGGTGGTCTCCAGTCCATTCAGTGTTTCCACAACGATGAGGATTGTTTTGGTCGATCCCGGTCCGCCTAGGGTCACAGACCGTTGTGAGGTCACGACCCCATCGATCGTGACTATCGCCGTATTGTCCTTAGGGACAGCGATCACAGTGACGCTGGTTGCAGAGGTCGGCGCGTTGACCGTGTAGTTCGTGGTATTAGCAAAAAACGCTGGCTGGAGGCCCCCAGGGGTAACCGTGAGGCTGGCCAAGGGGGCTGCGACGTCTTCCGATACCGACGCGGTGTCCGCGCAGCCGTAGGAACTCAAGCCGATGGCGAGGATCAGGGTGGTGACGAGCCATTGTCCTGTGGAGATGAGGTTTCGTTTCATACTATCTCCGATCACTTTCCTTTATTACTTGAGGAGTGACGGACTGGTTCATGCGGATGAACCCTAACTGTAGGTGCTGATACTACGAGAGGGTTTCCGATCGGTCTATCCCTACTTGTGTAAGGGCGAGCCGGAAGGTGGAAGGGATACCCATTCTCAGGCGGGGTCTTTTGGTTGGGGCTTTGTTCGGATCTGGACGCGGTGAGCCTGGATTATGGCTATGACTTAGATACGTGCGAAGATACGATTTGGGTGGAAGACCGTTTTCCGTGGTCCGGTCTGATCATTGATGCGCGGGACCAGTCGCATTAGTCCTCATCATCACCTCCGTCGTCTCGGTTGCCTCCGTTATTCCCCTTGTTTCCGTTGCCTTTGGTATTGTCATTACCACCCTTCTGTCCTTTTCCTCCATTGTTTTCGTCGTCTCCGTTGGATGCACGGTCCACGGTAATGGTGTAGCTCTTAGCACTTCCATTGGGCGGGGTAACGCGAATGGTAATGGTCGTTCTCGATCCGTCGGCTCCAAGAAGGATTTCACGTGGCTGACCTGAGCTGGCTCCTTGTCCATCGACCTCCATGCCGGCATTCGTATCCTGCAGTGTCGCGGTTACGGTGACGCTGGTGATACTGCTGCTGACGTTCACCGTATAACTTGTGATGGTCGTAGTAAACCCAGGCGTGAGAGGGCCTGGCGACACGGACAAGCTTTGCAAGTTGTTGTTGCTCGCTTGTGCCGCTCGCTCGATGGCGATGGTGTAGGTCATGGAAGTTTCATTTGGTGCGGTGACGATGATCGAGATGTCCTTGCGTGACGGTGCCCCGTCGAGTTGGATGGTTGCTTGTCCCTCGTTAGGTAGGTCACCAGAAATGACGGCATTCGAGTCCGCTTTGGTCGCGGTTACGGTGACACTGCCGACGCCGCTGTCAACATTCACCGTATAACTCGTCCTGCCCGGACTGAACGATTGAGATAGGCTTCCGGGGGACACAGTCAACGCCGAGAGATTGTTGTTTCCCGAGGGCGGGGGAGGTGTCAATCGGTCTACGGTGATGAGGTATGTGTTTTGGCTGCCATTCGGTGCCCTTACCACGATATTGATAGGGGTCAAACCAGCATCGCGCAACGAAATGACTCGGCCTTGCCCGGAGGTGGCGGCTTGCCCATTCACGGTCATGGTCGCCGTGGTATCTTGCAGCGTCGGCGTGATCGTAATGTTGCTTACGCCGATCCCAACTTTCACTGTGTAGCTCGTCGTGTTCGCATCAAAGTCGGGATCAAGGGTGCCCTGCGACACCGCCAAGCCCCTGAGATTGATGTTCCCGCTCAAGGCGGCACGAACGACGTTCACCGAATAAGATTTCGGGATGCCGTTCTGTGCGATCACAAGAATATTGATAACGGTGTTTGAACCAGCAGGCTCATTTAATCTAATGGTCTGAGCCTGTCCTGAGTTTGTGACCTGCCCATTGACGGTCATGTTTGACGTGGTATCTGCCAGTGTTGGCCGTACCGTGACGCTCGTCACATTGCTTGCGACATTCACGGTGTAACTGGTTGTACTTGCCCTGAAGTTCAACGTTCCCGATGAAATCGTTAACCCGCCCAAGTTGTTATTGCCTGATGGGCCGCGATTTATAGTAACCGTGTAGGTCTTCTTATTCCCACCCGGACGCGTGATGTCGATTGACACAGGTGTGGCTGACCCTGTGCTGCCGAGCTGAACGGCCGCTTGCCCTGACGCTGTTCCCGCCGGGACGGTGACCGAACCGATCTGCATTGCCGAATTTAAATCAGACTTGGTGGCAGAGATGGTCACGCTGGTGACGGAGGTACCAACATTATTAACCGTATAATCAAGCACGTTCTTATCAAATGGGGACGGGGCCAAGGTTCCGCTCGAAACGGACAGCGCCTCCAACGAATTATCCTCTAAGTCTCGCTTGACACGAACGGTGTAGGACTTCGAACTGCCTCCTGTACCTGTTTCTGTGACGACGATACTGACGGACTTCTCCGTGCCTGGCGAGTCGAGAGTAACGGTCTGACTCGTTGTCGGCTGGTTGTCGATACGTATGGTGTCTCCGTCTACTCGAGGACTTGCCGTGATGGTCGTACTCGAGACATCGCTGGAGAGCTGAACCGTGTAAGCAGATGTTGCAGGGTTAAAAGGGGGTTGCAGTGTTCCAGTGGAGACCGACAGGTTACCGAGTTCTGCCGGTTCGCTAACGGTCGCTGAGTCGGTGCAGCCGTAGGCACCTAAGCCCATAAAGATCAACAGAGCGGCGGTGTATTGTTCATTGACGGCCAGAGTGCATTTCATGGAGGCCTCACTTTCACCTGACTGGCGTGGATCAGCTTCTGCCCTAGGACAACTACCAGGGCAGAATGCATCATAGGAAAACTGGAGCCAGAAGGAATTAGGAAGACCCCCAGGTCCGATAAAAAATGAAAATGTCGATGAGAGGGTATTACAGAACGAAAAAGCAGCTGATGTCAGTGGCTTGCGCTGGCTTTATCTTGGGACTTGGCGAGCAGCTCGGCCTTGGAAGGGATCTGCGCAAGGAGATCCGGGCGTACCTGAAAGACACCTTGCAGACGTTGGCCGGTGGCGTAGAGGAGATTGCCTGCCTTGCTGCCGAGGGTGAGCTTCCCCATGGTCTTGCCGTCCTTGCCCGTCGCCACGAATTCTGCTGCGGGAGCCAGTAAGCCATAGGGGGCAAGCGGTGCGGATTGTTTCATGACGCGTTCTTCGGCGGGAAGATTCGCGACTCGACTGACAAAGAGATCTGCCGCTTCTTGGCTGACTTTCTCGGTAGGCTGATCTTCGAGCAGCCATTCGCCGGTTTGATTGATCAAGACGTACTGATGCTCTCTTGTTTGTACGGACAACATGGCGATATCGGTGGAGTCGAGGCCGAGCAGCCGTTTGTCCTGGAGCGTGAAGAGTTCTTTCGTGAGATCTTTGAGCAGAGCGGGATTGATGCGATAGAGCGGACCGTCGGCGGCGGTCTCCGCGATGGCCTCTCCGCTCTGGGGGTCCGGTTGATACAGCCGGACGAACTGGTCACCGGCTGCCGTATGCAGCGTGACTTTTAGCTTGGGGGTCGTCAGGGTCTTGGCTATGGCATCACGTTCAGGACCGGGATCGATGATGCCGAGTGCTTTCAGATCTTCCAACCGAAACATCAAGGAGCGGACTTCGTTCTGGTCGGCTTCGGCTTCGATCGGATAGCGGATCTTCCACGACGGTTTCGGCTTATCCTTGGCCATGTTGTACAGCACGATTTCTGTAGTGGCATAGGTCAGGCGGACCCGTTCGATATCATTCTGGACAAACCGCAAGAGCTCTTTTCGGCGGAAGGTCATCAACGACTTGTTGATGAAGTCCTTCGGTGCCAGGTTGGTCAGTAACACGCTCTGGTCCGATGCGCGAAGTACATAGAGGGTATTGGACAGCGGACCACTGTCGCCGATTGAAATCGTCTCGCGTTGTGTCCCCGCTGTGACGGTGAGGGTGGTCACCGGCGGTTCAAGGCCGAATGGTGCCAGCTGTGTCGCCTGCTCCTCGACAGTTCTGGTGATGGTTCCTGTCACGAGCGCTCGAATCAGCGCCTGCACTTCGCGATGATCGGCGTCCGTTTGAAGCGGGGTCACGATAGACCATTTGCCAGCTTCTGCCAGCTTTAATTCGATAGGCCCCTGCGCGGTGGTGATCCTGAGTCCGGTAATGGCGGTTTCGGGGAAGGGCAGGACTTGTTTCTGTGCGCGTTCCTGTTTTTCCTCTCGCTGCTGGGCGGGAAACTCCACGAGATAGAGATAGCCTCCTAGGACAGCCAGTGCGAGGAACATGAGTAGAGTGGGCCAGTAACGCATATCAGGATGGTGAAAATTGCCGCCAGCTGCGTTCTCGCATCGTTTAGACCCTCAACGTACTCCAGAGAGTACGCCTCGGCCCTTCACTCGCTGCGGCCTTGCTGGACAGCCATTTTGACCATCCTGCAGAAGATATGTAACGAAAGCCAATCATAATCGTCGGCGCTTTCTCCACACGATGATGCCGGTAAGCAGCGTCACGAATGGAAGAAACACAACCTGTATGTAAATCAGCGCCCGTTCTTGGGTGGGGTTGGGTGTGAACGGGTGCAATGCCGGTTCTCGTGGTGCGATGGAAATCAAGTCCCGTTCCTCGGCCAGCCAACCGGTCGTGTGGAGGAAAAAGTCACTGTTGCCAGGGAAGTTAAAAAAAGCGTTGGAGACGAAGGTAGAGTTTCCGATGACTACGATGGCGGGTCGGGGTGTGCCCTCCTCCGGGGCTTTCTTCGGTGCCAGGGCGGCTGCCATGGGCAGCGGTCCTGGCACATCTTCCTTTTCGTTCAGGCTCACGACCCGGCCTTGCATGTTCATTTCAGCCCAGCTGTTCGGCGAGGTACGGGCCAGCGGCACAAAGTCCCAGTCTTTCCCGATCTGCTCGTCGAACGTCACGTGCCGGGACAGCGGCAAGAGCACGGCAGAGGTCAGGTCTTGCGTGATCTCATGCTCGGTAAACGTCCTGACCAACAGCGCAGTGAGGTCTCCCTGGGCCAATCGATCTTGTAGATCAACCAAGACCCCCGACCCTAGACCCAGTCCCCAATGGGCGAGCAATGATTCTAGTCCGGTCTGTGTGTCGGGATCGGCCAACACCAGGAGGTGGCCGCCCTTCTCGACGTAGGTCTGAATACGGTCCTGCTCGTCTTTCGTCACGGCACGGCGAGGGCCTGCCAATACCAGCACAGCGGTATGATCCGGCACGGCTGATTCTTTGAGGAGCGAGATCGTGCCGACCTCATAGCCTTGTCGGATGAGTGCTTCTTTGGCAGCGGAGAGACCATTACGGTCCTTGTCTTCGACATTCAATTCGCTGTGGCCTTCGACGAAGACGATGCGTTTCTTGGCATCCTTGGAGATACGGATCAGCGCACCGGTCAGCTCAACCTCGGAGGGAGAGGTGACGCGGATCGTCTGGCCATTGCTCTCGAAAATGGCGGTATCGGTTCGGAAGATTCCATAGTTCTCGGCGATCTTCGGCTGTTTCTCCGGATCGATGAATTCTACGCTGAGCTTGGTCGAGGCTTGCCGATAACTCTCCAACCGTTCTTTGAATACTTGATAGCCGGGATCCTTTTCTCTTGTGAAGACGGTAACTTTAACGTCGTGGGGCAGGCCGCGGAGCACTCGGTGGGTTTGTGGGGCAAGCGTAAAATTCTGATTTTCCGAGAGGTCCCAACGTATCGAGTGTCGAGAGGCCAGAAAGTTCACAATGACCAGGATGCCGGTGAACAGCACGATCATCAGAAAGCTGTTCAGCCCCATCCTGGTCGAGCGCCGGCCGGAGAACGCCTTGACTGCCTCAAAATGGAAAACAAAGAACAGGACGAGGCAGACCAGCGCCAGCCCTTCCGCGATCGTGACGGCCCACAGCCAGTCAGGGCGAAGGCTGTACGTGATCATGCCGCCGAGGCCGAGCACGACTCCGAGAATGCCGAGAGGAAAGGACTTGAGGCTCATTTCCAGCGTGTCGACTCCACGACGCGATGTGTGAGAAACAGCATGAGTACCAATCCGCTTCCGAAGTACAGGAGATCGCTCGTGTCGATCAGCCCCCGCACCAGACGCTCATAATGTTCCATGTAGGAAACATACGAGATGATGCGGCCTGCCGTGGTATCGCCGAAGAGACTCCCCAGTCCGGCGATCAACCAGATGGTCAGGAGTAGGCCGAAACTCACAAAGGCGGCGACGATTTGATTCTCCGTCAGCGCCGAGGCAAACAGGCCCACGGAAAGAAACAGGGCTCCCAGCAACACCATGCCTATATACCCGGTCCAGATGGGATTCCAATCGAAGTCGCTGAACAGCATCAGCACTGTGGGGACCAATACGGTGAGCCCGACGAGGCCGAGGTAGATCAGGAACACGCTGACGAATTTGCCGACAACGATTTCATGAATCCTGATCGGCGAGGTCATCAAAAACTCAAAGGTCCGCAGCTTGCGCTCTTCCGCGAATAACCGCATGGTCAGGATGGGCAGAATGATCACGAGGACGATCCGCATGCTCGCGAAAAGATTTCGGAAGACCAGATCGTTCAAGTTGATCTGGGCCATCCCCCCTTGCATCTGCATCAATTGGATGGCTTGCGCCCCGGCGAAACCAACGTAGAGGTAGGAGAGCAGCCCGAAGATGAACAGAAAGACCGCGCCGACCACGTAGACAATGGGGGAGACGAAATAACCGCGCAGTTCTTTGGCGATGATGGCCTGCACCGGGGTCATACGATTTCTACGCGTCCGTCCTTTCGGCGGGAGCCATGCTGACAGTAGCCTCGGCCGGCTCGGAGAGGTGGTCTTCGTGGCGTGTGAGCTGGAGGAAGACGTCTTCCAGCGTCATCGACACAGTGCGAAGTTCAAGCAATCCCCACTGGTTCAACACGGCTACGCGTGCGATCTCGTCTCGTAGGTCACGACCCAGCTCGCATTCGAGCAGATAGCTTCCTCCCGCCTGTCCGGGAAAAACACTAAGAACGCCGGGAATCGCGCGAAGCTTCGTCTCGCAGTCAACTGGGCATGTCTTGAGGGTAATCGAAACTTTCTCCGATTGACGCAATCGGGCCGACAACTGTTCTGGGGTATCCTCCGCAACGATGCGGCCTTCATTAATGATGACGACTCGTTGGCAGACAGCCGTCGCTTCCGGAAGGATATGGGTGCTGAGAATCACGGAATGCGAGCCGGCCAGGCTCTTGATGAGCTCTCGGATTTCAATGATCTGCTTGGGGTCAAGGCCGACCGTTGGCTCGTCGAGGATCAGGACCGGGGGATCGTGCAGTAGCGCTTGCGCGAGCCCCACGCGCTGCCGATAGCCGCGGGAAAGGTTGCCGATCAGCCGATGGCGGACGGAGCCCAGCTCAAGTCGTCCAATCGATTGGTCGAGCGCTGACGAGAGTTTCGGTCCCGTGATTCCACGGAGTCGACCGACAAAGGTCAGATATTCCGACACCGTGAGTTCTTGGTAGACCGGCGGCGTTTCCGGCAGATAGCCAATCTGCCGTTTCACCTCCAACGGCTGCTCGCTGCAGTCAAAACCCGCCACTCGTGCCGTGCCTTCGGTCGCCGGCATGAAGCACGTTAAGATCCGCATGGTGGTTGTTTTGCCCGCACCGTTGGGACCAAGGAACGCCAACACCTCGCCCTTGGCCACCGAGAAGGTGACGCGATCAATGGCGGTGTGATGTCCGTAGCGCTTGGTGATGTTGTGAACGTCGATCACGAATGTGGTATCGGTGTGAACAATTGGGGAGAGTGGAGTGGCACCGCTCTCGAAACTGCATCATATTCCTTGACGGAGGATCTTACTCACTCCGCTCAAGGCAGTCAATATATGGGTAGTAGGATGAGTATCAAGCCTGATGGGTCATCTACGCAATGTCGGGAGCGTGATCGCTCAACGATGTCTCCCTGTCGTTTCCGGATCCGTGTGATCTCGTGTGATCTATTGGGTGTTGAATTTAAATCCTGGCTCGTTTATATAGAAGTCGCGAGTAGCCTATCTATTGAATTCTCCCCACAGCCATCCTCTTGTTCACAGAGGGCGGCTCCATACGGAAGTGGGGGAGCCGATACTCCAGTCGGTATTGTCGAAGTCCCATGCCTTTTATACCCTGACTCGACCAGTAGTCTCGTTGTTGCCATCAGGAGGGAGGCGATACCCAGTATGCACACTGAGCTTCATCACAGCCGGCTTTCATCGTCGTCCACATCCTTTGCGATAATCCTGTGCTTATCATTGGGGGCCTGCTCTTGGGTCCCCAAAGGGGATATGCAATTGGATATTGGGATCAAAGATCGAGGGGTCGCTTCGTGGTACGGTGAACAGTTTCATGGTAGGCAAGCGGCAAATGGTGAGTTGTTCGATATGGAAGCGCTGACGGCTGCCCATCGGACCATGCCTCTCGGCAGCGTGGTGCGTGTGGTGAATCTGACGAATGGCAAGCATCTCTATGTCCGGATCACGGACCGGGGTCCTTATGAGAAAGGGCGGATTCTCGACCTTTCCCATGGCGCGGCTGTCCAGTTGGGTGTGGAGCACGAAGGGGTGGCCTATGTGCAGGTTGAGATTGTCGGAGAGCGCCGTCCGGAGCTGATGCTGCTGTCAGAACAATTCTCAGACCGAGCTGCTTCGCTTCTAGTTGGTGCGCGGACGTGGACCCATCGGGCGTCGCCTGGAATGGCTTCTCCGGCTAGAAATTTCCTTGGCGATATCTGGATTGCAAGGAGGAATCGCTGGGCTGTTGCCATGCTCGCGGTCACTCATCCCGCCGGCACTCCGGTCGCATCGTTAGTCCTCAACTAGCAGGCTGTTGAAAAAGCCCGTCAGCGGCGTTCTCGCATCGCTCAGAGGCTCAACGTATCGAAGCGTACGCCTCACCTGTTCGCTCGCTGCGGCCTTGCTGGACAGCCCTTTTGAACAGCCTGCAGACGCCTGGAAGGTTCATCTTGCCGATCCCACTCAGGTTGACACGGTGCAAAGCTCTCCACTAGACTGCATCGTTCTCGTCAGTAGCTGACAATACGTGAGTTTATCGAAGGGGAGGCATGGAGCGATGGCCAAGAAGCGCGCAGCGGAACCGGATGAAGTGAAGTTGAAGAAGAAGATCGGCGCAAAGCTGACCAACCAAGGCAACGCGGAGGGGGACGCGGCTCTCCGGTCACTGAGGAAACGATTGAAGAGGGAACAGCGTAAACGTCGGGCACTTGTGCAGCGGAAGAAACGAGCGGCTGGAAGCAAAGGCACGGCTGCCACCCCTGCATCGGCCTAGTCTTTTCGCGGTCACAGTCGTGCCAGGCTCTGATTCCATGGAAGAAGAACCGAAACATCCCCACCAGGGTATCAACCCTCTCAGTCAGCAGACCGGTGACGAGCCGCTCGCCGGTGGCGTAGCCGATCAGATGCCGGCTGGTTCTTCCGCTGTCGACGAGGGAGCGATTAGTTCAGGCACTGTCGCCCTTGACGAAGAGCAGGTCAAGGATGAGATTGACATTCAGGTCGATCTGCTGAGTGATCCTGACTGGGTGGTCCGCCGCGAAGCGGTGATTACTTTGGGCGAGATGGGTGATGAGCGGTGTGTCGAGCCGCTGGCCCGCGCGCTACGCGACGGTGATTGGCAGGTTCGAGAGGTCGCCATTGAGGCGATGGGGCAGGTGGGCTCTCCCGCCGTCGAGACTCTTCTCAAATTGCTCCGCGATTGGGAGGTACGTAAATACGCGATTGCTGCGCTTGGGAAAATCCGCGACGAGCGAGTGCTCGATCCCCTGATGCTTCAACTTCGGAACGATGAGTTTAAAGACGATGCCATTGATGCCTTGGTCGTACTGGGTGGGCCGTCCGTCGAGAAACTGATCGGTGCCCTTCGTGATAAGGACGAAAATGTCCGCAAGTGCGCCGTCCTCGCCTTGGGGCGGATCAAGAGCGGCGAGGCCATTGATCCCCTCATCGGGATGCTTGGTGATAAAGACTGGTTTACGCGGTTGACGGCTGCCGCCGCGTTGGAGTCGATCGGTGACGAGCGGGGCCGCGAGGCGATGAAACCCTTGCTCAAGGATCCCGATATGGTGGTTAAGATGCGGGTGGAGCGAATTCTGGCGAAGTGGAAGAAGCCATCAATCTCTCAACCGGCCAACGCCTGAGTTAGTTGTTCAAGAGTTGATTCATACGCTGCTGGAGTTCGTCCAGCTTTTTCATCGACACCTGTTTCCCCGTCACAATTTCCAACTTCACCTCTCGCAGCGATCCGGCCATGTCTCGTAGCGCATTGGTCGCGTCGTCGGACTTGGTTCCTTTTGTGGTGGCTTCCACGGCCTCGATGGCTTCGGCCATTTCTTTCGCGGCATCGCCGAAATTGCGATCGACGAGGTGCGCCTTCGCTTGGACCAATCGAGACTTCGCATCCACGAGTCCTTGACGCCTGCGGAGATCGCGCTCGATTCCGAGTGTCGTATCCAACACGTTTCTAGACATATCCTTCAATGACTGTTGAAGTTCTGCGACGGTTCGCTGAAGCGTCCCGACGGGCCGTTGTCCGAGATAGTAGCCCGCCCCGAATGCCCCAACGAGCAGCAAGACAACAGCGAAAAATTTAACCATAGCGGGCCTCGGTTAGTGGCGACGTTTGGATGAACTTAATCGGGTCAACTGTTGGAGCAGGCTGTTGGCACTCGCAATACGCACGGCCTCATCCGAGTCTTGTAAACCCGTTACTAAGAGCGGGATGGCACTCTCGCTGCTTTTCCGCAATCCCTTGGCGGCCATCAGGCGAGGAAGTGGCTGCTGGTCCTGTAAGAGCGTCTGGAGAACCGCCAAAGCGTCTTTCTCGGCGGAGGCACTCAAGGCCTGTGCCGCTGCACCGCGGATTGAAGGGTCGGAATGCCGAGCCAACTCTTTGGCTAGCGTGATGGCGGAGGGATCGCCCAGGCGAATCAATCCCTCTATGGCGCTGGCACGGACATGACTATTTGGGTCTCTCGTGAGTGCCAGCAGCAAGGGCCGGTTATCCTTGACGCCAAGCTTTCCGAGACTTGCCGCAGCGACACCGCGGACCATTGGCATCTCGTCCCCGATTGCGTGGGTGAGCGGAGCCGTGCCGCCAGCGGAGCCAAATTCTCCCAGTGCTCCGGCAGCGAACGCGCGCACCGATGGATCAGGATCATACACAGCTTGGGAGAGGACCGCCAGGCTGGCCGGACGTTTGAGGCGCCCCAATACCCCCAGTGCTGCCATCCTCGTCTCTGCGTCCGGCAGGGTCGCGGCGTTGATGATATCGTCCAGCTTTTCAGTATGCCCAAGTTTGAACAGGGCGGCGTAGGCGAAGATGGCCTCAGGCCCATCTTCGGTCCGAGCGATATTCAGAAACTGTTGCTGTACGTCGGTGGCCTGTGCTTCCCCCAGCGCGGTCATCGCAGCAATGCGGACGGTTGGCATGTCATCCCGCAACGCACGGTGCAAGGCGCCAGACTTCGTTGCCAGTCCTGCTTTTCCGATCGCCTCAGCGGCCCGTGCGCGTACAACCACCGACGTATCTAGTAAGCCATCCTCCAAAATCGCCGAGGTCTCAGGCAAGCCCAATTCCGCAAGGGCCGAGTAGGCCGCAATGCGGACATGCTCTTTTCGGTCTCGAACGCGGTCTGTAATCACTCCGAGTGCCAATGGGCGAAGCAGCGAAGCATCATAGGGCTGGCCCGTCTGGTTCAATTTTGTATAGATGGCCAGGGCTTCGTCTGTTCGTCCAAGTCGGACATAGCTGAGCAAGGAGAGCCGGAGGAATGCGTTCGAGGGTGTCACGTCCGGTGGAAAACCTCGGTAGAGAGCGGTCACTTCGGGGTAGTCGCCGGCCTTGAAGAGGGCCGCGGCTTGTGATTCGACCGTGGAAGGGGTTCCTGCCGATGCAGGAAGGAGAGGCGCTGTGATGAGAATCAGAAGGATCGCGCCGATGACACGTGTCATGGTAGTCGGGGTGAAGCCTTGATCGCGTATCAGAGAGCGATCCGCTGCGTCGAACCGAGTCACCATGTCGTCGGTGGCCGCACCGTGGCGGCGTGGTACATCAGGCCAACGTAGTCCTTCAGCATGCGTGTCGTGCAGAACCGGGGCGCAATGGTGCGGATACATTCTTTGACCATTTGGAGCCAGCCCCGGGGAATTCCGTCGCGATCGCGCTGATAGAACAGTGGCACCACCTCTTGTTCCAGTATGCGATAGAGCTGCTCGGCATCATGATGATCTTGGGCTGGCACGTCGGCCTGTTCGCTGAGCGGCTGGATGCCCCACCCGTTGGCTCCATTATATCCTTCAACCCACCAGCCATCGAGGACACTGAGATTCAACACGCCGTTCAGGGCGGCTTTCATGCCGCTGGTGCCGCTGGCTTCCATCGGAAAGCGAGGGGTATTCAACCAAATGTCGACGCCCTGGACGAGATATTTTGCCATATGCATTTCGTAGTTTTCCAAAAACGCAACGCGACCGCCGAGTTTGTGGTCATGGCAGAAGTTCAGTACCTCGTGAATGAAGTATCGCCCCGGTTCATCGGCCGGGTGGGCCTTGCCGGCGAAGACGAGTTGGACCGGCCGCCAGCGGTCTTGGAGGAGTGCCTTCAACCGTTCCAGGTCTCGGAAGAGCAAGGTCGCCCGCTTGTACGTCGCGAACCGCCGAGCGAAGCCAATGGTCAAAGCCTCGGGATCCAGGAGCGTGCCGCGTGTGATCACTTGAGACGGCTGAAGATGTCCATGCATCCAGCCGACCCTGGCTCGTTCACGGATAAAACTCATCAGTTTCCGTTTCATTGTTTGTCGGACTGCCCACAGCTCATGGTCGGGCACGTCCATCACCCGCTGCCACATGGCCGGATCATCGCAGGTGTGGGTCCAGTTCGGGCTGAGCGACTTGCTGTACAGATGGTGCAGCTCCGGCGAGATCCACGTCGGGGCATGAATGCCGTTGGTCACGCTGCGGATGGGGACTTGGTCGGTCGGCAACCCCGGCCAGAAGTGTTGCCACATCTCTCGTGAGACGCGGCCATGTTCGCGGCTGACGCCGTTGACATGGGCCGACAGGCGCATGACCAGCGCCGTCATGTTGAAACCGTGTCCGCGCGACTCGGGAGTTTCTCCAAGGCGGAGGAATTCATCGCGCGAGAGGCCCAGTTGTTCCCAATAGCCGGCGAAGTATCGATCCATCAGATGGTGCGGGAAGACATCGTGCCCTGCCGGCACGGGGGTGTGTGTCGTGAAGACGGTGCTTTGGCGGACCAGCTCGCAGGCTTCCGCGTGGGACGACCCCTTTTGAACAAACTCACGCACCCGCTCCAAGGTGAGGAAGGCCGAGTGCCCTTCGTTGGCATGCCAGATCGATGGCGAGATATTGAGCGAGCGCAACATGCGCACGCCACCGATCCCCAATAAGATCTCTTGACAGAGGCGCATTTCTTGGTCTCCGCCGTAGAGACGGGCGGAGAGGGCCCGGTCCTCCGGGCTGTTGTCCGGCACATCCGTATCGATGAGAAAGAGCGAGATCCGTCCCACCAGCACTTTCCAGACAGTCGCGATCACTCGGCGGCTGCCCATCTCGACGGCAAACCGGCAAGGCTCTCCCGATGGAGTCAGGGCCAAATGAACTGGAGATTCGTCGCGGTTGAACGGGGCGTAGGCCGCCTCTTGCCACCCTTCCGGCGTGATTCGCTGGCGGAAATATCCCTGTGGGTACATGAATCCGATGCCAATGAGCGGCAAGCCAATATCGCTCGCTTCCTTGCAATGGTCTCCGGCCAAGATTCCAAGACCGCCGCTATAAATGGGGACGGAGGCATGCAACCCAAACTCGGCTGAGAAGTACGCAATCGCCGACTTCGCCAGATCCGCATGGTGAGTCCCGACCCAACTTTTCTTGTTGGCTAGATATTCGTCGAACAGGCGAAACACCGCCGAGTATTGGCGGAGAAACGACGGGTCTTCAGCCAAGCGTGCCAACCGGTCCGGTGTGACATCAGACAAGAGTTTGACGGGATTGTGATGTGTGAGAGACCACAGAGTCGGATCGATCAGTTCGAACAGCTGGCGAGCCTCCAACGTCCAGCTCCACCAGAGATTCTGCGCCAGTTCGGGTAGACGATTGAGGTTCTGCGGGAGAGAACGGTTCACTACGTTAGGAGAATCCACAAACACTCCTTTGGTCAAGATCACGCAATCAGTATCGACAATGACGGGCGAGCACCGGTTGCGATCAAGCGTGCCCGGCCTTATGCCACGAGGCCCAGTCTTTGGAGAATGCCACGGCGGCATAACGTTCGCCAAGGATTTTTGCAACCCGGTTCAGGAGTTTGGAGAGTTGCTGCAGCTCGGACGTGGTGAGGTCCTCACGAAACCGGGGATGGAGTCCCCAACGAGTCTCCACTTCTTCGCCCGATACGCTCGACATCAAGCTGACAAGCTTGATCTCCTGGCCGGTCGACTTGTTCTGTTCCGTCGATGTCCCGATGTCTGGAGGCATAACCTGCGACGCTTCTTGAGCGGGAGGAGCCTGCCCTTGCAGGACTGCGCTGAGCGCCGGCACGACCGCGCTGGCGCAGAGCGTCGCCGCGGAGCTGAGCTGCGCGTTGCTGGCTGCGCCGAGGGTTTCGGCGACTTTGTCGCCGAAGTCGCGGAACATCTCGTTCTTTGTCTTCGAATCTTCGGTGATCAGGAACTTGTAATGCTCGTAGGCTTGCCGACTCTCCGCCACGGTCGTCCCGATCGTCATGACAATTTCCATCTGATCCGCATTGTTTCCGAAGGCCGGTTCTAACGCGCGCTTTAGCTGTTGCGTCACAGCGTCTTCCAGCCCGTTCATAAACTCCATCTGGTCTTTGAGTGGAATGTGCAGGGCCACCAGCCGATCCGCGAGATTGAATATGACCTTGAGGAATTCCAGGTAGATGCCCCACTCCTGCTGCCGCTTGAGCTTGATCGCCTGCTCTGGCGCAGTGCGCTTCATCATCGTGACCGACTCGCCCGACACGGCGAGCATCAGTTCAGCCAGCTGGCGGAGGCATTCCTTGTAGTCAGTAGTGATAGTGGCCATAGAGTTTGCTCAAGAGCAGCCGGGATTATAGCGGAGACGAGAGCGGTATTTAAAGCGAGGAAGAAATGGATGAGCTGCTAGGGTGTGAACGGTACAGGCTGTGAAGCTCCTGTAAGATCGCATCTTGCCTTTTTAACTGGCACACATCCATCTATGTTGCCCTTGCTCACCCCATCCGATAGAGTGAGCCCTCCGGAGTCGAGGAGCTGCCAAATGGAATTCAGCTCAGTGCGAAATATGGAGTCGGAGCCTCGCGTTCAGGTCTTGCCGCGTGATGAGGCGCGCGAGCATCTGATCACCATTGCGGACATGCTTGCCAAGGTGATGGATACCACGATCAGGATACCCGGTACGTCATGGTACATCGGGTTGGACCCGTTGCTCGGACTGATTCCCGGCATCGGTGATGTTCTGGCCAATCTCATCGGCACGATCATTCTTGGATTAGCGACACGCCTACAGCTTCCCAGAATTGTGCTGGCCCGCATGAGTCTCAATCTGCTCATCAATGGGACGGTCGGAGCCGTTCCAATTGCTGGGGATCTCTTCTCGGTCTGGTTTCGGAGTCATTCGAGAAACGCTGCGCTGCTTCGCGACGCAGCCATGAAGCTGGATCGCGAAACCCATGCTGATTGGTTTTATGTGGCCGGTATCATCGGGGGCACGGTGGCCCTCTTGCTACTTATGATCGCCTTTATCATATGGTTGGTTTACCAGCTGTGGATGATGGTCTCAGGTGGATAGGAAAGGGAAGTTGAGTGTGGTATACAACGACCTTTTCTGAATAACGAAATTAGCGGCTACCCTCTTCGAATACCTTCATGGAACGAGAAGTCAAAACCTATGTACTGAAGCGACCTACTGAGGACGCCGTGCCGCGCAAGTTGTCGATCGACTACGCGGCGGCGCTGAATCCACAGCAGCTTGCAGCAGTGACGGCGGGTGATGGGCCGTCGTTGGTCATTGCGGGAGCTGGGAGTGGCAAGACGCGCACGCTGGTCTATCGCGTCGCGTATCTGATCGACTCCGGCGTGGATCCGTCGAACATTCTCTTGCTGACGTTCACGCGCAAGTCTTCACAGGAAATGTTGGAACGTGCTGGCGATCTGATCGGGACGAGTAGTCATCGGGTTTGTGGAGGGACGTTTCACTCCGTTGCGAACATGCTATTGCGCCGCAATGGCCGGTCGATCGGCATAGAACCTGGGTTCACGATTCTGGATCGCGGCGATGCGGAAGACTTGATCGCTCTTGTGCGATCGCAGCTGGGCCTCAACGAGAAGGATAAACGCTTTCCCCGCAAGGGGACGATCATGGAAATGATCAGCAAGAGTGAAAACACCTTGCGCAGCCTCGACGAGATTATTCTGGAAGAGTTCAGCCACTTCTCGGATCATTCGGAAGATCTCGGTCGGTTGCAGAAGGCTTATCAAGCTGCGAAGCGACAGAAGCAGTTGTTGGACTACGACGATCTCTTGGTCATGCTGCGGCAGTTGTTGTTGCTGGACGAGACGGCACGCACACGCATTTCCAGCCAGTATCGCTATATCCTTGTGGATGAGTATCAAGATACGAACCGGTTGCAGGCCGAAGTCATCCGTCAGCTGGCGACGACGCATCAGAATGTGATGGTGGTTGGGGATGATTCGCAGTCGATCTATGCGTTCCGGGGTGCGACCTTCAAAAATATCATGGACTTTCCAGTGCTGTTCCCGGGCACGACGATTTATAAACTAGAAGAAAATTATCGCAGTACTCAACCGATCTTGAACCTCGCGAACTGCATTATCGATGAAGCGGCCGAGAAGTATACGAAGCGTCTGTTTACTAGAAAGATCGATGGCCCGTTGCCGGCGTTGGTCGAAGCGGCTGGAGAACATGCGCAATCGCGATTCATTGCGCAGAAGATTCTTGAGCTTCGCGAAGAAGGGGTATCGCTGAGCGAAGTGGCGGTCTTGTTTCGCTCAAGCTTCCACTCTTTCGACTTGGAAATTGAGTTGTCTCGCAAGGGGCTTCCCTTTATTAAGCGCGGTGGGGTGAAGTTTATCGAAACAGCTCATGTCAAGGATCTGCTGGCCCATGTGCGAGTCGTCGCGAATCCGCTTGATACGGTGAGCTGGCATCGCGTGTTGCTGTTGGTGGAAGGGGTGGGGCCGAAGAAGGCCCAGGATTTACTCGCTGCGATTGTGAAAGCTGAGCGACCATATGATGTGTTACGCGGAGTGAGCGGCCGTTCCGGCGAGGGTCTCAAGAACTTGGCCAACACGCTGGAAAGTCTAGCTGGATCGGACGATCGGGAACCGGAACATCAAGTAAGTCATATCTACGAGTACTATCTTCCGATCCTCAAGGACCAGTACGACGATTACCCTAAGCGCACAAGGGATCTCGATCATCTCCATACGATTGCCGAAGGGTATCATGGCATCGACGAATTTCTTGCCGATCTGGCGCTGGAACCGCCTGATGGGAGTGCGGTGAATGTAGAAGCGCCCGATCGCGATGATGAACGGCTGGTACTCTCGACGATTCATTCCGCGAAGGGGTTGGAGTGGCAGTGCGTGTTTGTGATCTGGGTAGTCGACGGCCGGTTTCCATCCGCCTATTCCTTTCTGACCGATGATGAATTAGAAGAAGAGCGTCGGCTCTTCTATGTGGCTGTGACGCGAGCCAAGCGACATTTGTTTATGACGTATCCCATCAATGTGTACGACAAGACCAGCGGGATGCTACTGTCGAAACCCTCACGGTTTCTGGACCATGTGTCCTCGGACCTGCTTGATACCCTCGCGTTGGTGGAGGAAGGCGGACAGGAGGATTGGGGAATGGCACGAGACCCCTATTATTGATTTCAGTTTGTTGTCGTGACGTACCAAGCCTGCTTTCTATCTACATGAGCTACCACCCAATTCGATGGCTCCTCGTCGTGTGGTGCTGCTGGCCTGGATCAGCTTTTCTCGCCGAGGCATCCGTCACATCTCTGAACGAGCAAGGCAGTGCCGGCCAAACGTGGGTGCGTTTTCTCGATGACGCGGAACGGGTCCAGTTGCCTACGAAGTTTCTGAAGGCGCTCCCACCGGACTTTATTCGGTTTGAGTTCGATGATCTTCGGACCTACGCCGCAGAGTACCATCCCGGAGAGCATCGGATGGTCCTGAACCGGTCGTTGTCCTTTAACGCTGCGGGGAGGGTCCTCAAGCCGCTTGTTCAGATGACGCACAAGGAACTGGAGGTGCTCTATCATGAACTGTTTCATGCCTATATGGATTATCTCAGTCTCATAGAGGAGCAATCTCGCGAGGCCGGTACCCGTTCAAAAGATCTGCTGGGCTTTGCCCGAGAGCAGCAAGTCTGTCGCTATAGTGAAGTGCAAATCGCGCCGATTATTCAGCGACAGAATGAGACGGAGTCGCGCTATTTGACGCAGGCCGAGTCCTGGGAAGCGCTGAATGAAACATGGGCGGTCTTTATTGGCTGGACCGTGTGGAATCAGCTTGAGGTACAGCGCAAGACCCGGAAATCCATGTTCCAGGAGCGGGGGCAAGCTCATCGATGGATACAGCGACTCAAAGCAGCATTCGAGAAAGTAGAGCTCCGAGGGTACTATGTCCCTGAAGATCCCGAAGAGCGACGTCTTGCCCAGAAGCGATATTTGGCGAAACCGTCACAGCTCACACTGCGGGAAGCTGTGGTCTTGATGAAGCAAGTCCTCGGTTTTCATTATGATTTTGTTGAGCAGTTGGAAGCTTCACTTGGGACATCTCTTGCATCTGCCTGTTAGGCTACCGAGGGAAAGAGAAATTAAAAAAAAGTACCGGAGCTGAATTCCCCTCTTGACATGACGGAAGTTCATCAATAGAATCCAGCATTTCGTCATCTGGCCTGTCCGAGCACTTCAGCGAATCAATCTTTGGGGATTGAGGAAGAAAGCTGTGCGCGGGTAGGTCTGTTTGTCTTTGTTGAGCGGTTGGTCGGTGAGCACGTCTTCTGTGTGCTGAAATTGATTGATCGAAAATGATGAAGTATCGCGGGCAGGTACCCAAGTGGCCAAAGGGGGCAGACTGTAAATCTGCTGGCTTATGTCTTCCAAGGTTCGAATCCTTGCCTGCCCACCAATGCCGCGCTTGTGTGGGCCGGCGAGCTTCTTGTTATGTGGAGTGAGCCGGATAAAAGCTTCAGGTGCTTAGCCTGATGAGTGCGTGAATCGAGAAAATTACGGATAAGGCGGGCGTAGCTCAGTGGTAGAGTTCCAGCCTTCCAAGCTGGCTGTCGTGGGTTCAAATCCCATCGCCCGCTCCAAGAAATGGTGCTAGGGCGGTACGAGTCAATGGTCGAGCATTGGTAGTGGCAATCAATTATTTGGAGAGAGGGCCTAGGTTCACGAATGACCTCTAGCGTGTCGAATGCCCACGTAGCTCAGTTGGTAGAGCACGTCCTTGGTAAGGACGAGGTCACGCGTTCGATCCGCGTCGTGGGCTCCATGCAGGGCTTGCTTGATCCGTGGGTATAAGTAGAGAGCGCGACGGGTTGACACCTTCAGTGTTCTAGACAAAGGAGTGGGTTATGGCGAAGGCGAAATACGAGCGGAAGAAGCCGCACGTGAACATTGGGACGATTGGGCACGTGGACCATGGGAAGACGACGTTGACGGCGGCGTTG
>LNDU01000045.1 GCA_001464735.1 Nitrospira sp. Ga0074138
TGAACAGCTCCAGGGGTACCAGGTGGGGAAGCAACTGTGGACGGGGCGCAGTATAGCAAAACGTTCAATCAACGACCCTATTATTCAACAGGCCCTTAAAGCCAACACAACGTTGAACCCTAGACGGAGGTTCCGACATTGCCAGTGTTCACCTTAATCTTCTGCCAGAAGCAGATCGTGAGTTTTTGGAGTGACAGCTTCTGGTTCGGCTGGTGACTTATGCTGCTATTCGCAACATGTCCTCACCAAAAACACGTGGGTGTGGGCCTGAATAAGATGTGGCAGGAAAGTAAGTGCGACAAGACGGGAAAATGGTTACCGCGTCAAGAGGACAACGAGAGTAACGAAACTCCACAACGTGACTGACAGGCGTAGTCCATTGACAATGCCTCTGGCAGAACCCAAAGGATCATGCTCCAACTCTTCCTTCCGCTCGTCCCGCACCACCTGCAATGGCCTCTCAGCCGCTTTGCAGTTGGGCCTGAGCAGTGCTTCCAAGCTCACATGGGCAAGAGCAACCGACTGTGGGTGAAGCCCTCTATCCTGGATTTTGGAAAGTGCCATGATCCCTCCTCGTTGATGTAGGTTGTGAAGCAGCTTTCACGCTCTTGCTAGAGCAACAACGATACCGTGAGTCATTCGCCATTTCATAGCAAAACCCCTTTTCTTGACTACACATCCACTATTGGCAAATAAGAGTGAACACCTCCATAAGTATTTGACAAATTACGCTTTACTTCAATAAGGGCATCCACCTCTCAGTACGTGATGGGAGCTCGCTCCACAACTCTGCAGCCCTTTCAGATGACCAGAGCATTTCCCGGCATATGACCTGGACATTCTTGAACGCTAGAATGTCAAACTACCTACGGGAATTGGCACTGCAGAGACAAAAGAGGCTATGGCGGTAAGCAGAAAACTGTGTCCGTCACCCTGGAGATGGGTCACGGCTGACGACAAACCCGTTCCGAAACGAGTCTACCCAGGATGGTGAAGAAGGGCGTGAGAACTCCCAATCCTTACGTTGATCAAAAGCTGGTGCTGCAAGACAGCTACGCCTACACCGGTTGCAGATCGCCGAGCCTGACGGACACCAATTTGGACACCCCCGGCTCCTCCATGGTGACGCCAAAGAGGGAATCAGCGATGCTCATCGTCCGCTTGTTATGCGTAATGACGAGAAACTGCGCGTTCTGCGCCAGCTCCTTCAAGACCCCCGTAAACCGTCCGATATTTTCCTCGTCCAGCGGGGCGTCGATTTCGTCCAACAGGCAGAACGGTGTCGGCCTGATCAGAAAACTCGCAAACAACAGCGCCATCGCCGTAAGCGTCTTTTCTCCGCCTGACAGCATAGTGATGCTCTTCAGCCTTTTTCCAGGCGGTTGCGCCACGATTTCAATACCTGGCTCTTGATTCCCGGAAGGTTCACCGTTTTCAGCAGGCGGTTCATCGACCAGCTGCAGCTCAGCCCGCCCGCCAGGGAAGAACTGACCGAAGACCTCGGTGAACTTTTGCTGCAACTCTTGGTACGTGGCTGAAAACATCTCTTTCGTCGTCTGATGAATCCGCTGAATAATTTCCTTCAATGAAGCAATCGAATTCGACAGATCCTGCTCTTGAGCAGACAAGAATGTATGGCGTTCTTCTAGCTCTTGGTGTTCGCTGATCGCCGCTAAATTGATGGGGCCCATTCGATCTAGTCGGTCACGGAGCTTCTGCAACTGCTCTTTCAACTCGGCATCGGAGCGATGCGCGGGCTCCTCTACGGCCGTGGCCTCAGACTCGTTCATCTGGTCGATCGACCGCGTAGGATCATCGATCAGTGTGAGGGGATCAAGCTGATAGGTCCCCGACAATGTTCCTTCGACAGTCCCCAATTGCGTGCGAATTTCTGCTCGACGGACCTCAACCGTCATCCGAGCATCCCGCAGAACCGAAATCCCTCGTCGCAACTCTTCCAGCGCGGATTCACGCGTCTGACTCGCCGCCATCTGTTGCGCCTGCTGTTCCTGAGCGGCGACCAATTCTCCCTTCACCTGCCCGGCAGTGACGCCGAGTTCTTGGCAGAGGCCCTCCTGACGAGCTTGTTCTGTCTGGCTCTGTTCGATGAGCCCCTTCAGACTGTTCAGGTGTTCACCCAGCGCACGACGCCGATCTTCCGTCTCCTGGATCTGTTGTGTCACCCGAGTCCGGTTCAGTTGCTCATGTTCCCGTTTGGCTCGCAAACCCTCCGCGGTCAGCTTTGCCTCAGTCACATGTTCCTGGTGCGTTCTCATATTCTGATCGAGCAGCCCCAGTCGCTCGCGCACACTCCCTAACATCGCTTCCTGTCCGTTCTTCTCAGCCAGCCACTGACTCAATTGCGTCTGGACCGAGTGCGATTCTTGCTCCAACCGCTGACCTTCGCTGACACCGTCCTGAATTTCCGTCTCCATCCCACTGAGTCGATGGTCAAGGTCGTTCAGCACATGCTGAAGCTTCTCTTCATCCTTGCGCAGCGACAGATTCTGCATCTCGGCGTCACGAAGCGCATCTCCAAGTTGGCGGCCCTGCTGGGTAAGCATCTGGATCTGGGCAGACACCATCTCTCGCTGTTGCTTGCTCTGATTAAGCTCCTCCACAAGCACATGGCGTTTGGTTTCAAGATCGATCACCTCTCGCCGGCGTTCCAGCAAACCCGGCGTTCCTTGAACCTGACCACCCGTCACAATGCCAGACGCATCCACCACTTCCCCATCCAGAGTCACTAAGATGGGACCGTTCGGAGCGCTCCACGCATATTGCTCCCACAATTGCATCGCCTGGTCCAATGATCGAACAATGACGACGCGATCGAACAACGAATCGCGGGCCGACGTTCGGGCGGCATCGGTTTGGACCAACTCCACGGCAAGCCCGACAACGCCTGGCTGCGTGGCGATCGACGTCCACCAATCATGACTCCGTCCACCTTCCCATCGTGGGCGCTGGGGAATAAAACTGCCTCGCCCGAGCGATTCTTGTTGAAGAAATCGAATCAACCGTCGCCCGACGGACGGTTCATCCACAAACCATCCTCGGACGCGTTCTCCCAACACCGCCTCAACCGCCCGTTCCATCCCCGACGGAACCACCAACCATTCGGCCACCGCATCCCGTACCCCGTCACAAGACTTCAGGGCGGGGCCTTGCTGGATCCCCTGTCGACCGTAGCCCATCTCTTCACGAACCACACCCTGCAATGCTTCAAGGCGAGAGTCCACTCCGGCCAGCTCTTCTGAGCGTCGTAAGATCACCGGATCCAACGACTGGAGGGCACCCGTAGCTTGAGCCGCCTCCTCTTGCACGGTGCGTTGTTCTGTCCGTAGTTGCGAGACAAGGCGATCGGCCTCTCCATATTCCTTGCGCAAGATCTCGTAGCGCGCAATCGCTGACTCACGTTGGCTTCGCAGTTCGTCTCGCTCCGACGACAAGCGAGTGCCGCGGCCCATGAGATCTTCCACTCGCTTCGCCAATTGCGAGATACCTTGTTCAGTATTCGCGACGAGCACAGCCAATTGCAGCACATCTTTGCGCCCTCGCTCCTCCTCCGCAACAGCCGCAGCCCGTTGGTTGAGCAAGCTCGTCAGCTCTTCATCGAGCTCCCCGAGAGTCCGATCCCGAATCGCCATCTCCTCCTCAACCGACGTTAATGACGACTCGATAGCACGAAGTCCGGCAACCAACTGCTCTTGTGATCGGACTAGCTCCTCCAGCTCAGCCGATTCCTGTACCTGTTGCTGGCCGAATAACAGCCCGCGGTTTCGTTCGACCTCGGCAACCGTCAGCGCGTGGGCCTGCCGTTGTTCGACACCCGCCAATTCCTCTCGAATCTTCCCGATAGAATCAGCGGTTGCAATCGCCTCAAGACGCGCCTGTTCGAGTTCTGTTGTGAGCCGAGCCAGGTCGGCCGCTTTCTCAGAGTCTTGTTGATCCAGGTTCAGGACTTCGGTGTCCGCCTCCTGCAATGCGTGTCGTAAGACCCTGAATTCCCTTGTCAACAATATCACTTCGATTCCGCGCGCCTCACCCTGTAGAGTCTGAAATGTGCGCGCTTGGCGAGCTTGGCGTTCCAACGAATTGAGTTGCTTCTTGACCTCTGCCACAATATCTCGGACACGCAGAAGATTCTGCTGCGTCGCTTCCAACTTCCGTAGCGCCTCGGCTTTCTGTTTCTTATACCGGACAATGCCTGCGGTCTCCTCGATGAGCTCGCGCCTGTCTTGCGGCGACGCATTCAAAATGTGATCGATCTGGCCCTGGGCAATGACCGTGTGTCCTTTGCTCCCCGCCCGCGTATCGAGTAACAAGCTACGGATATCCTTCAACCTGCAGTGAATCTTGTTGATGAGATACTCGCTCTCGCCGTTGCGGTACAAACGGCGGGTAATCATCATCTCTTGCGCCTCAGTCAGCTCGTTCGGAAGTCCTGAGCCACCGTCCAGCTTCATTATTGCCGGATCAAGCCCACCGATCACTAACGACACCTCCGCCATCCCCAAAGGCTTTCGTAGTTCGGTGCCGTTAAAAATGACATCTTCCATCTTTTCACTTCTGAGCGTTTTGGTGCTTTGCTCCCCCAACACCCATAGGATGGCATCTACGACGTTGCTCTTTCCGCTCCCATTCGGCCCGACGACCGCAGTGACCCCCTCAGGGAATTCAATCTTGGCTTCCGCGAACGACTTGAAGCCCATCATTTTCATAGATTTCAGATACATCAGCTCACCCTCGGTTACGCGCAGATTAAGACGCGTGCTTGAGAAACAAAAAGTTTCCGGCCCTTGTACCACAAGGGTTTTGGGAAATCAAAAACAAAACACATTGCGTGGTGGAATGAATAACATGGCCCTACAAGATATAGGGCCATGTGGGGATATGAGCGGATGGCACCGCCAGCTACCCGGCAATGCTACCGACCGGCTTTTTCGAGGATTCTATCTGAACCAGTTCCTTCGGCAAGAGGAATTCGACGTCTTCCTCGATCACCGTGAGTTCTTCAACATCGGATGGTTCCGACGCTCTCAGGAATGCAACGACTTCCGTGACCAGGATTTCCGGAGCTGACGCACCGGCCGCAATCCCAACTGCCTTGGCCCCTTGCAGCCATGCAGGATCGATGTCGGCAGCTGAATCGATCAGGTACGACGGAATGCCGCACTGCTCTCCCAGTTCGCGTAGACGATTGGAATTGGAGCTGTTCGGCGACCCAATGACCAGAATGACATCCACCAGGCGGGACAACTCCTTGACAGCATTCTGCCGATTCTGCGTCGCGTAACAGATATCTTCCTGGTGTGGCCCCTTGATGTTCGGAAACCGCTGATGCAGCGCGCCGACGATGTCCCGACATTCATCCACGCTCAACGTCGTCTGCGTGACATAGGAAAGATTGACAGTGTTCTCCACTCGCAATTCTTCCACATCTTTGACAGAAGACACCAAATGAAACTTATCGGGAATCTGGCCCAGCGTTCCGATCACTTCCGGATGGCCGGCGTGACCGATGAGGATTAGATCATAGCCCTGGGTGTAATCACGGTTGACCTCGTTATGAACTTTGATCACGAGCGGGCAGGTCGCGTCGATTACATGCAGACGACGCTGATTCGCCTCTTCCCAGACCGACTTCGCCACACCGTGTGCGCTGAAGATCACGACCGACCCTTCCGGCACTTCGTTCAACTCTTCCACAAAGACCGCGCCCTTTCGCCGAAGCGAATTCACGACGTGTCGGCTGTGAACGATCTCGTGACGAACATAAATCGGAGCGCCGTACTTCTTGAGCGACAGATCCACAATATCGATCGCCCGATCGACACCAGCGCAAAACCCGCGGGGATTGGCAAGATAGATCTTCATGGTTGGCGTAGCTCCTTAGGCTCAGCTCCAGTATCTAGTCACGAACCTGGATCGGTAGGCCACGATACGTCAGATCCACTGGCCTCGTCAACAGAATTGCCGTCATCATTACCCTAGTCCTTCAAACTGCTTTCAAACTGCTTTGCCAACACCAGGTCACATATGGATGAATCAGAGTTCGTAGGCGTTCATGAGTCTCTACCGACCCTTTTCAGGCCCCCATAACTTGATCTGTCGATTCAACAGTGATTCTGCAGCATACTTGATAGTCAAAGTCACCGCACCTACTCCCTTCTCTCCATTGGGCATCCATAATGCTACCGATATGGATGCTATCTTGATGATCCCACCCGGACAGGTGTCGGCCCAAAACGCTCTTGGGAGTCATGCTCACGCCATTGAATAACAGACCTACTTTGTGCCGCCATCACTCTGCTGACTTGACTCCCCCTACCACCCCTCGTACGCTCAATCTCTGTCAAAACTTTTGTTCGCTGTTTCTTCTTATGAAAGGAGTCCCTCGTATGGCTCAACGACCTTTTCAGACGGGAGCGGTTGTCAATCTGAGTGATGGAGAAAGCAACAAGGATGTCGTCGTCTGTACCGTGCCGGCCAGGAAACGATTCGATGTCAAATTTCTCGGCATCAATGGTTTCGGGCACCCGACTCAACCCCTCTTTTACGCGGTTCACGTGACGACACGTTCGAGAGTCGGTATCTATCCCATTGGGCTCACCGGTGTGTCTGAGATAGACGAGCCAGAGTTTCCCGCGAGGTTCTTTGGAAGCCAAGAAGCGATGCTCTACGCGGATCCCAAGTCCAACCTTATCTTTTCAGTCGCGCGCAAGGACACCGCGGGTAACGTCAGAGTATTTATTGACATCTGCGGACTGCTCGTTGATGTTTGAGATGAGGAAACGAGCGGATCGGCGACGAAATTATCAATGGTGACCTGTAACCACCAGCAGGAGATCACTGTCATATGAACCCCTCTCCAAATCCCTCCTCCATTTTGCAAACTGCCTTTGGCTTTTGGGGCTCTAAGGTGCTGCTCACAGCTGTGGAGGTCGGTCTCTTCACGACACTTGCCGGTCGCCGTCTTACAGGGGCGGAGTTGGGCAAGGAATTGCAATTCCACCCACGCGCAAATCCCGATTTTTTTGATGCGCTCGTGGCGATGCAGTTTCTCGGTCGTGATGGTGACGGTCCCGATGCGAAGTATTTGAATACTGCAGAAGGCACCCTCTTCCTCGATGCTGCGAGCCCGCGGTACATCGGAGGAATTCTCGTTATGCTCAACGCGCGGCTGTTCAAATTTTGGAATGATCTGCCGGAAGCGTTGCGGACAGGACGGCCGCAGAACGAGGTGAAGCATGGGCAGAAGGGAATGTTTGAAGAACTTTATTCGGATCTGCCTAGGCTGGAACAATTCATGGACGCCATGACCGGCATTTCACGCCTCAACTTCGAGGCGTTCGCGGAGAAATTCGACTTCTCAAAATACCAGACCCTTTGCGACGTCGGCGGCGCGACCGGTCTGCTCAGCATCGAAATCGCGAAGCGCCATGCCCACCTGCAATGCATCAGCTTCGATCTGCCGGTAGTCGAACCGATTGCGAAGAAATACGTCGCTGCCGCTGGGTTGGAACATCGCGTGAGCACGGCGTCCGGCGACTTCTTCAAGAACCAGCTACCAAAGGCAGACATCATTACAATGGGCATGATTCTGCACGACTGGAATCTGGAGAAAAAGATGTATTTACTCCGAGCCGCCTACGACGCATTGCCACCGGGCGGCGCGTTGGTGGCCATCGAAGCACTGATCGATGATGCCCGTCGAGAAAATGTGCAGGGGTTGCTGATGTCGCTCAACATGCTCATCGAATTCGGCGACGCGTTTGATTATTCCGGCGCAGACTTCCGCCGGTGGTGTAGCGAGGTGGGCTTCACATGGGTCGAGGTCATCCATCTCGTTGGGCCATCGAGCGCGGCGATCGCCTACAAATAACCAGCCATCACCGAGCGAGCCAACTGCCCGGTAACCCCTGTCCGCTTGACTCTCTCTCCCCTCCCCCGTACGCTCACGTCCCATGGGAATTTCCGCTCACAAGAAAGTGCTCATCGTCGAAGACGAGCAGGACATCTTGCAGCTCGTGAAACACTATTTGGAGAGAGAGGGGTTTCGACCGATCACCGCGATCAGTGGGCTCGACGCGCTGAAGAAGGTCAAAGAGGAGAAGCCCGATCTGGTCGTCCTGGATCTGATGTTGCCCGAGATGGATGGACTCGAAGTCTGCAAACGCCTCCGCTCCATGCCCAGCACTGCCATGCTTCCGATCCTCATGCTCACGGCAAAAGCGGAAGAATCGGACACGATTGTCGGGCTGGAGTTAGGGGCTGACGATTACGTCACCAAGCCGTTCAGCCCCAAAGCGCTGGTTGCGCGTGTCAAAGCGCTGCTGCGTCGTATCGAGCGTGCCCCTGCTGATGGCCCAGATCTGCACCTCTATGGTGCGCTCACCATGAACCTGGCTCGGCATGAGGTCAGCCTCGGGAAACACGAGATACCGTTGACAGCAAAGGAATTTGGCCTGCTCGAGCATCTGCTTCGGCATCGTGGCCGTGTGTTGACCCGTGAAGTCCTGCTCAGCGCCGTGTGGGGTTACGACTACTACGGAACAACCAGAACAGTCGATGTGCATATCCGCCGCCTCAAGCAAAAGCTGCCGCTCCTAGAAGAAGCCATCGTGTCCGTTAAATCATTGGGCTATAAGCTGATGGATCTCGACTGATCAGGATGACGTGGTCGATTCGATGGAAATTGACGCTTGGCACGCTTGTGGCGGTCGCCTGTGGGCTGCTGATCGCCGGCGTAATGACGGTCCAGGCCCTCGAGCAACAGTACCTCGCGCAATTCGCTGATGCGCTGGAGGCAAAAACCAAGCTTGTTGAATACGGCTTTCAGCCGCTGTTTCACTCATCGTCTTCACCTCCGACCCCTTCCTCCTTGCAGGAGACGGCACGTGACCTCGGCAACCGATCATCCGCCCGTGTGACGCTGGTCGCCGCAGACGGAACGGTTCTCGCGGATAGCGCCGTACGAGATGCCGACGTGCCCGCTGTTGAGAATCACACATCTCAGCCAGAAATCCAACAGGCCTTTTCCACGGGACAGGGAAAGGACATCCGCCCACGTCATACCACCGGCGAGCGCACCATGTATCGCGCGGTGCTGCTACGTCAGCCTCAGGAGGCAGCGGCGATCGCCGTGCGCGTGGGCCTGCCGATGGCCATCGTCGACCGCGAGATTGCAGAATTGAAACGGCACCTTCTTCTCGCGCTCGGAGTCGCGTTCCTCGTCGCCCTACCCCTGAGTGTCGGGTTGGCGCACAACATCACCAGACCTCTCTCGGACATCGCATCGGCTGCGCGACGACTCAGTTCTGGCCATCAGACCATGCCCATCAGAACAACCGCCCATGATGAAGTCGGTCTCTTAGCAACGACGCTGAATGACATGGCAGGCCAGCTGCATGCCAAGATCGACGAACTCTCAGAAGATCGAGCCCAACTCCTTGCCGTACTCACATCAATGGTCGAAGGCGTCATGGTCTTGGACTCTCGCGGCCACGTGTTGCAGATCAACCCGGCGTTGGAACGGATGTTCGACATCTCGCGCGTGGAAGCTCGAGGGCGCCCCTGCGCCGAGCTGTTCCGCCATCAACAGCTTAACGACCTGGTCACGACCATCCTCCGATCACGCGTACCGGGCGAAGATGAAATCGTGCTGCCTCTAACGGGGCGGTGTCTTCAGATCGAAGCTTCTCCAGCAGGGGGAGAACGGGAACGCGAAGCCTGTATCGTGTTGGTCTTTCATGACATCACCGAACTGCGGCGTCTGGAGAAGATCAGGAAAGACTTTGTGGCAAATGTCTCCCATGAACTTCGGACACCGCTCACCTCCATCAAGGGCTACGTGGAAGCCCTGCTGGACGGCGCCAAGGACGACCCCGTGACGTCCGTGAAATTCTTGGAGATCATCCTCAAACAAAGCGATCGACTGAACCTGATCCTCGAAGATCTGCTTGAACTTTCGAAAATCGAATCTGGCCGCGTCTCACTGAAGGAAGAGCCGCTTGAACTGCGTTCCGTCGTCGACCGGACGCTGTCCATGATCAAACCGATCGCCGATAAGAAACGGCACCGTCTCGTCACCTCGGTCGATCTGTCGCTCCCTCCGGTGGCGGGCGACGAAGGTCGGCTCGTGCAAGTCTTGACCAATCTGCTCGATAACGCCATCAAATATACGCCGGAAGGAGGAACCATCACGGTCGGCGCCAAGCTTGCTCCCCCGATCGGAAATGCCGAGCCAGCAGCCCGAGCGATCGACCTCAGCGTCGCCGATACCGGAATCGGTATCCCCGAAGAGGATAGGCCTCGTGTCTTCGAACGGTTTTATCGCGTCGACAAAGCCCGGTCACGCGAGTTGGGAGGTACGGGACTCGGATTGGCGATCGTGAAGCATATCGTTGAAGGACATGGAGGACAGGTGTGGGTCGAAGCGAATCATCCTCAGGGGAGTCGGTTCGTGGTTCGACTTCCAGTCAGCGGCGGCAAGCGAGTGTCCACTCAGTTGAGCGAAACAAGCAAGGTATAAACGCCCGCTCCCGATCTATTAGCGTTACCAGCGGAGAAGCCCCGTTGCCCAGGTGACTCCGCCGCCGAAAGTGCCCAGCAGCACCAGATCATTCGGTGAGATGTTCCCGCCGCGAACCGCATCATCGAGCGCGATCGGAAGAGAGGCTGAGGACGTATTGCCATAGCGTTCGATCACCGAGGCTAAGCGCCCCTGATCGATACCCAAGCGCTCGGCAACTTGCGACAAGATTCGACCGTTTGCTTGATGGAGAACGACCTGCTTAAGATCTCCTGGACAGGCACCGAATTCCTTCAAGATCTCCAGCACAGCCCGTTCAATCCGGCGAATGGCTATCCGAAAGAGCGACGCTCCCTGCATACGAAGCAAGTGCTCCCGTTTACGCAACGTGTCGGAGGACAAGGGCAGCCGTGATCCTCCGCCGGGGAGTCGAATGAGTCCATGGTGGGCTCCATCGGCATATAACCTGATCCCCAGAATCCCTCGCCACTCAGGCGTGCCATCCTCTTCACCCCGCAATATGACAGCACCGGCCCCGTCGCCGAACAACAGCGCCGTCGAGTCATCCTGAGGATCGAGCGACCGAGACTTGACCTCTGAGGCCACAACCAGACAGGTCTTGGCCTGTCCGCTCAGAATCATGGCTTGTGCCATGGAGAGCCCGTACAAGAACCCTGAGCAGGAGGCAGACACGTCAAATGCCCCCACTGGCTTGCAGCCCAATCCTCGTTGGACCAAGCAGGCCGTCGACGGGAACGCCATGTCCGGAGAGGTGGTGGAAAGAATAATGGCATCGATTGAAGAAGGCGGACAATCTGCGGCATCAAGTGCCCGACGTCCCGCCTCGACGGCCATGTCGGAAGACGCCTCGTGATCGCCGGCCCAATGACGTGTCTGAATACCGGTCAGACGGTAGATCCGGGCCGGGGATACCCCTAACGTAGGAGCAATCTCTTCATTCGAGACGATCCGGGAAGGGAGATAGCTACCTGTTCCAATGATTCTTGAACGAATCATGACCGCTAGACACCGTCCGTTCCCCGCAAAAATACTCAAACTTGCGATGCTCGGCCGGATTATAGGGAGTGGAAAGAGGCAGGTCAACCAAACCGCTCCTGCATTGCTTTTAGCCCGTATCCTTGCTATGTTTTGACAGTATGTCCCTTCATTCCATCGGAATCATTGCCCATCGACCGTCACGATCATCCCGACTCAGTCTGGCTGTTTGTCTCGGTATCGGCTCACTGTTCATCACGTCGTGTGCCGGCGATATCGGTACAAGTGACGTTCGAAGCGGAATCAAGAAGGTCTTCAGCAGCACAGACGAGCAAATTTTTCTCGGAGATACCGTTGAGAACCACTACCACCCCAACATCATCATGAAGCGGGGAGAGGCCTATTTCGAGAAAGAGGAGTATGCGGAGGCCTTAGTCGAATACAAACATTTTCTGGAGCTCCATCGCAATCACGTCCTGGCTCCGTACGCAGCATTTAGGATCGGGGAAATCCATTTCAAGATGGCGAAGACCATCGATCGTGATCCTGAACCGATGCGCAATGCCATCACTGCATTCGAGCAGATGAGAAAAGAGTTCCCCGGTAGCCGCTATGACATCCAGGCTCTGCAAAAACTCGAAGAATGCCATGATTGGATCGCGCAGATGCATCTCTTCGTGGGACAATTTTATTACCGGCGGGGCTCCTACCTTGCTGCCACGCATCGGTTCCAGCAAATCCTCAAGGCGTATCCTGACAAGCCCATCGCCGCAGAAGCCCTGTACTCCATCGCGAAGGCGTACCATGAAATGGGTGCCGACGATTGGGCCAGGGAGAATCTCGTCGTCTTGGTGGACAAGTATCCGACCAGTACTGCCTCAGGGGCGGGAAAGAGCTTGCTAGAGAAAATCGGAGGGGCCCAGCCGAATACGCTCCTCGCGCAGAAATCGGAATCGCTTCCCTTTTCTGACGCAGGCCCAGGGATGGTCCGAAACAGTCGACCAGCCATTAGTTCATCGCTCGCTCCGGCGACAATGGGAACACTCGGCATTCCTCCGTCACTCGACTCTTTGAGCACCTCCCCTTCCATTACCACGACACTGGGGCAAGGCTTTACAGCCTGCCGTCTCGGCGCTTGGTGCTGATTTAGCCCGGTAACTGCCAACATACGCAATCAGTACCGCGGCTCAACAGTCTCAGTGGAGACGGGAGTAGTTTGATCCAGATTGTTCGTGAGCTGACGGCTGGTTGCTGAAAGCTGATGCCTATCTACTGGCCGAAATACCAACCGATCCCATATCGTTCCAAGAAACTGGTCACCACGGTCAGCGAATTGGCGTAGATCATCACGCCGACGAGGATCAGCAGGACTCCACTCACGGTCGACACGCCCCACAGATACGCCCGCACTTCCTTGAAATAGGCCAGAAACCGATCGACCCCCAATGCCGTGAGGAACAGCGGCAAGCCCAACCCCAACGAGTAAAAGGTCAGTAACACGACCCCACTAAAAAGAGAGTCGGTCGTGCTGGCATAGAGAAGAATGGACCCCAGCACTGGCCCGACACAGGGAGTCCAACCGGCGGCGAAGGCAACCCCGATCAAGAATGACCCCAGGTACCCGGCGGGTCTATTGCGGAATTGATACCGCTGCTCTATCTTGAGGAAATTCAAGTTCAGAATCCCGAGCAAATAGAGCCCAAACACGATAATCAACGCGCCACCGACACGACGGATGAGATCTTGATGGGTGATCAGGATCTGGCCGAGAAAACTCGCTGAAGCCCCGAACGCAATAAAGACCGATGAAAACCCTCCGATGAACAACAAGGAGTTCACAACGATGGCCTTCCGAAACTTCACTCGTTCAGACGCATCGGTCAACTGCTCGACGGACAGGCCTGTAATGTAGGAAATATAGCTCGGCACCAACGGCAACACGCATGGGGATACAAACGAAAGGAGCCCCGCTGAAAAAGCGGCAATGAGCGAAATCTGTGGGATGGATTGTGTCATGGCTACGACTTCATCAGTTCTTGAATGAGGTCACGGGCCTCCGGAGAACCCCAATCACGTGCACCGAAAATCTTTTGTCGCACGATGCCTCGACGATCGACCATAAACGTGAGCGGAAGCGAACGGGCCCCGTACGTCAGGCCTACACGGTATTCCGAGTCATGAAGAATGGGAAACGTGAACCCCATTTCTCGCTGAAACGGACGGGTGACCGCAGCGCCCTGTTGATCCGTCGACACGGCCAAGATCTCGAACTCCCTTCGCGGCAACGTGCGGTACAGCTGTTCCATCGCCGGCATCTCGACACGGCACGGTCCGCACCACGTCGCCCAAAAATTCAGCAGCACGACTTTCCCTCTGAGCTGAGACAAGCTTACAACGTTACCGGCAAGGTCCCGCAACATAAAATCCGGTGCTTCGTCACCGACTTGGATAACGCCACGCTCAAGGCCTGGCCGTTTCTTCGGTTGGGGTGATTCTGCCTCGGATAACGGTGCCGTGCAAAACGCGCCGACTACCATGAAAGCGAAAACCAGAGCCGCTTGATGAAGTGTCATGTTGATACACGGATGGACACGTTCTTAGTCTGCCGTCAAAATAGCCATGGTCAGTTCAAACAAACTTTCTTACCTCAGCCATCGGCGGGTTCTCTTGCTACTAGGGGGTTATGTTACAAGTCCGCAAAAACCTGAGTCAAGCAAGCGGCGAGTGACAAATTTCTACCCCTACGATCGAAGTGATGGACAAAGCCGACTGATCTCTCTAGAATTGCCCACGTTTGTGCGTGGTCTGTCACTCAGCACCACTCGTCACATTCACAATCAGCAAACACAGCAACGCAGGCTTTCCATAAACCTGAACCCACGAGGGGCACATGCGAGACAATTTTTTGTTTACTTCAGAATCGGTCACCGAAGGACACCCGGATAAGATTGCCGACCAGATTTCCGACGGCATCTTGGACGCCATCATTGCGCAGGATAAATATTCCCGCGTCGCCTGCGAAACCATCCTGACCACCGGCATCGCACTGGTAGCCGGTGAAATCTCAACCAAGGCGTATGTTGAAATCCCGGATATTATCCGTGACGTCATCAAGGATGTCGGCTATTGCGATGCATCGTGGGGATTCGACTATCATACGTGCTCGGTGCTCACCGCTATCCACCAGCAATCTCCTGATATCTCGATGGGCGTAGATTCCGGAGGAGCCGGTGATCAGGGCTTGATGTTCGGCTACGCCACCAATGAAACGGATGAGCTCATGCCGATGCCCATCGTCTTGGCTCATCGGCTGACCAAGCGGCTGGCAGAGGTGCGCAAGAAGAACATTCTCAAGTGGGTGCGGCCCGACGGCAAATCCCAAGTGACGGTCGAGTACAGGAACGGCAAACCCGTGCGGATCGATACGATCGTCGTCTCCACGCAACACAGCCCCGAGGTCACCAGCAAGCAGATTGAGCGTGAGATCATGGAAAAGGTCATTAAACCCGTGATGCCGAGAGGGCTCTACGATTCAACCAGTGTGAAGCATCACATTAACCCCACCGGCCGTTTCGTCGTTGGCGGCCCGATGGGGGACACGGGCCTCACAGGTCGGAAAATTATCGTCGATACCTACGGCGGACACGGCAGTCACGGCGGTGGCGCGTTCTCAGGCAAGGATCCCACAAAGGTGGACCGGTCCGCCTCGTATATGGCCCGCTATATCGCCAAGAATCTCGTCGCCGCCGGCCTGGCCGGTAAGTGTGAAGTGCAGCTGGCCTACGCGATCGGGGTTGCCGATCCGGTGTCTGTCCTCGTCGACACCAAGGGCACTGAAAAGGTGTCGGTCGATATTCTCGATAAGCTCGTGCGCAAACATTTCCCCATGACTCCCCGGGGCATCATCGATCATCTCAAACTCCGAAGACCGATTTTCAGAAAGACCGCTGCATACGGCCATTTCGGCCGCACCGAACCTGAGTTTACGTGGGAGAAAACCGACAAGACGAAGACGCTGCGCAAGGACACCGGGCTGTAAGCGCCCTGAGTGTAGCATGTCGGCAAAGGGGGACGGGTTCTCCACCCGTCCCCCTTTGCATGATGGCGCATGATAACCATTTAACCGTTGACGAATGTCGATGAGCATTTCCGAGAAGGAGGGTGTCGTGGATTACGATGTCAAAGATATCAAGCTGGCAGACCAGGGTCGATTAAAGGTTGAATGGGCCGAAGCCACGATGCCCGTGTTGCGACTCATTCGCAAACGATTCAAGCGGGAGCAGCCACTGAAGGGTGTGCGGGTCACAGCTTGCCTGCACGTCACGACGGAAACCGCGAATCTGGCCATCACGTTGAAAGCCGGCGGAGCCGATGTCCGTCTCTGCGCGTCAAATCCTCTCAGCACGCAGGATGACGTCGCTGCGGCCTTGGTGCAACATGAAGGCATTCCGACCTTTGCGATCAAGGGCGAAGACAATGCCACCTACTATCGCCATATCGAATCCGCCATCGCGCACCGCCCCCATGTCACCATGGATGACGGGGCCGACGTCGTGTCACACCTCCACTCCAAACGGAAGGAACTGTTAAAGAACGTCATCGGCGGCACGGAAGAAACCACCACGGGTGTGATCCGTTTGCGTAGCATGGCTGAAAAGAAGGTCCTCAAGTTTCCTGTCATCTCCGTCAATGACGCCGACACGAAACATATGTTTGATAACCGCTACGGCACCGGGCAATCCACCATGGATGGCATCGTGCGTGCCACCAACCGGCTGATCTGCGGGTCCGTCGTCGTCGTTGTCGGGTATGGCTGGTGTGGACGTGGGATTGCCATGCGGGCCAAGGGTATGGGCGCCGACGTGGTCGTGACCGAGATCGACCCGTTGAAAGGTCTTGAAGCGTTGATGGACGGCTTCCGCGTCATGCCGATGGAACAAGCTGCGCTGATCGGAGATTTCTTTGTCACCGTCACCGGGAATATTCATGTGATCCGTGGCGAGCATTTCGCGGCTATGAAAGACGGGGCCATTGTCTGCAACAGTGGGCACTTCAACGTGGAGCTCGATATCCCGGCTCTCGAAAAACTGGCCAATAAGCGTCGGGTTGTTCGCACCGGCGTCGAGCAATTTACGCTGAAGAAGACCGGCCATCGAGTCAGTTTGCTCGGCGAAGGCCGACTCGTGAACCTCGCCACCGCGGAAGGGCACCCATCCAGCGTGATGGACATGAGTTTTGCCAACCAGGCGCTCGGCGCAGAATATCTCGTGAAAAACTACAAGATGCTGGAGAAGAAGGTGTATCCGGTGCCGGCGGTGATCGATAAGGAAATTGCTAGGCTGAAGCTGGCCGGTATGGGCGTGGCCATTGATACGCTGACGAAGGAACAGAGGAAGTATCTGGCATCCTGGGAAATGGGCACGTAGGAAGCAAGGCGTGGTGCGGATACTCTCAGTGCTCGCTCACCGCGCATGCAGGACCAATTCAATTACAAATAGCGGGAGATGCTCGGTGAATGCGCCAGTTGAGAGCACCCGCGTCGCACCCGTTGAGAGAAGAAACGGAAGGGCCACCTGAAAAGGTGGCCTTTTTCTTCTCAAGTGAGTTCCAGCTGTCACATCGCCCACGGCACGGTGGATCCCCGCCATGTGAGTCTCGACCTCATGAGCCACCACCGAAACATGCGGATTGCAATCTCCGGCTAGAGTGGTAGAGTGAGGCCGAGGAGGCCTCTGTGAACTCCCACCCATCCCAACCGCTGTCGCTTGCAGATTTTGAGATTTCCCCTGAACGGGGTTTCCTGCCGTCGGATCCTTGTGAAACTCTGCCCGACTCTCCCACGCTAAACCATCTCGGCCGCGAGATGCCGAAGCTGTTGAGCGCGCGGCGAGTCCGGCAGTTTATCGACGAACAACCGTCGTTGCTCCCGTCCATTCCAACCAGTTGGCATGATAACGAATACCGAGCCTCGATGAGGATCCTGTCATTCGCCGGCCACGCTTATGTCTGGGAAACACCGGGGCAGCCGGCCATCAAGCTCCCCTCTCACCTCGCACAGCCATGGTATGAGATCGCCCAGAAACTCGGCCGTCCGCCGGTCCTGTCCTATGCGTCTTACGCATTGGACAACTGGCGCCGGCTTGACGGGACGAAGCCAATTCAGCTCGACAACATCGTGCTGTTGCAAAATTTTCTCGGTGGGTTGGATGAAGAGTGGTTCGTCGTCGTCCATATCCAGATTGAGAAGCAAGCGGGGCCTGGCCTGGAGGGCCTGGTGCGGGCGATCAATGCGGCATCAAAAGGGAATGACGATGAGGTCCTGTCGGGCTTACGAACTCTGGCCGCCGCTCAAACCGCTATGCGCGACACGCTGCTCCGCATGAAAGAGCGCTGCGATCCCTATGTCTATTACACCCGCGTGAGACCCTACATTCACGGCTGGAAGAATAGTCCGTCCCTGCCCGAGGGACTCATCTATGACCACGTCGAAGCCTACGCACGGCAGCCGCAGCAGTTTCGTGGCGAGACCGGCGCGCAGAGCTCAATCGTCCCTTGTTTGGACGCCGGACTGGGCATCCACCATGCACCTGATCCCTTGACGGTGTACTTACAAGAAATGCGGGAGTACATGCCACCTACCCACCGCGCCTTTCTTCAGGCCCTGGAGAACCAGACTGATGGCCAAGGGCGCGCTCTGCTTTCCGGCTATGTCCATGATCGCAGGCAGAGCCACCCCGAACTGTGGTCCGCCTACTGTGCCTGTGTTGACCTTCTGGCCCAGTTCCGGGAAATCCACATCGGCTACGCAGACAGCTACATCAACCGTCAGAACCAAACTAGTACGACCAACCCCACAGCCGTGGGCACCGGCGGCACCCCCTTCATGACCTACCTACAGAAGCACCTGGACGAAACCAAACAAGGTATTGCGGTCTAGCCATCACCATTCGTCCAAGTGACGAGTTTCATGCCTAGCGCCCTCTCTTTTCTTCAAGCCAAGCAACTCTGAAAGGAGCCATCCAGTCATATTGAATAGCAGGAACTGCGGTGATGAGAGCACTCTGTTCAAGGAGAAGAGTGCAGTCCTTAGCAAGGCGTTCAATTGTATCAATGCACGAATCTAGCTCTGCATAGGTAGGAAACTTTTTCATACCCGTTTTGTCGAGATGCGCAACGTGTTTGTTCGTGTAAATGCGAAGCCTCTTCTGACACTTAACAAGCGCCGTTCTATGTCTTGATATACGTTTCTTGCTGATCACATCAGCTCCTGGCGTCGACAAACGATCAAAATCCCTATGACCGAATTGCTTCACAAAGTCTTTATAGGGACGAGTGAACCGACGACGGCTTATCACCTGTGGATAATCTTCTATGTCCTTCGCCAGATTGTAGAGCGAGGTAGATCTCTTATCTCTGTCAGCCAATCGGCGGATGTGAATCGACATATCGCTGACATATGCTCTATGCATCCAGTCATAAAAAGCGCTGGGCACCTGAAGACGTGGGTTGTCCTGGATCAGTTTAGTAACTTGCTGATAAACGAATCGCTTTGACGCCAAATCATATATAGAATTCTTGATTACCTGGAACTGTCTCTTCCACTGCTTGAACTTGTTGGACCGTGCGCGAGTTGACAAAAGTGAGGAAGATGGAGAGGTTGGTTTCTTAAGCTGGATTGAGCACAATGGAGACATTCTGAACTTCCAGGCTATTGCGGCGTATCGAAACAAGGTACCGCGCACGCTCACGCCAGCAAGCCACTAACTCAGACGGAAGATTCGAGCAGAATGCGCACTTCTTGGGCAAGTCCTAATACATCGGCCTGGGCGATCAGGCTTTCCCGGTCTATCCCGTTGGGTTTTCGGACCGCTACAATGCTTCGGGCGTCCTGTAGATCGACTGGCCCTCCGGCGTAGAGCTTCAAGAGCACGAGCGCTTGCCAGTTTACGACCGGCACCAAACGACCAAATACGTTTAGGGTTTCAACTCCATTAAACGTAATGGCTGCCAATTTTGACGGCAGAACGATCAGCTGAACCGGCACTTCTTGCCCTTCACATTTCAGGCTGAGCCTGAAGACACCTCGTAGCGGGTCATCTATGCCACCAGATTCGTATGCGGCTCCAAGGTGGGTAGCCAACGCCTGTGGGTCTGAGGTCCCAAGGGCCACTGCGAGATCAATATCTTGCGTGGCTCGCGCAACACCCCAAGCCGACACAGCAAAACCACCGATCAACGCGTACGAATGAAGCAGGCGCTCCTTCTGCGCTTGGTCTAGACGTCCAACAATCTGGCTTAGGGCTTCGGAGAACACCGGTTCAATCGGTAGCAGAAATCGGAGAGGCTCAATGCAATCGTCAGCCGTTCTTCTGGAGTCTGACGCCTAGCCCGTTCAATCTTCTCGTCAGCAAGCTGCTGACCCAACTTGCTCGGTCGCCGTCGTGACCCCTGAGAGATGGTCGGTTGACTTGGTTTCATGAGGACGAGTATACATGCATCTGCTAGACCCGAAAAGGATGAAGAGGGAAGCCGCTATAATCCGAACCCGAGAAACCCCGATGCTGAAGAGCGCACTACCGTTGCTCCCGCGTGCGCGCTCGGGGAGCAAGAGACTAGCAGGGATGGCCTACTTACTTCCCGAATGCTTTTTTCAGCAACGGTTCGATTTCGCCTTTGGCAGCCATTGGGTCGAGGACGTCGGTATCTCCATAGAACGTCCCGTCGATAAATACCTTGGGGAGTGTCGGCCAATTGGTGATCTTCGTCAGCGCTTCCCGTTTCGCCGGTTGCGACAGGACGTCGATCAGTTCGTATGGGTACCCATACTTATCGAAAAACTGCATGGTTTCCCTCGTGAACCCACACATCGGCATGGTCTTCGTCCCTTTGCCGTAAATCAAAATTTTATGGGCCTTCACTTCGTTTTGGATTTCTTCTTCGATTTGGTCGGCCATGATGTCCTCCTAAGCCTCATCTCTGGTGCGCGCCGTTAATTCGAGCGCATGGATTCGTCCGTCTTTCATCGGCACGTCTAACGCTTGATAGATCATCCGATGCCGGTCTAAGAGGTTTTTCCCATGAAAACCATCTGAGACAATCACAACCTTGAGGTGGTCCATTGTTCCTGTACGGTCGGTCACCGTCACCACGGCATCCGGCAAGGACTTGCGAACATAGTCAGTCAGTACGTCTGGGGTAATCACCGGCCTCCACTCCTCTTGTCCTCTTGCTTATTCGATACCCTAGCCGAAATGGACTCTGAAACGCAATGTGCATCCTCGGTGGTGGTTTTCCGCAATTATGGTGGTGCATGTGAGCCAGCACCCACCAGCAACAAAAATTCTGGTCGAGCAAGCCGTTGAATTGTTTCAGACTCACCTTCGTCACGTTTCGGCATCAAGCTTGCCATACTCACAATACAAACGGAAACGGATCACCCCGCCCTTCACCGAGGAGGTTTTTATGAGTGACTTCAAATCCGGGTTCTTTGTGGGAGGTGAGAGCTGCAATGGCCGCGTCCTCGTTGTGGATGATGAGCCCGATATCCGCAAGGTCGTCCGCATGACGTTGCAGAAAGCCGGCTACGATGTCCTTGAAGCAGAGAACGGCGAGAAGGCCATCGAAACCATCAACTACGGGGAAAATCGGCTGCTCCTTGATGTCATCATCTGCGACATCCGAATGCCGAAGGTGAATGGGATCGAAGCGATCGCCTACTTCCGCCAGAATTATACTCGGGTCCCCTTGATCGTCCTGACCGGATTCCCCGACACCGACATGGCCACGGCCTTACTCCGACAAGGCGTGGTGGATTATCTCGTGAAACCGGTAGAGGGCGAGAAACTGAAGGCCTCCGTCGCACGTGCCATGGAGCAGCGTGAATTGGCCCATCTCTGAGGGAACAGGCCACAGCATAGCAGGGAGCCAGCATGACGATCATCTCTCCGACCATGTCCTATCCGCAAGCCGACAATCAGGGAATCGGATCAGCTCCCGCCTCGCCTCCGATGAGAGTGGCCATCATTGGGGCGGGGCGTGGGGGCATGGCCCTGCTCGATGCGCTCCATCAGATCAGCAGGATTCAGATCGTCGGCATCACCGATCAGAATCCCTCGGCTCCCGGGCTCACACGCGCCCAAGAGCTCCACGTGCCGGTCTATGACCGGGTGACCGACTTGATCACGCACCAAGGGCTCAACCTTGTGATAGACGTCACCGGTGATCCAGCGATGGAGTCGGTGCTTCGGGAGGAGGTGCCTGCGGGGGCCGATGTGGTCAATGGCCAGACCGCACGGCTTCTCTGGGTACTCGTGCAACATGAATCGACATTGCAAACCGAATTGCTCCATGCCGAGAAACTTGCTGGAATCGGCTCGTTCGCTGCCGGCATCGCGCATGACATGAACAATCCGCTCCAGCTGATTCTGGGTCTGGCGGAAAATCTGACGGACGAAACGGACCTGGAAGCCGTGCACCTGCAGGCCCACGATATTATTGAAGCCGTGAAACGGACGACGGCCATTTGTCGAGACCTTACGTCCTATTCTCGTCGCGCATCCTTACGGCAAGACTGCCTGATTAGCGTCGGCGGCAAGTTGGATGAAGCGCTCAAGATTGCCCGCTATGCGGTGGCGCTCCAAGACATTGAAATTCGTAAGCTGTATCAGCCAGACGTCGTTGTGAAGGGGAACCCCGATGAGCTTCTCCATGTGTTCGTCAATCTCATTACCAACGCCGTGCAGGCCATGGAACACCACGGAACCTTGACGCTGGAAACCAACGCGATGGCCGACGCGACGCAGATTCGTGTCTCCGATACCGGCAGCGGCATCGCCCCAGAGCTCCTTGGTCGAATCTTTGAACCCTTCTTCACGACAAAACCACCAGGGAAGGGAACCGGATTGGGTTTGTACAATATCAAAAATGTGATTCATCACATGAATGGCACGATAGGGGTCGACAGTCAGATCGGCCGAGGCTCAACCTTTACCCTCACATTTCCCGGTGAGTCCGGTGCCGGTGAGAGGACCACTCAGTCATGAAGGGAACTCCGATGCCATCGCCGCCTGGTACCAGATGGGGGCTGAAGGCGAAAGTCATCCTCTCTATGCTGCTCGTCGGTGTCATCCCGCTCGTCGTCGGCTTGGGGATGGCATTCTGGCAGGGGTCTCAAGAAATCCGGGAAGTCAGTGGGGAAAGCTTTAAAGCACTGGCGACCGAAGCCGCCCGTAAACTCGATCTCCTCCTCGCCGAAGAAATCGCGCACACCGCGCGCATCGCGAATGACCCGGCGATCATTCGCGCGTTGGAGCAACGGCGTGATGCGCGGGGAGACCCCAAGAGTCCGACCACGGCACTCACTGACTTCGAGCAGCGCTGGAAGGCAAAAGATGCTGCCGTCGTCAAGTCCATTATCGATAATCCTCTCAGCACCTTGCTCCATGAATACTTTACCGGCGTCCATAGTGCGCCGGGCCAGTCGCTTCCGCACGTGGTTCGCTCATCGACAAAGATGCTCTTCCTGACCGATGCGCAGGGTGCGCTCGTCGGGACCATGACTGACCATCCGGCGTTCCGCCACCAGAAGTCCCACTGGTGGCAGGGTGCCTTCAATAAAGCGGTGGGCAAGCTCTATATCGAAGATGTGCGTTTCGACGACCAGGTGAACGCCTATGTCTTCTCCATCTCACTTCCTGTCATGGATAGTCTCCGGTACGAGGTCGTCGGAGTGCTGCACCGCGTGATCGATGCCAGAGAGTTCTTCTCTCCCGCGACCCATGTCACTCGCTTTGGAAAGACCGGCCACGTCATGTTGATCGATACCAACGGGATCGTCGTCAGCTGCCCGATTCTTCCCACCGGCGTCCCGTTGTCCGATCCGAAGCTCATCCCGCTCGTCACACCGCCACACCCCGGTTGGGTTCAAACCTCAAGCGACGGCCACGGCGGACAGTCGACCTCCGTCATCGGCTTTGCCCCTCTGGCAGAGACCAGCCGGGCGACCAACGGCTCGATTGACAATGGGTCGTGGCACACCTTCGTCTGGCAATCGTCCGATGAACTCTTCGCGCCGATTCAGCATCTGTTCACCTGGGTGACGGTGTTCGGAGCCGTCGCTGTCGTGCTACTAGCCTCGCTGGGCTACCTCGCCGCCAGTCGCATCGTGACGCCCGTACGGCAACTGCAAATGGCCGCGCAGTCAATCGGGCGCGGTGAATTGCGGACACCGATTCAGATCCACACGGGTGACGAATTGGAGGACCTGGCCGAAGAATTCAACCGCATGAACCAGCAGTTGAAAGTTGCCTTCGCCGGATTGACCGACCAGGTCAAGTTGAAAACCCAGGAAGTCCAGGTCCTTCAGCAGTCGACGGATCAGATCTTAGACGCCGTCCCCACTCCCATTCTCCTCATCGATGCCCACGAAACTGTACGCTACATCAATCAGGCGGCCCGCGATTCTTTCAAGGTCCAAGAACCGATGTCAGGAGCGTCGCTGTTCACGATCCTTCCCCTCGACCCAGCCGTTCAGAAACAACTTCACGCAGAGTTCCAAGCCAACGGGGATACGTCTCTTGCCACAGCCGGTATCAAGCGCGAGACGGCGCCGAGGGATCCACTTGCGCCAAGTGCCGATCACGAATCGGCCGGGCATCGTGCTGAGCTCCACATCGGATCGCGCATCTATCACTATCAATGGTTCCGATTACCCACAAGACCAGGAGAAGAAGATAGTATCGGGCTGGTGCTTCGAGACACCACGGATGAGAGTCAACTACAAGATAAGCTGGTCCAGGCTGAAAAGACAGGAAGCCTCGGAGTCCTCACCGCTGGGATCGGCCACGAACTCAACAATCCCTTGTTCGGTATCATCGGGTTAGGGGAAGCGATTCAGGACGAGCAGGATTTGGAGCAGATCAAGTCTTGCGCCCAGGACATCGTGGCCCATGGCCGTCGCATGGCGACGATCATTCGCGATTTTACCGGCGTGACAAACCGTGAGGCCTTCGACCAGCACGTACCGGTGCCTGTGGAGCAGATAATGGACCAAGTGCTGGCCACGGCACAGACCACCGTTGAAATGAAAGACATTGTGATCCACAAAACCTATGCGGGTCATACCCCTGTGCTGGTCTTTCCGGACCAACTTCGGCAAGCGTTAGTAAATCTCGTGACCAATGCTGCCCAAGCCATGAAGGGCACCGGCACGCTTACATTGACGACTGCCGCGTCGGACCATACGGTGACGGCGACGATCGCCGATTCCGGCCCCGGCATCTCCAAACAGCACCTATCAAAGGTCTTTGATCCGTTTTTTACGACCAAGGGACAGGGGGAAGGTTCTGGACTCGGACTCACGGTGGCCAGGCGGATTATCCGAAAGTTCGGGGGCGATCTCCGCATCGAGAGCGTCGAAGGCCAAGGCACCACCTGCGTTGTCACCCTCCCGATCGGTTCTCCCCTATCTTCCGAAGGAGGCCCATGGACATCGTCCGCATCACGTTCCGAGCCGCAACCATCGCACTCTTCGTAGGGGGACTCTGGGGCGGGGCTTCTCTTCACGCAGCCAAGGAGAACCCACCCATCGGCAGCATCTCTCCGGAAAGAGTCGCCGATTACGTGCATGCCATCCTGGAGGCTGACCGGACGATCTATACGATGCACATCGTCAACCGTATGCAGGAGAAAGGTATCGTCGCTGCGAGCGAACATTGGGAGCAGGACAGCACACTCCTGCTGCCGGCTCAGTTTCTTCAACATTCAGGCCGGTTGGTCGCCGAGAGCGGACGAGGTATTCGCTATAGGCTTATCGGGTTCTCTCCGATCTATCAACGCAATGCGCCTGCCACAGAGTTTGAACGAAAAGCGCTGGAGGTGCTTAGGCGACAGCCTGACCGGCCGATTACCGGAGTTGTGTCAAGCGGCAAGAAGCAGTACTTCCAAGCTATCTATGCAGACCGTGCCGTCTCATCCGCCTGCATCACGTGCCACAACAGTCATCCGTTAAGCCCAAAGCAGGACTTCAAGTTGAATGATGTGATGGGTGGGATCGCCATTACGATTCCGCTGGAGTAGCAAAACGCGTGATAGGTCATTGTCGGCTAGAGAACGAAAAGCACTGTGCGCAGGTGCAGCGTGACTAAGGAGGTTACGAAGGCATGGGTGGACCTGCAGGAGCGACCGGTGGCTTGAGGTAGTACTCCTCTCGATAGATCTGCACCGCCGTCATCAGCAGACTGATAAGAATTGGGCCGACGAAAAGTCCAAGCAACCCGTACAGCGCCAACCCGCCCAACACGCTGAGTACGAGGAGCAACACGGGAATCTGCACATCTTGGCCGATCAACCACGGGCGTAGGAACTGGTCGACCATCGACACGACGCCAATTCCCCAAACCAACATAACCAGCGCTTTCCCGCTCGCACCCACCCAGAATAGGTAGAGCACCACGGGTCCCCACACCAGTCCGGTTCCGCCGAACGGGATCGGCGCCAACACGGTCGTCAACGCGGTCAGTCCCATCGGAAACGGCACATCGAGCGCCCAATAGGCCATCCCCGCCAAAAGCCCTTGAACGATCGCCGTGACGAGCATCCCTTTCACCACCGCCCGAATCGTTTGATCCAACCGGGTCAGGATTTTGGACTTGTGCGACTCATCCATCGGAATCAAATCGTATAACACGGTGAGCCACTGCGGACCGTCTTTGAAGAGAAAAAATAGCACCAACAGCATAATGAAGAAATTCGTCACCAGCGCGAAGGTGTTCTTCAGCAAGCCTCCCATTCCTCCGACCAAAAACTGGCCCAATTCCGTGACTCCACCGACGAGCGACTGTTCCAATGAAACGGTGGGACTGCCGGTCCCGGATACCGCCGCCTTCAACCAACTTCCCACCAACGGAATGCCGGCCACTTGATCCGGCAATCGCTGGAGCCCGCCGGCTGAGATCCATACTCGGATCTCCTGCTCCGCTGCCCCGGCTTCCCGCACCAACATCACCCCCATTGCAACTAACGGCACAACGACAACCCCCAGCGCGCCGACGGTCAGCAGAGCGGCAGAGAGCACGTCTTTCCCACCGAACCATTTGGCCAGCCGGAGATGCATGGGGAAGGCCCAATGGGCTAACAGGCCGGCCCACAGGGCCGAAAACACAAACGGTTTAAACATCAACCCGATTTGGTAGAGGAGCAAGACTAGGAGGGCAAAGAACACGATGGAAAAGATCTGTTGTCGAGTCATACGAACGTCGCAGTCTCTTGAGGCAGTATCGAGTAAATAACAGATCTGACGGCGTCTGTCACGGGAGGAAAGAATGGGATGGAAGGCGCAAGACCACCAGACGTGAGAACACAATGAGCGAAAGGCGAGAGCGCACTTACAGGTCGACTTCCCTTCCGATCAGGGCAATCGCTTTCCCACGATGCGCATTCATGTCGCGAACATTATTCGGTACTCGAGGGGCTTCTTCGGGCCAACCTGTGACCTCCATATCGCTGACCCCCTGGAATTTGGCTCCTTCTTCCATCAGCATCATCGGGCAATGGACTTCGCCGATCAGAATCGCAGTTTTGAGAAGCTGGATCTTCCCGGTTGCGGTAACCGTGGCTTTGATGCGTCCACTGCTGATCAATGAATCGGCGTGGATGGTTCCCTTCACGACTCCATCTTCCCCGACAATCACTTGCCCCTTCGTGTACACATCCCCTTCGAGTCGCCCGTCGATCCGCACAGTACCCTCGACCTTGATTTCCCCTTTGAGCTCAACACCTTTTGCCAACAGCGTAATATTGCCATCGTCGACAGACCCGGTCTTTTTCATGGGGGCTCCTCTCAACAGGCCAATCTTCCCCAAGGGTACCCGAGGACCAGGGATACGCCTAACAGTTTCTGGAATCCAGCACCCGGGTACGCGCTCCACCTTATTGCGGTAAACCAAACGTCTGCTTCATCCGTTCCCAGAGCCCGCCTCCATGCACTTCGCAATAGACCGTCGGTTCGGTCCCGGTGATGAAGAACTCAACTCTCTTCTCCGGACATTGCGACGTCGCGAGTTGTCCGCTTTTGGGATCAATCTTCCGCTGAACAACCCCAACGGGCGCCTCAAAATCAGGAGAATCACGTGGGATAAGCCGACTCGCCAGTTCACTCCAAATCGGTAGAGCTGCCTGGGCGCCGGTCAACTTGAGAGGGCGTTCATCGTCAAACCCGACCCACACACCGATCGCCATATCCGGTGTATAGCCGATGAACCAGGCATCCCGATACCCATCGGTTGTCCCGGTTTTGCCTGCCACTGGGCCATGCACTCCCAACACTCTGGCTTTGGCCCCAGTGCCATGGTCCACCACCCCTTTCAGCAACGACGTAACGAGAAATGTCCCTTGTGGACTTGCCGCCTGACGCCGATCGAGCGGGGGACTCCAGATGGTCTCACCTTCTTCACCCACCATATTGGACAGCGCGACCGGATGGATGACCACGCCTCCATTGGCAAGCCCGGCGTAGGCGGATGTGATCTGAAGCAACGAGACTGAAGAACTCCCCAACGCCAGGGACAAATCGTCCGCCACCGGTGTCGTGACCCCGAACGCGTGCAGCAGACTCGTGAGCGCCGTCATCCCAGTTCGATGTGCCGTCCGAACGGCGGGAACGTTCAAGGACTGCTCAAGTGCCGTTCGAACCGTCACCGGCCCTCGATACTGCCGATCATAATTTTGAGGTGACCAGGACCCTGTGCCGGATTCCAAGGTCACCGGCTCATCCACCAGTAAGGTTGCCGGAGTCAGTCCGGTCGTACCGTGGTCACGGGCTGCCTCAAATCCGGCCAGGTACACAAACGGCTTGAAGAGAGACCCCGCTGATCGATGCGCCTGCACCGCACGGTTGAATTGGCTCAGCTGATAGTTACGACCGCCGACCATCGCACGCACGTGACCGGTCTTGACATCCAGGACAACCGCCGCCCCCTGAAGTGGAGGCTCAACTCCAGCCAGGGGCGGATAGCTCTTTTCGAGTTTCGCCAATCCTTCATGCAACGCCCCTGCGACGATTCGCTGAGCCCTGGGATCAAGGGTCGAATAAATTCGTGCTCCATCTGGTATCTCCAACCCTCTCCCCTGATCGATTTCTCTGAGCAGATGATCGACAAAGTACGGCGCATCGGTGAGGACATCCTGATTCAGCATCACCTTCACCGGCCGGTTCATGGCCTGGGCCACGGCCTCCTCCGTCAAGACCCCCTCGTCCTTCAATCGGCGAAGCACTACATTGCGACGCCTCGTAGCCTCCTCCACGTTTTTGACAGGGGAATAGGCATTCGGCCCCTTGATCAATCCAACGATCAGCGCGATTTCATCGATCGACAAGTCGTCAAGATTCTTGCTGAAGTAGCGATGGGCGGCTTCTCCCACACCGTAGATCGAAACCGGTCCGGCTTGGCCAAGATAGATCTCATTCACATAGCTCTCTAGAATCTCCTCTTTCCGATACTTGAACTCGAGCGCCATCGCAGCCATCACTTCCTGAAGTTTCCGCCCAATGGTTCGCTTGGAAGAATAGTAGAGATTCTTGGCTAACTGTTGGGTAAGCGTACTGCCTCCCTGCACAAGGGCGCCGCGAGTTATATCGATCCAAAACGCTCGAGCAATCGCGATGGGATCAACCCCGAAATGAGAAAAAAATCGACGATCCTCGACGGTCAGCAGCGTCTTGATCAGAGTGGGAGGGACACGGTCTAGGGGAATCCATTCCCGGACCTGCCTGGAGCCGGAGCGCATCCCACTGATCAACACCGGCTCGAGCGAGACCAAAGAAAGCGGGCGCCCATCGGACACGGACAACACCTCAGTGACGAAACCATCGGCCAATTTCAAGCGGACCGATCGTGCAGGCAGTCGGGCCTCCTCCTGAGCATGAAGAAAGATCTCAATGGAGTCCTTGGTCGCAAAGTACTCACCAGCAACCCGCGGTGCCGCAGTGGCCGGCTTGTACTCCAACCGTTGCAGATGGTCGAGCAGTCCTGAATCGGCAGCGTGGATTCCCGGCGTTAAAAACAACGGGGCGCCATAGATCAGCAGGGGTGGATGCTCATCGCTTTTGGGAAGCGCCAAACTCGTTGAAAGAAACGCGCCATATCCTGCCACGAGAGCGAACACCACTCCGCAGACGATCAGGAACGGTAGAAGAAGCCGCCTCGCCAACGAAACGGCCCGAGCTGACGTTTGAATCGACATAGTGTCAGGGTACCTTGTGTCTTCAGACAAGAAAATTGTGTAAGAGATTACCAGATTCAGGAAGTCTGCGAGGAAGAACTTATGACACGCCCAAAAGCGTAAGAACTTCCTGAAGCCTTGTGCAATCTGCGCACATGTGGCCGGCGTAAGCGGTGCCGTCCCTGTCGGCGTTGCCACACTTCATGCGATGTGTGTCGCACGTGGGCTGGCACCGCCTCCAGCGCATTCCTGGCGGAATCAATACAGTTGAACACAATCCGCACCGCCTCACGGTGCCGGGAATCGAGGGCACAGACTGATCAGCGAGGTGGGAGAGAGCCAATCTAGACCGCTCAGGTCGGCTGATTAGGGCTTGCGGTCAGGCGGAAGTCCGAGGTCGAGCAAATGTTTCAGCCCCTTGAATTCGGTGGCTTCTGCGTGCTGATCCTGTTCTACTTCTTTACGACGGCGTTCCCGCTCGCTGCGGCTGCCCCCTAACACCGGCAGCGGGTCAAAGTGTCGCCAGGCCGGCATGGTCGCCATGAAACTCGCCAGCAGGGTGCCGCTGCGGAGGGCCCACGCGACGAAACCGGCCGACAAGGTGGTCCCCGTCAGCGCGGCGATCCGCGCCGTAATCGCATGCTGCTCTTGGGACACGCCCATAGCCCGCTCTAGCGAGGCCGTCATTTCATCGAGTTTGGAGAACAGGAGATCGCTCACCGACTGAGATTCCTTGTCTGGTTCAGATTCTGGCGTTGGAGTCGCTTCCTCGGGAATCCCGGTCAAGAGCAGCCTTCTGGTTTCGTCAATCCAGTGGAAGAGCACCGAATCCTTCACCACATCGATCGTTTCTCTCGGTTCCTCAGGCCTGATAACCATCAGGCGCTCCGTCGGCGATGGCAGAACGGTTGCAGAATGAGATTCCACTGGCGCAGAGCGTGAATCTGGCAATACCGGAGCCTGAGGGAGTGCGTCTGTTGGCGGCTCGGCGGGGCCCGAGGGGCGCGAAGGCACCGGTCCTGGACCAGTCGGACTCAGCGGGGCCGTCGGGAGCAGGACCGGCGGGATAAGCGGAGTCGTTGGGGTGGGTGGCAGTCCTTCTGCCACATCCGTCACCGTCACCTGGATCGTCTGGGTCGTGCTCGCCCCCTGGCTATCGATGACTTGCACCTGCACGACATACACGTTGTCGCCATTCGCGTCAGTGGCCACTTCAAAATCGGGAGGCGCCGTAAAGTTCAACGCGCCGGTGGCGGCATTGATCGTGAATAGCGCTTGATCCACTCCCCCGCTGATGCTGTAGGTCAGCGCCTGCGCCGGCAGATCCACATCCGCCCCAGTCACGATCGTGACCGCGCTGACATTCTCCGCCACGTTGATCGCCGCCGTGGCGCCGCCCCCGTTACTCGTAATCGTGGGTGTATCATTTACCGGCGTGATCGTCAGGGTCATGGTTGTGGGGCCGAGGGTCCCCCCAGCCCCATCATTGACCGTAAACGTGAAGCTGTCGCTCGTCGTCTCAGATCCGTCATGCACATAGACCAGCCGATTGGAGGCAATATCCGCTTGCGTAAAGGTGGTCGCGGACACACCAGGGGCGGTCGTCAGTTCCAGTCGTCCATAGGCCGGACCGGTCCCAATGGTGTACGTCAACTGAGCGGCCGTATTATCTACATCTGTCACGGCCAACTCGCTGCTATCGATCGTATCCGTGCCGCCATCAGCCACCGTGCTGCCGGTGTTGGCACCCAAGATTGGCGCATCGTTCACCGCCGTCACCGTCACGGTCACCGTGGCGGTTTCGGCCACCCCCCCGCTCGTGATGGTGTAGGTAAAGCTGTCGGTCCCGTTGAAGTTCGCGGTGGGCGTATAGGTCACGGTCCCGTTGGCCAGGAACGTCACCGTCCCGTTCGCCCCTTGCGTCACGCTCGTCAGCACCGGCGTGCCCTCGAAGCTATCTGCCGTGGCCCCGTTCGTGCCCGTGAGCACGTTCGCACTGATCGCGGTATCCTCCGCCGTCGTCAAACTGTCGTTGGTGATGTCCGCCACCGCCGTCACGGTCAGCGTGATCACGTGGGTGGTGCTGGTGCCCGCATCATCGGTGAGGGTCACGGTGAAGCTGTCCGTCCCGTTGTAGTCGGCATTCGGCGTGTAGCTCCACAGGCCCGTCGCCGGATCGATGCTCGCCGTCCCGTTCGTCGCGCTCGTGGTCACGGTAAACACCGTGCCGTCGCTCAGCCCGTCCGCATCGGTCGCCGTCAGGGTCCCCGTCAGGGTCGTGTCTTCATTGCCCGTCCCGCTCGTGCCCCCTGTCACGATCGTGGGATCGTTCACCGCCGTCACATTGACGGTGAGAGTATTCGGCACCGCATCGTAGGCGTTGTTGCTATCACGGACCGAGAAGGTGACGCTCGCATAGCCGGTGCCATTGGCATTCGCGGCCGGTGTAAAGACGAGATTCCCCGCCGTAATGTCGGCCACGGTGATGACCTGGCCCGCTGTCACGGCTACCCCAGACAGCGTCAAACTGCCGGCGCTCGGAAGCGTGTCAATCCGCACCGCACTCAGACTGTCACCCGCATCCACATCGCTGAACCCGAAATTGGCCGTGGTCAATGTATGGGAGGTATCCTCGTTGACCGTGACGGTGGCATCGGCGCCGGTTGGGGCTTCGTTCACGTTGGTCAGGGTGATCGTAAACGTCTCGTCGTAGGTCAGCCCGCCCGCGTCCGTCACCCGCACGATCACGCTGTGGCTCGTCGCCGCTTCGTAGTTCAGCAGCGTGCTATTCGCCACGGTGATCTCACCAGTCATGGCATTGACGGCAAACCGCCCGCCCGCAGAGTCGGTGAGGCTGTAGCTGAACGTCTCACTGGCATCTGAGTCTTCTGCAGTAACAAAGCCAACATGGCTGCCGTTGGCACTATTTTCGTCAATTGACAGTTGTGCATTCACGGCGCCGGTAGTAAATCCAGTCCCGCTTGCATGCGCGATGCTGAGGTTGTTTCCACTGACGATCTCAACAACCTGATTCGAACCATTGAAACCGTCCATCTGCCAGTTGGCAACCAGACCGACGGCGGCGGCTTCTGCCGGTGTCAGACCGAGTTCTTGCTGGTAATACTGGCCAATCTCACCGGCAGTGCGAACATCGTTCCAGATGCGGACGTCATAGATGGTACCGGAAAAGTACTGAGTTGAGTCATACCCGCTGTTTTGGGCATCCTGCTCTTGCCCGAAGACGAACTGACCATTGGTCGTGTCAAGCGAGGAGCCCGCACTCAGCCCAGTACCTGATTCAATGAAGATCCCGTCAATATAGACGGACCAATCACCGGCGGTGCTATCCCAGGTCACTGACAGCGTATGAACGGTACCATCCACCAGGGCCGCCCGATAATCGATTGCACTTGCAGACGCCACAGTACTGGCACCAAAATCGATCTCAAGGTTATTTGACGGATCATCAAGCTGGATGCTGAGTTCGTCTCCGGCGGGGTTGTTGAAGGACATCAACACCGTCTCAAGAGGTAGATCATTGGCAGCGAAACGAATCTCCACGGTCGTGGCTGTCAGCGACTGTGACAAACCCGTATCCGAAATCAAATAGGCATCATTTCCACCATCCGTATTGAGTTCGATACCGCTCGACAGATCTGTCGGTGCATCATTGACGCCGCTGACGGTGACCGTCGTGTCGTAGTTGGCGCTGGTGCCGCCATCGCCGTCGGTCAACACATAGCGGACCGTACGAGCCCCAGTCGTGGGGGCATTGGTGTCCGTGTTCTGGTAGGTGATGTTCTTGACCAAGGCCGTCACCGCCGTGGGGGTGGCATTGCTGTTCAGCGTGATGACGAGGTTGCTGCCGCTGCTGCCCCCGGTGAAGGTGCCGATGGTGGTGCCGCCATAGGTGACATTGCTGCCGCTCACGCCGATCTGGCCTGCGCTGGTGCCCTGATTGCGAATGCTCAGGACATCTTCCGCGCTGTCGCCACCAGCAGGAATCGAGACGGTCAACGTCCCGGTATCGAAGTTGGTGCTGTCTACATCAGACACCAGCGCATTGCTACTCTGTTCAATGACCAGAGGCCCATCGCCTTCGCTATAGCTCAGGCTGTCCCCACTCAAGCTCGTGATCGTCGGCGCGTCGTTGACTGGATCCACCAGGATGTGGACCGTCGCCACATTGGACAAATTGGTCCCGTCACTAACCTGATACGTAAAGGAGTCGGTCCCAGAGAAATTCGCGGCTGGTGTATAGGAAAAGGATCCGTCGGGGTTCAGGGTGAACGCACTGGCATGGGAAGGCCCGGTCACCATGATGATCGACAAGGTGTCGCCATCCGCGTCATAGTCGTTCCCCAGGACTCCTGAACCCGACACCGTGAGGGTCGTGTCTTCATTGACTCGATAGGTGGCCCATTGGGGAGTCTGTCCTGGAACTCCGCCTCCAAGCGTCCCATCAGAATTGGCCGTCAGATTGTCCGCTGTGGTTCCAGTGTTCTCATTAAACTTCCAGTAGCCGAGAAGCCCCGTCTCTGATCCGGTCAACGTACCGTTCAGATCACCGGCGATCTGTCCGGCTGTACGCACCACATTCCACACCTGCGCTTCGCTGATCTGACCATTGAAATACTGGTTTGCCGGATTGTTCTCACGACCGCCGATTCGAAGGCTATCTTTGGTCGGATGGGCATCGCCGATCGTACCTGACCCAGCGAAGGTCTCCACCGCGACCCCATTCACATAACTCGTGATGGTGCCGTTATCATACGTCACTGCGATATGCGTCCAGACATTCACCGGAATCACCACACCGGTATCATGCCAGCCCCAGCCGGGGTTGGTATTCGCAAAAGCCCATTTAAGGCTCCCATCGGAATCCAAACCAACTTCGTACTCCCCTTCCTTGTTGATGATTATTTGCGTGGCTTGAGATGAAGGCTCCCTGTTGATCCAGGCCTCCATCGTCATCGTGTCCGTGACTTCGTAGACCACTCCGCTTCCCATATCGACGAAATCATCCACACCATCGAACGTGAGCCCGGCCCGGTCGTCTGCGGCCACAGGAGTCTCGTTCACGTTCGTCAGATTGATGGTAAAGGTCTCGTCGTAGGTCAGCCCGCCCGCGTCCGTCACCCGCACAGTCACGCTGTGATTCGCCGCCGCTTCGTAGTTCAGCAGAGTCCCATCGGCCACCGTAATCTCGCCCGTGCTGCTGTTGATGGCAAATCGTCCGCCGGCGCTATCCGTAAAGCTGTAGGTCTTGGTATCACCCGTATCTGGATCCGTCCCACTCACGGTCCCCACCACCGTCCCGTTCGCCGCGTTCTCCGCCACCGTATTTGCTGACAAGCTCAAGTCCACCGGCGCATCGTTGACAGCCGTCACGGTCACATCTACGGTATCCGTGGCACTGGAGAAGGCCGTGGTCCCACCATTGCTCGCCGTGCTCACCTTCGTCCCCGCCGTGCCGCTCGTCTGGTCCCAGGCCCGCACCGTCAGCGCCGCGCTACTCGTCCCGTTGTAATTGGCATTCGGCGCAAAATACAGCCGCGTACTGGCATTGTCCGCAAGGAGCAGCGCTGAGGTGTTGCTCACCGTGCCCACCGCCGTCCACGTCGTGCCCCCGTTCCGCGTGTAGTACCAGATCCCATTCGTCTGGTTGCTGCCTGTAATCGCGAGCCCCTTGGACGCTCCACTGTCCACATCGGTGATGCCTCCGGTGAAGGCGCTGATCAGCGAGCCCACCGCCCCGCTCGGCGCCCCCGCATCTTCCCCCACGGTGAGTGACAACGCCGTATCCGCCAACACCGGCGCATCGTTGACCGCACTGACCGTCACCGTCGTGTCATAGTTCGGACTGGTGCCCCCGTCCCCATCGGTCAGCACAAACCGCACGGTACGGGCCCCCGTCGTCGGCGCATTGGTGTCGGTATTCTGATAGGTGATGTTTCGCACCAGCGCGGTGACCGCCGTTGGCGTGGCGCTGCTGTTCAACGTGATGACGAGGTTCGCGCCGCCGCTGCCCCCAGTGAACGTCCCAATGGTCACGCCCCCGTAGGTCACGTTGCTCCCGCTCACGCCGATCTGGCCCGCCCCGGTGCCTTGGTTCCGGATGCTCAGCACATCTTCCGCGCTGTCGCCCCCGGCCGGGATGGAGACGGTTAAGGTCCCGGTGTCGAAGTTCGTGCTATCGACATCGGCAACCACCGCGTTGCCACTTTCAATCACCACCGCCCCGGCCCCCTCGCTGTACGCCCGGCTGTCGCCGCTGAGATTGGAGATGGTGGGAGGCGTCTCGCCAGCCAGCAGGCCAAGCCAATCAAGCTGCAATTCGTCGGTCACAACGAGCTGCGTCTCAATGGTGCCGATCTCCGTTTCCAGCATCCAGTCACCGCCCAGCAACGCGTGACCGGTGGCGTCCGTGCTCGCGGCGACGTCGGCGCCAGTCAACTGACCCAGCAACGTGGCCGCCGCTTGCCCATCCTGGCCTCCGGCGAAATTGCATCCATAGACAAGAATATCGGCCTGTTCCGATAAGGCTTCCCGGATCGTGGCCAGCTCGCCGGCATACGCCCCGGACATGGACTCGGCGGTAAGCGTGCCGGCACCAAGCTGCAACTCCCCGGAGCTACCATGCGAGATGAGGTGGATGGCATCGATTCCGGTCCTGTCTGAAAGAGCGCTCGCCATCTGTTGCACGCCATCCCGGCTGGCATCGAGCATGATGACTTCAATGTTCAGATCCAGCCCGCTGAGGAGTTCGCGATAATTCGGCACGGTCGGATCGATGAAGACAATCTCCGTCCTGGACTCGCCAGGGGAATAGGTCATAATGGCTTGAAGGAGTTCTTGCGACTCATTCTCTATAGCGGTTGGCTCTATACCACCTTCTGCGGACACCGCCGATTCGGCCTGGTCCTGCGCAACTTGTGCTTGACTGACTTCCGCCGCCGTGGCTGTAGCGGCCGCATCGAACATCAGGCGGGATTCGAGCGAGAGCAGGGATGCCTGGACTCGGAAGGTGCCCGGAGCCTTTGGAGTCGGCTCCGGTCTGTCATTCTGCTGTGGCGCTGTGCGTTTTTTTTGCCCGAACATGTGTAGGCCCCCTCTGGTCCTGCAATACCGTGTCAGGTCTTCATCGACCTATTCCGTTCAGCGCTGGAGATCCGCTTAAAACCATGCAGGTTTTGCTCCAGCACAGCAAAATCGATTGATGGGAACAATGCGCTGTAACCGCCACTAACTAGCTGAAAGAGGCTGGTGACGATGTTGTGAGGCTACCGATTGTGTCTCGATGACAAAAAGCGGCAGTCAAGGCTCTGATCGGTCAAGATCTGCTCTTCTATAACTGAAACAGGAGGGTACGATTCTGACTATCCTGTGAAGGAACCCAAGCCGATTCGCCTAGCGCCATCCCGTCTGTATTCTAGAACCCGCTTTCTCTCACGACAGCGGCAACCACCTGATCCCACACTCGTTGTGCGATGCTCGATGGTTGGCCCTCGATTTGGAGATGGCCGGCGAGGATGTGGTCTGGAGACGTCTTCGCGTCGTCCAGGCTCAGCCGCACACGATACACGGAGACTTCCGGCTTGAGCCGTCCCTTGTCGTCTTTTCGCACCGGGACATCGCCACCATAGACTGAGGCGAGATAGGGCACCATGAACTCGCGCTCATCTACCTCCGCAATCTGCGTCACATGGGCTTCGACCGATGGCCTGGTGAGATCCGACGGGACGAATCGTGCCGGTTGTCCCACGGTGATATAGGCTAACTCGTCTACTGGGACGAAGCTTTCTATTTCCGCCTGGCGATCATCGACGAGATAGGCAATGGGCAGTTTCTGATCGATCCATCGCCCGACGGTGAGGGAATCCGCTCGATCGCGTACCACCCCGGCGATGGGTGCCCGCAAGGTTAAATTGTCTCGTTTGGCCTCTAGCCCCGTCAGTTCGGCAAGCCCAGCTCGCAATGATTCCCCAATGACCTGTCGCTGATCGCGATCTTGGCCGTAGCCGGCCATCCGGCCAAGCCGATAGTCCCATTTCGCAACTTTCGTTTCGGCCAGCCGGACTTCCTTTTCCAACAACGGATTCTCGAGGACCACGAGAGCATCCCCTGCCAACACCACCTGCCCATCGCGCACCAACACCTGCTGCAACCGCCCCGGGGTCGGTGCAAAAATGGTCGTGTACGACGACGCTTGCAGGACAGCCGGAACCGAGACGCTCGTGTGCAATGGAATGAGCGTGGACGCCACGACTACACCAAAACCGACTGCCGTCATCCAAGTCCGTGGTGATGCCGCATACAGCGTTCGGCTGCCCCACCACACGGTCAGTTCCCGATATATCGGCATGGCGATGAACCACACAATTTCGACCAAGAAGAGCAGGATGCCGAGGGCTTTAAAGAAGTAGTGGTAGACCATCACCGCGATCCCGGTGAACAGGATGAGCCGATAGAGCCAGATCGCCCAGGCGTACACCACCATGGTGTGCCGCACCCCTACAGAGACCGTTTCCGGGGGTGCACTGTGCTGGCCGAACAACAGGCTCCGCAATCGCCATTGTCCGAAGGCAAACGCCCGATCTTGGAGATTCGGCAGACCTAATCCATCGGCGAGGAGATAGTAGCCGTCGAACCGCATCAACGGATTCAAGTTGACAATGAGACTCATCGCCAGACTGGTCGTCGCCACGATAAAGGCAATGCTCCGTGCCGTCCCTTCCGGTAAGAAGCCCCAGCAAAAGAGCGCCAGCGCCGCCAACCCCAGCTCAGCGATGACCCCACCGGCTGCGATGAGGAGTCGCTTCCGTTTGGACGTCAGGCGGTACGAGTCGGTCACGTCCGAGTACATGACCGGCATCATCACCATGAACGCCACGCCCATGGTCGTGACCCGGCACCCGAACCTGGTCGCCGTATAGGCATGACCGAGTTCGTGCACGACCTTCACCACCCCCAGCGTTAGACTGTAGAGGATGGCCCCTCGCCAATTGAAGAAATAGAGAAAGGTCGAGACAAACGTGTCCCATTGACGGCCGACGAGCACCAGCCCAACAAGTCCAAGTACCCCAAACGTCCATCCGGCCACTGCGGTATAGAGCGGCTCCACGAACGGGAGCGTCGTCTTCAGAAAGTTGTGTGGATGCACGAGCGGAATCTTGATGAAGAGATAATGATGGACCACCCACATCAACCAGTTGTGTTCACCGGCTTGGGCCTGGGTCTGGAAATCCGTGTGCTTCCCGCTTGCGGACTGCTCCGTCAAATTATTCGCATAGAGAAACTTCACCAAGTCTTCTACATCCGCGATGGTCGTGTGGCAGGTCGTGTCCTTCGTCATCGCGGCATGGAGCTTCTCGATGGTTCCTGCGCTCCAGCGTTGGATCATCTGATAGACCGGCCACTCGATCTGGAAATACCGATTGCGAATTGGATCGACGATGGTCCAGGTCGGTACCCCATCAGGCGTAGGGGTCCCGCGATTAAATTGCAGATTCGGTCGGAGTGTCGGCAGCTTCCGTTCTTGTGGCTTGGCTCCCGGTGCTTCAGGGGGACCCATCGTTTACCAGCCTATCCATTGCCGAAGCGCGGTGATTGGACGGCGCAGGAGCAGATAGGCCAGCGGTCCTTGCTCCCCATACACCTTGGCCGTACCTTGCCATCCGAGGCGAATGCGGGGATCCGGTGTGGCGAGCTGTGCGGTGACCCGGTACGCCAGCACGTCGCCCGGTAGAACCTCGGCGTGGTAACTGGCATGTACCACCGTCGCAGGAAACGATTCCAGTGCAAGCGCGTTGAGGAAGATCAAGGCTTCAGCTCCTTCTTTGAGCACGATGGCATCGGCCACAGGCAGATCAATACGCAGTTCGATCTGTTTGGGATCGGCGATCTCCATGATCCGCTCACCGACGGTGACCGGCCGACCGATCCAATCGGACTTATCTGAATAGAGGAGCAGCCCCGCTTGAGGGGCGATGACTTCGACCTGGTCAAGCATTTCCTTCGCGTACTGCAACTCGGTTTGTCGGAGATCGACCTCTGCCTCCTTCAACGGAACCTCGGCCTTCCGTTGTGGATCGCCGAACCCCGCTTGAATGGATTGAGTGTGCTCCGCGCGTGCGACGGTCAATTGCTTTTCAGCGACAAGGAATTGGTTGCGTAGCGTCGTGTCTTCGTACCGAAATAACGCCGTGCCGGCTTGCACATTTTGGTTCGGATGCACGAGCACGTCGGCAATCACCCCATCGATGGGCGCGCTCACAACCACCGGATCTTTTGCCATGACTTTGACCGGCGCCACGGCTGAAATTCTGATCGGGAGACAGAGTGCGGCGATGAGCGCAACGGGAACCAGCCACCAGGTCGGCTTCTTAATGGTCTTCGCCCAGCTCTGCTCCTTCTTTGAGAGGGCCTTCCAGGCATAGGCATAGCTGCCGGCCAGCCGATGGACAATGGCCACATCGTTTTCCTGCCAGGGGAAATTCCGCTCGAACCACCACGCTCCAAGCACCGTTTCATCGGGATGTTGCAGCGGACACCAAAAGACATGGCCTTTCACAAACTCCCGCCAGCCACTACGAAGTGACTCCGGCAGCAGCTCTTCCGTGATGACGGTCGGTTGTTCTTTGGTGTCGGCAGCCTGAAAGAGCGCCCGAACCGCCTGTTCGAGCCACACCATCATCGGGGCATCACGATCCACGACGGCCACACTCGACGCATTGAGCACACGACACGCCTCGTTCGCGGAATGTGGCGCACTCAACAGAAAGGCCTGCTCGTACGGAATCAGTCGTCGGGTCTCGTTGACGGACAGAAACTGCAACTCTTGGATGGTTTTCACCGCCCGGATCTGCCCCTCCAAATGCGTCAGGGCCGCCAGGTGAATCAAGATCGGGAGCTGTTGTGGCGTTGGTTCGGCAGTCGTAGCCATCATGCTCTCTATGGTTGTTCTGCAAACTGAGCGGATCCGCTCATCCCAGCCAACACTTCCGGTGGCAATTTTTCGAAAACCCCTATGACCTTGACGGTCTGACTGGCGGCATCCACCGATGCCCCGATTTCTTTGACCCTCGCCGGATAACTCCGACGGGTCTCATCCACCACGAAGCTAAATGGCGACTTCCGTTTGAGCCAGGACAGTGACGAGGATGGCAGCACCAGCTCAATCTCGAGGCTAGTGTCATCCAACAGACTGATCAACTTGTCGTTGGGAAACACGTTCTCATGTTCATTAACCATCACGCTGACGACACGACCGCCAAATGGAGCAGCAATCTGACACCCTCTCACGTTGACGGTCGCGACACGGATTGCCGCCAACGCTTTTTTAGCTTCGGCCCCTGACGTTTCCAGATCGACTTTACTGACGGCATTGAGTTTCCCGAGTTCGACATTGTTCTTGTACACAGCGTCTTTGGCTTCATGCTCGGCGATGGCCACGGCTAATTCCGCCTGGTACTTGTCACAGTCGATTTGGACCAGCATGTGTCCTTTTTCGAAGCGCTGTCCTTCCTTGTACGGAAGCATGCTGACGCGTCCCTGGACTTGGGCATAGAGCACCGCCTGGGCCGCCGCCTTGACGATTCCGCGCGCGACACCATGGTCCAACCGTGTGATTTGAGCCGTTTGTTCCCCCTTCGGCCACCCAGTCGAAGGGACACCCACGACGGCAGCAAGGAACACCGGCACTATCGCACTACTGCGCCACAGGTATCGCATGGCCGTCCGATCTCCTTTCCGCCTCCGACATCGTAGATCCGCTTGGTTCCCAATACTTTCTGATTGACTCGGTGAGTTCGGCCAGGTTTTGTTCCCCCATGATTGCTGGGACCGCCTCTTCTCCGAGCGACGCCATCAAGGTGGCATAGGCTGTTTCCAATCCCGATCGTGCGGCATCCAATCGCACATCGGCGGCCACGTCACTGACTCGTTCCCGGATCAACGTGAGATCATTCGTCCTCTGCGCGACCCACATATTTCTTGTGTGTTCGACAATCGCCGCCTGTGTGCGCTGGTAATTCCGCGCATCCTGATATTCCTCTTTGGCATGGACGAACTGCGCCGCACCGACGTGCACCTCCGTCAGAATGGACAAGCTCAACGCCAGACTTTGGGTATCCAACATGTGTCCGTGGGCTTCGATCGCCTTGAGCTTAGCCGGCGTTCGAAATACAGACAGTAAATTCCAACTGACCTGCGCCGCATAGGTCAGCCAATTCTGATAAAACAAGAAACTGTTGCTGTTGTAATACCCGCCGAATGAGACTTTAAGACTGGGGAACAGCTCCAAGAATACAGCCTTGGCTTCCTTGGCATTAATACGCTTCCTATAATCGATGGCTCGCAGCTCAGGCCTGAGCATGAGCGCCTGCTCCTCCATCTTTTCGCTATCCAAGTTGATCACCGGCACAACAGTTTCCCGGGGAGGGATGACCAGATCAAACGGCGTTCCTGGCGGCAACCCCATCATGGACGCCAGTTGAGTCTTGGCCGTACTGAGTTCACGAAAGAGTCGCCGCACCTCCCGTTGAATATTCAGCAGATCCCGTTGATAGTTGAGTGGAGTCAGCGGAGCCTGCAGTTTTTGATCGACGATTCGTTGGGCGCTCGCCAGCGCCGTGGTGACCGATTCATTCAAAAACTGGATCCGCGGCAGCACCCGTTCCGCACTCACGGCTCGCCAGTAGGCACTGCGAACTTCCTGTACGAGGCGAACGGCGATCCGTCGTTTTTCCTCCTCAGCGATCATCACATTGTCGGCGGCCTGTTGCGCACGTACGAAAGACAATCCAAAATCCAGCACATCCCAACTCAAAGCAAGATTTCCGGAGGTAATGTTCTTCTCGGCAGACGTGAACGGTTCGACTGCCTGACGCCCGGTGATGATCGATTGCCCGACACCGCCGGCGAAGTTATTGCGGCCATCGAACCCGGCGTTGGCTGAGACATGAGGGAGCAAAGAATAGTGCGCAATATTGAGTTGCTGGTGCGCCAGCTGCACTTGTATGGTTTTGACTTTTGCGTCCAAGTTGTACTTCAACGCCCGCGCGACCGCCTCATAGAGGTTGATCGGCCCCACAATTGGTTCTTCAACGGATGAAATCGCTTGAAAATCTTTCACCACCCGCGCCTTCACGTCCTCCTTGTTCAACGCGTGGGGTTTGATGAGGCACCCGCTCAGTGAGAACAGAACCACCAACGCCATAGCAGCCATTCTCATGGTACGACCCGCCCCAATGCACACTTCTTGTGGAAGCATAGTGATTCCTGCCCCGCGGACATCTATCTCTTTTTCTATGGTTATCCAGTGATGATATCGGCTGGGTTGCAGGAGAACTTGACCCAACCGAAGAGAATGGAGCTGAACTGCGTTTATCTATTGAGGAACCAGCTACAGGGGCAGAAACAACTGGCACGGCGAGGCTTTCACCGGTCTCTACTGATGGAGGTCGCCTTTCTCAGAAAATCGTTACGGTCTGGTTTACGAAGCATCGAGATCCCTAGCCCCTAAGGCTTTGACAAGTAAGTGGTCTTTCAACTACTCGTCTCACAACGCCCACCTTCCGAGTTACCCCATCCGAGTCTACTCATTCCCATGGATTACGGTACCTTTCTCTTCACCGGCATGCGTTCCACAATATCTAACCAGGAGCCCATCATGATGAAGTGCACCCGTTGCCAAGGTCTGATGATCGAGGATCACTGCTTGGATTTCGAAGGCACCCATGGCCATATGTGGACCAAGGCACACCGCTGCATGAACTGTGGAAACGTCCATGATTCCGTCATCGAGCAGCACCGTCTCGCCAAACCACAACCGGCGCTCGTGCTCGCAAGCTGCGCACTCGATTACGAAGCCGATGATTGCGACGGGGACATCCATCCCGCCGCCCTGCGAGCAGCATGATGCCGTCTATCGGATTGGAAGTTACCTTGAGCCGGCCATGTGCCAATCACGCGTGAGAGGATGTGAGACGTGGCCTCTATCTTGATCGTTGAGGATGACGCACCGGTTCGGGCCTTGTTGCGGGATATTCTTGAAGAAGATGGCCATCACATTCGGGAGGCCGAGAACGGCCAAATTGGTCTGACGCTCTATCGTGACTCACCCGCCGATCTCGGGATCACGGACATTTTGATGCCGGAGCGGGATGGGATGGAAGTGACACTCGCTCTGACACAGGAATTTTTAGATGCTCGAGTCATCGCCATGACCGGCGCCACCGGTGGACAAAAATTTCTGAACGTCGCGAAACTCTTCGGCGCTCGACGCGTGATTCAGAAGCCCTTCACGGTGGAAGACATTCGACGAGTCGTGCGTTTTACCCTCGACCATTAGCGTCTCACGACCGATGGGTTGGCCAACAAGCCACCCCCTGAACCCAGTGAGCACGCTACGCTGCCCCATCCCTCACTCCCCCACTGGCCTCATGGGCGGCAAGCCCCTGTGAAGGCCACAGCGATCCCACAAACATGCCGATGGCGGCCATCACAAATCCGACGAGGTGTGGAGGACAGACGTCAGTCGGCTGACTGACCAGCTCTAACGCCAGCCAACTCGTAAGCCCGGCGACAATGGCCCAAAGCGCACCCTGTGTCGTCGCTCGTTTCCAATACAGTCCGGCGAACAATGGGATAAACGCGGCGACCAGGGTGACCTTGTACGTACTCACCACCATTTTATAGATGGTGGCATCAGACCACAGAGCGATGATCAACACTACCGACGCAAAGCCGATTAAGACAACCCGCATGAGACGGAGAAATTCCGCATCATTCACGTTAGACAAGAGCGGCTTGACAACGTTTTCACTCAGTGCCACCGACGGCGCGAGGAGCGTCGCGCTTGAGCAGCTCATGACTGCGGAAAGCACGGCGCCAAAGAAAATGATCTGCGCAGCGATCGGTGTGTGTTCCAAGATCAGTGTCGGCAAAATCAACTGTGAATCTTGCTCCAGCAGGAGGCCGAACTTTGCCGGGTCAATCAATGTCGCCGCGTAGGCAAGAAACATTGGAACAAAACAGAAGCTAAAATAGAGCACCGCGCCCAATAGCGCACCACGAACGGCTGTTCGTTCATCCTTCGCTGATGTGATCCGTTGAAATACATCTTGTTGGGGAATAGACCCGAGCATCATGGTCATCCACGCGCCGACGAAGGGGAGCCACGCGGCGAATGTCGCGGGAGGAAACAACTCCAATTTACCGGCTGCCTCCGCCTGCTCGATGACCGTCCCTACTCCACCCGCAAGATCACCCACAAGTGATGCGATATACAGCAAGCCTCCCATGATGACCGAAATCTGGACGAAATCCAAAATCGCGACGGAAAACATGCCGCCGAAGGTCGTATAGATCAGAACGATGGCCGCTCCAATCACAATACCCACCGACTGGCTGACGGCACCCTCTGTCACGACGTTGAGCACCAAGCCCAGCACTTTGAATTGAGCCGCCACCCATCCCAGGTACGAGGCGACAATGCAGAGCGTGCACAACACCTCGATAGTCCGGTTGTAACGGTACCGATAATAGTCTCCCACCGTCAGCATATTGAGTCGGTAGAGGCGTGGGGCAAAAAAGAGTCCGGCGAGTATTAGGCACATGCTGGACCCGAAGGGATCGGCGACCACTCCACGGAGGCCTTCTTTGACAAACGTCGCCGAGATGCCTAACACGGCTTCCGCACCGAACCACGTCGCAAACACCGTCGCCGTGACAACGGGCAGCGGCAAACTTCTTCCCGCGACCGCAAAATCCTTTGAGTTCCGTACTCGTGTCGCAGCGAACAGGCCGATGCCTACAGACAGGAGAAGATAGAGGATGACGAACCAGAAGACCACGCGCGCAGAATACGGCTATCTCGGCTTGCAATCAATCGATATTCAAGAAAGCTTCGGGCAGGCAGGCGAGCCGTTCGAACATCTCGGCTGGGTCAAGAACGACTGCAATTCATTTCTGAAAGCCCCGGAGCGAGGAATCGGAAGGAGCCCATTGGTCTCGATCACCGTATTCACCCGATCTTGGGAATATGGTTTGTGCTCAAGGTCCCAATGGCTGGTCACGGTGACTCTGGATCCGTCACGGCGCACATGGACGAGCTGCCCTTCCCATCGTCCCTTCGTGCGAAGCTCCTCCTCAATCACATCGAGTGGAACAGGAAACACCGTCTTGAGGAGTTGATGGGAGGTCGTCCCCAGTGCATCGTGCGAGTCCCATCCATACAGCTTCTTCGCACCCTCACTCCAGTATCGGATCGTCCCATCCAGATTGCGAACCATGAGCGCATCGGTGGAAGGCATGCGGTCTTTCTTCGGCCTATCGTGCCCCCTACCTGGTTGCTCTTGATCGATTCCTGACATGAGACTCGAGGTCACTATGGCCAGAAGCATGGAGCCTGGCTCGGTTAAATGAACCGTATCCCAAAAATAAAACACGCCATCCTTCGCAACCAGGCACTTAGTGCTCGAGCAGAATAATTGAGAGGCATCGATAAATTCAAAACCAAACTTCGACGCCTCTTCGCTGAGAGCCGCATTGACTGCGTCAAGATTGTCTGCGTCCACCTCCAGATTTGTCGGCACTTCCATCCCAAAGCTCTCAAGCTTGTACACATACCGATGAATATCCAACGACAGTGATGCCGGCTGAGAATAGATGATCACTCGCTTCTTCTTCAGCTTCTCGAATAGAGCTCCGAGCTGGACTCGAAACTCTTTATCGCCGAGCTTTTGATACGTCTTCAGCCAGCTACTTGTTACAATAATCCCATCCATTTGATTGTTTGGGACATACTCATCCACAAACCAGTCATAGAAATCGGCACACCGCCGGTCATGCCCGCTGCGTATTGCTCGACATGAGGTTCCGGTGAGCTGAATGATGGCATTCTCACCGAATACGTCCACAAGGCCGGGATATAAACTCGCCGCCAGGCTGTCTCCGAACAATACATAGACTGTCGAAGTTCGAGCCTGCCCTCCATCTGTCCGAATAACCGACGGGCGCACCGAGTCACAATGATTCTGCACGAGTGTTTCAACCGTCTGCTGCGGATCGAATAAGCATGTATGCAGGCGAGACAACGCATCCGCATCACGGTTCAGCCTACCGTGATACGCTGCCGTCGTGAGCTGCAAACCCACTGCGCATACAGCCAGGGCAACTGCAGACGCAAACGAGAATCTCCACACCAATCGTTTCGGCATCGTATTCTGTTGGCGAAATGGCTGTTCGACATAACGCCACGTTACGTAAGCCAGGCCGAACGTCAGGACGACAATAAGCGCGATAACCAGATCATGAGGCTCAGCAAGGCTCCTATGGCGAGCGAACGACAACAATGGTTGATGCCATAAGTAAGCACTATAGCTGACAAGGCCCACACCAACTAACACTCTACTCCCCAGCAATCGCCCAACCAACGTTTCCGGTAACGCAAACACGATAATTAAACCGGCGCCGACTGTCGGTATCAAAGCTGAGAAACCCGGGAACACCGTCTCTTTACTAAACGCCAGCACCCCGGATGCGATCAATCCAAGCCCAACAAGACTGAGTATTTGGTTGAGAGCCGGAGGGAACTGGCCGCGCTCCTTCCCTTGCAAGTAGAACGCGATAAGGGCCCCCATAGCCAATTCCCATCCACGGGTGGGCAGCAAGAAAAACGTTGCATCCGGCTTCCTGCTGATCGCAAACTCAGCTAACACCAGGCTGAGCAGCGCCACGATTGCCAGAAACACGACGATTCGCTTTCGCCCAAATCGCCACGCAACCATCAGAAATATCGGGAACAGCACGTAAAACTGCTCTTCGACTCCCAAACTCCACGTATGCAGCAGCGGCTTTAACTCCGTTGCCGCATCGAAGTAATCACTCTGCCGCCAAAAGAAGATATTTGACGCAAACACCAAAACCGCCATAACACTCTTCGAAAATTCTTTCGCATCGCTTGGCATAAGCCACAACCAGGCAAAGGGCAGGCACGTCGCCATAACCAAGAACAACGCGGGCAGAATACGCCGCGCGCGTCGTTCATAGAACTTGAGGAGTGAGAACTGACCGGTCTCAAGGTCCGCAAGAATGATCGTCGTAATCAAGTACCCACTGATGACGAAGAAAATATCCACGCCAACAAAGCCGCCGCTAAACAGTGGGAAACCGGCGTGGAATAATATGACGGGAATGACGGCAATCGCTCGCAAGCCATCTATTTCAGGACGATAACGCATGTCTATAATCTTGTTGCCTCTCTGAGCCGGTTGAAAGCACGGCATTCATGCAGTTGGTCGGTTAGCCTCAGCTGTAAATCGCTACCCCTGTGATGGGGATGTTTCAGATAGTGTAAGGCGTGCCTGGTAGGGGGTTATTTTGAAACAGTACGGTCGCATGTTTGTCATAAAAAGACTGGTCAATAGTGAGCATCTATCAATTGAGCCAGGGCGTCTAAAATGAGTCGCAAAAATTGCACGTGGTGACGTAGCTGAATTCAAACTGACCTACTACTCGCGTGCTTCCCTTGTCCCATGCCGAAATCTTATTAGAGAGTTGGGCTACGATATTTCCAAGAATTCCGTGAGTTGTACCAGGATAACCCATAAACCACAGAGGGATTCTCGGCTAAATACGATTTTGAGCTAACTAGTAAATGCCCGAGGCCGTATCTAAAAAAAGACCGCGATAAATATACACAAGCCCGAAGGAGCCGCCCACAAAATGGTTTTAGGAAATGCCTTTCTGGGTGATGAGTGGCGCGGGCAAGGGATGCTGGCTTTAAGCTCGGGAGATGGGCTGACCTCCGGGGGATTATTATGGCGCGTGTTGGCGGTGTCAGACCTGTTTAGCCTCACGAAGATCAGGCCGTGCCTGATCTCCTGTGTGGCCAACTCACATAGAGACGACTGAACTAAAACGCCCAGTATCGAGAGGCTCCGAATACCAGTCGACACCCCACGAGAAACAGTTCACCATGAGACTCAACCGGTACAAGTTTCGTCCACTGCACTTCATACAAACTCAGGGAATATTCCCATCGAGTTTCAGCAACATGGAGTTCCATCAGCTGCTGCTTTCGAGGCCGACCACCCATCAACACGAGGATCCCATGCTCACTTCTGTTGACGCAGTACACCTCACCCTGCTCAATGGTCACTCGCTGTCCATCAAGCGATTCGCATAAGCTATAGGCGCAGACCTTTTGTTCGTTCACCCGCTCCTCTCGTCGTCGCGAAGGGAATGAAACCTCCACGTCTTTACGGACACCGACCATCGCGACGTCGGCGTTCAGATTGCCCACACGCGATATAGGCGATTCACGGATGACTTCCTTGGTTCCAATATTCATGATGCCTCCAAAGCTCAACCAAGCAATAACTGTTGCTATGGAGCAAGTGCCGTACCTAAAGAGCATTCATACATGTACACGTGGATTGCTAATGAATCTCTCTCAAATACCTTGTTTGGAAGCGTATCGAAACAAAACAGCGAAGGGATATGGATTCATCATTTCGAAGTATTCTGATTGTAGCTTGTTGATTTTCAGTATAATTACACGGTGTATGGGAAAGCATGCGCAACAAGAAGGTCTGCCCTTCACCGAAAGGTAGGCCCCAGGGGTGCTGAATCCCTTTAAATAGTTAGGGAAGGTCTGATTAATTCACGTTTTCACTCGGTCAGCTGTTCCTGGACTGACCACCAGGGCAAATTCAGTGGGTAGCCGCTGTTGCGAGAGCCTGTTTGTGAAGCACACCCATCGTGCGATGGCCCACGGCCCGCCTCCGGCCCTCCATCCTCTACGTTCCCGCCAACAGGCGCCGTCGTGACACATAGAGATTTGCTAACCCGCAGCTGATCTGGAGCCAGTGAGTATTCTTTGCCAGCCCCCGGTACCGGACTTTGGCCCAGCCGAAGATCCGCTTGATGACCAAGAACGCATGTTCGACCTTCGCCCGGACCTTTGACTTCGTGCGGTTCCGGCCCCGCTCCATCTCACTCAGTGGTCGATGCCGGTGCGCTTTGGTCTGGACGAAACTCTTGGCCTTGGGCGCGTGCTGCCGGATCACGTCGCGTTGTCCACTATAGGCGGCATCGCCCCACACCCGTGTTTCCTCTCCATGCAGCAGTTTCGGCAAGACTTGGCTGTCATGGACATTGGCCGCCGTGGCCGCCACGGAATGAATCAGCTTCGTCTGGCTGTCCACGCCAATATGCGCCTTCATGCCGAAATACCACTGGTTCCCCTTCTTCGTTTGATGCATCTCGGGATCCCGCTCCTTGGGCCGGTTCTTTGTCGAACTCGGCGCACTGATGATGGTGGCATCCACGATGGTGCCTCGGCTCACTTGCAGCCCCTGCTTCGTCAGATACTCCCCGATCCGGATAAAGAGCTGTTTTCCCAACTCATGCGCCTCCAGCAAATGCCGAAACTTACAGATCGTCGTCTCATCGGGCACGGGCTCACGGCCCAGATCAATCCCCACGAACTGCCGCATGGCCCGTGAGTCGTACAAGGCCTCCTCCACCGCCGGATCTGACAGGTTGAACCACTGTTGCAGGCAATGGAGGCTCAGCATGCGTTCGACCCCGACGGTCGGACGTCCTGGCCCGTCGGCCTTAGGGTAAACCGGCTTGATCACCGCGACTAATTCCGCCCAGGGCACCACGCGATTCATTTCGTCGAGGAACCGTTCTCGGCGGGTGGATTTGCGATATTGCTCGAATGGGATTTCTGCAAAGGTCTGTTGGTGCATGGATGCGTCTCCCGTTCAGTGCTGCATTCCTCATAGCACATCACCAACGGAGAATAAATCAGACCTTCCTTAGGTGGAATGAGTCGGTCCAGTCACTGAATCACGCCTGAATTTTCAACCTGCTTGGCGAGGCACCGCGAGGGGCCGATTGAGCAACCCTACAAGGTTCATCCCATCAGCTCAACTTCTCCACTCGAAGACCGAGCAGGCGGATCAGTTTTCGGTGAGGGTTTTCTCGCCGATCGAGAAACGGTAGCAGCAGCTTCAGACCTTCCCGCTGCAACATCGCCGCATTGCCGGTCGGTGCAGCCAAGGTGTGCGCCCGAGATGTGGTTTTAAAATCAGCAAACCTGACGGTAAGCACGACAGTCCGAAATGATTGAAATCCTTCGTGATGCAGACGCTCGATGACACCGTGAACCAGCGCATCTAGTAGAGTGAATAGCCGTTGACTGTCGAGCGTATCGGACTCAAAGGTCTCCTGCTCACCGATGGATTTTGGTTCCGAATATTCCTCAACCGGTGAGTCATCCCGTCCTCGAATCTTTTCGTAAAGATCTACCCCTCGTTTCCCCAACAGGGCTTCGAGTTGATGGACGGTCAACACTCTCAGGTCCGTGACAGTCTTGATATGTTTTGCGTTTAGCATGCTTTCTGTTTTAGGTCCGATACCAGGGATGACCCGGATCGAGAGTGGAGCCAGAAACGTCTCGGCCTCTTCCGCTCGTATAGTCGTGAGTCCGTCAGGTTTCTGCCATCCTGACGCGATCTTCGCGATCAGCTTATTGGGCCCGATGCCGACTGAGGCTGTCAGCCGTTCTTCTGCGTGGATCGCCTCCTTCAACCGCCGACATAATGATTCTGCTGCCTCATAGGATTCCGTAAAGCTCACATCCCCATACGATTCATCGATACTGGCCTGTTCCACCTTAGGAAGGAAGCGCCGTACGATCCGCATCACGTCCTCTGAAATCCGTGCATACTTATGCATATCGACCGAGACAAAGGTCACCGGCGGTTTCCCCGCCCGACGGGCGGCTTCAGATAAGCGCCACGCAGTGGAGATTGGCGTCGCCGAGTAAATTCCGTACGCACGCGCCAGATAGTTCGCCGTAGAGGCAACCCCACGCCCGTTCCCGCCCTGCGGATCTGCGCCAACGACAAGCGGCACCCCTCGAAACGCCGGAGTATCTCGCTCCTCAATCGCGGCGAAGAACGCATCCATATCTAAGTGAGCGATAATCCTTATCACTTTACAGTCTTGTCCTGGTCTAAATACCGCCACATGGTTGACAATACCCACCGATCAGAAGACGCCTCAGGGGGAGTTCCGTCATTTTCATCGTAGCTTTTCGTGCCGTAGGTGACGTACAATTGGCACTCGGTTGTGAGCCAAGAGGGTTCGATTCCCCGATCGTTGCTCACAAACCAACAATATCAGCAGGAGGTCATTCGTGGCTTTTCATTGGTTCAACATCATCGGGTCTCTGATGTTGCTTTTCGCTTTGTTCCTCAATGAGGTTGTGTACTTGAATGTGTGGTACGACTCCAACTTCACGCTGATTGTTCCGGCTATCCTGTACCTCGGTGTTGGACTGTGGCTCTCACTGTGGGGAGGACCACGTCGTCAGGAAGTATGATGTCGCACACCGCCATGACTTTTCAATGTCTAGGACTTTGTCTTGAGTGTGCGGTAGCGTTCCGACCCAATGTGAAGGGTCAGTTGATTGACGCGTTCATCGAACGCGGGGCAAAGACCATCACCAGAAAGGAGACCATCCATGGGTATGAGTTTCATTAATTGGATTGGGTTTGTGATGTTGGTGCTTGCGCTCATTCTGAATGAGCTGTTCCTTGGGATGAACGCCTGGTACGAACTCAACTTAGGGGCAATTGTTGTGGGGATCGTCTACCTGGTCGTGGGAGTATCGCTATCGCTCTGGCCAAACCCACAAGATCAGACAGCTTGATCGTACAGTCTTTCCTCCTTGTCGAACAATAGGACGCAAGAGGTAGGGTGTGTCCTCTGCGCTTTCCAAATCAGAAGTCTCTCTGCATTTTCTAGAACATTTAAGGAAGAGCGGTATCACTGGATGCTCTTCCCCCTCTTTGATTGCGAATAGTACCGACATCCTTACATCCGGGCGGTAAAACGGGCGACTGCAGCAGAGTCAAACTCCGCATTCGTACCTCTGGATCTGCCCACAGGATTGTAGAAGCAGTCCCGACCAGTTCGCACTGTACATTTCCGCATGGAGCCCTCGATGCACATCAAGGGTTGATCTCCTCCGTACAAATCCACTACGATCCTTCTATCCACCAACAACGGAGGATATCATCATGACGACCATAGACATTGGCAAAGAAGTGGCGGCATTGTGCCGGCAAGGCAAGAATCAGGAGGCGATCAATCGCTTCTACTCCTCCAATATTGAGAGTGTCGAGGCCTGTGCGATGCCTGGCATCGATCAAATCCAGAGAGGAATTCAGACCATCAAGGGAAAGAACCAGTGGTGGGTCGAGAACCATGAGGTTCACGGAGGGACCGTCGAAGGGCCCTATCCGAACGGCGACCGTTTTATCCTGCATTTCAAGTATGACGTCACCCCGAAGCAGACCGGGAAGCGTATCACTCTGGACGAGACCGGTCTCTACACGGTGCAAGACGGAAAGATCGCGAAGGAGAAGTTCTTCTACTCCATGTAACTGCCGTCACCAACCAACCCCAACAAGAGGAGGAGACCATGGCAGACAAACAGTACAAACAGCTCGGATGTCTGGATGTGCAACCGTCAGGCGGCTGCGGATTCCAGGTGCGCGCGGAGACCGAGTCGGAACTGATGCAGCTCGTCGCCACACACGCCAAGCAATGTCATAAGTTGGACACGATCCCACCGGAGATGGTGTCTGCAGTAAAGGCTGCGGTCAAGACCGTCACGGTTACAGTCTAGCGAACGCTAGGCACAGTCAACAGGCCTCCCTATGCACCCTCAGGCGCCAGGGAGGCCTCCACATCTCGCACCCAAATTTTGGCCAAGGAGGACTTATGGGCTTAAAAACAGTCCTACCCATTACAATACTTCTCCTGTTGAGCACCAGCGGGTGCAGCTACGTATTTTACCCACACGCGAAGGACTTTACGGCGAAAGCAAAGGGAACAACGGGAGTCGAAACGTTGATCAATCTGACCAATATGGCGGAAGCCACGGCCAAAGCCGCCAAAGGCGGCAAAGGGGTCGATCAGCCTTTCGACGACCTTCACAATCAGTTCCATGCCATCGACAACAGCATCTGCTGTGTCGAGAAATCGGTGAGAGAACAGCCGGCCTATGCACTGGCCGTCACACACAACAAAGAACTCGGGACGATCTTCAAGCGGCTATGGAAATTCAAGGATGATCAGCCGCAGCGAGATCAGCACCTGGACCTCTTTGCATCTGAACTCCAAGAGATGCGTCAGACCTTACAAACCTTGAGGTAACGTCGTGGCATCACCATCGCCAGAGCAAATCATTGAGACCCAGCGCCAGGATTGGAACCGCGTGGCCGGTGGCTGGGAGAAATGGGATCGTTTCTTCGACGAGCAGATGGCGTTCCTGAACCATCGACTCGTGGCCGATGCTCGACTAAGATCGGGCATGCGAGTACTCGACCTTGGATCAGGCACGGGCTACCCGGCTCTACTTGCCGCGCAAACCGTCGGGCCATCTGGCAACGTGACTGGTGTCGATTTGGCTGAACAGATGTTAGAAGCCGCCAGACGTAAGGCGGCCGCATTGAAGCTTTCGAACATCACGTTCAAAACTGGTGATGTCACGACGTTACCGTTCGAGGCCGCTTCCTTCGATGCCATAACCACCCGCTTCTGCCTAATGTTCTTGCCGGAGATTCCCAAGGCTGTCGCCGAGATCGCCCGGATCTTAAAGCCAGACACCTGGGTTGCCGCAGCAGTCTGGTCTGCGCCAGAAAAGAACCCGTATCTCAAGATCCCGATCGATGTCATCAAGCAATTCGCCGAGCTCCCGCCACCAGATCCGGCAGCTCCTGGGATTTTTCGGTTGGCGAAGCCTGGCGAGTTAGCTGGCTTGTTCGAACAAGCTGGTTTTAGGGAAGTTTTCGAACAAGAATTCCTCGGAGATGTCCGATTTGTGGCGGCAGATGATTATTACTCCAGCCTGATGGACATCGCCGCACCGATTCAGAATCTGTGGGCCAAGTTAAGTCCGAAACAACAGACGGACGCCAAACAGCGCATCATTCACACGGCTGAGCAGTATCGTATAGGCTCAGTTGTCGCCCTCCCGATCGCCGTACGGATGGTTGCGGCACAGAAGCCTAGATGACTGATGTCGCCGAAGAGCGACGGCTTCAAAGACCTTGTCTTGGATCAGCTAACAGACCTGCGTGGAGTCACGGCTCGTGCTATGTTCGGCGGCTATGGGCTCTATCATGGAGCCACATTTTTCGGAATCATCCACAAAGGCCGACTGTATTTCAAAGTCACAATAGCGACGGCATCCCGCTATAAGGCACATGGCATGAAGCCGTTTCGGCCGAACGCCAAGCAGAAGCTCAAGTCCCTCTATGAGGTCCCGATTGATATCATCGAAGATGCGGAAGCCTTGACTCAGTGGGCGACGGAAGCAGTCGAGAAATGAGCCTCAATCCGCAATTCAATAGAAACAGCCTTCTGCCTGTTCACATAGCACGTGACACCACCAGCCTTCCTACCTTGCAACCGCGACCAGCCTCCGACCGTCACGCACTCTTGAATTTGGTGACCTTGGCAAACAGAATGGCGGAGAAGGGGATGGCCAGGCCGAGAAGGAGCTGCACAATGAAGAGCTCGCCGAGCTGGCTGTAGTCGGCTGGTGTCTGAATGGTGCCGGTCGCTTGGTCTCGGACTTCCCGCGTGACGACGAAGATCTCGTTGAGATACTTCGTCCCGAGCTGGCTGAAGGACAGCGCGAGGTTGGTGAACGACGCCATCACGGCAAAGAAGGTGGCTTTCAGATTAGCGGGAGCCGAATTCGCGATCCAGGCCAACATTGGAATCATGGAAATCTGCCCAAGCGGCGATTCCAATGCCGTGTCGACCAAAGCAATGAAGCGTGCATCGACGACTCCTCCGCTGATCCTCGCTGTCCATTCATGTAATCCATAGTAGAGACCCGCAATCGGAAGTGCGAGGATCGTCCCAACGATGGTTAAGAAACCAACCACGTACATGATGGATCGTTCAGCCATAAATCGCCGAAACACAAACATCCCCACCAAGGCAACAACGCCACCGATCAGGGAGAGGACCGAAAGGAACTGCTGATCGAACTTCAAGTGATCGATCATCCACCACGTCGCGCCTGGACCCGTCCCTGGAATCGCACGTAACGAGAAGACCACGGCTGCGGTGCCGACCAACGTGAGTCGTTTATCCGGTTCCAGTTCCCGCGTCAGCCTCGACATCAAGAACAGGACGATGGTCATCGAACCGGCAAACACGATCTCTTCGCGGTACGGAAATCCTCCCAGCCCCACAGTGAGAGTGAAGAGGACAAAGGCCATGCTGCCGATGAGGATCCACCAGTTCGGCTTCGTCGGTTCGCTTTGGGAGTCCCGCACGATCACCATGTGTCGCGCCTGTTCCGAGGAGAATCCTTCCTGAACAAGTTGGTTCCTCTGTCGATGCTGCAGCCACCACGCCAACCCGACTCCCAGCACCGACACAGCAGGAATCGCCATGGCCATCACATAGATCTGTTTGTAGAGCCGAACGAGGTCGGCCTGCGGCAATCCCTCGGTTCCGCTGAAGACATAGACATTCACCAGCGCGACCGCGATACCGCCCCCAACAATCGCAACACGTCCGAGGGTCTGCATCGTGGTGTGCATCAGCTTGCGCGTGTGCTCATCGAATGGATGGCCCTGATCATCGACTCGGGGAACGGCTTCAACCGTCATCGCATCAGCAACGGCGTCTTGAATGACATATCCGATGGGGGCCAGCAGCACGCTGAGCACGAACCAGACTTCGGCCGGCAAGATAGCCGTCATCGTCTCGCGGTCACCGATCAACAGGGCCATAATACCGAGGCTGATCGTCAGCAACCCGGCCCCTACCCCAACGAGCCAGCTCTTCCATCGCCAGAGAAGATCGACTGTATGACCGATCGGCATCTTCAGAGCCCAGGGAATCCCGGCCCAGAATCCAAGGGCTGCAAGAAATGATGCTGAGAGACCGAGATAGTCTTTGACGAAGAAGGTCCCGACGATTCCGGTGAGGCCAGAGATGCCGTAAGCCACATAGACCATGAGCGGCGGCAGATAGGACAACCGCATCTCACGTCCAAGCGAGAGAATGTTCCGATCGATCCATTGTGCGACGGGTGTGAGCATCGCTAGCGTAATGATCTACCTTTTTCACGACGCTCAACCAATGCCAAGAGATGTCTTCGCAGGTCTATCGAGGAAAGATGCACTCGATCGCCATGTCCCGCGAGCACCCATTCGAACGAGTAGTCGAGGAGTTTACGGAGAGAGTCCAGCATGGTCCATTTTCTCCAGATCAAGCGAGTGGGGGCTTCCAGCGACTGCGTATGTGGATCCCACCAAAGATGATCGCCGGTGAAGAGAAATCGCTCCCGATAGAGCAGCGCCATACTCCCGGCTGTATGGCCTGGTACAGGAATGATGTGAAACTCAGACCCCACACAAACCGGCTCTTCCCCAGTAATGACCTGTTCTGCAGTGGGTGCGGCATCCACGTCGGCCCGATGGATGATCCGCTTGGCGCCGAAATGTGCGGCATACCTATCCGCATCGGCCACATCGTCTTTGTGGGTCAGAAAAATGTGGGCGATGCCTCCTCGCTGCTCAAAGACATCAACCAAATGTTTGAGATACCGCGGGGAATCGATCAGCCAGTTACCGTCAGGATGCTCAATGAAAAAACTGTTGGCACCGAACGATTTCTCCGAATTAAAGCCGCAATAACTCACGCCGTTTTCAAGTTGGAGCGGAAAACTCGCCATCGCCTGGTGCAGCCGTGACTTGTCACCATGCTCCGTGCCGATTGACCCAACCGGACAAGCAAGCAATGCCTGATAAGCCTGATGCGTCTGCGCATCATCCTGCGGCTGGTTGTGGACTGCGGAATAGTCACCGATCTCCTCGAAACACCGCGGCGCCAACTGACGACAGGTATCACAATTGATACACGTGGCATCCACGTAGAAGTTACCCTGAGCGTTGGAATCGAGTCGTTTGTTTCGGTCTGCCATCAGATTACTTTTGTCCCCGCTTTTCCCGATCAGCGGCTCGCCAGAGATACCAGGATGCAATGGTCCGATACGGTTTCCATCGTTCTCCGTATCGTACCATAGTGCGTGCAGTCGGCAGGGTACGACGACCATAGGCGATCCGGAATCCATTCCGCACGCCAAAATCGTCGACCGGCAATACATCCGGACGCCCCAGCTGAAAGATCAACATCATCTCGACCGTCCATCGCCCGATGCCTCGCACTTCGATCAGCTGCTCGATAATGGCCTCATCTTCGAATCGCTTCATCATGCGGTTTGTCGGTAACGTCCCATCAAGTGTTTTTGTGGCCAGATCACGAAGCGCCAGGATTTTGGGTCGTGAAAATCCGGCATTCCTGATGGCGCTCACCTTCAGCGCCAAGAGATCCTCGGGGCGAGGGAATCGCCGTCCAGGAAAGAGCGCGATGAACCGTTTGAGTATACTCTCGGCCGCTTTGTCATGAAGTTGTTGATAGGCAATCGCTCGGGCAAGTGATTCGAACGGCGAGCGGCGAACGTTCGGCCTCAGGGAGCAAGGACCAATTTCTCCGATCAAGCGACGCATGACCGGATCGATTTTCGAGAGATGGTCCGTTGGGTCAGAATTTGCGCGGTACATCGCTTCAGCGGAATCTGATCAGATATCCCGATTCACCTACATCACAATGCCCCCGCCGACCTGGATCGTCTGCCCTGTGAGCCACCGAGCCTCTTCACTCACGATAAAGGCCACGACGTCAGCAATATCTTTTGGGACACCGAGTCGTTTCATCGGCGTCAGCTGAATCCCGATCTGCCGATACTCCTCCGTCATCATGCCCGTTTCGGTAAAGCCGGGTGAGACGGTATTCACCGTGACCCCCTTCGAAGCCAGTTCTTGCGCCAGCCCCTTGGTGTACTGCTCAAGCGCCGCCTTGCTCCCAAGATAGGCCGTGGCGCCGGGGAAGTGAAGATGGGTCCCACCGGTCGAGATATTCACAATCCGTCCCCCATCTTTGAGCACCTTCGCTGCTTCCTGCATGGCAAAGTACGGCCCTTTGGCATTCAGGGCTATGACACTATCGAACTCCTCTTCCGTCGTTTCATCTACTGACTTCGGCATGAACTTGCCCGCATTATTCACAAGAATATCCAGCCTATTGAACTGTTTCACGGTGTCGATCACAAGACGGCGGGCCTCCGCCACCTGGCTCATGTCGGTTTGGACCGCAAGTGCCTTGCCCCCCTTGCCCTGAATCCCCACAACCACCTGTTGAGCTTTTTCTGAACTCTTCGAATAGTTGACCACGACGATCGCACCATCCTCCGCCAGTCGTTCTGCGATTGCTCGACCGATTCCGTTGGAAGCCCCGGTCACAATCGCCACTTTTCCGCTCAACTCTTTCATTGACTGAACTCCTCTTCTTACACCAGAACCGGGCTATGGAATTCGGGTTCCCCACTGTCCCCAAAATGTCCATTCTCCGATCGGCCGGCGACTCCGTGGTTGTAATTCCCGTTCCCGCAGCCGCTCGGGCAGACTATCCGGATCGCCTGGATAGCCAATCGCAATCATCGCAACCGGCTCGCAGCCGGACGGAATACCAAGATCAGCCCGCGCCTTCTCTACATCAAAACCCGCCATCTGATGGGCAACCAATCCGCTCGCCGTCGCTTGCAGGACGAGATTCTCCGTCGCCAATCCCGTATCGTGAAAGGCGTGTCGATTCGGCTTGCCGTCGTCCTCGAAATTCATGCTGGCAACCGAAAGGATCAGCACCGGCGCCCGGAACGCCCATGTTTGGTTTCCCTTCGCCAAACACACGAACAATCGATTCCATTCCGTTTCATGGTCTTTGGTCGCCACGATAAAACACCACGGCTGCTCGTTACTCGATGACGGCGCCCAGCGGGCCGCCTCAAAAAGCGTCCGCAGTGTATCGGCCTCCACCAGCCGTTCATCGAATGCGCGAGGACTCCAACGTCCAGCGAGCAGGGCATGAATTGGGGAATCCGTCTCTGCCGGCTTTTCCATGGTGCTACCCTTTCTTGGCGTCCCCGACCGATGGCCTATCAGGTGACCACCCCCCGCCGAGCGCTTTGTACAGTTGGACGACCGATGCCGACAGCAGCCGACGTGTACTCGTCCACGCGAGCTCCGCCTCGAACAGACTTCTTCGAGCAACGAGCACGTCAAGGTAGTTCGCCAGCCCTCCTTTATAGCGAAGCTCCGCCAGCTTCAGAGCCGACTGCAGCGCCGTGACCTGTTGCTGCTGAGACTCGCTCTGGACACGAACCGTCCGAACCGCGATGAGCGAGTCTTCGACTTCTCGAAAAGCCGTCAACACTGCTTGCTGGTATTGCGCCAATGCTTCTTTGCTTTGTGCCTCCACCGCCTCTTGTTGAAAACCAAGAACCTGAGCATTCAGCAGAGGAGCGGCCAGACCGGCGCCGAGCACACCGAAGGAGGACGCCTCTGTGAAGATCAAGGACAATTCGGGATGAGCCAAGCCGGCCAACCCGGTTAATGTAATTTTGGGGAATCGTTCGGCCTTGGCGGCTCCGATACGCGCCGTGACGGCCGCTAACTGTCGCTCCGCGACTAAGATATCAGGCCGCCGCTGCAGCAGCTCGGACGGCAAACCTGCGGGAACATCGGGAAACGCGATCTGCTTGTCCAAGGAACGACCGCGCGCAACAGCAAAAGGCTTGCGACCCAGCAATATACTCAAATGATTCTCGGCTTGAATCATCTGCCGCTGGAGTTCCGCGGAGCGGGCCGCTGCACCTGCCCGCTCCGCTTCAAACTGGTCTGCATCTAATTTCGATGTCATGCCTTGACGCAGTCGTGCTTGCGCGATCCGCACCGACTCTTCCCACGATTGCAATGTCCGCTCCGCTATGTCGAGCTGCAAGTCAAACTGGAGCAGGGTGAAATACGCCTCGGCGACGGCGCTGACCAGCTGAATCGTCACCGCGCGTCGGTTCTCTTCCTTGGACAACAGGTCGGCGCGCGCGGCTTCGTTTGAACGCCTGATCCGCCCCCACAGATCGACTTCCCACGACAAGTTACCTAACGCGTAATAGTTGAACGGACTGGCAAATCCGGGAAACAAAAACACGGCGCTGCGTGCGGCCGGCGCGTTCACTGCCGCCGTGATTTGCGGTAAATAGTCGGTTTGGGCGATCAACGCCCTCGCCCGAAATTCATCCACGATCGCGACGGCGCGTTGGAGGTCCTTATTTTCCGCAAGTGCCGAACGAATGAGCTGCTGCAACTGTTCATCTTGCAAGAGATCCCACCAGGGCAAGTTGGCCAACGAGGGAAGATCCGACTGACCCTCCGCCATGCGAAACCGATCTTCCCCATCGGTCTGTGGCCGCGTATAGTTCGGGCCCATTGTGCAGGACAGGAGGAGCACTGCGAGCCCGATGATGAAGACCGTGCGCACGTTAGGACTTCTCCTCCACAGAAAGGTTGGGTATGGTGGGCTGAGTCTCGCTTGCGGCCGGTCGTTCCTTACGCCCACTCAATTTTCTCAGCAACACAAAAAACAGCGGCACAAAAAAGATGGCCAAGAAGGTTGCAGCCAACATGCCGCCCATCACACCCGTCCCGATCGATTGACGACTTGCCGCTCCTGCCCCGCTTGCAATCACCAATGGAACCATGCCGAAGATAAACGCCATCGACGTCATAATGATCGGACGGAACCTCAAGCGAGCGGCTTCGACCGCCGCTTCGATCAAAGGCCGGCCGGCTTCATACCGAGTGTTGGCAAACTCCACGATCAAAATCGCATTCTTGGCCGAGAGACCGATCAGCGTGACCAGACCGATCTGGAAATAGATATCATTCTCGAACCCTCGAAGCCAGACGGCCGTCAACGCTCCGAACACCGCGAACGGCACAGCGAGAATCACGGCGAACGGTACCACCCAACTCTCAAACTGCGCTGCCAGGACCAGGAAAACCATCAGCAACCCGATGACAAATACCTGGCCCGATTGTCCACCCACCCGCCGTTCTTGAAAAGAAATGTTACTCCAATCGATTGCATAGCCCTGCGGAACCAGCACGTCCTTCGCTACCCGCTCTAACGCTTCCAGCGCCTGACCAGAGCTGAAGCCCGGTGCAGCAGCGCCCAACAGAAACGCGGTGTTATAGCCGTTGAAGTGATTCACGGGATCCGGTCCGCTCTGGTACTCAGCGGTCACCACCGTATCGAGCGGGACCATATTGACACCCCGTGCGCTTTGGGTCCGCACATAGATTTTCGAGAGATCCTGAGGCGTCGATCGATATTCGGCCTCCGCTTCCGTCTGCACATGATACACCCGACCGAATTTGACGAAGTCGTTGATGTAGAAATTGCCGAAGTACGCCTGGAGGGTGTCAAAGATATCCGAAATCGGAATGCCCAACGCCTTCGCCCGCTCCCGGTTCACGTTGGCATAGAGCCTCGGCGAGGACACACGAAAATTCGTCCCGACGCGCCCGATGGCTGGCTCTTTCTGTGCCCGCTCGACGAATTGCTGCGCCACCATGGCGAATTTCTTGAAATCGCCGCTGCTCGGATCTTGGAGTTGCGCAGAGAATCCGCCGACGGATCCGACGCCACGAATCGACGGCGCATTGAACGCGAGCAGCAAGGCCTCTGGAATCTTCGCGAACTCCGCATAGGCCGCACCGATAAGCGCCTTGGCATGATACTGCGGGTCAGGCCGTTCATCCCATAACACGAGCGGCACAAACATCGTCGCAGAATTGGGGCCTCTGGTGCCGAAGACGAAATTCTGCCCGGTCAGGGCATCGGTTGAATGAACGGCCGGAATGGCCTGAAAGTACCGCTCGACCCGTTCAAGTACCGCCACAGTCCGCTGCTTCGATGCCCCGTCCGGCAGTTGCGCCACGACGATAAAGTAGCCTTGATCTTCTTCCGGTAGAAAACTTTTCGGCAACTTCTGGTACAGGCCTACACACACGACCAGGAGCAACGCGAAGACCGCCATGACCCGAAGCGGCCTGGCAATCAGGGCAGCCGTCGTACGTGTATAGCCCTGCTGCGTCCGGCTGAAGAATCGATCGAAGAACGCCCAAAACCCGCCTCGTTTCCCATGCTGCGCTGTGAGGACGACGCCACAGAGTGCGGGGCTTAAGGTCAAGGCGACAAATCCTGACACAGTGACTGAAATCGCAATCGTCGCGGCAAATTGCTTATACAGGGCCCCGGTGATCCCGCCGATAAAACCGACGGGGGCGAAGACCGATACCAGGACCAACACAATCGCGATGATGGGCTCGGTGACTTCGTTCATCGCCCGCTTGGCCGCGTCTTTGGCCGAGAGCCGATTTTCCCGCATGTGGCGTTCAACGTTCTCCACCACCACAATGGCGTCATCCACGACAATGCCGATCGCCAGCACCATCCCGAACAGCGTGATCGTATTGATCGAAAACCCGAGGGCATAGAGTCCGACAAACGTCCCGATCAGGGACACGGGCACGGCGACCGTAGGAATGATGGTCGCGCGCCAGGTCTGTAAAAACAGATACACGACCAGGACCACCAACACCATCGCTTCCAGCAGCGTCTTGACCACTTCCGTGATCGAGATCTCGATGAACCGAGTGGTATCATACGGCGTGTCGTACGACACGCTGGGTGGGAAACTCTTGGCCAGTTCATCCATCTGAGCCCGCGTCCGACGCACAGTATCGAGAGCATTGGCCCCGGGGGACAGAAATGTCAGGATGAACGTGGTTGGTTTGCTGTTCCACCGGCCTTCCAGTCCGTAGGACTGAGCCCCCAGTTCGATACGTGCCACGTCCTTCAGTCGCACCGTGGACCCGTCCGGGAGGGCGCGTACGATCAGCTCCTCAAACTCCTTCACCTCTGTCAGACGGCCCTTCGTGATGATCGGAATCGTGAGCTCGGTCCCCTTTGGGGCAGGCTCCCGGCCGATCGTCCCCGCCGGATAGTCACGGTTTTGTTCACGGATGATCGCAGTAATATCGCTCGGGGTCAGATCCAGTTTGGCCATCAGCATCGGGTTGAGAATGATCCGCATGCTGTAATTTTGCTGCCCAAACACCAACGCATCGCCCACGCCCTTGACCCGCTTCAAGTCATCAACGAGGCGAAGCGTGGCATAGTTCGAAAGAAACACCGCGTCGTGTCGTGGATCGGTCGACTTGAGCGCGATGACCAATACGAGGTCGGGAGACATCTTCTTGACGGAAATTCCCTGACGGACCACTTCCGGAGGGAGTTGAGGTTCGGCGAGTTTTTCACGGTTCTGGGTTTGGACCTGAGCGATGTCCGGATTGGTCCCGATCTCGAACGTCAGCTTAATCGTGACATGCCCATCGTTACTGCTGGTCGATTCGTAGTACAGCAGATTATCGATCCCTGGAAGGGTCACCTCAATCGGGCGGGCCACAGCCTCTGCGGCTACTTCCGCGCTGGCGCCTGGATAATCCGCGTCGATTTGTACGACCGGCGGGGTAATTTCTGGAAACTGGGCGATCGGCAAAAACTGCATCGCGAGCAGTCCCATCACGACAATGACGATGGACACCACCGACGCAAGAATCGGCCGATCGATAAAAACATGCGAGATCACAAACGATCCTTACTGAAGAGTGGAAGGAGCCTGTTCCGTCGCCACCGCGTTCACTGGAACCCACGGGACGGCTTTGACCGGCGCGCCGGGCCCGATCTTCATCAATCCATTCACGACCACGCGATCGCCTGCAGTCAGGCCTCGATCAATGAACCACTGGTCGCCTTTCCATTCGCCCGCAGCCACGTCTCGGATTTCAACTTTCTCGTCTCGGTTGACTACAAAAACAAACGGGCCTTGGGGACTTTGCAACACGGCTCGTTGAGGAATGAGGATCGCGTCAGTTTTTGTATCACCGGTGAACCGAACCTTCACAAATTGTCCGGGTAGAAGGGTGCGCGTTGGATTGGGAAAGGTGATTCGTGTTTGACGCGAACTGGTCTCGGTGCGCAAGCCGGGTTCCAACAGATCGAGGACCCCTTCGTGAGGATAGATCGTGCCATCCATGAACGTAAGCCGACCTCGCAACTGATAGGCTCCCGGATGGGTAATCCGCTTCGCCTCGATATCCCGTCGGCGCTTCAAGATGAATGTCTCGGGCACGTTCACGACTACATACATCGGATCGACACGATGAATCGTCGTCAGGAGATCGGTCTGCGCCGAGACCAGCCGCCCTTCATAGTAGCGGCTGCGCTCAATAAGCCCTGTGATGGGGGCCGTGATGAGGGTGTTGTCCAGATCGAACTGCGTCTTGATCAGATCGGCCTGAGCCCCTTGTAGAGCGGCATTCGCCGACAGCTCTTCCGCAACTGCATCATCGACATCCTTCTGACTTACCGCTTGTTCGGCAAGCAACGGCTTGACCCGGGCGAGGTTCTGTTTGGCTTGGACGACCCGAGCCTCCGCTTGTGCAATCTTGGCCTTCACACTCGCTGCCGCCGCCTTGAACGGGATGGGATCGATCTGATAGAGGCGATCGCCTTTCTTCACGTCGCGACCTTCTGGATAGAGGACCGCCTTCAAAATGCCCGTCACCTGCGAACGAATCTCCACCGGACGAGAGGCTTCGGCTTGGCCAATAAATTCAGGCTCATCAGGAACGGTCTGTGTCTCAACAGTGACAACCTCGACCTGCGACACTTCTGGTGGAGGCATGGAACCGACCTCCGGCTTACAACCGGCCGAGAGGGCGATCGCCGCGAAGGCAAGACACGTCGAGACACATTGTACCGACTGACGCTGCTTCAGCATGCTGCCTAGTTCCTTATTGTGTAATCCTCACCAGCATTTCCTCAGGAAGACAAACGAGGCATTGTACTCAGAACGATGAGACAGCGGCAAGCCCAAGACAGTTGCGACTCCGCGCCAAGCAGGGCACCGGTCAGAAACCAGCCATCCAGTCTCATGGTGTATCACCATTCGATTCAACTCCGCGTGGTGCCCTCACTCTTCCGACTCGCCGAACCAATTCGACCCACCCCAGTTATCTCCTCGACCACGCATTTGGTCATACACCCTGACGCCCGGAGTGTCACCCCTTCACCCCACAGACGAGACAAAATAGCCTTACCGTCAGCATCGATGAATGTCACACCGGTCAAATCGACAACGACGCACTGCTGCTCCCTCGCCAATATCTGACGACAACTTGTGTTCAGCACCTCGACCCATAGCCCAGCAAGCCGTCCCTCAAGGCGAAGTACCACAGAGCCTGGTTCAGACTCTCGCTGTTCGGTAATCCTCAACATAAATTGTGTCGCCGAAAGGCCTCGTCCCTATTTGGTCACGTGCGTTCAGATCTTTCTGATGGGATTCCACACTCGTCGCCATACCTCCTTGATGAAGAGACTACCGTTTAATTTCGCAACTTATGTTCCCGCTATTCTTAACTAAGACAGCATTATCGAAGCTATTGAATTGACTGAGAAGACGCGTCACGACACGAGAGCGTATGATCGGAGAAATTTGCAAGATGTGCCGAGTGCACGGCACGGTGCCGGCACATCGGCACAGGCGCGGATTCTGCCGTTGGTGAGGCGGCTCATATGAGGCGCTTAAAAGCGGCGAGCGAAAATGGATGTGTGCAGAACTTACGAGGCACGGGAAATACCGAGCTTCTGCATTTTGGACTGCAGCGTCGTTCGCTTGATCCCCAGCCGAGCCGCGGCCCCCGATGGACCACCGATGACCCATCTTGCTTCATGCAAGGCCCGTAGGATTTGCTCACGCTCGGCTTCTTCAAGAGTTGAGATTGAGGTGGATGTAGGACGATCATTTGCCTGGAGTTCACTCATCGGCACTTGCAAATCAGTTCCCTGTGTGAGGATAACGGAACGCTCCACGAGATTCTCCAGCTCACGGATATTGCCCGGCCAGGTATACCGGGAGAGTACTTCGAGCGTTTTGGCAGGAACCGTCTGGATATTCCTTTTCATGCGCATAGCATAGTGCTGAGTGAAGTAGCGCACCAAGATGGGAATATCTTCTCGACGCTCCCGTAGCGGCGGCAAGGTTACGGGAAAAACGTTCAAACGGTAGTACAAGTCACTTCGAAACTGCTTCTGCTCCACCGACTCCTTGAGATCCCGATTCGTCGCAGCGATCAAACGCACGTTGACTCGAATCGTTTTCGTGCTGCCCAGTCGCTCGAATTCCTGTTCCTGTAGCACGCGTAGCAGCTTGGATTGCAGTTCCAGCGGAATCTCGCCTACTTCGTCCAGGAAGATGGTACCTTTATCAGCCAGTTCGAATCGACCGGCCTTTTGAGAAATGGCCCCGGTAAACGCGCCTCGTTCATGCCCGAAGAGCTCGCTCTCCAACAACCCGGTTGGGATCGCCGCACAGTTCAGCTTGATGAACGTGCGCTCGCTTCGACCGCTCAGTCGATGGATGGCCCGGGCGATGAGTTCCTTGCCGGTACCGGTCTCTCCTTGGATGAGGACCGTCGAATCGGTCGGAGCCACGACTTCGACTTGTTTGAGCACTTGCTTGAGAGGCTTGCTGTCGCCGATGATGTCATCAAATCCGTGCTCGACGCGAAGCTCCTCTTCGAGGTACAGCTTTTCTTTCGCCAACTTATCTTTGAGCTCAGCAATTTCCTGGAAGGCCAGCGCATTCTCCACCGCGACGGCGACCTGGTTGGCCACCTGTTGGAGGAACTCCAGATCCACATCGCCATAAGCCTCTTTTTCCAAACTCAGGAATCCCATGGCACCCAATCGGCGCGCCGCAGTGGTCAGCGGCATGAAACAAAACGAGCTGACACCATCTTCCCTCATACATCTCGTCACCAGGGGCCATCGGGCTTCACTTGCCAGATCGGAGACCAGAAGAGGTTGCTGGGTTTGCCAAACCACCCCAGCAGGGCTTCCTTCGATGGCCCCCTCATGTCCCCCGACAAGGTCTGCAGGCACGTTGGCCTGGATCGTATGCAACCGCATGGTGTTTCGAACCGGATTGTGTACGGACAGCGCGACAAAATTGACCTGCACAACCCGCGGGAGCCGATGGGCAAGATCGCGAAAGAGTTGATCAAGGTCCCGTTGTGCAGAGATTACCTGTGCAACCTCCAGAAGGGCCTGGTAGCGTTCCGCGAGGTCCTCACAGGAAGAGACGCCTTGCCTATTCATAATGGGGTAGTATGACCCATCCACCGGCAACGGCTCAAGAGGTGTCACCCGAAGCGCAGCAACGCCTGTGCACCGAGTGCCACATCAGAGCGTCTGGTGCGTACCGTCGCAGAAGGGCGGCGTCTTGGTCTGCTTGCACTGACACAACGCGACGTCTTTCTTTACATCCATGCTGAACTCAACCGGTTCAAACCCGGTTCCCGAATGTGACCCATCACAAAACGGTTGGTCTCGTGAGCGTCCGCAGGAACACCAGTAGTAGGTTCCCGGATCTAATGACATAACTGCAGGCTCTTGGGCGGCGATGCGTGGCTTCTCCATGGAGGTCCTCCCTCTGTGGTGGTTAGGATCGCACTGAGCGGCAGAAGTATACCGTTTTCTCACGAACTTCGCACATCGCTTGCTAGATCTCGCCTCCTTCTTGTATAAACCTTCCCTAAAGTCGTAACCAGGACGTCAGCACGGATCACCACTGATGATGAAAGGAGATGGCATGAGGAGCACCTATTACTTTGCGATTATGATTGGAATAGTTGTCGCCTTTGGGGAAGGCAGCGGCCCCGTGGCGTATGCAAAGACCGTTGAAGCGGGAGATTCCAGTTCGAGCTGGAACGGAACCGGCGAGTTCCTGGAACTTGGAAATGGAGAACAGGTCGTCAATGGAATTGTGAAAGGAGTGCTGATCTCCCGTCATAAGGACGGAGGCAAAATGATTGTCCATTCCTCCAAACTGACCTGTCCGGTTCGCGTGAATCTCAACAGAAACAAAGACTATCAGGCGATCGAAGGACTCTGCACAATCGTGGCACATGAAGGCAAGGACATCGCCTATGCCCACTGGAAGTGCGTGGGAAATTTAAAGGAGTGTCAGGGCGATTTTACGTTCACTGGTGGGGCCGGTGGGTTCAACGGCGTCTCCGGGACAACCCCTTTCCAGACCAGCATCGTCTTTGAGCTACAGGAAGGGAAAACCGGTCAAGCGATCGGGTATGCGGTCTGGCCGAGCCTGACATATACGTTGCCCTAGGACAAGCACTGCCTGTTCTGCTAGCCTTCCAGACACTCCTGTGGGAGGAGCTCCATTGAACCATGTGGAGCTCCTCCCGGAAGCTTCGACTCCACAAAAGTCCCAGTTCAATCGGGTTCCCCTACCCAGTTGCCCTACCAACGGAAGTGGTTGACGACACACTTCACCACATTCCCCCATCTTTTTTAGTTGGCCTGCTCATCATCACTTCCTTCACTTGATGAATGCTAAAAATGTACTGACCGCTTGGATGATGGCATGCGATGAAGACTACTCGAAATGCCCAGTCAAGTGATGCGAGTTCCCTGTGACTGCCCCATTTCCACGACCTAACCGACATCCGCAGAATCTCTCTCAGCTCGGCAACCCGCAGACGACTTCATCTTGGTTTATCGACTCTATTGTCGTCCTTTCCTCCGGCATGGGAAGAGATTTGGAACGGACAGCGAAGAACTGTCAGGCCAGACACCAATTCATTTGATGAGATGGCGCCATTGTTTACTCTGTTTATGGTATCTACATGGCTCGACCTGGCACATGGGCCATGGCCGAGCCGGGCGTTTCGTGCTGATGATGAAAGTGCAAACCCTCACAGGTAAGGAGACATGGCGCTGACGATCGAAGACATTCTTATCGCCGCTTCCGGGCTCTTGCTGCTCAGCGTGATCTCGAGTAAGGCGTTCGGTCGCATGGGGATTCCGGCCCTCTTATTGTTCCTCGGTATCGGGATGCTGGCGGGGTCGGACGGTCCAGGCGGCATACATTTCGACAATCCCTGGTTGGCCCAGTCCCTCGGCGTCGTGGCGCTGACCTTCATCCTGTTTGCCGGCGGGATGGACACCGATTGGGAGAGCGTGCGGAGGGCTTTGGGAATTGGTGTGGGTCTATCGACCGTCGGAGTGGCCGTGACGGCTGGCTTAGTCGGTTGGTTCGCCGTGGCCGCATTGCAGATGTCATGGCACGAAGGGCTCCTCATCGGAGCCATCGTGTCCTCGACCGATGCCGCAGCGGTGTTTGCCGTGATGCGGTCGCGCTACGTCAGCCTGCGCGGCATCTTGAAACCATTGCTCGAACTAGAGTCCGGCAGCAACGATCCGATGGCGGTCTTTCTCACCATCGGTATCATTTCCTTGATCACGGGAGCTTCCGGTTCACCGTTCGACCTGGTACCGATGTTTATACGGCAAATGGTGCTGGGCGGAGCGATCGGGTACGGGATCGGTAAGTTGATGGTGTTGCTGGTGAACCGGCTGCGTCTGGAATATGAAGGGCTCTATCCCGTGTTGA
>LNDU01000046.1 GCA_001464735.1 Nitrospira sp. Ga0074138
CGGCGTAAGGACAGGGCAGCGCTGCTCCGCGGCGATTGAAACGATGGGCGTAGCTTAAACTCGGATGACATCTGTCTTGACAGAGGGGTCCACTTTACTACCTTGTCCAAAGCCAGAGCCTGTTTTAAAGCGAAACGCTATTGATATCGTCTTATCTGTTTTTCCAAGGCTTCGGCACAGGGAAGCTCTACGCGACGTTTATGTACTGCGTGACATTCTAATGCACGCTCATCTTTGGGAGATCAAATATGAGTGGGGTGGTCCAGTACCAATGGTACTAAAAGATGCAATACTTCACCCGGCATACGGAGACACAAAGTACCAACGTCGTGTCGATCCTCTTGCGCGACGAACAAAGGCGCTGAAACTATCAGTTATTCCAACACGAATAGATCGAAGGGACTTACTAAAGGTGTTTGACACAGTGTGGAAAACTCTCCTTCGCTTCGAATCCGTAAAATGGTTTATGTGCAATATTCCTCATCAACGTGTCCGCTTCAGAGGCAAAGCTGTAACATTCGCAAGCCTTCGAGATGAGATTGAGGCATCTCTCTAGAATGGGTCTCAGGCAGTGTGGCTATAGTTCGAGCATGGGGTCGTGTCTTGTGATCACACATTTGAGAGCCGCTCTCAACCGCCTTGTACTGCTCGCTCCGAGTCATCATCGATATAGGCCATGCTGGCCCTTCACTTAGGAACGCGATACGGACGTCCAGGTTTATAACGAGGGCAGGCTCGCGTGCCGTAACGGTTGGTTTCAACATCCGATCCATGGGGGATGCCGCCGGGCGATCCTGGATGATCAGTGTCGGCATCGTCAGACCGAAGAGACTCTCAAAGCTCATTGTCTAATACATGTCCTACTTCAGTCACTGTTTGCGTTGTGTGCGACATTGCTCCAGCGACGGCGTAATACAATCGGCGGGTATCCTGATAATGATGGATCAATATTTGGATCGAATGAGCGAATATGGCTACCGGGAGAATTTTTTGACCCCTTCGGCGTTCGTCTCTTGCCGAGCTGTATGGATTGGTCTACCATCATGACAGCCATGAAGATGGACGATAGGTGTTGACCGTTTGCTGGAATAACGACCTGTTATGAGCCACCCCCTAGATTTTGTCACTGTTGAAGGACTCCTTGTCTATGGTCGTGCTCTCGCGCGCCGAGCGTCGGAACGTGGACTCGTCCAACCCCGACATGTAGAAGTGCCTGGGAATGACTTTGACCGCGTCCACACGAAGATGGAACAACTTCGCTCATTCGTCGAACGTTCCAAGGCCGGCTTTGCAACTGCCGAAGTGTACCAGTCGGCCCGGGAAAGCCTCATCGATGACCAACTAGTATTTTTTGCAGCATGGAACGCTCTTCTGGCGGAAGGCTCGCTGCAGCCGCTGCTCCGAGCTGCAATCGGGTCGGTGGCCAAACCGACCTATCGGCGCCCGGTCGCCATTGTACCTCGCTCGCAGCTGACACCCACGCTGGCGGAAGGCCGGATTGTTCTGGAACTGGGCGACGACCGGTTTTGGTTATTGCCACGGGACCTTGGAGACCGGACGCTGTTCCTCACCATGCGTCACGGTGTGTCACAGGTTGACAGCAAGACCCATCGTGTCGGATGCCGCTTACCAAACCAATTAGACCGCGAACGAGGTGTTGCCAAAGCCGATGCGGTCGGGGCAGCGCTCGCCCACATGATCGGCCTCGTGGGACAGCAGCTGGATTTTCTGCATCTTGCGAATTACCTCGATCCACGAACCTTCCTCCATTGCATCAGCCGCAGCCCGAATACCAGGCAGCTGTACGAACGGGTGTCTACGGCGCTGCTCCAAGGTGCGTCCGCAGCCGAACCGATTGCCGAGCTGGCACTTGAATCGTCGGATTTCGGCTGGGTCACGGGATTAGAGAAGTCGGTGGAGATCGAAGAAGCCGCGCAGGCCTTCGGCGTGGAGACCTCGACGGCCAAGCGGCTGATGAAAGATCCGCTCTATTGTTATCCCGATGGCAATTCATTCTTCGACCTCTATGCCGACGTCATCGATGGGCTCCACCGGTTGGGCTCTGCGCAGAAGGGGCGAGTCGCCTGTCTCTATACTCACAGTTCCACCCTGCGGGCCTTAATGATCTATTTGGACCCACGTCCGTTCCATGAAGCGTTCAGTGAGTTCAGCGACTACAAGGAAAGCCAAGACAATGTGGTGCTACTCACGGTCGAACAGGGACGGATGTCCGGCTACTCAACAGCGGTCGGGCTGTCCGAGCGGGAACGAGTCGCCCGTAATACCTGGGTGACAGTGGAGGCCACGAGAAAAGATCGCGTGACACTCAAACCTCGATCCCTCAAGCGGATCGTGGCGCTTGTCTCCGGAGGTGATTTTGCCGGCGCCGGCGCCGCGCTCAAAGAATTGCATGTGACAGGCCAACGCATGGGATTGGAGGTCTATTTTGTTCGGCATGGCTATCTGGGCCTGGCCAACAATTGGATCGAACGTGTCACCGATGAACATACTCGCGGCATGGGCAGCCATCCCAGCAGTCCCATCGGCAGCAGCCGCTTCGAGGAGTTCAAACAGGAGACCGTGCAGCAGGTAGCCATGCGCCACCTGGAACCCTACGTGCGTGATGGTGCACTGATTGTGCTGGGAGGGGACGGCAGCATGCGGGGCGCTCGCGCTATTTACGAAGAATTCGGCGTGCAGGTGGTTGGCATGCCGGGCAGCATCGACAATAATCTCGAAGGAACCATCGCTCTCGGGTTTCAGTCCGCCGTGACGTTGGCGGATCAGTCCATCGAATCTCTCAAAGCTACCAGCGCGGCGATGGGCAGTGTGTTTTTCGTGGAGATCATGGGCGCTGGGTCAGGTCATCTTGCGTTGGCCTGTGCCTATCAGGCGAGAGCCGAGGGGTTGTTGGTCAATGAGCATCCCGACCCAAACACCTATATCGATGAGGTGATCCTTGGGACGCTGAAGCGGACATTGGGAGTGCCGAACAAAAGCCACCTCTTCGTCGTCGCCGAACGTACACCGCACCGTCATCATAAGGACGGTGGCGTCCATGGGCTGGTGGACTATGTGGCCGGGGTGATTGCGGGATGGCCGCAACGACAGCCGCGGCCTGATCACTATCCGCTCACGCCGGCCACCAAAGCCACTATTCTTGGCCACACGCTCCGGGGTGCCCGGCCAATACCGGAGGACAAGGCGATTGCCCAGCATCTTGCCCATGAAGTGGTGCACCGGCTGATCGAATCGCCTGAGGACATTGTCGGGTGTCTCTTGGCCTACCGTGAACGGGGATCAATCAGCCCGATTCCACTCCACGCAGTTATGCCGAAACAGTTCGACTGGGACGTCTTCAGTCGGATGCATGGCAACACCCGCGTCTCGTAACTCGCTCAGCTGCCGTCTGTACCGATTACCTGGTTAGCAGGTTGTTGGCAATATCCGCCAGCGGCTTGCTCAACGTCCGGCAGAGAGTTACGTGTGTTGTTGAGTGTGAGAGTTGATGGGATCGTGAAACGGTAAGCACAGAGGCAGCCGAGTGAATCTCAGCACCCCTTGAACTTCTTTGTCCGGCACTGTTCCGAGAGCCGCTTGGCTTCTGTGACCTGGGCGGGCGACATACGCTGGGCGACATCCTCCCGATTTTCTTCCGCCTGCTTCTTTTCCTCACCCTGCATGTGTGTGGCGGCAAGACTCACCCACATATAGGCCCGCACATAGTCCGGTGGGCCTCCTAGCCCTGCGAAATACAATTCCGCAAGGTTATTTTGCGCCAGTGGGTGACCCTTTTCAGCCGCTTTTTCGTACCACGCTCGCGCTTGGGTATAATCTTGTGGTACGCCTCTTCCTTTGGCATACAGTTCCCCGAGTCGATTCTGTGCCTCCGCATCTCCTTGCATGGCCTGGGCCTGGAGTGCATTCAGGTCTTTGTTGTCGAGTGGGGCAAATGCTGCTCCTTCTCCAAGAGGAAGGGCAAGAGTTGCGAGAAGCATGATGGTGGCAATGGCACGCATGGATTTCCGAGTATGCCGTGCACGCAAAGTAATCGTCAAGCTGAAAGGTAAGAGGGTGAGCTCCTGCGACAGGATGCGGAGCGAGAAGCACAGTTACGGCTACCGAGCCCTCTGTGGAAAGTCGGGAGGTGGTGGTAGAGCGGGAACGGGAGGTTGAGGAGGAAACTGGAGCGTCTGATTGTTTAATTGAAGGGGAGGGCCAAGGTTGATCCCAGCACCCTGGGGTGGCTGTACCGTGATGATCTGTTCCCCGCCCGGCAGATTGATTGTGCTCTCTACATTTCCTTTCCGATCCTTATAGACTGTTGTGCCGCCTTCAAAATCCAATACCTGATTCAGGCGTTCCTGTGGACTCGGTTGTTGAGAGGGTTCCTCCCCACCGGCGAGCAATAGGCTCGGCCCGATGGTTCCCACCAGGATGGCGACAAAGGCAATGATCCGACGCATGAGTTCCATTATACTACCTCCATGTTCACGTAGGTATATGCCTATGTAGGTTGAACAGGCCGTTTAATAGTCATTGAGGACCAAGAGAGGTGATGATGACTCCTGAGAAGAAGTTGCAAGTGGCGATATTGCTGTACGACGGCATGACGGCACTCGATGCAATCGGGCCCTACGAAGTCTTTCAGGCGCCGACACTCGCAACCGACGTGCGCTTCGTGGCGCGTGAGAAGGGCGTGAAGCGGACCGATTTTGGAAGACTCCGCCTAACGGCAGACTATTCGCTTGATGATACCACCAGCCCCGATATCCTGGTGGTACCAGGCACGGCTTTTCCACAAGCGGTGATGGGGGATCAGCTGGTTCTCGAATGGATAGCGCAGGTACACCGCACGACCAAGTGGACCACATCGGTCTGTACCGGCGCCTTAGGACTGGCAGCCGCGGGCGTGCTGCAGGGGCTGAAGGCCACGACGCATTGGCTCGCCCACGATATCTTGCAACAATTTGGTGCCATTCCGACTAAAGCACGTGTCGTCTGCGACGGCAAGGTTGTCACGGCCGCCGGGGTTTCCTCAGGGATCGACATGGCACTCACTCTGATCGCGGAAGAGTTTGGCGCCGATGCGGCGCAACTCATCCAGCTACTCATTGAGTACGATCCCCAACCACCGTTTGATGCCGGGAGCCCAGACAAGGCTCCGTCAGCCATCGTGACTGCGGCGCGTGAAGAGTTCAGCAAGTTGGTGGTCATGCCATAATCCCGTCGAGCGCACTATTAGGACCGCTGATCTCAACACCGCTACGTCTGCACATTTCCATCTCTTGCTTGCCGATCGCGGATTGGCCCGGCAAGATTCGTCTCAGAACAGGTGTGATCTCCCAATCATTGTTCTGCAAGTGCAAGAACCCGCGGTGCTCGGCATGGCAGATATTCAACGAGCTGATAGTCGTAGCCGAAAGTTCGCGATCCTCGCACTTGCCGGGATATTGTTCGGAGGTGTTGTGCTCTCGGTTCAGTTTGAGTCATGGATCGAAGACGTGCGAAGCGTGCCTGTTGAGGCCGTCCGAGAATCCCTCACGACGGTTTTCAGCTGGAGCGTGGGAATCGGAATGGTCGTGATCGCCCTGGCCGGCTGTCATTTCTGGTGGTGGGGGAGGCGTGTCCGGCGTACCCTGCGATTTCCTCCTCCCGGCGCAACGGTCTTGCGCGATACGGCTATACTGGAGGGAGAGGCAGCAGCGTCACGAGGCAGGTTGCTCCAGTTCCTTGGCGTTACCCTCATCTTCTGTGCGGTCGCCGTCGTCATTGGGTCGTGGTGGACCCTCAGGATGCTCGGTGCTGTTCATGACTGAACCGCTGTCGAAAGTTGATCGAGCATGACACAAGCGGTCCCTCCTCGTATGTACTGCATTCCAGCAACTCAGGCGCCGGTGGTGGCTGTGTTTTGTCGGGGACCGAGTAACTGGGCGCATGTGGGGCGGTGGGATCTCGCTGCGGGCCGATATGAACCCGGGGCCTGGCTCGGCGGTCGCATCTTTCCGCGGCGATCCGATCTTTCTCCAGACGGACAGTACCTCTGCTACTTTGCACATAAACCGAGCGCCACATGGCAACATGGCGAGGCGTATGTCGCCCTGTCGAAACTTCCGTGGCTGACGGCACTTCATGCATTCGCCACCTGTGGGACTTGGACTCGTGGTTACTACTTCACAGAAGATAGTAGTCGTGACGATCGGCAGATGGAGAAGCTCCCGATTCCCTACAGGCTACGCTCTATCCCGGTTGTTCAATTTGCCAACGAACGACGACGAGGATGGAGTGAAGCGGAGGACTCGCCGATCCGTGATCCCGGAGATGCCTGGGATGTGCAACGCAACGCGCGCATGCGAAAACCCCAGCCGCATGGGGCACGAGTGCTCTGTGTGGAAAGCGTGGGGTTTGCGGGAGGTGATTTTGGTATCGACCAATCCGTTGATGGGCTGAGAGTCCGGTACTCGCTGGAGTCCAACGGCGAGCTCGAACTCTTGGATGAACTTCAGTGGGCCGATTGGAGTCGGGAAGGGCAGCTGCTCGTGGCGACACGAACGGGCCGGCTGCAAATACGAAACCTTGAAGGCGATAGTCCGGAAATTCTCTTTGAAGCGGATCTCTCGAATCTTGAGCCGACTCGTACGCCGGCACCGGCTTGGGCACAGAGCTGGTAGGGGAAGACCCTGATGGGGAGAAAAGTCGAATGATGTCTACAATCCCTGTTCTTCCTCCACTCATCCTCTGAGTCCTTTTCACTGCACTCATTGTGGCTGGTCAGCACACCGTCCTGTTCGGCAATAGGGATCTCAGCGCGTGGCTGTCCGGCGCGCTGGTCAACATTGTCTCATGTTCAGCATCGCTGAATACCGCATGTCACAAATCTTGAAATCAGTTGCCAGAAAACCCATCTCGCGATACCCCTAGCCTAGGCGCTGGGTTCCGGCGTTGGAAACGGTACAACAATCAATCGTAGGGAGGATGTGCATGCATTTCGTCGTGGTATCAGCTATTGCGGTCGGGTTAGTGTATTTGCTGTGGGAGATCAGGCCATAGAGCTTGTGTTCATGTGAAAGCACCGGGTGTGCGTCAAAAAAGCGCAGCCCTTACGCGGCCTCCAGGGGACAACCTACTGGAGGCCGTGGTTTTTGTGCCCCATTTCTCACCTGGCGTTTCTGTATGTCCAGCAAGATTCCTGAGTCTAAAACCGCGAAATTGGTTGCCAGAAAACTTGTCTCACGATAGCCCTAGACGGGGGGCTGGTTCCTGGCGCTGGTCATATTGAAATAACCTATTTCAGGGGAGGGTTATCCATGCGTTTCATTCTCGTATCGGCAGTGGCATCCGCACTCGTCATCGGAGGTGGTTCCTTGGTCATGGCGGACGAGCTCACGAACCTCGGTTCCGATTTGAAGCAGGACATGGGTTCAATGGCCAGTGAGGCTAAGGGCGACATGGCGTCTGAGCATGAGCAGATGAAGGAGAACTTTAAAGCCAAGAGAGATCAGATGAAGGATGAGCTGAAGGCCAAACGAGAGCAGATGAAATCCGAGATGAAAACGAAGCGAGATGCGCTCAAGGCCGAGAGGCAGGAGATGAAGAATGCCGCAAAGGCAAAGAAAGGTAAGGCCCAGAAGAAGGCCAAGGAAGCAGTTGAATCCACGACAGCTGGGCCATACTAGACCTATCAGCTCTGTTCCACAACGCATGGGAGCTCTGCAGTCTTTCAGACGACCTCCAGCAACAGCGTTGCCGGAGGTCGTCGTCCTTTGACACACATCCTGGACAAAGCTCTTGGGATTGATGCAGAGCGCGGGCATGCCGCCGAGAGCAGGTCTCGTCAGCCTTGGTGACGCGACCAGCTCGCCGGGTAGGACAAAGACATGGAGGTGTCGCTCCATTGTCAGTGGAGAGCACGGCATCTTTAGGATCAATGACCAGCGTATGGATCGTGAAGAAATCGCCAATGAAAGGCAAGCCCGCGGGAGGCAACTCGACAACAGTGGAGGCGATACGCTATACAGTATCTGTCGAACAACGCACTTGAGCTCAGAACGAGGTCAGGGTTATGCAAGAGTACGCAGTGTATTATGGGACCGCCTGTATCATTTTCTCCCTCTATATCCTCATCAAGGGGTTCATCGCAGCATCCAGGCAACGAAGCGAGCATCATTCTACGACGCTTGTTCCGGCCTACGTCTTTGGAATCGTGGCGTCGATTTTGTTGACCCTTGGCCTGGGATTCTTCAAGCCGACCTTGCCCTGGTGGGGGTACCGATTGATTTTCCCTGGCACCACCATGCTCTTTCCCGCCATCATGTATTTGATCAGCCGCCGTCCGCCGAAGCCGAACCTGGATCGAGTCGACGCGTAGTCGGGACCAGACCAGCCCTCTCCACCACATCGGATCTTGCCAGACTATTTGGCGATGGTAATGCTGGGCACGCCGGCGCGTGAGATCTCCGTGACCGTCATCTGAAACAGCTGCGACAGGAGCTTGAAGGCCTCACGGTTCCAGCGTGCCTGTGGTCCGGTCGTATTGACGGCATAGTAGTTCCGGTGGGATTTCATGACGAGATCCAGCCCAGACGGAGCTGACGGCGACAGGATCAGGTCCATCGTCTTGACCGGATTCTCCATCACCTCAGGCGTGCGGCTGTCTTTCTCAATATGGTATTCCGGCTCTTCAGCGAGGGAGAGTCCCAGAAAGTTGAGTATGGCATTGAAGCTGCGTAGCCGAAAGTCTCCCTTCAGCGGCCAGTCACCGCCATAGTGCCCAGGGCGAATGTCAAACGTCACGTCGTGCGGGAGTCCCTGTTCGTTTTCGTTCTGCAAGCGGGTCCGTTCTTCATGGGACAGTAGATTCGGGTCGTAGTTCGTGATCAGCGTGCCGCCTTCGACCTGTTTCCGCAACGTGAAGGTCTTGTCTTTCGCGTTATAGACCACCCGATATTCCTGTTCGAGGGTTTTGAATCCTTCCGCCGTGACCGAGTCGGCGGGAATCGTCCAACTTCGTTCGATGCTCAGCGGCTCAACGTAAAGGCTGTTGTGGTCTTGAATGGACGAGAGATGGAGGACCACCCGCCTGAACATCTCGTAGCCGACCTTGTCGGACGGACTATTCCGATAGGCGATGGCCCCGTCGTGATGATTGACTCGGAGCTCTTTGGCCATCAGCCGAAGCAGGAGATCGATATCGATCCCCTGCCGCAGGAGCAGTGTCAGCTTGGCTTCATGGAACGGCGTGAGCAAGCGTTTGGTAAACTCTTCCCCCTCGATCGGAGCGATACTGATGGTCGGGTTCTCGGCCACGCTTCCGCCGATGACTGGCAAAATCGTGCGGCTGGCGTCTCCCGTGAGAGCGGGTGTGGCGCCGGCCGTGAAACGAAAATCGAAGGTCGCCGCGACATTGGAAACACCGGTAAAGTGAATCGGCTGATGGTGCTGCGCCCGGGCAATGTTCACAAGCAGCTGCTTGGATTGTGACTCGGTGATGGCATCATCATAGGCGATCACGGCTCGAGTCAGGGTGATGGGCGAAAGACATCCCGATAACACGAGAAGGCAGGTGATAATCCCTACGCTGAACCAAGCAGAGGGCACAGCGGAATTCTTCATCAAGCCAGCACCTGTCTTTGAACACCGACAATAATCGGACGCGGTTGTACCATATCGACACCGGGATGCCTAGTACGGGGAGGGAGGGGATTGGTCTAGGTCACGATGGGCTGCGGTTCCGTCAGTCTGCTCCGCTGAACTGTCATATGTATCGGAACATTAGGGCGCAACGTCATGAGGGGATCTGGCTGGATCCTCTGTCCGTCAACTAGGTCCAGACGTACCATGGAGGCAATGGTCGCCAGAATCAACAGGCCTTCCATCTCCGCGAAGGACTCTCCGAGGCACCGCCGTCCACCGGCGCCGAACGGGATGTAGCTGAACGGTGGACGAGTTCGTTGTGCCTCTTCTGAAAACCGCTCAGGATCGAATCGGTGAGGATAAGGAAACCAACGAGGATTGCGGTGCAAGCTCCAGGGGCTGACGAAGACCCAGGCTCCTGGCGGAAGGACTGCCCCGGATGGAAGTCGGTCCTGCGCATGGGCAAGACGGGTGTGAAGCGTCCAAGCCGGAGGGTAGAGGCGTAGTGACTCATCCCAGATCATCTTCATGTAGCGCAAGCGAGGGAGATCTGCGGCGTCAGGTAGCCGATCTCCCAAGACTTCGTTCAGTCCTTGCGTCAGTCGTTCTTGAAGCGATCGAAATTGCGACAGGAGAAACCACGTCCAAGTCAGCGCGTTGGCGGTGGTTTCATGACCGGCTAGCAAAAACGTCATGAGTTCGTCACGAATCTCCTCATCGCTTAGTGGACAGCCTTCCTTATCGGTTGCGCTCAACAAGAGGGATAACACGTCGTCATGTGGCTCGGAAGCCATCCGTCGTTCATGAATCAATCGGAACAGCCTCTCTTCGATCATGCGGAAGCTACGGGTGAACCGACGATGTCGTGGGATGGGAACCCAGAGCGGGGTCACACTGGCGAGGAGGGAATCATATTGGAGCTTGATGAGACTTTGACCGGCTGAAATGGCGTCACGGATGCGGTCGCTCTCGGACCTCACGTCCTGACTAAAAAGCAGGCGCCAGATCACCGACAGGGTAAGGTGGGCCATTTCCTGTCCGATGTCAACCGTCGTTCCATCCTGCCACAGAGCCACACGGTCGCGAGCCTGGCTCGTGATGAGGTCGGTGTAAGCGGTAACATGATTTCCATGAAAGAAGGGTAGGAGTAACCGTCGCTGACGGCGATGGATTTCGCCTTCCGTGTGAAGCACGCCCTGACCAAAGATGCGCGATTCAACCGGGGGGACGGGTGCCTTTCGATAATTATCTTGATTGGTCACGAGTACATGTTTCACATCGGTGGGATGGTTCAGCACATACATGGCGGCGTCACGCTGCCGCAAGAGCAGTTCAACGACAAGGCCCATCGGAAGTTTGACCACGTCACCATAGGTTTGACAATGTATGAGGAAGCCAAGGGTGTCGCGGCGAAGGTCGGGGAAACATCCCCACCAACGCGAGACAGGTGGCCCGGAAAGGGTGGGTGATTGGATCGTCTGATCGATCATGACGCCTACAGCGTCTCTCATAAGAGAGACCGTATGCCTAGTTGCCGTTGTCAATGAGTGCCGGCTGGAACCTCGGCGGTCTCTTTCTTCTCTTCCCGAATCGTGGACAGTGCGATCAACGACAGGACGGCGCACAGGCTGACATACCATCCAGGGGCAAGCACACTCCCACTCCGTTCCATGATCACCGTGGCCATCAACGGGGCAGTGCCGCCGAACAGAGCCGAAGCAATATTGTACGAAATCGAGAGGCCCGTGTAACGGCTCGCGACCGGAAAGAGCGTCGCCACGATGGCAAAGAACGGACCCATATAGGCTGACACGAACACGGTAGTCAGGACTTGGGCCGTGACGATCAGCACGAGATGACCGCTGCTCAGCCAAGAAAAGAACGGGACTGTACTAAGGGCCAGACCTGCGGCGCCGGCAGCCAGTACCCATCGATGCCCAACTCGATCGGACAGCTTGCCCATGCACGGAATCAGCATCGCCAACAGTGCCATGCACAGGGTGTTGATCAGCAGTGTTGTTCCCATCGGGAGGTCGGTCACTTTGGTTAGATAGGTGGGGAGAAACACATAGAAGATGTAAAACCCAACACCATGTAACAAGACGAGACCGATTACTTGTAGGAGCGGCGCACGGTGCGATGTGAACAACTCACGGACGGGTGAGGACGACACCACACCGGATTGTTGCAGCTGTTCAAAAGCCGGCGACTCTGGAATGCGCCGTCGAAGATACCAGCCGACCAACGCGATGACACTTCCGGCCACAAACGGGATGCGCCATCCCCATTCTTGGAGTGCCTCCGATGAGAGGTTTAGCGTGGCCACGGTCCCGACACCAGAGCCTAACAACGCGCCGATCTGTGCGCTGAAGCCCGCCCAACTGCCGATATAGCCTCGTTCGGTCGGTGCGGCATGCTCAACAAGGAAGGTAACGGACCCTGTGAATTCTCCACCGACCGAGAGACCCTGAAGAAAGCGCAGCATGGTGAGTATGAGCGGTGCGGCAAGACCAATCTGAGCATAGGTCGGCAACATGCCAACCAAGCAGGTGGGCAACGCCATTAAAATTATGGACCAGGCCAAGGCCGCCCGTCGGCCCCTAGTATCACCCCAGTACCCAAACAGCAGCGCACCCAGTGGTCTGGCCAGAAAGCCGACGGCGAACACACCGAAGGTGGCGATTAATGACAACGACGGATCCGACGCAGGAAAGAAGAGACGAGACAAGACCGGCGCGAAGTATCCAAAGAGGGCAAAGTCATACCACTCCAGCACATTACCGATTGCACCGGCCAAGACCGTCTTCCGTAATACTTTCGGTCCGTCTGAATTCATGAAGAGCCACCCTCGCACAACAGTGGCACATTGCCGCGGCCACCATACCATGAATACCTCAGTCACATGCGAGAGGTGGCGTCGTCACTAGAGCGCTCCATAGCGTGATGGAGTGACTCTCTTGATCATCTTGGAAGGGCACTGCGCGAATGGTGCAGATATGCATTCGCTCTTCATGGCGCACGAGGATTGTTGGGGGGCTCCGTTCGTGTCGGGGTGAGAACCTCCAACCGTCACACGGCCCCGAGCTGCACCCGTCTTCTATTCTGTGTATCTCGGCACGCACTTATGACTTCAGTGCAACAAACTGCTGTTTGAATGTCTGAATCTTCAGCAGATAGGTTCTCACATCGTGGTCGCCGCAGCGTTGGTGGGGCATGAGACGAAAGTTCCGCTTTGCATAGTCACGGCCCGTCCCGGCACCGCAGAGATGGATGACCGCGGCCAGGTCCTGCTTTTGCTGAAACGTCGCCGGTCGCTCTCCCACCAGTTTTGCCACATGACGGTCGAGAAGCGCGGCGGTCAGCTCGATCGCGTGGCCTGGGATGACTCTGGTGTAGAGGCCATTGAACCAACAGGAGTTGAGGTTGTGCCAGGGCCCGTCTTCAACGACGACATGGTTGTGGATACAGTAGCGCTTCCCTTCGTGAAACGTGCCGTCGGTGATTTGAAACATGCCGACTGCCGTCGAGGCCGGTTGATACCACTCCAGTGGATTTGAGGAGACGACGCGCCACCGCCAGTAGGTTCGTGCCACAGGATTACCGGAGCCCTCGGCTTGAGCCAAGGCCGCGAGCAGGTCAGGTGTGATAATTGCGGTCGAATGTGTCTCGAACAACGCGCCGTATTCTTGCCACGTCTGACGAGGATTCTTGCTGAGTGCCTTCTCTACTGGAAAGAACAATTCTGTCGGTTTATAAAACGTGTGATAGGCCCAATTGATCCCTAGCAGGATGACGAAAAGCAGGAGGGCGCTGATTCCCAGCCTTGTCGCGGGTGGCGTTCGACCGATGGCCCGGAGAAACGTGCAGAGATTCTGCCACCGCCGATGAACGAAGCGTGCCATCGACCTCACTGGGTGAGGATGGTAAGGGCGAGCAGGGCGGGTGTGGCGGCGAGGGGACATATTGGCAGAGTACCAAAAACAGATAAATTCTTCCTCTTAGAGGTGGTGGCGTGGGTGTGCACAACAGTTCTGTGAGATGCTGAATGCGTGAACGATCTTGATTTGCAGTCAGGACGAGTTCAATATGCCCGTGAAGTAGTGGACTGACCGCATCTGCAGTACGCCGTAGGCTCTGGGAGGCTGGTATGAAACGACTTGTCGTGCCGAGTGTCGCCCTGCTCGCGATCCTGATATCCCCCTCTGCATTCTCGCAATCGTTCACTGACAAGGCCAAGAAGGACAGTGCGGTCGAATTCAGTGATGAGGACCCTGCGATGCAGAAAGCGATGGAACGCGCCCGGGCGGGCTTGGAAGATTTCCTTCGAAAAGCCGGATCGCCGCCACCCAACACTGATCAGTATTCGGTCAAGGTCAGAGTGAGTGAAGGCGACCAGCAAGAATATCTGTGGGTCTCCAACCTAAAGGTACAAGGAGAGCTCTGGTCTGGACGGATCGACAACCTGCCGATGATTCGATCAGTCAAAAAGGGACAGTCGTACGCATTTGCAAAGACAGAGATCATCGATTGGACATATATCGATAAGAGCAAGAAGAAGGTTGTTGGCAATTTCACTACCTGTGCGCTCCTCACCAAAGAGCCGCCGAGTGTCGCAGAATCGATTCAGAAGCAATATGGACTCGAATGCGATCGTTGATGTCGTACCCCCACACTCTCTGAACGCTACCATGGCTTAGATGAGTAGATCTGCGCTGTGACCGACCTTTCCACCAACCCCTCCTCGTGCTCTGCCACGGTCCTCCGTACGCGTGGCCAGGGAGGTAGTGTCACACGTGCATCCAAAATTCATGAGCGGGACGCCAGTATAGTTTGGATATTGTCGTGGGACTGCTGACAGGACCTACCGGTTCCCTTAATTATTGTTATCGATGAACAAGGTAAAAACGCTGATCATTAAGCCGATACAAACAACCAAGGTGATGATAACCTGCATGCTCAAACTCCTTTGCACTGTCCCTGAGGACAAAGGTTCAGCCGCTACATTGCGATCTCTACAAGCCCCCTAAATAACCTTCTGTAGTCGTGCAGTCTGATTGCCGCTCAATGTGGCACATACACCAGCCTAATCGACCGACGGCTATTGTCCTCATTAGTGTATCTGCTCCGTCTTATTCTGTCGTAAGCATCAGAAATCAAATGCGTTATATCGATCCCATATTAGGCTAATTCACAAAGTCCTTCGTGTAGGTATCGATGGAACCGGCTCGAGTTTCTAAACTACCCTCCGCTCCAGCCTCATTGGATTTGGTATCCACCGAGGCTGACGATCTGTTTCAAACGAGGAGTCAGTCGCCGACGGATACAAGAAAACAGGCAACCCGCGATCACTTTTACACCTGTGCCGCATCGCGGATGGAATGGGAGCAGAAAGCCAGGGCGTACTACGACGATCAGGCTCGCTATTGCAAATTTCTTGTGCCTGAAGGGTTGCATGTGCTTGAAATTGGCTCGAGCCTAGGTAGTTTGCTCGCCGCACTTCGACCTGTACGCGGTGTCGGCATCGAGCTGAGTCCAGAAATGGCCAAGCAAGCGGCTCGGCACCATCCAGTCTTGGAGTTCAGAGTCGATGATGTGGAGCCGTTGGAGATCGCTGAAATCGCCGTTTGACGCCAATCAAGCCATCACGACGACCTTATTCGAGCGGAACCAGCCGCAGTTCCATTCGCGTTATCCTCGCTCACTGTTCAACACATTCGACGAATGGCCTGCGTGGCGTATCCGTTGAGCGGCGGCTTTGACCATCCCTCGCTTCTACCTCTGTGGATGGTCATGCCGATGTTGCGCTTGGAGCCTATACTGGAGCGACTGGGGCAGCTTCTTTCCTTCCGCATGCTAGTCGTCATCGAATGGCAATCTTAACACTGCAGAAATCCACTGAAGCATGTTCCTCTCCATCCCGCAGATGGTTGCAAGGTGGGAGAAGCTCCCCCTATAATGCGTCGTGCCGTTGAGGGCATGCATTAACTATCTGGAGGACTCGTTGATATCATGAGCGAAAGAACGTTGGCCATCATCAAGCCGGATGCTGTGAAAAAGAATGTCGTGGGAGATATTATCAATCGCTATGAGCAGGCCGGGCTGAAGCCGGTGGCGATCAAGCTGATTCATATGTCTCAGTCGGTGGCTGAGGGGTTTTATGCCGTACATAAGGCGCGCCCTTTTTTCGGCAGTCTCTGCAGCTTCATGTCTTCCGGGCCTGCAGTCGTCCTTGTGTTGCAGGGTGACAATGCCGTCAAAAAGAATCGTGAGCTGATGGGGGCGACCGATCCAGCGAAGGCCGAGGCGGGGACCATCCGCAAAGCACACGGAGCGAATATCGAATTCAACGCCGTGCATGGTTCCGACTCGCCGGAAACAGCACAATTCGAGATTGGGTATTTTTTCCCCGGCATGGAGATTTTCCGTTAACCTTCCTGTCTGGGAGGGCGAGGAGCTCATCGCCCTCGCAGCTCTGACCGGTACCGTTGAAGAGGAACAGCGCTGTTGCTGTTCCTCAGCCTTTTCCTTAGCGGAACCTCTTCGAAATCAGAACTGGTTCAGGTTGGACAGTCTACGATTCGCCTCTTCGGCTCTGCGCAGATCGTTCCTTGACAACGCCTGTCGGCCCCAACTACCATCCTGAAAAAGTTAGAAGATCTGTGCTGAGATTGAGTGGCCACCGAAGGGTAGTGTCCGTTCGTCTTGCCTGATCTCACGTTGAACTTTCTTCATAGGGAGCCGACATGATTCCATCTGATTTGCGTTTTCACAAAGAGCATGAGTGGGTTCGCCTCGATGGGAAACGAGCGACTGTGGGAATCAGTGATTTCGCACAGGATGCCTTAGGCGATATCGTGTTTCTGGATCTGCCCAAAGTGGGCGTCTCGGTCAAGGTCGGCCAGCAGATCGGGGAAGTGGAATCGACGAAAACAACGTCTACGATCTATACGCCGGTGAGCGGAACGGTGAGCCAGATTAACACCGAGCTAAAAGATCGTCCTGAAGTGGTGAATTCCGATCCCTACGGTAAGGGTTGGATCGCGATCATCGATCTGGCCGATCCGGCGGAAGTTGATCAGTTAATGACGGCTGCTCAGTACGAAGCCTTTCTCGCCAGTCAAAAACATTGAGTCTCCTGTCTGTTGGATCTCTGCAACATTGCGTGATTGGATCTCGGTGACGGTCTGCAATGCCTTAATCGACAATGAGTGACTGATCCACATGACTTCTCCAACTCACATTGCCATTCTTGGTGCCGGCCCTGGTGGATATGTGGCTGCCATCCGCGCAGCACAGCTTGGCGCTCGGGTGACGGTCATCGAACGAGAAAAGCTTGGTGGAGTCTGCCTCAACTGGGGTTGCATTCCGAGTAAAGCCCTCCTCTCTGTTGTAGAGCTTGGCGATAAACTGAAAAAAGCGGAGGAACTGGGACTCCTGTTTCAGGGACCTGTCGCCTATGACCTTGCGCGGATGGTGTCGCGAAAAGATAAAGTCGTGGCGACCCTTGTGAAAGGGATTACGACGTTGTTCAAGGGGTGGGGCATTGATCACATAAGTGGGCAGGGAACGATCAAGAATACGCAGACCATCGTGGTCGCCAAATCTGATGGGAGTTCTTGCGAGATCCAGGCTGACGCGTTGGTTGTTGCCACCGGGTCATCGTGGCCCAACCTTCCTCAATTTCCAATCGATGGACGACAAATTCTGACCAGCCAGCAGATGCTGGATCTTACACAGATCCCGGCCAGTCTCATGATTATTGGCGGCGGTGTGGAGGGCTGTGAGTTTGCCTCATTGTATAGCGGGCTTGGCACGCAGGTGACGATGGTTGAGCTGATGCCACGGGTCTTGCCATTAGAGGATGAAGAAATCTCATCCACCATGACGCGTGAACTGAAAAAACGTGGCGTTACGGTGCTGACGGGTACCACAGTCGAAAAGGTAGAACAATCACCAGAATCGATGGTGGTGCAGATGAAAGATGGCAGTGCCATCACCGTAGAGAAGCTCTTAGTCTCTGTCGGCCGAGGGCTCAACTCACGAGGGATTGGACTGGAGCAGGTCGGTGTGACCACTGGACGGCGTGGCGAAATTCTGGTTGATGCGCGGCTGGAAACGAATGTGTCGGGTATTTATGCGATTGGCGATGTGACCGGGAAGGCCATGTTGGCCCATGTCGCCTCGACGCAAGGGCAGGTGGCAGTCGAAAATATTCTGGGACATCCGCGGACCATTCAGTATGACGTGATCCCCGCCGGTATTTTTACCTTGCCCGAGATCGGGCGTGTTGGGCTGACTGAGCAGCAGGCTCGGGACCAGGCACAGGCAAGGGGACAGGAGCCCGATCAGGCGGTAAAGATCGGCCGCTTCCGGTACGCAGGTTTGGGCAAGGCGCAAGCCACGGGTGATATCACTGGCTTTTTCAAAGTCATTGCCGATTCCGGAACCGGCAAGATTCTTGGCGTCCATATTCTTGGCGCGCACGCAGCGGATCTGATTCATGAGGCCGCATTGGCATTGCAAGTGGGAGCCACGGTGGATCAAGTGGCTGGGATGATTCATGCCCATCCAACCCTCGCTGAGGGGGTGATGGAAGCGGCAGAGGATGTCGATGGTGCCGCCATTCATCAGCTCCGAAAGCAGGTGGCAAGATGATCACCTCACTGTTGCTGAAGCTTGGCATGCTGGCAGTCACGGTGGGCATTGTTTTCTGGATCCTATGGGCCCCTCATAAAACTCCGCATCATGTGTCTGGATTCATTACTGAAAGGCAGGTCGCTTCTGATCTGGCCACGGGGCCGGATCATCGGGTAGGGCACGCGCCTAGGCAACCTGGTCGCAGTGGCGAGGAGTCGAAGAGTGAGATCGTCGCACTTGCGAAGCATTCTTCCACGCCAGTTGGGCCGTTGTTGGATCTTAATCGGGCGAAGGCGGATGAGCTGGAAGCCTTGCCCGGTATTGGTGCGGTCCTCGCACAACGGGTGATCGCCTTCCGGGAATCACTCGGAGGGTTTCGGAAGATTGAAGACCTCCGTGAGGTGAAGGGTATCGGTGCCAAGAAATTCGATCAGCTTAAATTGCTGGTGACGGTTTCGACATCAGATTCAAAAGGAACGACGGAGCGACGCGTGCTATGAAGGATGTGCATCAGCAGATCGATCTTATTCGACGTGGCGCCGTGGAGGTGATCCAGCCTGCGGAGCTAGAAGCCAAGCTCAAGCGGGCACTCACGGAGGGTCGTCCATTGCGGGTCAAAGCCGGCTTTGACCCGACAGCGCCGGATCTTCACCTTGGACATACGGTCCTGATCCATAAGTTGAAACACTTCCAGGATCTTGGTCACCAAGTTATTTTCTTGATCGGTGATTTTACCGGGATGATCGGTGATCCAACCGGCGTCTCCGAAACCCGTCGAGCATTGACGAAAGAACAGGTACTTGAAAACGCCAAGACCTACCAACGCCAGATTTTTAAGATTCTTGACCCTACGAAAACCCTGGTTGAGTTCAACAGTCGGTGGATGGGTGAGATGACGGCTGAAGGGCTGATTCAGTTGGCGGCTCACTATCGGGTCGCCCGCATGATGGAACGTGACGACTTCCACAAGCGCTTTCAGGAGCAGAAACCGATCAGTGTTCATGAGTTCTTGTATCCCTTGGTGCAGGGGTACGATTCGGTCATGCTCAAGGCTGATGTGGAACTGGGTGGGACGGATCAAAAATTCAACTTACTGGTGGGACGCGAGTTACAACGGGACTATGGCCAGGAATCTCAAGTCGTCATTACGATGCCCTTGCTCGAGGGAACAGATGGAGTAAAGAAGATGAGCAAGAGCGTCGGGAATTACATCGCATTGGAAGACAAGCCGGGGGAGATGTTCGGAAAAGTCATGTCGATCAGCGATGTCTTAATGTATCGGTACTATGAGTTGCTGACGACGGAAGACCTTGGGCACGCCAAATCGCTTCATCCGATGGAGGCAAAACAGGCGCTTGCAGAGTTGCTCGTAGCCCGTTATCACGGGACTGATGCAGGGCGGCAGGCGAGAGACGAGTTTCGACGAAAGATTCAAGAAGGGATATTTCCTGACGAGCCAGACTCGAGCAAAACCCTCAACGACAAGGATATGATTTCTGAAGATGAGAAAAAGAAACTAGCCGTTAATGATATGCTCGGAATTGATTTCACAGATGAAAGCTATATCAGGTTAGCCGAACTAGTTACGAAAATGGAACTTGTTTCGAGTAAGAGTGAGGCTAGAAGGCTTATTGTTCAGGGCGGTGTCGAGGTGGATGGGATAAGAGAATCAGATCCGAATAAGCTTGTTGCTTTCAGAATTAATCAACAGCGTCGTCTTAAGATTGGCAAAAGAAAGTTTGCTGTTGTAGAGTTCATACCTTAAGTTCAGTTGAGAACTTCCTTGACTTAATGTGGAATCTCCACGTAGGATTTGCTCCGGTGAGCGGGCGTAGCTCAGTGGTAGAGTCCTTGCTTCCCAAGCAAGTTGTCGTGGGTTCAAATCCCATCGCCCGCTCCAAATATTTCAACCCCTTCCGGAGCGGATTATCCCATCCCAGTTTCATTCTTTACGGTTTCAGTCACGGTTCCATTTGAAATCTGGCCATCTTGTTCAATCTTGAACCACCTATAGAAGTTCAACGCTGCTGAACCCCATCTGGAGTGATGGTTTTGTCGAGATCCGCTTCCAGACCCAGTTGTCTCAGGGGAAATCCAGTTTCATGTTTCACAATCTCTTCTCTGACGCAACGACTGTTCTGACATTGCCTACAACCGTTGCCGTTGGCTGGCATCTCGCATAGAATTCTCCTGTGCCTCCCGGCATCTATTCCAACTTCACGAAAGGATCAGTCATGACGCAGAAACAGATGCTTCTGCTCTGCACCGCAGCATTTCTTGGTGGAGCAGTCGGCGGCGTGCTGAGTAATCAGTTGCTTTCACCAATGTCAGTTGACGCGCAGAAGACGAACGGGGTGCATGCCGAAGAGTTCTTGCTGCTGGACACTAAAGGGAAAGCCCGAGCCGGTCTCGGGTTGGACGCAAATGGAGAAGTCGGGCTTGTACTCATGAGCAATGACGGCGACCGCACTCTAACCCTCTCCCCTGATGATCCATCGGTCATCAAAATGGTTGAGCGCGGTGGCCGGATTCTCTGGGGGGCGCCGTAACGTACGCGTGAAACGCCGTTAGACCGCTTTTTGGACTAATCCAGAACGCAAACAGCGAGTACAGACGCGGATACGCTTATGACTCCCATCCACCACCGCACGAACAGTTTGAAGATTAGGGTTGAACACTCGCCTGGTTTTGTTGTTCGCGTGACTCACATTGTTGCCCGATACAGGCTTTTTTTGGCAAATCTCACACATCCATGCCACGATCGTTCTCCTTCTTAACGAAATGAACCTGATGAAAATCGGGTGATACTACCACAGCTGCACGAATGGTCACAAGCACGAGGTGTACTCTCACGAGCAAAAAGAGAATAGCCCTTGAGTACCTGGATGAGCCTCTGCGGCTATAACTGAGCTTGACAAGTTTTGCTGCTCTCTCCTATTGTGCTCCCAGTATAACTCCAGAGTAAGGGAAGAGGGTGCAATTCCCTCGCGGTCCCGCCGCTGTGAATGGGGACGAAACCCGGAACTGCCACTGTCTGGCCCGTGAAACGTATCTCATGAAGCGTAATTTGTAAGAGTTTTCATTCCAGCGCTTCACGAACGACCAATGACGTTTCACCTGTTGGATGGGAAGGCACGGGGAGTAGGGTGAACCATGAGCCAGAAGACCTGCTTGGAGAATTGACCAGTGTTCCCTCGAGGCTGGGGAACGGGTGAGGATGAAGAAGCGGGTGTAATCCTCAAGGTCTGTTTAGGCCTTGGGGATTTTTTCTTTTGAAGCGATGGCAAGGATATCACCCCGTCATAACCGTGCTCCCGGTGGCGCTGGCGGTGTTGTTCGCGCTGGCGGCCGAAAGTGGGCAAGGAGAGTCAGGTGAGATGAAGCGACGACAGCAGGGCATCCTCACCGGCATGCCATTCATGGCCCATGTCTCATCACGATCATTTGTGGATGATGCTGGGCGCAGAATCTATCTTGCCAAGCCGCCTGCTCGCGTCGTGTCGCTCGCTCCGAGCATTACCGAAATGCTGTTTGCGATCGGGCTGGACGAACAGATCGTCGGCGTGACCGAGTTTTGTGACTTTCCGGCGGCGGCAAAATCAAAAGCCAAGGTGGGATATTCGAACCCGAGCGCGGAAGCCCTGATTGCCCTCCGTCCGGAACTAGTCCTGGCCCCCCGAGATTTTCTCCGTCCTGATCTGCAGGCGAAGCTCGAGCAGCTGAAGATTCCCCTGTTCTTTCTCGAAGCGCAAACAGTGGAAGATATCCTGCTGCAAATTCACACGTTGGGGAAAATGTTCGAGAAAATTTCGGTCGCCAATGAGGTCACTCAGAGCATGCGTCAACGCATTGCCGAGATTCGGCGGAAAGTCGAAACGTCGCCGGCGCGGCGGGTGCTGTATGTCCTGAACAGCCAGCCATTGATTACCGTGGGACCGGGAAGTTTCATCCACCAGATGATCGGCCTTGCGGGAGGGATCAACATTGCCGCACAGGCCGGCATGGCCTATCCAAAGCTGAGTATGGAAGCGGTGCTAAAGGACGATCCAGAAGTGTTGATCTTTCCCAGCGGCGAAGTGGAGACGGTGCCGCGCAGCGAGCAGCAGCAATGGCGGCGCTGGGACTCACTCTCGGCCATCAAGCAGCAGCGCTTTCACGAGGTCTCCTCGAATCTGTTGAATCGTCCCGGTCCTCGAGTTGTCGAGGCCTTGGAACAACTCGCCCGTGCGATCCATCCGGAAGCGTTTGGCTCTGGTGAAAGTGCTGGTCATCCGTGAGGCCCCTTTGAAACAGACGCCTGCCACGGTTCAGTCTGGTATATCTGCCGGAGTCTTGCCCAACGAATCTCGTCGCGTGGACCCAGCCAGAGGCATTGTGGCACAAGGCGCCATTCTCACGAATTCACGGTGGATGACGACATTAGGAACTCTTGCTCTCACGGCCATCGCAGTCAGTTTCATCTGTCTTCATTTCGGCGCGCAACCGATTGCGTACGGCGAGATTCTTCGGGTGTTTGTTGACGTCGTGAGCCGCAAAGACATCGACAGTGGGACATCGGATGTCACGACAACCATTCTCCTACACGTCCGACTGCCCAGAATGCTGCTGGGTTTTTTGGTCGGATGTTCCCTGGCAACAGTGGGAGTGGCCTTACAGGCGCTGTTACGGAACCCGTTGGCGGATCCCTATGTGCTTGGCGTCTCCAGCGGAGCTGCGCTTGGAGCCGCAGTAGGGGTCTTGCTTGGAGCGGGCACCACATTTTTGGCAGAAACCGCGTTGCCAGCCTACGGGTTTGCCGGAGGCCTCTTGGCGTTGGTGGTCGTCTATCGAATGGCTGCCAGCTATGAGCAATTGCCGATCCACAGCCTGCTGCTGACCGGAGTGATTCTGAACGCCATCTTTTCAGCCTTGATCATGTTTATCACCTCGATCCTGGAGCCGAATCGTTCGTATGGGATGATGGCCTGGTTGATGGGCACGCTGACCGCTCCCACCTACCGTGGTCTAGTTGGGCTCGCCGTCTATCTTTCGATCGGCTTATTCCTTCTGTTCAGCCAAATGCGGGTCCTCAACATCTTGGCGTTGGGAGAAGATTCCGCCCGTACCCTCGGAATTGATACGGAAAAGGCGAAGCGGTTCATCTTTGTGTTAACAGCGTTGGTGACCGGCGCGGTCGTGTCCATCAGCGGCATGATCGGATTCATCGGTATGATCGTTCCCCACGCCGTGCGCTTGGTCACAGGGGCAGACCATCGGTTGCTTCTTCCCGCATCGGCTCTGGTTGGCGGTACCTTTCTCATGGGAGCCGATACAATCGCACGAACGCTGATGTCCCCCGCGGAAATTCCAGTGGGCATCATTACGGCCTTGGCTGGCGGACCATTCTTTGTGTATCTCTTGCTCTGGCGAAAGGATCGCTTGGCGTGAGCGAGTTGTCCGACAGCCGATCGAAGCAAGAGGTGGTTGCAGGCTCAGTCGGCGTCATCGAGCCACATCCGGCGTATGACGTGCACGGCGTTCGGTTCCGTTACCAGTCCAAGGGATCGGATGCCATCAGGTGGATCCTTGAGGATGTCTCCTTTTCCGTTCAAGCAGGTGAAGTGTTGGGTGTCGTCGGTCCTAATGGATCGGGGAAAACCTCCTTGCTGAAAGTGCTCGCGCGGCTTCTGCGTCCAGTACAAGGCCGTATCGATTTGTTCGGACAAGAATTAGCCTCTATGGTTCAGCAAGAAGTTGCTTGTGCCGTTGGCGTCGTGCCGCAGGATACCCAACAACTCTTTCCGTTTACCGTGGCGGAAACCGTCCTTATGGGGCGGTTCCCTCATCGGCCTTGTGGCCGATGGAACAGCGGATTCGGATGGGAAAGCCGAGAAGACGTGGCCATTGCCGAAGAGGCGATGATGACGCTGGACATCATCCACCTGGCTCATCGTGCGGTCACTGATCTCTCCGGTGGCGAGCGGCAGCGCACCATGATTGCACGGGCACTTGCGCAGAGGACGAGAGTGCTGTTGCTGGATGAGCCGACCGCATTCCTCGATCTGCAGCATCAGGTTGAAATCTGTTCGGTGTTGGTCCGGCTCAAAGAGGAAAGCCGCTTAACCGTCGTTCTCGTGTCGCATGATTTGAATCTCGTCAGCCAGTATTGTGATCGGATTTTGTTATTGGATCAGGGTCAGGTCGTACGGCTAGGCCGTCCAGAAGACGTGATTGAGCCGGAGGTCTTGGAGTTGGTGTATCGGTGCCGGGTATTGGTGGATCGGCATCCGGGAACCGGGTTGCCTCGTGTGACTCTTCCAGGCCGCTCCTTGTCCGGAGGAATGTGATATGAGGCCGGGCAAGATCGCGCTGCTTCATTTAGAAACGGTTCCGGGGGCCATCGAGCGGAACCGGTACGTGATCGTCGAGGCCATCAAGCATGCGGCCGCAACCGGTGCCGAGTGGATCGTAACACCGGAGTTGGCGGTCTGCGGACTGCAGTTCGCGCAACTCATCGGCACGGATTGGATTCAGCCGCAGCCTGATCCATGGATGCAGCAGGTCTGCACATTGGTGAGAGCGTTGAAGCGGACCGTCTTTCTTTCCTGCCCTGAACGGGATGACGCTCGGCTCTACAATTCGGTGTTTGTCATCGATTCAACCGGAGACATCGTCGGCAGACATCGCAAGATCAACGTGCTGAGTGACTCCTTGTCATGGTCGAGTCCCGGCGACGTTGCCGCGCCAATCGAATGTGATGGCATCAAGGTGGGGGTGCTCGTCTGTGCCGATGTCTATACGTCAAATATTGCTCGGGCCATGAAGTTTGAAGGGGCTCAGATGTTGGTGTCGCCGGCATCATGGGGGCCTGGCCTACATGGTCCCAATGGGGAATGGGAGCAACGGACCCACGAAACAGGGCTTCCGTTGATTGTTTGTAACCGAACCGGCGCAGAAAAGAGTCTGGACTTCTGGAAGGCGCCGAGCCTGGTCGTTAAGGACGGGATGCGGTTGCTTACGCATACCTCCAACCGATCTGCCGTCTTGACGTTCAACTGGGATTTTGATCGCATGGGGCCGCATTCTTCTCGATATTTCATCGACTACATTCGGAGTTAATCCACCATTCAATCATGATGGTGATGCGGGCATGTTCGATGAACGTGTGCTGAGCAATGAGGATGGAGCGGTTAGGATAATCTGACGTGAGCAGGACGAGTGCATGCACCGCTCTCCTGCAGAAGCAGTTTGGTGCAGAACAATCATTCTGGAGGGATTTGTTAAGGTCATACCGTCAGCGACGGGGAAGATGGTGCAACTCCATCACGGTGCCGCCACTGTAAGCGGGGAGTGACTCTGCCGGATGCCACTGTGTGCCTTGGCACATGGGAAGGCGCAGAGAAACGACGAGCCGCAAGTCAGGAGACCCAGCTGACGGGACGATAGACACCCTTCGAGTCAAAGGGAGGTTTTCATGTTGCGGTTCTCAGTTTCTCATGTTTTTCGTTCATGTGCGCTCATTCCGTGGATGATCGCTCTTGCCTATCCCGTATCGGCTCAGGAAGTCGCGATGGCCGACCAGTCGGAGGTGGTTCAGGCTCCCGACGTGATCGTGAGCGCGACCAAGACCCCCATTCCGGCTAAACAAGTCACCAGCGCTGTAGAAGTGATTACCGGTGAAGAGATGCAACAGCGAAAAATCAGAACCGTTGCGGAAGCGCTGCGTTGGGCTCAGGGACTTTCTGTCAACCAGGGCGGAGGACTGGGCACCAGTGTTGATGTCCGGATGCGCGGAGGAACACCGGAACAGACGCTTGTGCTCATCGATGGGGCGATCGTCAACAGTGCCACGATCGGCAATTACGATTTTGCCAATCTCACATCCGACAACATCGAACGGATTGAAATCTTGCGGGGGAGTCAGAGCATGCTCTGGGGGTCGGATGCGATGGGCGGTGTGATCAATATTACGACGAAGCGAGGACGGGACAAACCCAATGTGTCTGCGTTTGCGGAGCATGGGTCTTTCAATACGATTCGAGAAGGAGCCAGTCTAGCGGGCAAGAAGGGGCCCATAGATTTCTCCGGTTCGATCTCTCGCTTGGATACGGCCGGTTTTTCAGCGATCAATTATCGGCGAGGCGCGACGGAGCGCGATGGATACCACAACTGGCAAGGGTCGGTTCGGCTTGGAGCTGATCTTCCAAAAGACGGACGTCTGGAGTTTAGCTTTCGATGGTTGCGCGGCAGTGTGAATTTCGACGGATTTGCGTTTAACTCGGTTACTTTTGCCTCCGAGCCAGCTGATGTGTTTGGTGCGCGATCACGAAATTCGCAATATGTCTTCGCGGGCAACTATTCACAGCCGATTACTGCTTGGTGGTCGCAACAGCTGACCTTGTCGCGAGCGACTGAATCTCTCGTCAGTTATGGGGGCACCATCGAACAAAATGTGGTGACTGGAGCGACAGGACCACTCGGTTTCCCGTTCAATTCGCAGATCGAGACAACCAGTAATCGCTTGGAATGGCAGCACAACATTCAAATTGCTAAACCCTTGCTGCTGACGGGTGGATATCAATTTCGTGAGCAGAAAGGCAATAACACCGACCTACTGCTTCAGACGCCTACGTTTTCGAACAAGACCCTCAGCAACCATGGAGGATTCGGCGAAGCGCAATTGAATCTTTGGGACCGTCTGTTTGCAACTGCCGGCGTTCGGCAGGACGAATATAATGTTTTCGGGAGCGCGACGACTTATCGAGTGACCGGCGGGTATTTGGTCAAGGAAACCGGTACGAAGTTCCGAGGGAGTTACTCAACCGGATTTCGCGCTCCGACCATCAACCAGCTGTTCTTTCCAAATTTCGGCAACCCTAACTTGAAGCCAGAGAGAAGCCAGGGATTGGACGCGGCTATCGAACAAACACTGCCGAATGATCTAGGGACTGTCAGCGTGGGGTATTTCTGGACACGATATCGGGACCTCATTCTTTCTGCTCAAGATCCTATCGCATGCGGAACCGGACCGTTCGGCGCCAACTTCTGTGCCCTGAACGTCGGTCTTGCAACCGCACGAGGCTTCGAAGCAACGGTCAAATTGCATTTGTATCGCGACCAGCCATGGGCCAAAAGTCTCGATTTGCTGGTTCACTATACGTACACAGATACGGAAAATTTCCAGAATGGCCAGAACACCCGTGTTCCCAAATGGCCGCTTAACCAATGGTCAGCCATTCTCAGCTATCAACCGAGCGAGGCATTGCGAGGCAATTTGGAAGGGCGATATGTAGGAGAACGGTTTAACAATGTCGGAAACAGTAATCCGATCCCGTCTTTTCTCATCTGGAATTTGTCAGCCAGCTATGACGTGACGAAGTATATGCAGGCCTACATTCGTTTCGACAACATCTTCAATGAGAAATACGAAGAAATTCTGTTCTTCGGCACGCCCATCCGCTCGATTTTCGGCGGCGTGCGCATCAATTATGATCTTCCGATCTAAGGAAGCATGGCTGATTATCCACGATTGGTCATTGCCGGGACGTCAAGCGGTGTCGGGAAAACGACGGTCACTTTGGGAATTCTGGCGGCCTTGCGGGAGCGAGGCCGCCGGGTCCAGCCGTTTAAGACCGGACCTGACTTTATCGACCCCGGTCATCATCGGGCGGCCACCGGCCGCCCGTCTCGAAACCTCGACGGGTGGATGCTCGGGATGGATCTTAACCGCTCGATCTTTGTTCGTGCCGCGGCTGATGCGGATCTTTCCATTATCGAAGGCATGATGGGGCTGTTCGACGGCAGTTCACCGGTGAATGACATCGGCAGCACAGCGGAATTGGCCAAGCAGCTGGAGGCGCCGGTTGTGTTGGTCGTCGATGGAAGCGCCATGGCTCGTTCTGCTGCAGCGATGGTAGCGGGCTATGCGCGTTTCGATCCTGCACTCCGTGTGGCAGGAGTCCTGTTCAATCGTGTAGGAAGTGATGGCCATTACCAGCTGTTGAAGGCGGCAGTGGAACAAGAGACAGCTGTGACTCCTGTCGGGTACTTACGTCCGGATGCCGCGCTGAGCATTCCCGATCGGCATCTTGGGCTGGTCATGGCTATGAAACAAGGACATAGCCGGCTCTACCAGCGGTTAGCGAAAGCCGCACTCGACACGGTTGATCTGAATCGTATTGAAGCCCTTGCCCAATCGTCCGACACGTTGCCGGAAGCCGTGTCTCCACCGGTGATCAAGCGTCCAGGCCAGACGATTCGAATCGGTGTGGCACAGGATCAGGCGTTTTGTTTTTACTATCCGGACAATCTTGAATTGCTGGAAGCAGCCGGTGCTGAAATCATCACGTTTTCACCTTTGCATGACGACTTACTGCCGGACGTTGAGATGCTCTATCTCGGCGGCGGCTATCCGGAATTGCATGGTGCGGCGCTGGCCGAGAACGTTGCCATGCGAGCGGCCGTCAAGCGGTTTGCCGAGCGAGGCGGCGTGATCTATGCGGAGTGTGGCGGGTTGATGTATCTCATGGAGTCTATCCGCGATTTCGATGGATGCTCGCATGACATGGTTGGGATCTTTCCAGCCGAAACGGTCATGCAGAAACCAGGGCTCACGCTGGGATATAGAACCGTGGAATATTCACGCCGCAGCATTCTCGGCGACGTTGGTGCCACGGCACGAGGCCATGAGTTCCATTATTCCACACTGGTTGCGAGGGGGCCGCTGCAGTATGCCTGTGCACTGCGTGATGCTGCAGGACTCTCGAAGAGACAGGATGGACTCATGAAGGGCAACGTGCTGGCACTCTATACCCATCTGCACTCTGCCAGTCAACCGACACTCGCTGCTTCATTGGTCGATTCGGCCCGTTGTGCAGCCAATCACGTATCGGTATCGGCAGGGGATCCACCAGGAGCTGAACATTGAGAGGTCCAACTCAGAAGACCTGCGAGCGCTGCGGGCACGACTTCGAGTGTGGCGGATACCAGTGCTGGTGTGGCAAGCTCGGCATTACCGAGGCACAAATGGATTGGATTGCGGCGCGGTATAAGGATTGTCTCTGTTCTCTCTGTTTGGGCAAAGTTGTAATCGGTGAGTTAGGGCCTCAGTCAGATCCAACAGGCAGAAGACAGGGCGACTCGTGAGGCTATGATGCAGGCCAACGGTCGATTTTCAGATGATGAGCGAGAGGCGGTCTATCGCGCGATTTTTGAACGACGGGATGTCCGGCGGAACTTTCTTCGGACGCCAATTCCAGATGCGGTGATGATGAAGCTGCTCACAGCGGCACATCATGCGGGATCGGTGGGATTCATGCAGCCGTGGGACTTTGTGGTCATCCGCAATCGTGGAACGAAACGCGCAGTGAAGGATCTCTTCATCGACGCCAACACCAAAGCATCCGCCCGGTATAGAGGTGACAAGGGAGCACTGTATCGGGGATTGAAGCTGGAAGGTATCGAAGAAGCGCCGATCAATTTATGCATTACGTGCAGCCGGCGGCGCGGCGGGCCGCACGTGCTTGGCCGTTCCACAGTGCGCGCAACGGACTTGTATAGCACCTGTTGCGCTGTTCAAAATCTCTGGTTGGCTGCGAGGGCCGAGGGCATTGGTGTCGGGTGGGTCAGTATTTTAGATCACAAGAAGCTCAAACAAGTGATCGGCGTACCTCAATCGGTGACGATCCTTGCCTATCTTTGCCTTGGCTATGTATCCAAGTTTGAAGACCGACCGGATCTAGAAGCAGCCGGATGGCGGAGTCGGGTTCCAGTTGGCCAGTTAATTCACGACGAGTCATGGGGCAATCGGATTCATGATAAGAGAGGGGATGGGGATGCGCATCACCAAGGTCTATACAAGAACGGGGGACGCCGGAAAAACCAGGCTGGCCGGCGGACAACAGGTATGGAAAGACAGTCTCCGAGTCGAAGCCTACGGCACGATCGATGAGTTGAATGCATCGGTTGGCGTCGTGCGGGCGATGAATGCTGACGTCGTGGACGAATACACAGCGGCTGCGCAACTCGAAGACGAGCTGCGCTGGGTGCAGAACAAACTGTTCGATGTGGGCAGTATTCTAGCGACGGCCCCGGGACAGACGTTCAAGAATATGCCGCAGGTTGGGGCACAGGATGTCACCCGCCTAGAAAAGTTAATCGATCGGTGCCAGAAAGATCTGGAGCCGTTAAAGGAATTCATTTTACCGGGTGGCGGGAAAGTATCCGGATTTCTTCATCAAGCTCGGACGGTTTGCCGTCGAGCTGAGCGGTTGTGTGTGGCCCTCTCAAAAACAGAACCGGTCGATTCGACGATCATCAAATTCGTCAATCGGCTCAGCGATGCACTGTTTGTGATGGCCCGTTGGGTTGCCAAGACGCAGGGTGAGCCAGAATTCTTATGGGAACGCGATGTCGCCAAGAAAGCTGAGTAGCCGCCGACCGACGCGACGAGCCAAAGGCCGTATCATTCTTGTGCTTGGCGGGGCGTCGTCTGGGAAAAGTGAGGCCGCACTCAAGTTAGCCGGATCACGAGGGCCGCGCGCATTCGTTGCGACAGGGCAAGGGTTGGATGGTGAAATGGCGACACGCATCGCTCGGCACCAGGCCACACGCTCGGCGGATTGGGAGACGGTTGAAGAGCCGCTTGAAACGGAGGCCTGGTTTGCCAAACAGGGACCTCAGTACCGGACGATTCTCTTCGATTGCGTCACATTGTGGTTGAGTAATCTGGTTGGAACCGGTCTCAAAGAATCGGTCATTCTTGCTCGAGCTGGAACGCTTGTGCAGAGGATGCGGACTGCAGCGGCCAGGGTGATCATCGTCAGTAATGAGTTGGGCTTCGGCCTGGTTCCGGCTGAGCCTGCGACACGAGCATTTCGTGATCTTGCCGGACGAGTGAATCAGCTGATTGCCGCCAGAGCGGATGAAGTGCATCTGGTCGTGAGTGGACTATCGCTTCGCTTGAAGTAAATAGAGGAGCCGTCATGTCGATACAGGACCTGTGCCGTCGTATTCAGCCGGTCGATGTCACCCTCCGTGGGAAGGCACAAGCCCGATTAGATCGGCTGACCAAACCGCTCGGCAGTCTCGGGCGCCTGGAGGAATTGGCGGCGTCCTACGTTGCCATCACCGGCGAGCTGAAGCCCAATGTTCCGCACGCGGTGGTCTTTACCTTTGCCGCTGATCATGGAGTCACTCTGGAAGGGGTGAGCGCCTATCCGCGGGAAGTCACGCCCCAAATGGTCTTGAACTTTCTGCGGGGTGGAGCCGGTGTGAATGTGTTAGCAAAGCATGCCGGCGTGGATGTGCGAGTAGTAGATATCGGTGTTGATTATGAGTTCGGCACCGTCCCCGGTCTTCTTGATCGAAAAGTCATGAAGGGCACGAACAATCTGGCGGTGACATCGGCGATGACACGCAGTCAAGCAGAGCAGGCTGTGATGATCGGAGTTGAACTGGCGACAGAAGCCGTGCGCGAGGGGATCGGCCTGATCGGTACCGGTGAGATGGGTATCGGCAATACGACACCCAGTGCAGCCATCACGGCGGTGATGACCGGTCAGCCTGTGGCAGATGTAACCGGACGTGGAACCGGCATCGATGAATCCAGTCGTCGGCATAAGATAGCAGTGATTGAGCGGGCGCTTGATCTGCATCGTCCTGACATGATGGATCCGCTCGATGTTCTGAGGAAAGTTGGCGGGCTGGAGATCGCTGGATTGGCGGGTTTGATACTTGGGGCGGCGGCAGCCCGGGTGCCTGTCGTGCTGGATGGGTTCATCGCTGGGGCGGCGGCATTGATTGCCGTCGGGATTCAGCCCTTGTGTCGTGAGTATCTCATCGCCTCCCATCGCTCGGTCGAGCAGGGCCATCGCGTGGTCTTGGATCATCTGAGATTGAAGCCGCTGTTGGATTTCGACTTGCGTCTTGGTGAGGGTACGGGGGCCTGTTTGGGAATGGATTTGGTCTGTGCCGCAATCAAGATCTATACGGAGATGGCAACCTTCGATGAAGCGGGCGTGTCTGACAAGGTGTAACGATGGGAACTGCTGCCCGTCCATTTATCTTTGCCTGGCACTTTCTGACGACGATTCCGTTGAGCCGGACCCATCATGAGCCCACCGCACCGGAACTAGCGGCATCGATGGCCTGGTATCCCGTCATTGGTTTGCTGATCGGCGGCGGGCTCATCGTGGCGGACTTTGGATTGACGGCAATTCTCTCACCGGCGGTCGTGAATGCGCTGCTGATTGTCCTGTTGGTGCTGTTGACGCGAGGACTTCATCAGGACGGGTTGGCTGACACATTAGATGGATTGGCGGGAGGCCGTACACCGGTAGAACGGCTTTCGATCATGCGCGATCCCCGTATCGGTGCGATCGGCGCCACAGGACTTTTTCTCTCACTGATTCTTCGGTATGCGGGATTGATGGCTCTGCCGCTAGAGTTGCGGCTCCCTGCCGTACTCTGCATGCCGGCAATGGGACGTTGGGCGATGGTCATACTGGCTTGGATTTCGCCCTATGCCAGATCGGAAGGAGGATTGGCAGCGCCGTTCCTCACTCATCTGTCGTGGCGGCACGTGGCCATATCCACGGTGGTCTTGACGATTGCTCTGGCAGGAGGCTTTGGGGCGGTTGGTGCATGTCTGATCCTCCTCGCTGGGGTTCCGATCGTACTCATTGGCTGGTCAGCCTGCCGTAGCTGGTTCGGTGGGATCACTGGGGATACGCTTGGGGCTATGAATGAAGTGATTGAAATCCTCTTCCTGTTACTCGTTCCACTCTTGCTTCAGTTACCATGACCGGCGGCGAACTTCTCATCGCTTCTGCACTTGACGGGATATGTGGTGATCCCCGTGGGCTACCGCATCCAGTCCGTATGATGGGCCGGTGCATTGCATGGCTCGATCACCGGCTCCGAAACATCTGTCGAAGTAACACCAGTCTTCGCGTTGCAGGCATCTGTCTGGCCGGAGGGTTCCCGATTATGACCTATTGTCTCGGCGCTGTCATAATTCAAGAGGCTGAGCACGTAGCAGGGTGGCTGGGGTCAGCCCTGTCGATTGGATTGGCCTCGACCACTCTCGCCGCACGGGACCTATGGGATCATGTCCGTGCGGTGGATGATCCGCTCCAAGCCGGTGATCTTCCTGCTGCCCGTGGAGCTGTGGCCATGATCGTGGGGCGGGACACAGCGGAGCTCTCCGAATCCGAGGTGGCACGTGCGACGGTGGAAACGGTCGCAGAAAGTGTGTCAGACGGTGTGATTGCGCCGTTGTTGTATCTGGCGATCGGAGGTGCCCCATTGGCCTTGGCGTACAAGGCCGTCAATACATTGGATTCCATGATCGGCCATCGTGATGAGCGCTATGTCTATCTTGGCTGGGCATCGGCTCGGCTTGATGATCTGGTGAACTGGATTCCTGCCCGGCTTTCGGCAGTGCTGCTTCTCCTGGGTGCAGGTCTCATTACTCAAGAGCTGGAACGGATTCGCAACGGATGGCGAGTGTTTAAGCGAGATGGAAGTCTCCACCCCAGTCCCAATAGTGGCAGGCCTGAAGCAGCGATGGCCGGGATCTTGGGAATACGGTTGGGAGGCACCAACTTCTATGATGGAATTGCGCAAGACCGTCCTATTCTTGGTATAGAGGGGCGGAGCGCAGAGCCGAGAGACATTACGTTGGCGGCAACCATCATGGTGGCAGCTTTGGTGCTGGGGGTTATTCTGGCGGTGGGGATCAAATGGTTCGTCTGAGGGCACGCTTGCATGGGGGGGATATCTACAGTGCTGCGCGAGAACTGAAACGTAACCCTACAGAGATTCTTGATTTCAGCGCCAGCATCAACCCACTAGGGCCCTCTCCACAAGTGTGGAAAGCCATCACCGCGTCCAGACATCTGTTGAGTCATTATCCTGATCCCAACTGTTGGGATCTGCGGCAGGCATTGGCCATATTCTGGCATATTGATCCGGAACACATCGTAGTTGGTAACGGGTCCACAGAGTTAATTGAGGCGCTCCCTCGCGCACTGGGGATTCATCGGCTCCTTGTCGTTCAGCCCACCTTTTCCGAATATGCTGCCGCAATGGTGCGAGCTGGAGGACAGGCCACGGCGCTCTTTGCTGACCGAAGCGACCAGTATGCCATCCCAATCGACCGTCTTTGCCATGTAATGGAAGCAGGCCGGCATGATGGTCGTTCTATCGATGGCGTCGTGCTCTGTCATCCCAACAGTCCGACGGGGCAAGCCTGCTCAGCCGATGATGTTGCACGATTAGCAAAGGCTACCCGCCGGCGAGGGCTCTGGCTGGTGATCGACGAAGCATTTGCTGACTATTGTCCAGATCGATCTGTCCTGCCGCATGCGGCGTCCTGGCCTCATGTAGTTATCTTGCGCAGCATGACCAAATTCTATGCCCTGCCGGGGCTGCGAGTAGGATATGCAATGGCAACCCGTATCACCGCGCGACAACTACAACGGCAGCTACCGCCGTGGTCAGTGAGCGCAATGGGGCAAGTGGCGGCGCTCGCTGCGGTGAACGATGCGGCACATGCACGCAAGAGTTTGCGATTCATGGCGCGAGAGCGTGAACGGTTGCAAGCATCGCTGGTGGCCTTGCCCGGCTGCGTTGTGATGCCGACACACGCGAATTACTTCCTTGTTGAATTGCCTCTTGGCTGGCAGGCACGTGAGATGACCAAACAATTGCGAAACAAGGGAGTGTTGATTCGAGACTGTTCGTCCGTGCCTGGCACAAACTCACGCTCCATCCGACTCGCAGTGCGGACTGTTCAAGACAATGACCGGATCGTTCGGACCATATCTCACCTGCTCCTTCAGGGCGCCTCGTGAGGAATGTAACTTCCACACGAGTTCACACCAGCTACCGAGTGACTGGACAGACACTAGTCATTAACCTCGGAGGTCGAAGACGTGTGCTTTCCTCTGCGCCACAAGGGGGAGGGCTCACGCTGGCTTCCTATATCCTCAATCACCAGGTCGAGGCACATCCCTTGGCGACCGAGGATCAGTCTAGAACCTTCACTGATCCCGCCAACTTTTTGCGAAAAGTGGCATCCCGACTTGGCATCCGTGCACGAACCGTTGGACTCATGACGGCTGTCCCGATGACACAGCTGGTGATGGCACGAGTTGCTTCGGATGGGATCTGGGTGGAGTGTTTCGCGACGGTTGGTGTGACGAATGCCGTCCGGGCTGGAGAATGGCCACCTCAACGTTCTCATCGCGACAGACAGGGCAAGCTCGGCACCATCAATCTCATTCTTATCACAAACGGGAGTCTCTCTCATGCCGCGATGGTTGGTGTCGTGCAAGTTGCTACCGAGGCCAAGACCGGCGTCTTACGCGATCAAGCGGTGCCCAGTTGCCAGGGGGAAAGTGCAGCCACCGGAACCGGTACGGATGCGGTCGTGATCGCTTGTCAGTTACAGGGACAAGGTCCGTCGCACATCTATAGCGGCACTCATACAGTGATCGGCGCACTTGTTGGACGCGCCGTGACCAATTGTGTCACTCGCGGTTTATCGAAGGCAAAAGCTTGGCAGGAGTCGCATCGATGACGGCCCGAGCACTTGCCGTTCTTGGAACCGGATCGGACGTCGGCAAAAGTTTAATCACAGCCGGGATCTGCCGATTGCTTCACCGCACAGGTGTTCGCGTAGCCCCATTCAAAGCTCAAAATATGTCTCTGAATTCATTCGTCACTCTGGATGGGCATGAGATCGGTCGGGCGCAAGCACTGCAAGCCGAGGCTTGCGGACTTCCTCCACATGTTGATATGAATCCGATTCTCCTCAAACCGGAATCCGATAGATGTTCTCAGGTCGTGGTTCTCGGTAAGGTGTTCGCGAAGCAAGAGGCTTCGGCATACTGTCATGGGCGACCAAAGCTTTGGTCGGTTGTGAAAGACAGCTATGCACGGCTGTCGAGGCAGTACGACGTGATGGTGATTGAGGGGGCGGGCAGTGCAGCCGAGGTCAATCTCAGAAAATGGGATTTCGTGAACTGGCCTGTCGTGGAGTTCGCCGATGCTCAGGTTCTGCTCGTTGCAGATATCGATCGAGGCGGGGTGTTTGCCCAAGTCGTCGGCACGCTCGATTTGTTGGAGCTGGACCAACGAGCCAGGGTCTGCGGCGTCATCATCAATAAGTTTAGAGGCGATGCTAAGCTGTTTGCCGATGGGGTGCACTTCTTGGAATCTCGGACTAGGATTCCCGTGTTGGGTGTTGTGCCCTTTCTTCGCGATCTGATGCTGGATCAAGAAGATGGTCTGGACCTAGGCAGGCAGCACCAGACGAGTTTTGCATCTGACCGTATCAACATTGCTGTCATTTTGTTGCCCCACATGAGCAATTTCACCGATTTCAACGTATTGGCTGCGGAAGAAGACGTGGCCTTGAGGTACGTGAGCACCCCAAGCGACCTTGTAGATGCCGACACCGTGATCATTCCTGGAAGCAAGAATACCTTGGCCGATTTATGTTACCTGAGAGAAAGAGGGTTTGCACCTTTGCTCGACAATCATCTACAGGGTCGACGCGAACTGATCGGTATCTGTGGGGGGTATCAGATGCTTGGCCGGCGGATTACTGATCCAGATTGCGTCGAACAGGGGGGAAACGATTGTGGCTTGGGCTACTTGAATACGGAGACAGTGCTCGCGAAAGAGAAATATACCACACAGATAGAGGCCTACCCCACCGAGTGTTTTCCGGCTGGTCAGGACTTGGTCCGTGGGTATCAGATTCATGTAGGCGTCACGCGACGCCTGAACGAGCTTCCTTGTTTTAGAGTTTGCCGTCGTCCCGTCCTGAGTGAGGACGATCACCAATCGACCGCTATGCACCAAGAAGAGTTCGATGGAGCTATTCGACACGACGGTCTTGTGTGGGGGACGTACATTCATGGAGTGTTTGATGAGCCTGGTTTTCGTCGTGCCTGGCTCAATCACGCTCGTGAGAGGAAAGAACTTCTACCTATCGATAGTCATACCTCGAAGTCGGTTACCGCTCGTTTGCAGGGTGAGCTTGATCGGTGGGCTGATCATTTATCCCGCAACGTCGATCTGTCTTGTCTTTTCCGATGACATAGCCTTACCAGCATTCGTCATCTTCATACTCAATACAGACTCTGGCTTTCGCATCAACGTCCATCATACCCAACGAGGGTGTTGATATTCAGCGTTTTCTTGCCAACCAGCAACAAGTCGTTACACTCCATGAGAGCAGCATCAATCGGTCTTGAAGGGTAGGAAGCGGCGCCTTTCGAGAGGGCTGTTTCTGTGCCGTAATCTTAGGAAGCGTATCCTCTGTCACGACATGAGAAGAAACTGAGGTTGTGGACCAGTTCATTGGAGCACTCAAGCCAGAGATATATTGTCCTCCAAGACTGGTAGCTAAGTCACATTGTCAAAGCCGGATTATCGAATCAAAACACTGGATCGGACGACTTTTAAAATGAAGGTGCCTTACACATGCTCACTGATTATCGCCATCCCTAGGATGGCGATGCACGAGACTGGTAGGGATGACGATGCGTTGAGTACAGCATGAATCTTTCTTGAAAGAGAGAGGAAATGGTTTATGAGCAAAATCATGGTTGTCGATGACTCGTACGCGGAACTGCAACTGATCGAGTCGTATCTGAAGGCTGCTCAACACACCGTTGTCTCATTCTCCAATGCGGATGGTTTAGAGGACAAGGTCGTCTCGGAAAAGCCGGACCTCATCGTCTTGGACGTGGTGATGCCAGGCCGAAATGGATTTCAGGCGTGCAGGGATCTTAAAACCGATGCTCGTTTCAAAAACATTCCGATCGTGCTCTGTACCTCCAAAGGTCAAGAAAGCGATAAGTTCTGGGGGCAGCAACAGGGGGCGAACGGACACGTGGTGAAACCCTTCAAATCAGAGGAGCTCTTGCATGCTGTGAAGCACGCACTGAGCTGAGAGCCGATACTGCGCGGGGTCTCGAAACGATGATTCCCATAGGTGAGTTTCCGCAACTGCATTCAGACTCAGTCCCGGAAGAGGCGAAATCCACCGAGTCTTTGAAGGTGTGTCTCATCGCATTGGGAGGCGAAACCTTCGCTATCGATTTACGCCAGGTTCGCGAGATCTTCGAACCCGAGTCGATCACGCCTGTACCTGGAATGCCTGCTGCGCTGGTCGGTATTACCAATCTACGCGGAACCATCATTCCCCTTGCAGATGTAAGAGCTACATTAGGCGTGTCCAGCTCCGTGATGCCGAAATATGCAGTGTTGATTCGTCAGGGCACACAACAGGTCGGCATCCTGGTCGAAGATGTACCAGAAATTCGCACCATCCAGTTAGATGATCTGGTCGCTCCCTCGACTCATCCTGGGGCCACGCGACGTCCCATGGTCTCGGCATTCTTCAAAACCGAACATCAGCTAAGTGCGATATTAGAACTGTCCCGGTTAGTGGCATCCATAGCGGGGACGGCCAATGACCAGAAGCCCTACCATCATGATGAGGAACGATGATGTCGAGAAAGGTATGCCCTATCTTGAATCGTGAGCAGGAGGAGAGTCATGGCGAATTCTAGGAAGACATGGAAATGGTCGCCTCGGGCATGGTTTAAAGACCTGAAAGCCCTGCACAAGATCTTGATAGGGTTTTCCATCATCATTGTCGGCATGATGGCTATTGGTCTGATCGGTTTGATGGGCCTCCGCCAAATGAAGAGCCAGCTGAGTTCCATTTATGACGAATCAACAGTGGGGGTTTCTCATGTTGCGGTGAGCAGCACCAACCTCAGTCTCTATCACAATGCGTTGTTGAGCGTTGTGGACCAAAGACAAAAAAGTGATTTCGATGAGGCCATCATCCCTCTCGCTGAATTGAAGAGGCGCACCCTGGCGCCGCTTGAGACGTATCGGCCATCCGCAACACACGAGACGGTGGATGGCCGTCGCGACGGGCAAGAGTTGGATGTCCTCATTTTTACATTGAAAGAATACTTTGCGTCGGCTGAAAGCGCAGTGGGAGCATTGAACGATAGCTTTGACTCCTCGCTCACGGATGAACAAAGACAGTCGATGAGAGAACTGGGGGCTATGGTGTTGTCCACTGAGGTGGCGCTATGGCACGGTAGGTCGACATGGCGTTTCCAAAGTGTAGCACAGCTCATTCGGGACTTCGCAAGCGAATTAAATGATAGCGGGCAGATCCTAGCCATTCACCTTACTAAGGTCATGCTCGGCGGAGCAGCCGCGGCACTCCTCTTGGCCATCGCGATTGGCTATTTTCTCGCACGCAGCATTGTGAGAGACATCATCCATGTGGCCGATGTTGCGACACAGGCTGCCGCTGGCAATTTGTTGGCCCGCGCAAGACTGGAAAGCGACGATGAAGTCGGGCATATGGCCAAGGCGTTCAATATCATGTTGGATCGAATCACAGCGCTGGTCTCGACGGAAGAAGAGCGTGACAGGATGCAAAAACAACTGGTGCAGTTTCTTGTGCTGGTATCCGATGTCGGTAAAGGAGATTTGACCAAACGCGGTGAAGTCACGGCCGATATGTTTGGAAATCTGGCAGATGGATTTAATCTCATGATTCAGCGCTTTTCACAGTTGATGAAACACGTTCGCCAGGCAGCCGAACGTGTCAATAGCTCGGCGAGTAAGTTGAGGGACAATGCGGGCCAGATGGCTGGAACCGCCAGGCACCAAGCTGACGAATCGATCAAGGCGCTCGGCGCGGTCGAACAGCTGGCATCCTCAATGCGCCAAGTGACGGAGACCGCAGGAGCTTCGTCCGATGCAGCTCGCCAAGTCCTCAAGGCTACTGAAGACGGTCGGCTCGCAGTGCAAGAAACTGTCCATGACATGCAACGCATTCAATTGGCAGTTCAACGGATGTCAAAGCAGATCAAAGGGCTTGGCGACCGTTCATTGGAAATTTCGCAAATCGTCTCGACAATCAGAGATATTGCCAACCAGACCAATTTGTTAGCTCTCAACGCTGCGATCGAGGCCGCCGGCGCCGGTGAGGCCGGAGCACGCTTCGGGGTCGTCGCCGATCAAGTGCGAAAGCTCGCAGAAAGCTCGACGCAGGCGACGCGTGAGATTGCGGACCTGGTGAAAGTCATCCAGAGCGAAACGCAACATGCGGTCGTTGCCATGGAACATGAAACTCAGGCAGTCGAGGCTGGATCGGCCTCGGCCTTGCGTACAGGCGATGTGTTTAAGGAAATTTCGACGATTGCGCAACGATCGGCGGAACTTGCGCAAAGCATTGCGGCGGCAGCGGCAGACCAAACGGTGTCGACCGATCAAGTCGGTCGGTCGATCAAGGACTTTACCGGAGGTGCCGTGGCAACGCAAAAGGCTACCGATTCGGCTCGTGCGACGGTCGAAGATATGGTGGTCTTGGCTGAAGGTCTGACGACGTCAGTGTCGCAGTTTAAACTGGCCTGAGCATCTCCCTCATCTGCTGAGTGAGGAAAGCCTTCTGGTGAAGAGAGGGACCGATGAGCTCGGAGTTCGACAGACAGAACCTCATCAGCATCTTTGTGCTTGAAGCATCGGATGGGTTGGATGCCCTGACCAAAGCTTTGCATCCTTCCGATGGGGGCGTTCCCAGCCCTCAGGAACTTACCGACCAATACATTATCGCCCACCGTCTTTGCGGAGCGGCCGCCCTGTACGGCTTCAGTGGAGTCGCTCAGCTCGCTGAACATATGGAAACACTCCTTGAGCAGGTGACGCCGACTCCTATGGCTCAATGGAATCAAACCGTTGACTTGATGCGGGACATTACGCACAGCCTTCAGGGAATCGTTCGAGCTATCGGGCAAGGCGGCGCTGAGGATGTAGAGGCCGTAGCCCGTTGTTGGTCTTTGATCAAACACCGCGAAGAAGAAATAGGTAACGCGACAGCGTCCCTGTCCTCTGTGACAACAACCAATGAGAATTACATACTCCCCAACCTCGATGCTGAAATCTTATCCTACTTCCTCCCCGAAGCTGAGGAGTATCTCAGTACCATGGATGAGTTGATTCTTGCGCTTCGATCCAAGCGGGATGTGGAAGACTCGATCTATCGGCTCTTTCGTACGGCGCACACCCTGAAGGGGTCGGCTTACACCGTGGGCTACCAAGTCATTGGAGATATCGCTCGTCCGATGGAGGATTACTTGGTCGAGGTTCACGAAAAACGCTTTCCTCTCAGCCATGACATTCTTGACCTGATGGCAAAGGCCGCTGAATTAATCCGGCTTATTCTCCAACGTGAACCAGCGAGCCTGCCGAAACTCCAGCAGGACATACCACTTCTTCTCAATCGCCTCACCCAGGTGTTTGAAGGTACGGCTACCCTGCCTCCACCGGCTACTCACTCCGACGATACCCAGATACATAGCTTGCATTCCGTCCAGCCTGAGCCCGTTGTTAACCTAGAGGCCCCAATCGCCCATTTATCCGATCGGTACGTAATTCCAGATTTGGATCACGAAGTGCTCTCCTACTTTATCCCTGAGGCGCAAGAATATCTGGAGCTGCTGGAAGCCAATCTTCTACGATTGGACAGGGACCCGCACAACCAGGAACTAATTAATCAGCTTTTTAGAAGCGCACACACCTTGAAGGGATCCGCCTATACCGTCGGATTTCAGTCAATCGGCGACCTTGTCCATCATGTCGAAAACTTCATGGGAGCGGTACGAGACGGTAGTCTCCGAGTGTTGCCAGGGCATACTGATCTCATACTTCGCACCATCGATGTCGTGCGAGTACTCATGCGCAGAGATCCCACCAAGGTGGATGACACGAGGCACCGTTTCGACGCAGCGCAAACCGAACTAAGACGATTGGATCAGAGTGTTGCAAATGAGACAGTGACGGCACGTCAAGCTGATGGCGCCACTGGTTCAGTGACGACAGGGCAGTCCGGAAGTGAGGGGTCTCATCAGCAGGATGGGAGCATTCCCAACGAGAAATCAGGCGAGGAACGTGAAGTCATCCGTGTCAGTTATGTGCGGCTCGAGCGACTCATGAACCTCGTAGGAGAACTCGTCATCGGACGTGGCCGATTGGAACAACGACTGCGAGTTTTGGAGCAACTCTCACAGCAAGTCTTAGGCTTCAAGGAACGTTTGGTGGATTCCATCCAATCCTTTGCCGACAAACACACCTTTACCTATCAAGAAGCACCGAGTAGTTCGACCCTGCCTGCAGGGCAAAGCCTTCCCGTGTTTGGCGATTTTGGCAACCTAGAGCTGGACAAATATGACGATTTCAATATTTTGGCTCGGCGTATCGGGGAAATCACTGCCGATATCAGTGAGTCGATGTCGCAACTGGATGGGTCCATCCAAAGAGCCCATGACGAGATGAGTCAACTGCAACAATTGACGTTGGAGATGCGAGACGAAATCGCCCGTACTCGCATGGTGCCAATCGGGACAGCATTCACCAGGTTTCGTCGAGCGGTCAGAGAAATCGCCAGAGCGTCAAACAAGGAAGTATCCTTAGTCACATCGGGTGAGCAGACAGAAGTTGATACCGGAATCGTGGAACGATTGGTGGATCCATTGGTGCATTTGGTCAGAAACGCCGTCTATCACGGTATCGAGCCGACGGCGGATCGAATCGCGAAGGGTAAACCGGCAGTCGGAACTGTCTACCTCCATGCGGCTCATCGTGGGAATTCAGTCATCATCGAGGTTGAAGATGATGGAGCAGGATTGGATTTGAAGAAAATACGAGCCAAAGCCAGCAAGACTCAATTAGCTCAATCACACTACATACAAGCCATGTCGGATACAGACATCCTTCAGTTGATTTTTATGCCTGGCTTTTCCACAGCCGACAAGGTGGGAGATCAAGCAGGTCGAGGCGTAGGATTAGATGTGGTCAAACGAGTCATTGAAGGCATGAACGGGCATATCGATGTTGAGTCTGAGCCCGGTATTGGAACCAAATTTACCTTGCATCTTCCGCTCACCCTCCTGATCGCGACTGCGTTACTCGTGCGAGTCGGCACTGAAAAATATGCGATCCCGCTCCCGAGCATTCAGGAAGTCACGATGCCGACATCTTCCTCCATGCGCGAGGAAGGTAGTCGCACACTCTTACAGATCAACGAGCAAATGATTGAAATACACTCGCTCTATAACATTCTTCGTCGACAGCCGGGAGTTGCTGATTGGACCATGCCCGTGGTGATCGTTCGGACAGCGGGAACGACCATGGGATTAGCGGTCGACGAACTGTTGGGCCGCCAAGAAATCGTCATTAAGCGCCTTGGATCACTGAAATTATTGGAGAATTCGTGTTTTGGAGGCGCGACCATCGATCCAGAAGGTCGGGTTGTTCTTGTGCTCGATCCTAACCGGTTGACGACGAGAGAGCTGAAAGAATCGGCTTCCCATACTCTCTTTTTCAAGACCTCGCCGGAATCGGAACAGTCTCCACCACAAGAGCAATTATCGAATGAGCCGCTAGAGGCCCGCCTGCTCTTGATAGACGATTCATTGAGCATTCGCAAGTTCGTAGGAAGGATGTTGGAGTTGGCTGGATATCAGTTTGATACGGCAGTTGATGGAGAAGATGGACTTCGAAAAGCATCAACGACCAAGTATCGGATGATCCTCACCGATCTCGAAATGCCGAAGCTCAATGGATTTGAAGTAATTCAAGCTCTCAGAAGCCGCCCGGAAACCAGACAAACGCCGGTGGTCGTCATGACGACAAGGGCGCGAGACAAGCATCGGCAGATGGCAATCAACCTCGGTGCTAATTCGTACATCACCAAGCCGGTCGAAGAACGGATGTTGTTGCAGGAGGTGGCACGATGGCTTGGAAAGGCTCCCGTGCTGCGCAAGTAACCTTGCGGAAATACTCGTATCGATTGACGAAATGAGGCTTGTTACAGAGAATGAGGAAAATGGTCTTGGCTTGGTCGTCCGGGAACCGATGATAGGAATTTCATCGTCAGCTTCTCCATCACGATTTCTTATCGTGTTATTGGGTGGACGGTATCTGGCGTTGGATGCCGAGTCGATACAGGGGGTATTGACGCTCGAAGAGGTTGGATCCCTCGACGATCCAATGATTAACGGTCTGGTGTATAGAGCCATCAATCTGGCTGAGCGATTGAGGGTATCGAATAATCAAGGTACAGCGAATAACCGTATCGTGCTGTTTTCCGAGCGAGGCGCGCATGGGAGCATTCGAGTCACCAGGGTGCAGGGGTTGTTAGAAATCCATCCCTCTCAAGTTCTGCCGCTTCCTTCACAGTTCCGTGGACCGGAGCGACGTTGGTACCAAGGCATGATCCTATTCGCAAAAAGTATTGCGTTGGTGCTCAATCTAAGCTGGGTTCTCGATGTGCAGGTGGCGAGCGTTGAGGCCAGTGGGGGACAAGGAGGCATTTCTCGACTGGTAGCGGCCCCAAAGATTTCCATGAACAATAGCCGGGTATGCTAAGGACCCTTCAAAATTATCATCGGGGGACGGCGCGTCAATCATATCAGCTGTTGGTATTTTTCGTGGGGGGGAGGCGATTGGCGGTGAAGGCAGTAGATGTATCGGGCATTTTCCAGTGGGCTGAACCTATTCCGGTCGCTGGCCAAACTCCCTTTGTCACATCAGTCGTTCGTCAAGGACAGACTGTGTTACCGGTATTTGATCTGGCCGCATCTCTTCGACTTACCGTGCAAGGGAGCAGGCCCTTGTGTCTGAGAGTGAAGCACCCTCTCGGAGAGATGGCAATGTGCATCGATGAAGAGATTCCAATCCTTCATACTTTGGACCCTGCCGCGCTTCAAACATACCACGGCAAGGATTTGCCGGCCGACGGCAGTTATACCAATGGGCTGGATGAGATCCCGATTCTCTCGGTATCTCAACTAGGGTCGACTGAATGATGATTCCTTGTGTGCTGGGATGAGCGAAAGGTGCAGGCATGCCGAAGATCTTAGTAGCCGATGACAGTATCGCAGTTCGTAAAGTTGCTGAACGACTATTGACCGAGGCTGGACTCGCCGTCACGCTTGCGGCAAACGGAGAGGAAGCGCTGGCGTATTTAGCAAAGGAACGCCCGGACGTTGTCGTGTCCGACGTCATCATGCCGGATAAGAGTGGGTATGAAGTGTGTGCATTTGTCCGTGGACACGCAACCCTCGCCTCGACGCCCGTACTACTCATTTCAGGAATCGTGAACCACGAAGTGACTAAACAGGCCGAATCTTGCCGCGCGGATGGAGTATTGAAGAAACCCTTTCAAGGTACTTCCCTCAAGGATCGAGTCCTCGAGCTAATAGCAAAACGACAGGACGCAGCACCAGCCTCCGCCGCTGTGCCCGTTTCTGCCCCCGTAGCGGCCGTTGGTGAACCGACGATGCAGATGGCAGCGCAACAGCCACAGGGACTGCACCAGGAGGTCCACAAACCTAAAGAGATTGAAGAACAGTTACGGGCAGAACGGGCTCGTTCCGAAGAACTCGCCAAACGGCTGTCCGAGTCCTCGGAACAGCTCGCCCAGGCCAAGACAAGTGAAGTGCAGTTGGCAGCCGAGCGCATACGTCTCAACGAGCATCAGGAGACACTCGCCAAGCTCGAGCAACAAGTATCAAGAATTCCCGAGCTGGAAGCAGCACTGAAAGCGGAACGGGATGCAGTCGGTGCATTCAAAGAGGAAGCCGTGCACTGGCAGAAATCTTCTGCTCGAATTGCGGAACTGGAATCTACTCTGCATGCTGAACGGACCGCTGCAGAGCAGCTCGTGCAACAACTGGCTGAATTAGAGCAGATATCGACCAGGACACGAGAAGCGGAAGCAGGACTCGCAAATGCAGAACAGCTGACAGCCGAACTTCATCAGAAACTACAGAACCTCGAAGCTGAACTGCTGACCGAACGACAAAAGGGGGCAGAGGCAGTGGGACACCTTCAAGAATTAGAGCGAGTTGCGATGAATGTTCAGGAAATGGAAGGGCTTCTAACCGTAGAACGAGATCGCAACGGAACCCTCACTCGACGAGTGACCGAAGCCGAACAAGCTGCCGAGAGTGCCACAAAACGGCTCGAGGAAATGGCACGCAAGTTAGGTGAGATTGCAAGCTTGGCCTCCCAACTGGGAAGCGGGAGGGGGCAATCCTGATCCAGGTAGCCGGAGTGGTTACATGGTCGTATTCTTGCTAAAGGGCCAACGCTGATGTCCGTTGAAACTGAAGATGCGTTCCAGAAAGAATTAGTTGAACTGTTCGTTCAAGAGGCACAGGAATGGCTTCAGCAAATTCACGTTGCCCTCGATGAGCTGCAGCAATCTCCCCCTTCCGAACGCCATCGTGCTTTGGCTCAGACGATCAAGGTTGGTGTCACGAACCTCGGTGGGTCTGCGGCCACGCTCAATCTGAGTGATGTCGAGCGCGCGAGTTTCTCAGCCCTTCCTTTTGTGGAAGCGGTTCAAGACCCTTCCGCGCAAATCTCCACGGATGACTTCATCGCGCTCTGCAAACAGCTAGGGCACATTCATGGAGCCCTGACCCGAGCAACAGGTGTGACATTTGAGGCAGACGACGTCTCAGCGTCTTCCGAAGATCCGCCAACGATGATCCCCACGAAGGAGTTTTTGACATTACTGCGTGGGCTCCAAGATCAATGCATCGTGTCCAACGCATTCCATCGTAATTTGCTTCAGACGATGCTGGCCCAGGCGGAAGGGCTGATGGAGCGAGGGGTTGAACAATGCAATATGTCGTCTATCCATGAGTTTCTTGAGCGGTCTGCTGAGGAAGAGCAAGGCTTTCTGGATGTCGTTCGACAAGAACTTCCACGTCTGATGGCCATCATTCAGACACTTAAGACTAGTGGCAACGCCCCTAGTGCGCCGTCCTCAGATTTGCAGAACATCGTTGAACGTGTCGCACAGTTATGGTCTGCCGCTCAGCAGGTCAATGCCTCCCATGCGATGCTGTTTTTCATGGGACTGCATAGTTTCCTCACAATCGTCACGCAGCACCACGTGGTCGTGGGAGCCACACGCTATGACGCCATCCAATCACGGTTGGACCAGAGCCTAAAAGGGATTGAGGAATGGGCGGCCAACGGACGGATGGAGCGCGTAGCAATACAGCGTGTCTTGCCATGCGCTTCATAAGGCCCCATGCTAACTGGAGAACTGAAATAAAAGGGACCTCCTAGTGCCACTCGCCGATGCGGTACAAAGTCATGATGAAACGCGGAATGCAGCCTATGAGCTTCATTGGGGGTTGCGTCTGCGCCCATTTGAAAATGTGCCAGATCCAAACTTTTATGTCCCATCGGTCAAACATGAAGCGGCCATGGAACGAATGCTCTACGGGATTCATGCCCGAAAAGGGATCGTGATGCTGACCGGGGAGATTGGAAGCGGGAAAACACTCCTCAGTCGTGCCGTAATACTCAAGCTTCCTCGATCTCGGTATGAGATCGGACTCGTCTCGAATCCGACTATCCCAGGGAATGAATTTCTCGGCGAGATCTTGTTCCAGCTCGGGGTGGATCCCCACGGAACACGTGTGGAGCAGTTGCGTCGTCTGAACGATCAACTACTTGCCAACTACCATCGAAACGTCGACACGGTTGTGGTGGTAGATGAAGCCCAGGCGATCGAACATGACCGCTTGTTTGAAGAACTACGCCTCCTCAGCAACTTTCAGCTCAATGACCGGTTTCTCATCACCCTCGTGCTCGTAGGACAGCCGGAGCTGCGGGAGCGCATCGCGCGCATTCCTCAGCTTGCTCAGCGGGTGGCCATTCAACACCATATTGACTATTTGGATCGGGCCGAGACAAAGGCCTATATCCTCGCGCGTCTTGCTGCAGCTGGGGGCGAGTCGCCGATATTCTCACCGAGTGCGATTTCCTCCATTTATCATTGCACTGGCGGTGTATGTCGGTTGATCAACTCGCTTTGCGACTTATGTCTCTACTTCGGGTGTGTTTCTGAAGCGCCTCAGATTGGACGCTCATTAGTCGAAAAAGTCGCAAATGAGGCGTTGCCTCGACGAACGCATGGTCGAAAACTTCGCAGACGAGTTGTTGCATCGACAAACCCATGACGACACAGAGGTGAGTCGTGACAAACTGGTATCACGAGGCAGGACAGGCGGTGGGGGAGATAGCGACCGCTGTTCAGGAGCATCGATCTATATCACTCGAACGACTTGAAGCTCTAGCGGGACATGTCGTGTCATCGCTGCAGCGCCACGATGAGCTCGTGGTGGAAGCACTTGCAGGACCGGCCGGGCCACCACTCATCACCAATCTGATCAATGTGGCCATACTCGGAACCAAGGTCGGGATCGGTCTTGGGTACTATGGGGAAGAGCTGCACAGGTTGGCACTCGCGGGCTTTGTTCATGATATTGGATTATTTGCCGTCCCGAAATCCTTGATCACGAAGCCCGGCCGTTTGACTCAGGAAGAGCGGGCACTAATCGAAGGGCATCCTGAGCTTGGCTATCAGGTGGTTGAGAAGTGCGGGCCAGCGTATCACTGGTTGGGGCAATTGACGCGTCAGGCTCACGAACGTTTCAATGGGCAAGGGTACCCTCATCGACTGAAAGGAAGAGAGATCAGTGAAATGGCCTTGATCGTCGGAGTGGTCGACGTATTCGATGCATTGGTGAGCGAGCGCCCCTATCGCCGTCGCCTGCTCCCGCACGAAGCGGTCAAGGAGCTTCTTGTCGCTGAGCGAAGAGCCTTTCCTCGAGAAATTCTGAAGGCACTCGTCGAGCAATTTTCGGTGTACCCACTTGGGACTACCGTGCGATTGACGACCGGACAAATAGGAACCGTGGCCAAAGTGAATAGCCGCTATCCCCTTCGCCCAGTCGTACGGCTGGATGATCAGCAGGACTATGTGCGGAGTGGTTCTTGTGAGATTGATTTGACCAGCGTGCCATTAGTATCGATCGCGGAGATTCTTAATCCACCCGAAGTCGGGCGGATCACATTTTCAGGACCACCACCGAAACCGGCAATGTCTGCTGTGCCGATTGCTGCGTCTGATTCCTTCACGTCGCTGCTCGAAAGTCTTGACGCGGTTGTCTTGACACTGCAAGGGGTGGTGAACTCCAAGAGGACCTCCTGAAAACAACCAAATCTTGGTCTTGATTGCAGTGCAATTACCGAGGGCAATTGACCATCTCACCAGCATATTTGAAGTTTTGAGAAGAACTGGAGACCATGCAGTTGGAAATCAAAATCACGTGAGGCGCATCAGTAGGAAACGAGAACCCTAAATCCTGTTGGTTAGGACCGACGAAGACGATTCCGGATCAACCACTACGACACACATATCTGGGACAAAGGCAACCTTGGCCATTTCATTCCGATCCAACCCTGAATCCTTCACAAGAGTATCGATCGACTTTCATCAAACAGAGCTTTACTGCTAGCCGCGGTGTTCGTTTTTACCGGTACGATCCAGTTTGAAAAAACAATCGGTCCCGTCTTACATTTCAAACGGACACCTTCTACCTGCCTGTGTAACGCTCAACTCAATGCCACAGTAGTTTACTCACGATGGTCTTGTGATGGCCTTGTATGGGTTATCCACAGAAATGCCCGCAAGACACACAGGTTTATGGGAAAAACGCACGGTCCGTCAGATGAATATCAAAGAGCCACCCCCGCGTTCTCCTCTTTGCTGTGGGGATCTAGATGGTTATAATGCATACGCTGACTTCTGGGTAGATTGGTAACTGCGGAGGGAATCACGTGCCGAAACTGATCAACGTTCAACATCCGCAGCAAACGATGCAGCAAGCCCAGGAGTACGTAAAAACTTATATCCTCATGCCATCCGGTCTGCTCGGGCTGATCTGTGTGATCGGGGCAGTTGGAGGTCTGGCATACCAATGGCTCGCCACCGACAGCTATTCCTGGGATACCTTCTATCAAAGCTCAGCATTGTTCATGTCAGGCGTAGGCTTGGGGGTGGCCCAGACACTCTACCAACGGTATCTCTTACGGGAGTTCCCGGAAGTTCTGGCGGCTCGCATGAGGGAAGGCCTGAGTCGGCAGCGAGGAACGCTCAAGAAGAGGTCGGACGCGACAACGATTGAGCATCCGGGACGCCAGTTCGTTCCATTCGCGTATCTGCTTGGCGGCCTCCTCTTGATAGGAGGGACGATTGCCGCATTTGCCTATGAACGGGTGAGCATCGTACCAGCGATTTTGATGCCCTGGGCGGGATACTATTGGGCAAGGCTGTTCTTATGGCGAAGAGTAATCAAACTAGGCAAGGTAGAGAAATAAGAACCTATTTCTTTTTGGATTGCCTCGTCTTTGATCGTGCGGGTCGACGTACCGACTTCTTGAGCTGATTTTCAAGCGTGACTACGCGCTGTTCCAAGTCTCGAACGAGTTGTTTCAACTCAGGCAACTGGAAAATTACGCCCTGAACCCTCAGGGCTTTTTCACGTGCCATCGCAGGACTGCCTCCGACGATCTGATTCGATTCCACGCTACGATTGACGCCTGATTGAGCGGCGATCATCACCTGGTCCCCGATGGTAATGTGGTCAGAAAGCCCGGCTTGGCCACCGATCATCACGTGACGGCCAATGGTCGTGCTACCAGCGATGCCAACCTGTGCAACCAGGATGCAGTGCTCTCCCACAGTCACATTGTGGGCAATCTGGACGAGATTGTCGACTTTGGTGCCCTGTTTGACGATGGTCCGACCGAATGTGGCACGGTCGACCGTTACATTTGCTCCCAACTCAACGTCATCTTCAATGACGACGCCACCGAGTTGGGGGATCTTATGGTGTCGGCCTTGATGCTGTACGTATCCGAACCCGTCGGCTCCGATCACGGTTCCACTATGCACGATCACTCGCGCCCCAAGTGAGCAGCCCTCGCGAACGACGACATTGGGATAGAGAACGGAATCGTCCCCAATCCTTGAATCCGATCCGATAAAGACCCCCGGATAGAGCGTGACGCGATTGCCGATTGTTACGCGGTCGCCCAGCGTGACACAGGGCCAGATCGAGGGATCGCTTCCGATCTGCACGTCCGATCCTTGGGTGACAGACTCGGCAATGCCGCGGGGCGTAGGAACGCGAACAAAAAATTTCTGTGCTACGCGTGCGAAGGCCAACAGCGGATTGTCGACAACGATTTGCGGTAGGGCGAGATCGGACAAATGCCGATGGACCAGGAGTGCCGCGACGCGAGGAGTGGCCACTGCCTTCGACATTTTCTCGTTGGCAACAAACGATAGGGCGTGTGGATCGGCTTCGCCGAGGGTTGTTAAGCTGGAGATTGGTGTCTGGTCGTCTCCGTGAATCATCCCTCCAACAACCTCGTGGACTTGAGCCAATGTGATTGGGGAGGGTAGTTGTGGTTTACTCATCGGGCCGTGACTTTCTTCTTTCCGGATTTACCGGAAGATGTCTTCTTCGATTTACTGGCCATAACGGACTTTGCCGCGGCTACTTTCTTAGTAGACGGGGACTTGGCTGAGGTGGTCTTGGCCTTGGTCTTGGTCGACTTGGCTGCTTTCGACTTGCTGGCAGCAGCCACAGGCTTGGGCGATGCAGGCTTGGACGCCGTTTTCGACTCAGCGAGCCGTTGCTGGACATAGGCCGCTACGGTACCAACGGTACTCAAACCCGGAAGGTCTTGGTCTGGAATTTGGAGCTTGAATCGTTCCTCGATCTCGAACAGCAGTTCGATGATCGCCACCGAGTCGAGGCCGAGGTCATCACGAAGATGATGAGCTTCAGTAATCGACGTGGGGTCTCGTTTGAGATAGCTGGCCAAGGCCTGAATGATTTTCGCGGTAACCGCAGGATCGATCCGTTCAGTCATTATAGGTGCTCCTTCAAGTGGAATGAGGCTCCTCGCATGTGACGGCTGCGACGGGACCCTCGATAGCGTTCAACCGTTGTTATGCCACAAATTTCTTGAAGACGACCGTGGCATTGTTACTGCCGAATCCGAATGCGTTCAAGAGGGCGTAACGAACCTTTCGTTCTTGGACGGCCCGTGTGATCCCGTCCAAACGGCATGCTGGGTCCGGTTCCTCGTAGTTCGCTGTGGGGTGGATTTGCCCGGTATGGATCGAAAGAGTCGTGGCCACAGCGCCGATCGCTCCAGCTGCCCCCAAGGTATGGCCAATGAGCGATTTTGTGGCACTGATGGAAATTTTGTCTGCGCGATTCTTAAACAAACTCCTGATCGCTTTGGTCTCCACGGCATCACCGATCGTCGTGGAGGTCGCGTGAGCGTTGATGTAGTCGACCTGATCCGGCCCGATGCCGGCCGAGTCGAGGCCGATCTTCATGGTTGTGGCGATTTCCTCACCATCTTCTTGAGGAATAACCATGTGATAGGCTTCGCTGGTGGCCGCATAGCCGACCAGTTCCGCATAGACTCTCGCTTTCCGTTTCTTGGCATGCGCCCATGACTCTACCACTAGTGCGGCAGCTCCCTCGCCCATGACGAATCCATCCCGGAGTCGATCAAAGGGGCGTGAGGCTCGCTCCGGAGCATCGTTAAACTCGCTGGAGAGGGCCCGCAAGGAACAGAACCCGGCAAACACCAGGGGAGTAATGCTTGCATCAGCTCCGACGGCAATAATGACATCGGCTTGGCCGCTACGAATGCTTTGCATGGCTTGCCCAAGGGCATGGGCACTGGAGGAGCAGGCCGTCGAGATCGTGAGATTTGGGCCTTTCGCGCCATGTGCCATTGCGACGATACCTGACGCCGAATTTAATGTGATCGTCGGAATGAAATTCGGATGGACGCGATGCGGTCGTTGCGTTTTAAAGAGCTGTGTGATTTCACGCTCGCCCATCACCATCCCGCCCATGCCGGCTCCGACGATGACACCGACACGATGGGGAGCCTCCTTGGCCATATTCAGATCGGCATCGGCGAGCGCTTCTTTCGTGGAGACCAAGGCGAATTGTGCGTAACGGTCCACGCGACTGGCCTGCAGCGTCGACAAATACTGTTCTGGTGAGAAATTGTGGATTTGGCCGGCGACCCGCGAACGATAGCCGGACATCGGAAACCATCCAAGGGAAGGGATCGCTGTAATCCCTGAGCGACCTGCAAGGGCTGCCTTCCAGAACTCACTGACGCCGATCCCGATGGGAGAAATCACCCCGAGACCGGTAATTACCACACGCGAGGCCATATTTCTCCCTCCTTATAGGCGCACACGGCGCCTTTCTTACCGGAAGACCGAGGTACAGTCAACTAGGAAACCTTTTCTTCAGTGTCGAACTTTCAATAAGAGGTAGAGGCCGAAACTCAGAAACAGCACATTGGCCATCCAGCCTGCAAGCATGGGAGCCAACGCTCCACCTCGCCCGAGTGCGATGGCGACCGAATGTGTCGTCCAGTAGCAAAACCCGATGATGAACGCTTGTCCGATACCCACGGCCATGTTGCTTCCTCGGACGCCGCTCCGGCGCAAACTCAACGCAATGCCGACGAGCACCATCACGACTGTTACCAATGGGGAGGCCACACGGCTGTAGTAGTCCGTCAACAGACGGGCGAATGAGAACCCTTCATGCCGGAAGCGTGCGAGGTAATTTCGGATTTCCGCAAACGTCATGGTTTCTGAGTTCCCCACCAGTGAGGAGGAGAAATCATCGGGAATCAACGGCATGCTGATCGCGTGTTCCGTAAATAGAGCCAGCTCTATGGTGTCATCCGATTGAAACCTGCGATGATTCCCGTTCAGTAGGGTCCAGCCTTGAGGTGTATAGCGGGCTTCAGCCGCTTCCGTAATGCGATCGAGTGTAAACGGCGGACGAAAATGAAAGATTCGGACTCCTCGAAGGGTCTTTCCTGCGACATCGATCTCATTGACTTCAATGAGGCTGTCGGCGCTGATACGGGCCCATGGTTGGGCGGCTTTGACGGTGACAGGAGCTGGTCTTTGTTCAATCTGGACCGCACGGATTTCTTCGGCTTTTTCAGACGCAAGCGGAATGACGGTCGAGCTGAAGAGAAAGAGAATCATAGATACGCCAGTGGCAAACAGGAGAAAAGGCGAAGTCATCCACAATAAGCTGATCCCGCAGCTGCGCATGGCGGTGATTTCATTACTGCGCGCAAACAGACCAAGTGTCAATAAGGTCGCCACTAAGATCGCGAATGGCGCGACTTGGAACGAAATTGAGGGGATCTTCAGCGCGAAGTACGTGAGGATTGGAACGATTCCCGATTCATATCGTAAGAACCGGCGCACTTTCTCGAAGAAATCGATCACGAGATAGATGGTCACCAAACCGGAAAAGCACATCCCGAAGATTTTCGAGTATTCGCGAAGGATGTACCGGAAAAGAATCGTCATGTTGCTATTGTCTGCTCATTCGTAAAAAAAGAGCGGTGGTGATGATGACAAAAATAATATTGGGCAGCCAGGCACCCGCAAAGGGATGCAGGATCAGGGCCGTCACCAAAAAGTCGCACCCAACATTCAGGATATAAAACGCGATGATGATACCCACGCCGACAGCAAACCCGCCGACCCGTCCGGACCGCTTCGAGACAATTCCGACTGGCACGCCGAGTAGACAGAATACAAGCGACGCAGTCGGAAAGGCCAAATCTTTATAATATTCCATCAGACGACGAAGGGAGCCGGCATCTTTGCCACCGGACTCAGCCAATCGGGCCATGATCTGTTCATAGGACGGACGCTCTTCGGCAGCCGAATAGCTGCTGAGGTTCAGGTCGATCTTGAGATCGTAACTGGCGAATGCAATCTGCTGATACTGATCGACCTGATGCGGTCGGCTATGAATGACTCCATTCACGAGCTGAAGCGCGACCTGTGTATGGGCGGTATCCATAAAGACGCGGAATTGCTCCGCTACGATAACGCGAGGTTCTTCAGGCACGCGTTCATCTGAGATGAAGATGCCCTCCGCCGGCCGGCCCGGCTCACCTTCTGGAACATAGATCATCATGCGTGGAATTGGCTCATTGAAGGTGCCCCGCTCCAACGCCAGAACAAGCTGATCTTTGAGCAGGTTGAGCGCCACCTTTTTAAGATTCAATGAGCTCCAGGGCTGTCCCCATTGAGATAAGATCAAGGTCAGCGTAAAGACGAACACTGAGAACAGAAGGACCGGTTGCGAGAGTCGAAACAGACTGAGTCCGGTCGCGCGCATGGCAACCAATTCCTTATCAAAGGACAACCGGCCAAATGCCGTAACCGAGGCGATCAGCCCTGCAATTGGAAGTGTGAGTACGAGACCGGAGGGAAGCAGCATGGCAATCACTTTGAGGACCGCCCAGAACCCGACCCCCTTGGACACCAACAGTTCGACAAGGCGCAACAGCTCCCTGGTCAACATGACAAAGCAAAGCGCACCGAGACTGAGACCAAACGGAGAGAGCAGTTCCGTAAAGATGTAGCGATCGAGCAGTGTTCGTAAGATCACAGAATGTCTGGATGGGAAAAGTTGTGATCACTATAGGGAAGTCCTTCTCGCCTGTAAACACAGGAGAAAGTCTCCTCCATAAAGATTCGCTTGACAGGTCATGAAGCCTATGTTACATGCAGCGCGACTTTCCACTCACAAGATGGGTTCCGTGAGCGATGCATCACTCCTTCAGGTTCCCGTCCCTTCTACCGACCGAATTCTTACACAATTTACTTTCAGTTTTGATGCGCGTAATTGAGTGGGGCCGCTACGTAACCAGTCGTAGTTGTTGACAAAAGGAGGGCTTCTGTGAAGACAAAAGGCACGGTCAAGTGGTTCAACGATCGAAAAGGGTTTGGCTTTATCCGGCTGGATAGCGGAGAAGACGTCTTTGTCCACTACTCTGCATTACAAGGAGACGGCTTTAAGACCCTCAAGGAGGGTGAAAACGTTGAGTTTGAGATCGTGCAGGGAGCCAAGGGGCCTCAAGCGGCCAATGTGCTCAAGGCTGAGATCGCCGCATCATAAGTCGTCACGTCTTCCGCTTTGTTCGGTAGAAGAGCTGGCCCTCCAAATCGGAGGACCGGCTCCTTTACGCGAGTACTTGCTGCCTGATTCTTCCATTTCCTAGACAAAATTCCTTGCGACTGTTAGCGTTTGGTTGTTCTGATCGTGGAGGTATTGTTGTGCCCCCGGATCGAAGTCGAGTTCTTCAACAAGCGCAGCTCCTCGCATCCCGCGGACAGTATGAAGCGGCCATAGCCGAATGGAAAAAGCTGGCCGCAGATTCCCCCGCCGACGGCACCATTCATAATACAATCGGTGATTTACAATTGAAACGAAACGCTTCAGGGGAAGCCGCTACTGCATTCTTGCAGGCGGCCTCGGCATTCCGAGCCGAAGGCGCGACCCTCAAGGCCATTGCCGCCTTTAAAAAGGTCCTGAAATACGATCCGGCTCGATATGAGGTCTATCGCCACCTTGGCGATTTGAATGTTGAACGTGGACTCATCAGCAGCGCGGTCCAGGACTACCTCACGCTGGGGAAGTACTACCTCAAAGAACGTCGCGGGAAAGACGCGCTCGAAGTGTACAAGAAGATCGTCTTCCACGATCCATCGAATCTCAACGCACAGCAGCGCGTCGCCGAACTCTGTGTCCAGGAAAACCAGCAAGATGAAGCGACCACCGTGTATCTTCAGCTTGGCCGTGAGCGATCAGCGCAAGGACGATACGATGAGGCCAAAGACGCGTATCTCGCTGTCCTCAGGATCGATTCTGCGAACAACGAGGCCTCCCAATTCGTGGAGAGCCTGAAGAAAGGTGGAACCGGATCGACCAAGGCAGTCAAACCAGGATCCACTGTGCCGGTACAGAAACCGTCGGAACCAGTCGACCTTCTGGCTGAGGCCGTTCGTCGCATTGACGAAAAACAGTATGCCGGCGCAGAAGCGATTCTGAACCAAATGCTCACACGAGAACCAGGGAACCCCCAAGTCTGTCAACTCCTTGCTCGGTTGCACTTGCAACGCGGGGATGTCCAAGTGGCGCTGGGAGAGTATCGTTTCTTGGCTGGGGCCGCGTTGCGGGCCCATGACCTCACACTTGCCGAATCGTTGATTCAGGAGTTCTTGTCCGCGGACCCGAACTCTGTTCCGTTACTGGAGCTGAACGGAGAACTCCTCGAAGAAAAGGGCGATGGTGGGGGAGCCGCCATCCAGTATGCAAAGGCCATCGAGCTCTTACTTGAACATCCAGAGCCCGGCATGGAAAGTTTGCATGAGGAGCTCTTCGAAAAAGTGCGATCGCTATCGAGTGATGACGCGTTTGTGAATCGACTGACGACAAGGATGAAGAAAGGGGTCTCTGACGAACGGAGTGAATCTGCTCAGACTGCGTCTGTTGTCAGCGCACCGTTGAACCACGTCGAGTCCCTACTAACCGAGGGTGAATCACTGAGAGCTGATTCGGACAGTGTTCAGGCAGTCCGTCCAAACGGTCGGATGAAGGAAGACCAACAATCTTCGGTGGCAGGTGCGGAGCCCGACGACGTCAACCCTTTTGCCAAGGAGAGTGGATCGCAGAAAACCAACGTCGACTCGAAGGCGGCTCCTCACGGACAAGGTGTTAAGAATACATCGGCCTCGCCGGGGCCCAGTGCCAAGACTCCACCAGCTCCACAAGTGGCACCAGAAGCCCCGATGGCCTCGCATCCGCCGCAGAACAAACCGGTAGGAGCTCCAGCAGTCGGAAAGCCAGTCGTTGCACAAAAGAGCGAAGTGCGCAAGGCCGAAGTCCCGCAGGCACCTGTTCCGCAGCCGACCCAAAAGCTCGTCTCGGTTCAAACATCTGTAGAATCAGCTGCTCCTGGTAAACTCCCCGTGGCGCCACCAGCCACCGTAAAGGAACCGATGGCGGCCTTTGACTATGAGACGCACTATGCGTTAGGTGTCGCGTACAAGAACATGGGGTTGTATGAGGAAGCCAAGGAGGAATTTCACGTATCGATGAACAGCGACTCCTACTATCTTGATTCGGCACTCATGACGGCGGTCTGTCTTAAAGAAGAGCATCATCCCACTCAGGCGATTCTTGGACTGGAAACGGTCTTGGCTGATCCTCGTTGCCAAGGCGCTAAGGGGCAAGCCATTCGCTATGAGTTAGGGTTACTCTATGAAGCGGAAGAACTGTGGGAGAAGGCCGCTCACGCATTCGAGTCGATTCCTTCATTCCATGATGTCCCACAGCGACTGGTGGCCTTGAAGAGGAAACACGGGGGAGGGGACGTCGGCTTTCGGTACGCCTCGTAGGGTCTAATCCTAGTTCTCAATCACACCTCAATTCACTCGATTCGGCGCCTGGCGTCCTCCCAACACGGCTGCAATGTTGTCGAGGCAGATGAGCCCCATACGTACACGCGTCTCAAGTGTAGCCGATCCGAGGTGAGGAAGAAGAACCACATTCGGCAGAGCTCTCAAACCAGCAGAAACCATCGGTTCGTGTTCGTAGACATCCAGCCCAGCGCCCGCGATCGTTTCTGTCTCAAGCGCCGATACCAACGCCATCTCATCAATCACTGGTCCACGGGATGTGTTGATCAGGTAGGCGGTTGGTTTCATCAGGGTCAGCTCGCGTCGGCCGATCAGGTGACGAGTCGCATCGGTGAGAGGGACGTGAAGCGAAAGAAAATCGGATTTCGCAAGGACCGCATCAAGGGGTTGCCATTCCCATATGGCACCCGATGGGGCAGGTACGCGATGACGGCCTGCATAGATCACGGACATCCGAAATCCGGACGCTCGTTGCGCGACAGCCTGGCCAATGCGTCCCATGCCAACAATGCCCAACGTTTTGCCAGAGACATCGGCGCCCAACAGTTGGGTTGGCGTCCACCCAGGCCACTCGCCGGTACGAATCCAGGTTTCTCCCTTCACAATATGCCGTGCCACCGCCAGCAACAGCGCCCACGTCAAATCGGCAGTAGCATCGGTCAGCACGTCCGGAGTATTGGTAATGGTGATACCATACTGGGTAGCCGCAGGCACGTCGATGTTGTTGTAACCGACTGCATAGTTGGCGATGATTTTCAGCCTTGTTGCATGGGACAACAACGAGGCGTCGATGCGATCGGTCAGTGTGCAAATCACCGCATCTGCTTGTGCAACACCTTGGTGGAGTTCCTCCAGCGTTGGTGGCCGATCTGCTGGTTTGGCAGACACGTGGTAGTATCGCGGAATTGCGTCCAACACTGGCTGTGGTAACTGGCGGGTGATATATAAGGTCGGGCGATCCATTGGGCGAGCCATTGTAGGAGAAATTGAACACAAGGACAACGACTGAGGGTGTCTGAAGAATTCACTGAGTAGGAGACATCACGATCCATGGCCACCTCTTCTCCACTGATCCAACCGACGAAATCTCGCGCCGTTGGAAATGACCTTCGAACCCTGTTGGGCTCGGAAAAAGTCAAAGACGATGGACCGACGCTCACCGCCTATGCGGTGGACGCCAGCATCTATCGCATTCCTCCACAGGCAGTCGTCCTCGTTGAGTCGGAAGATGACATTGCCGCGACCATGGGCTATGCCCGCTCGCGAGGAATTCCCCTGACCCCCCGGGCTGCCGGCACAAATCTCACTGGTTCCGCGATCGGTTCAGGGATCATCCTTGACGTCTCACATCTCAATCGAATCCTTGAGGTGAATCGAGAGGAGAAATGGGCGCGAGTCCAACCGGGAATCGTCCTGACAGAATTGAACAAACAGATTAGTTATCAAGGACTTATGTTTGGGCCAGACCCTTCAAGCGGCGACATGTGCAAACTGGGCGGCATGGTCGCCAACAATTCTTCAGGCCCCCATACGCTCCGCTACGGCTCGGTCAAAGACAATGTGCAGAGCCTCCGGTTGTGCCTCACCTCATCCTCCTGGATCGAGGCGCGAGCCTATCCGCTGAGTGATCCAACGCTTGAACGTTTGTTGACGATGGTGCCGGCCCTGCGCGATGTGCTGGTGCTGACGCAGGCCCACGCTGACCTCATCGCCGCGAAGCGACCGACCGTCAGTAAGAATAGCTGCGGGTACAATCTCTTCGGGGTGGCCGACGGATTGGCACAGGGAGTTTTTGACTTACCTAAATTGTTCGTCGGCAGCGAAGGGACACTGGGTATCATGAGTGAAGCGACGTTGAGGCTGGTGAACAGACCTACGTCCACATTGACGGCGCTGCTGCATTTCAAAAACTTGGAAGAAGTGGGTCACGCTGTGCCGCAGATCCTGACCCTCCAGCCAAGTGCCTTGGAGGTCATGGATGCCAATACGCTCAACTTAATCGGGCGGGCAACGCATGGCATTCCCACTGATGCGGCAGCGACCCTCTTGCTTGAATTGGATGCCGATTCGGTTGAGATCGATCTCCAAGAGCAGGCCGATGCCCTTCGTACCATCTGTCGGCCTTACAAGCTGGCCTCGGAACCCACACTCGCATTCGATGCTGAACGGCGGGAGCAACTTTGGAAGGCACGCAAGGCGTTGTACCCGACCCTCTATCGATTCGACCCGAAAAAGAAACCGATCAATTTTGTCGACGATGTTGTCGTGCCAGCTGAGCACATCAGCGAGTTGATCCGCTATCTAGAGGACTTCTTTGGAGGCCAGCACGTCCCGGTGGCCATCTTCGGCCATATTGGAAACGGGAACGCGCACATCGTCCCATTGTTGGACGTGAACGATCGTGGTGATTTTGAAAAAATGGTGCAGGCCTACCAGGATGTCCATTCGACCGTGCTGAATCGGTTCGGCGGATCGATTTGCGGTGAGCATGGCGACGGTCGCGTCCGGGCCGAGTTCGTTCAACGCATGTTCGGGGATGAACTCTACGGCCTTTTTGTGCAGATCAAGAAATCGTTCGATCCGGGAAACATCCTGAACCCAGGGATCAAGCTGAGCGACGCGTCGTTTACAGACCACATCGACTACACCAGACTCTCAAAATCCTGCGCCACCTGCGCGAAGTGCAATTCGGTCTGTCCGGTGTATGACGTCTTTCAGTCCGAGGACATGAGTGCGCGCGGCTGGTTTGAAATTGTCACGGCGAATGACTACAGCTATCTCAATTCAAAACGCGTGGTAGAGGCCTGCCTCAACTGCAAATCGTGCCGGACGATCTGCCCCGCCGGCGTGGATGTGTCAGATCTGATTCTTCAGAAGCGGGCAGAGCATCCCAACCGGTTGGCAGGCTTGATATTTCGACAGCAAGCAAAAGGAATCAACTTTGACGCATTCTTGCATGTGCTGGCGAGCACACAACGAATGTGGGACCGTCCATTTGTGAGGAAGCTGTTGGAACGAATCACCGGGCCGATCATGAAGGCATTGGCTCCAACCGCTCGCTTGCCACATGATCTTGTGTTACCGAAGCTGGCTCGGCGCCACTTGCGCGAGCGATATGCGCATGTAGCCACGAGAGAAATAGAGGAGTCGTCAACGCGGACCGTCGCCTATTTCCACGGTTGTGCGGCCAACTATTTCGATGATGGAGTCGGTGACGCCGTGATCGAGGTCTTAAAGAAGCATGGGGTAGAGCCGGCCTTGCCTCCGCAACGTTGTTCAGGAACCCCGATTCAAACCTATGGGCATGTCGATCTGGTGCGCGATGGAGCCCGATTCAATCTCCGGTCATTCGCACCCTACGAAACCATCGTGACCGGTTGTGCCTCCTGCACGCTGATGCTGAAAGACTATCCCACTCTGTTTCCGGAAGGAGAGGAGCGGCAGAAGGCCGAATCGTTGGCCAAGAAGGTCGTGCATATTTCGGAATTCGTCGCCCGCTCCTCGGAGCACCCTCCGATGGCCAATACTGGAGGAACAACGAAACGCGTCACCTACCATTCATCCTGCCATCTGCGGGCAGCCGGGGTGACAAAGGAACCGCGACAAGTCCTGTCCTCATTGCCTGGGGTCAATTTCGTCGAGATGCAGGACGCCGACCGTTGCGCTGGAGGCGCAGGCACCTACGTGGTCAAAGACTATGACACGTCGAAGAAGATCTTTGACCGAAAAGCTCGTGCCATCAATCAGATCGGCGCAAACGTGGTCGCGACCAGTTGTCCAGCCTGCATGATTCAGCTGAAAAATGGATTAGGCGAAGCTGTCGAAGTCAAACATGTCGCCCAACTGCTTCAAGAGGCTTATCGAGCGGCCGAGGGCGAGAAGAGCTGAGTCACGCTCCTAAATCGTGTATAGTAGCCCCGCATAAAGATGGGAATCATGTGGATGATAGGCTTGGTGAGTCGCTGATGGTGTCGGTGCAGATTTTTGGCCAGACTTTACGTGCGGTCGTCGAGGAGAGCGAACTCGAAGTGCCGGTGACCGGCCCGACCACCGTGAAGCAACTGATCGAAGCACACCCCGCACAACTGGGCCCGTTACGACGCTACATGACGAGCCGTGAGGCGCTCATCACGATCAACAAGAAGATCGGGTCGGAAGATTCACCGGTGCGCGACGGCGACGTCGTCAAACTGTCATTCCAATCCCGCACGTCCTACGACGGCACACGCGATATCCCCACCTAGCAGCCTACTAGTCTTGCCTCCGTTCTCTCAGGCAGGAATCGCTGACAACAGAACGACCTTGCTGACAGTGTGGTTACTGTATGGTCTCACGTATCCCGCCCTTTTGAAAATGGTTGGGTAACAGCATGATGCAGTTGGGGTTGAACCCAGCGGCCTTCAAAGTATCAATACTCCCCAGCACCTTGTCTTCTTGCAAATCGATCACCGTGATGGACCCGTCGCTCATGCCCTCCAGGTTGAGGAGACTGTTCTGAACGAACAGGTATCGTTCATCCGGCGACAACACCGTGTGATGGGCGCCTTCCGCTGCGGGAAGGGCTTTGAGAAACTTAGGCTGACGCGGATTGCTGTTATCGTAGAGATTGACGAAGCCTGGTTTGGCGGTGGTGATGTAAAGTCGGTCGCCCCTCGCGTTATACAACATCTCTAGCGGGACTCCTTGTTGCCGTGGTCCAAAATCATCGACCTGTGTGAACGAAAACGATTTACTGCTGGGATCCCACAGGCCGGCCCACAGGGTCCCTTCCATCATATTGGTGATGTGGACGACTGGAGGATTCGCATTCGGGGCAAACATGACTTCCACGGGAGCGGCTTTCGAGGGAGAAGGCTTCAGGGACACCTTGTGCGTGGACAAGACCGTGCCGGTGCTCGCCTCCAGAACCGTCACGGACTCACCCATGTCCGACATGTCGGGCTTGACCGTGCTGGTGACCAAAACGCGATCGATTCCATTATGAATGGCAATCCCATGCGGGTAGAGAATCTGGGCGGTCGGGTCCGATCCCCGCACGGTCTTGATCGGGCGATCATGGACTGCGTCGCCCATGATGACGGTGCTCGAACCCATGCAGGTGAGATACCAGGTCTTGTTGTCTTCGGAGACGACCAGATCTTCTCCGACCTGACAGTCTGGCACGGCAATGGTACGCAGCCGGTAGGGGAAGCGCGTGAGATCGATCACGTACAGCTCACTTTTTCCCAAGGACGTGATATAGGCCTTCGTGCGATCGCGGTTGAAGAAAATATGGTGGGCGACGAGGTCGGCGGGTAGTGGAATATCCATGAGAATCTTTCCGAAGTCAACCGACTTCGGATCGATCTCCATGATGGCAATGCCCTCCCGCCTGACCGTTTGACCCGGCTTACTTTCATAATTCAACAGCGCCAGAAGTTCCGCTGAGGCCATCGATGTTGAGGACAACAGCGAGAGCGCTACCACTGTAATGAGTTGAAATCGGTTCATGGAATCCTCCGTTCCTATGCTCCAGGTATGTGATGAGCATACGAACCTACGCCTCCAAAAATAGAGAAGCAACTGGACAAAATCCGTAGAGAAGGTGAGGACGAGGTGGTCAGAGCTGTCGAGGACATGGTTTCTTTGAACGAAACCGAGTAAGCTGCCGCGGCCCCCATGATGACGATTCACGAGACATCACGACGTAGTCCGTTTCCCCTCTATGCGCAGGTGCTTGTCGCCGTGATCTGCGGCACAACGCTTGGCGTGGTCTTTGGCCAGGAGCCCTACTTCAACGGGCTGCGCAATGAACAACTGGGGAAACTTGGGCTATGGGTGGTCTGGCTGCTGAAGACACTTGCCGTTCCGCTTATTTTCTTTGCAATTATGGATTCGCTGATCCGTGCCAGTTTACCGCTGCGGCAGGGAGCAAAACTCATCGCGATTTGCCTCGTCAATGTCTCCGTGGCCATGGTGATTGGGCTGACCATCATGAATCTCTGGCAGCCGGGAAAGGCGTGGCAAGGCCACGTCGAGGACCTACTCCATGTGGTGCCGGGATCGAGTCTGAAACCGACCTTCACGCCGTCGGAGCATCCACTCGAAGACTTGGTGGCCTATATTCCCCGGACGATCGCTGATCCTTTTGGGAGCAATAACATCATCGGCGTCGTGCTGTTGGCGCTTGGGATTGGGCTCCTATTGCGGTGGGCCAGCACGAAGGGCGGTCGGGCCGGTGGAGTCCTTGATCGCATCGCCTGGGTGATTGAGTGGGTCTATGGGTGGCTTGTGAGGATCCTCTGGTGGGTCATCCTGGTCATTCCGTTTGCTGTGTTTGGTGTCGTGGCGAGCGTTGTCGGCCGGTCGGGGGTCGGCGTCTTCTCAACGCTCTGGATCTTCCTCGCCGCCATGCTCCTTGGTCTGGCGGTCCATGCGCTGCTCTACTATCCACTGGTGGCGTGGGTCATCGGGAAGAAATCACCCAGGGTGTACATCGGACAGGGAGCCGATGCCATCATGACGGGTCTCTCCTGTAACAGCAGTCTCGCCACGGTGCCCCTCACGCTCCGCTGTCTCGAACGGATGCAGGTCTCGGCACAATCGGCGCGCCTGGCAGCCTGTGTAGGCACAAACCTCAACAATGACGGCATCACGCTGTACGAAGCGATGGCGGCGCTGTTTCTCGCCCATGCACTCGGCTATGACCTGCCAATCTCGAAGCAAATCGTGATCGTCGTGGCCTCCATCATCGCCGGCGCCGGCGTGGCCGGCATTCCCGAAGCGGGCATGATCGTGCTCCCGCTTGTCCTTGCCGCTGCCGGTTTGCCGGATCAGGTCATCCTCGCCGCCATTCCCCTCATCATGACCGTCGACTGGATCATCGCCCGCGCCCGCTCCGGCGTGAACGTCATGAGTGACATGCTCGTCGCCATCCTGCTCGACGTCGGCAAGACGGAACCAGTAACAGAGTTTCATGCAGATACGGGGAGATAAAGGACAGATCCGAAGTCTTCTTGACATGGATATCCACGCGATCCTCGCGGCAGCATGCTCGAACGCCAACGCAGTGATCAAGAGATCCGACAGCGGGAGCATCACCCTTTTGCGAACAAGCTGTGCTGATGGATCACCTGAGCGGATCCACGTTGAGAACATCTGGGTCCACTGCCTCAATATACAAGAGCCACTATGCTGTCATTACGATTGACACGAAGATTCGATCAGAAGATTCACTGATGTACGACAACAGCCTCAGACTCCTGCCTCTCGGATGACGGCACCTGGGACATTTCCACCAGACCAATCGCGTTACTCACCGATTCCCTAACGACGCGATAGCACGCAGTGCGGCACTAGGAACGAGGCCGCGGAAATCGGTATCATGGAATTTGGACCCGAGGCACGTTGACCATGGACACCGTCCCATCACGCCGCCTGTTCGACCAGATCCTCTTTACCCGTGACGATCTTAGACCGGGACGCACGTTGCTGTTCCGCATCGGGCTCGTGTTGGCCCTCTTCGCTCTCGTCTTCCTTATATTGTGGCTCGGGCGCGATGGGCTGAAGGATAACTACAATGAACATATAACCGCCATTGATGTGCTCTACTTCGCGATGGTCACAATTACGACAGTCGGATACGGGGATATCGTGCCGGTCTCACAGCAGGCTCGGCTGGTGGATGCTGTGTTGATCACGCCGATACGGGTGTTTATTTGGTTTATCTTTCTCGGCACAGCCTATCAGCTCGTCGTGAACCGGTATAGGGAGGGCTATCGTATGGCGAAGGTCCAGGCAGCACTACATGACCACATCATTGTATGTGGGTTTGGCTATACAGGCTGGTCGACAGCCAAGGAGTTGCTGGCGAAGGGGACAGAACCTGATCGCCTCGTCATCATCGAACCTCGTGAAGAGCGAGTCAGGGCCGCGATCGAGCTCGGTCTCGTCGCCTTTCGTGGTGATGCCACTCAAGAGATACTGCTGCAGCATGCCGTCGTCCAGCGCGCGAAGGCCGTGATCATTACCGCAGGACGAGACGACACCAACGCATTGATTCTCCTGACCGCACGCCACTTAAATCCGACTGTGGAAATTCTCGTGAGTGCGGTGGAAGAAGAAAATGTGAAGTTGTTCCGGCAGGGCGGCGCAACCGGCATCATTTCCCCCTCGACCTTCGGAGGCTATTTGCTTGCCGACGCCGTGGGACATCCGCATTTCATGGACTATGTTCAAGATCTGCTGACGGCGGGCGGCCGGGTCAGTCTCATCGAGCGTCCCGTCGAGCCAAATGAAATCGGATGCACCGCCATGGCCCTTAAGCCGGACATCGTCCTGCGTCTGTACCGTCGTGGAACGGTGATCCACTTCTGGGATCTGCAAGAGGGGCAGAAGATGGAGGCGGGAGATGTCCTGCTGATTCTAACATCGCTTTCCGGCGCCACGGCTTCCGGTACGCAGGTTGCTTAGAGGCTGTGTCCCACGCAGGAAGTGCCGTTCAGCGAACCGGGCGAAAGAACACTGTTCTGAATTGCACGGCCTGATAGATTAATCTGGAGGGCAGTTTTTTGCCGAGCATCCTCTTGCATCAGGCCGCAATGCTTGCGAACATATCAGGGGATCTCATGAACTATTGGATGGCAGGGGAGAGAAGGAGGTCGGAGTGGCGCCGACGGTGGCTGTGGTGCCTCGCTCTGCTCCTGCTGACTGTCGCTGGCTGCTCCCTGACCACTACCTATCGCTACGCCGATCGAATCATCCTGTGGCAGCTCGACCACTATTTCGACCTCAATAGCGACCAGCGTCGTGATCTGAACCAACGCCTTACGCCCCTGCTCACCCGACACCGGGATGAAGCTCTGCCGGAATATGAAAGCTTCCTTCGAGAGATCCGTCAGCGGATCGAGCGGGGACTCACCGGTTCGGATGTCGATTGGGCCTATGCTACCTATGATCGTCTACGCGCCGACCTCTTCGAGCGTGTTGTGGGGGACGGTGGAGTCTTTCTCGCCTCGGTGGACGCCAGCCAGGTGCGCACGTTCGAAACAGTGTTACAGAAGGACAACGCCAAAGCCGAACGTCTTGTTCAGAACCCGCCATCCGAGCGTTTGAACAAACGGGCCCAGGCCACCCTCGATTGGCTGAAAGACTGGTTGGGGCCGCTAACCCAAGAACAGCGGAAACAAATCCACCAGTGGAGCCTGACGCTGCCTGACACGCAACAGGTCTGGGTTGCCTACCAGCAGCAGCGCCAGCAGGAGCTCCTGACTCTCCTGCATCAACCCCGAACTCCCGAACGTGCCGCACAGGAACTCCGCGCCATCTTTAATTCACCTGAGCAGACCGCCTCTGCGTCCTATCAAGACGGACTTCGCCAAATGCGCGATGCCGCCAAGACCATGGCTCTGGCCATCGACCAGCATGTCACTCCCGTGCAACGCCGCCACGCCGTCGCGGAACTCCAACGGCTTATCGACCAGGTGCACAACCTCCAGGCAGGCTAGTTTCCGGCATTCAAGACACTCCGGATGTCCATCGCCGGTTTGCCGGTTCAGGTCATCCTCGCCGCCATCCCCCTCATCATGACTGTGGATGGGATCATCGCCCGCGCTCGCTCCGGCGTGAACGTCATGAGCGACATGCTCGTCGCCATCCTCCTCGACGTCGGACAATCGAAGTCGGCATCAGCCACGAAGTCTATTGCCGAGTAGGTGGTGACGGAGGGAGCAACACCAGTTAACAACGTGATTTATGGGAGGGAAACGGGTAAGCTTCGCATCAGGACTATTTCGATTGGCAAACAGAGTGAGACGTATCTGTGAATGATGAACTTGATGTCTTGCTGTCCGTGACTGCGAGGTTACAGGCAGCCGGTATTGTCTATATGGTGACCGGCTCCATGGCAGCGAACTTCTATGCCACCCCTCGCATGACGCGAGATATCGATCTGGTGGTTGAACTGTCAGATGCCGACATCGATCGCGTCGTCGGTCTCTTTCACTTGGTCAGGGTCTATCTCGGTCATTGGGCCGATCGCTTAGGGCTGACCGCACTGTATCGTGAGGTCCATTCATGAACGATACCGCCCCAGAAATTGACGAGCGGTTTCGGGCCATGCTCCTGGCACGCACCGGTGAAGAACGACTGATCATGGGGTGTGCAATGCGCGAGACAGCTCGTGCGCTTGTGGAGGCGTCGCTGCTACAGCAAGATCCTCACGCGAACGTGGAGGCCCTTCGAAAAGGCCTCTTTCTCCGATTCTATGGTCATGAATTCGATGCCGAAACCCGGGCAAACATTCTCGCCGCTATCGAGTCTGCAGCCCGTCCCATCTCAAAGTAATATCCCTTCGCCAACCGTTTCCTGCCGAATCTCTGCCCGGTTCACCATTCATGGCATACTCAAACCCCGCACCCTTCGACGAGCTTGCCTCGACTAGGCTCGCCGCAGGCAGGGCAGGCTCAGTCCTCGATACTCAGTCCTTCGTGCGGTTCCGCCCCTTGCCTGTTGCGTTGGACGACGTCACCGCTTGGAGAAATTGCACGATTTCACGTTTCACCTCCGTATCGTGGCCAAGCCAGCCGTGACCGCCGCTCTGAAACGTGACCAAGCGAGCCCCCGGAATGTGCGTAGCGGCGTACGAAGCTCCCGCCAGCGTCCGGTACAGATCGTCTGCACAGCTCATGGCAAGCGTTGGCGCCGAGATCGTCTGGAGTTCCTCCGGTCTCAGGGGGGCGGCCATCCGGGCATCGATGCGTAAGCCTTCCATCCGTCGACTAACCGGAAAGATGTCTTGGATGATGCGGAGGGCTCGTGCCTGTTCGATGGAATCGGCATTCCGATACACCTCGATCGGTGTCGCCAGGACCGTTTCAATCAGCATGCGCGGAGCCACTCGCGTCAGTGTCCAGATCAAGAAGTCTGACCCCAGCACATGGTCGAGCACAAACGACATGTAGGGTGACGGAGGGGTGGTGTCCTTCGTGGTTGTGCCGGGGGGAAAGGCCGCTGGGACGAGCAGGACTAAGGCGGAGCAACGGGCCGGAAAGTCCCGGCAGAACTGGATGGATGATGGCGCGCCGGCGGACACCCCAAACACGGCGGCAGTCGCGATCCCCAAGCTATCCAACAGGCACGCATGGGCCGCCGCCTGCTCTTTCACACCGGCATGGATGGGCGATGGTGTCCGGAGATAGCCAAACCGGGAGACAGCGACCACACGAAATCCGGCAGGAGCCAGCGTATCGCCAAAGTCCGCCATTTGCGGATAGCCACCACCGGCTCCATGGATAGCGAGCACGGCCGGGCCCGATCCGACCTCCGAGTACTCAATGGGGCCGCAGGCCGTGGTCGCAACCTGGCTGTCTCTGACCAGCCGTGCGGTGACCTCGGCCCGATCGGACTCATATTGCGCATACACCCATCCTGCCAGAGCCAGCAGGGTAACGACACATCCAATGACGTAGTTCATGGCCTGGGTGAATACCTCACCGTTCAAACGTGGGGAGTGCCCCCGTTAGCACAAGCGCGGAAGCTCCGAACCGCAACAGTCCCGGCCGGATGAAGAAGACAGGCTATTCTATGTTGGGTAGTGGGTCAGTTTGAATTCCCTTGATCTTGCCAGTGCTTAAGCGGTCATGTATGATGACTGCATGAAGAAAAAGAAACCATCCACAGACCTTAACGTCATCGCTCACGACATCCTGCAAGCCATCACCGGCGAACCTGCCGGGACAACCTCGGTCACGCGAGAGCCTGCCCAAAAGCCCACTAAGAATAATGCTCAACCTGAAAAGAACCCTGCTGCCGTCGCTCTAGGGCGTCTAGGAGGACTCAAGGGCGGCAAAGCTAGGGCCAAGAAACTATCAGCCAAGAAGCGGGCTGATATTGCTAAAAATGCCGCTAAGGCTAGATGGACGAAGAAGTAGATTGACTGTACCGCACCTTGACTACACCTGTTTGTTGACAGCCTGAATTCCAAACAGTATAGTGCCCGTCGTACGTAGCCACTACATAGAGTGGGGGTGATGTGATGGGCACGCAAGAAATAGAAAATCTTTCGGATAAAATTCTCGCCTTAGAATTCCAGCTTGAGCGGCTTCAATGGCGGTTTCGTTGCCCAAAATGTGGCCATGGCAATCGATCTAGCGCCATAGGAGATCTTAAGCCGCGCGAAGCGATTTTGTCATTCCTGAAACAGTATGACCGGCCTGTAGGGGTAGGTCTCCTCAAGAAGCAACTTGCCGTCGGGGGCTACCCTATGGAGCGATTCGGGCCTCGGCACAAGTATTTCTATACGCTGATTAGCAGACTGTGCGAGTCAGGAGTAGCCATGAAGGACGGAGACGAAGTGATGCTAAAAGGGTGAAAGATGGGAAATTGGCGTTTTGGGTTAAACTATGAACTTAGGAGGTATCACGCCATGAGAAGAATTGTAGCTCCAGCGTCCACGCTCACCGACGTATGGGGCGATAACAGCAAGAGCCGTCTCTTCACGCCCTAGAAAGCAGAGAGACGGCTCTTGGTGAGCCCAAACTGTGTACTGGTAGACGGGGTGACTGATTGGGAAGGTAATGGCCTGGTAAGCCACTGCGAGTGGGTGCAACCACTCCCCAGCGGGTTCGATTCCCGCCCCCGTCTCCAACCTCTTAGGAGGTACCTTTACTATACCAACCGGTATGGTCTTGTCAATCCATCTAGTATTAATTTCTGGCTGGTAAGCCAGGTCACATATTCAGCCATTGACAATGCTTGACCGGTCAAGCATAATACCTCTGTCACAACGGAGGAAGCCATGAACAAACTAACACAAGCCAAACGAGTTCAAATCATCGCGGCACTAGTCGAAGGTAACAGCGTTCGTGCGACGTGCCGCATGACTAATGTTGCGAAAGGCACTGTGCTCAAGCTCCTCGTTGATCTTGGCAAGGCTTGTGCTCGGTATCAGGATGAGCAATTGCGGAACTTGCCCTGCAAGCGCATTCAATGCGATGAGATTTGGTCCTTCTGCTACGCCAAAGAAAAGAACGTGCCTGAGGAGTACAAGGGCAAACTAGGGTTTGGAGATACCTGGACCTGGGTAGGTATCGATGCCGACACGAAGCTTATAGTCTCGTATCTCGTTGGGGGACGAAGCGCGGAATACGCACAGAAGTTTATTGCAAATCTGGCTTCGCGCTTGGCTCATCGGGTGCAACTCACCACGGACGGACACAAAGCCTACCTCCAAGCCGTGGAAGGCGCATTCGGGGCAGACGTAGACTATGCCATGCTTGAAAAGATTTATGCGGCACCTCCCCGCGAAGGACAAGCCCGTTATAGTCCGGCGGAATGCTGTGGGACTCGGAAACTGAAGATTGCAGGCAACCCCGATATAACCAAGGTCTCAACCAGCTATGTGGAACGGCAAAACCTGACGATGCGAATGAGCATGCGCCGGATGACTCGCTTGACCAATGCCTTCAGTAAGAAGCTGGAAAACCAGGCCCATGCCGTGGCTCTCCATTTCATGCACTACAACTTCTGTCGGATTCATCAGACCTTACGGGTCACTCCGGCGATGGCCGCTGGTGTTTCGGATCATGTGTGGTCTTTAGAGGAGATGGCTGGGCTGCTGTAGGCTGAACCGTAACATTCACAGGAGGAGAGGTAACATTCACGGTCGGTGGAGCAATTGTTACTATCGGAGGGTGTGCTACCCATTGGGCGAAAAGAGCAACAACCCCACCAGCAACCGCAAAGACGAGCCCTTCCATAATGCGCCATCTTCTTTCTGTTCTTTTATCGAGCATTTCACTGTGCTCCTTTGGATGAAACCCTTGTATCCACGGAAAATATCCGTCGCAAACTCTTGGAGTCGTGATGATCTCAAGCACTTTTCCGCTATACCCCCTAGCCTCTCCGAGCCGTGCCGCCCTCGTTCCATCAAGCTCCTTGACTAGTTCATACTTAAGGATGAAGCACTTAGGCCTGAATGAATATGGATCATTGTGACCCCCGTCAGGTTTGCCAGTATCCCTGAATTCAATCGAAGCCTCTTCAAAATGCCCTGGCTTAGGAAGCCATACCGCCAGAAACCCGCACTTTTTGCACTCGACCATAGCTGCACCCTCCTATAAAGGGAAGCAGCTTCGCAGGAATGTAAAAAACTCTCAATATGCGAAAACTTTCTCAAACTGACCCACTACCCTATGTTGTCGAAGCGTGCCGGTCTACGGCACGGTGGAGCAGGGTATTGAAATCGTGAGCAGCGAGGGGAGTGGAGCACGCACCCCGCCGCCGGGTCGGGAAATGGGTCCTCACAGCGTGAGGCTGGTCGGAGATCGTCCCGAAGGTGTCAGAACAAAATTCCCGAGCCGTTGCTTGGTTCTGTTATAGGCCATTAGCCATCCGCCATCAGCTCCCATCCTTCTCCTGCTATCCGCCATATGCCATAAGTTCCCTGCCCCATTTCCAGCCATCAGCTCATAGCCGGGAAGGAACGTGATTTCTCGCTGGTAACAAGGTATCCTTAGCGCCCATGGCCACTCCTGAAGATCAGGCCCGCGATGCGTCGCTGGAGCAGGCTGGCTGGAGAGTTCAAGACTACAAGAGCGCACATCTTCATGCCGGACGAGGAGTCGTCCTCAGAAATTTCCCCCTCGTCAGTGGGCACGGCTTTGCAGATTACCTCTTGTATATAGATGGAAAAGCCGCCGGAGTGATTGAGGCGAAGAAGGAAGGGTTCCCGTTAGTCGGCGTTGAAGTCCAGGCCGAGAAGTACAGCAAGGGCCTCCCTGCCGACTTACCCGCACATATCCGACCCTTGCCGTTTCTGTATCAGAGCACTGGCGTGGAAACGCGCTTCACGAACGGCCTCGATCCTCAACCGCGCAGCCGCCCAGTGTTCAGCTTCCATCGACCTGAGACGTTGGCCGCCCTGATTCCGAAGCACAGCCATGCTCCAAGAGACCTGCACGGCGCATCTCTGGCAGCGGAAGCAGTAACGACTCTCCGTGGCCGCCTGAAGACACTGCCACCTCTGAGCACCACTGGCCTCTGGCCTGCGCAAGTTATCGCCATCAACAATCTCGAAAAGTCGCTGGCGCAGGATCGGCCGCGTGCCTTGATCCAGATGGCCACCGGCAGCGGCAAGACCTTTACTGCTATCAACTCCATCTATCGGCTCATCAAGTTCGGTGGCGCACGCCGCGTGCTCTTCCTCGTTGATCGCGGAAACCTGGGCGACCAGACGCTGAAGGAATTTCAGCAGTACGTCTCGCCCTACAACAACTTCAAGTTCACCGAAGAGTTCATCGTCCAGCGGCTGGCGGGCAACACTCTGGATACCACCGCACGCGTTTGCATCAGCACTATCCAACGCATGTATTCCATGCTCAAGGGGCGGGAACTGTCAGACGAGGACGAAGAGGCATCCGTTTCCGGCCTCGAACGGCTCTTCAAACAACCGGAGCCCATCGACTACAATCCGGCCATTCCGATCGAAACCTTCGACATCATCGTCACCGACGAATGCCACCGGTCCATCTACAACCTCTGGGCGCAGGTGCTGGAATACTTCGATGCCCATCTCATCGGTCTCACCGCTACGCCCAACAAGCAGACCTTTGGCTTCTTCAATCAAAACCTCGTCATGGAATACAACCACGAGCAGGCCGTGGCCGACGGGGTCAACGTCAACTACGACGTGTATCGCATCCGCACCGCCATTACGCAGGCAGGGTCCAGGGTGGAGGCCGGGTATAGCGTGCAGCTGATGAATCGGGAGACGCGGACCAAGCGCTGGGAAAGACTCGACGAGGACTTCGCCTACAATCCCGACGATCTCGACCGCGACGTGGTCGCTCCGGACCAGATCCGCACCATCGTCAAAGCCTTCAGGGACAAGCTCTTCACCGAGATCTTTCCCGGCCGCACCGAAGTACCTAAGACTCTCGTCTTTGCCAAGGACGACGCTCACGCGGAGAACATCGTCGAAATTCTGCGTGAGGAATTCGGCAAGGGCAACGAGTTTTCCCAGAAGATCACCTATCGCACCACCGGAGTCGATCCCAAAACCCTTATAAAGAGCTTTCGCAACAGCTACCATCCCCGCATCGCCGTCACCGTGGACATGATCGCCACCGGCACCGACATCAAGCCCGTCGAAATCGTTGTCTTCATGCGCGCGGTCAAATCCCGCACCTTCTTCGAGCAGATGAAGGGCCGGGGCGTCCGCATCATTAAGCCGGATGATCTCAAAGCCGTCACGCCGGACGCTACAACCAAAGACCACTTCGTCATTGTCGATACCGTCGGTGTCTGCGAACAAGATAAGACCGACGCCAGGCCGATGGAGAAAAAGCCCAGCGTCGCCTTTGAGAAGCTGCTCCAAGCCGTGGCCCTGGGGAATACGGAAGAGGATGTACTGACCAGCATTGCCGGACGGCTGGCCCGCATGGAGCACCGGATTACGAAAGCCGATGAACAGGCCATCAGCAAAGCCAGCGGGGGCCTCTCGCTCAAGGACCTGAGCCGGGCTCTCGTCGAAGCGGTCAATCCAGATCGGCAGGAAGAACGGGCCACGCAGCAATTCGGCACGAACAAGCCGAGCGAGCAGCAGATTCAGCAAGTCGCCACTAAGTTGATGCAAGCAGCGGCTAAGCCGTTTCACGATCCAAAATTCCGGGAACTCTTGGTCGAGATCAAAAAGAAGAACGAACTCACCATCGACCACGTCAGCCAGGATCAAGTCATCGAAGCAGGCTTCAGCGCCGACGCCCTAGCGCGCGCCCGCACCATCGTGCAGTCGTTCGAACAGTTCATCGCACAGCATAAGGACGAGATCACCGCTTTGCAGGTGCTCTACAGCAAGCCCTACAAGCAGCGGCTGAAGTTTGAGGACATCAAGGATCTGGCCAACGCCATCGAGAAGCCGCCCTATCTCTGGAACGAATCCCAACTCTGGCAGGCCTACGCGGCACTAGAGAAGTCGAAGGTGAAAGGGGCCAGCGGCAAGCGAATTCTCACGGATCTCGTTTCTCTGGTCCGCTTCGCCACGCATCAGGACAACGAGCTGGTGCCATTTCCTGAGAGGGTGAACGCCAACTTCAACGCCTGGCTTGGAGAGCAGGAGCGTGGAGGCAAGAAGTTTACCGATGAACAGAGACAGTGGCTCAGCATGATTAGAGACCATATTGCGGCAAACATGGGGGTTGAATCAGACGACTTCGAGTACGCACCCTTTTCCCAGGCCGGTGGGTTGGGAAAAGCCTATCGATTGTTTCCGGACGGCCTTCAGACCATAATAGAAAGCCTGAATATGGCCCTGGTGGCCTAAAATGGAGGATATATGTCGACAGCCGAACGAATCTTCAAGGAGGCGCTGAAACTTCCGGACACACTCGCGCAGGAGGTGTTGGATTTCATCGAGTACATCGAAATCAAGCATGGCCTGAGAGACCGTCATACCGAAGAATTGAAGCAGGCGCAGGAACCGGCCATGCGCCATGTGTGGGATAACCAGGACGACGAGGTTTGGAATGGCGTGTAAGCCAGGCGACCTGGTCCTCATTCCATTTCCCTTCTCGGATCTGCAGTCGGCCAAGAAGCGGCCGGTCATGGTCTTGACCCCGCCGGATCGACACGCCGACTTCATCGGGTTGGCCGTCACCTCAGTTGCCCAGCCAAATCATGCTATGCCAATCGGTGCAACGGACTTGGTGGAAGGCGCGCTCCCCAAAGCTTGTTGGATCAGATTCGACAAAGTCTTTACCCTGTCCGAAAGCAGTATCGTCAAAACCTTCGGCGCACTGTCGCCACAAACTATACAAGCCGTGTTGCAGGGGCTGTGTTCTATCGTCGGGTATGCCCGCAAATGATCCGCAGTCACGTCGCCGCGAACCTCGCGGTTGAACCGGACGACTTCGAGTACGCGCCCTTTGCGCAGGAGGGTGGGCTTGGGTAAGTGCATCAGCTCTTCGGTAATGAGCTGACCGCGATCATTGGAGAACTGAACGGGGCATTGGCGGCATGAGTACTATGGAAGAATTGAATGGCTTGCCAAAACTTCCCCCAATTTGGAGTTGGTCAACAATCGCTGCCGCATGCCTTAAGGTTCAAGATGGTACGCATTTCTCTCCTCAGAATCAGCTAGCTCAAGGGGCTTATAAGTACATAACGGCAAAGAACGTTAGACCATCTGGCCTTGATCTCAGCAATGTCTCGTATTTGGCAGAGGATGAACACAGGGCAATCTATAAGAGGTGCGATCCAAAGAAAGGCGATGTACTCCTCGTTAAAGATGGCGTGAATACAGGTGACGCTGCGGTTAATACGCTCGATGAAGAATTTAGCCTGCTTTCAAGTGTTTGCCTTCTCCGTCCAAGACCTGCGCTCTTGTATAGTCAATTTCTATGATATTACCTTTTGAGTCCTGTGGGTTATCGAATGCTCACAGGCCAGATGACTGGGACTACCATCAAGCGAATCATCCTTGGACGGATCAAAGGATCTCCTGTTCCGATAGCGCCTCTTGATGAGCAAAGGGACATCGTCGCGGAGATCGAAAAGCAGTTCTCTCGCCTCGACGAAGCCGTCGCCAACCTCAAGCGCGTCAAGGCTAACCTCAAACGCTACAAAGCTTCCGTCCTCAAAGCCGCCGTTGAAGGCAAATTGACCGAAGATTGGCGCAAGCAGCATCCGAAAGTTGAGGCAGCCAGCAAACTCCTCGAATGCATCCTCGCTGAGCGAAGGGCGAAGTGGACCGGCAGGGGACAATACAATCAACCCGGAGAACCAGAAACCAGCGATCTTCCCCAGTTGCCTGATAAATGGTTGTGGGCAAGGCTTGACCACATAGCTTCGCTAAAAGGTGGAATTACGGTTGATAAGAAAAGAAAGTCCCCGACTGCGAGAACCGTCCCGTATTTGCGCGTTGCCAATGTTCAGAGGGGGTACTTGGATCTTTCCGAGATTAAGACAATTGAAGCGCCAGATGCAGACATCAAAGATTTACGCCTTATACCTGGCGACATTTTGTTCAACGAAGGCGGCGATAGAGACAAGCTCGGTCGAGGGTGGATTTGGGAAGGCCAACTTCCCGAGTGTATCCACCAGAACCATGTCTTCCGTGCCCGATTGTATTTGGCCGAAGTATTACCGAAACTTGTTTCCTGGTGGGGCAACTCGTTCGGTCAAGCCTACTTTTTACGAGAAGGTAAACAGACAACTAATCTTGCTTCGCTTAACCTAACGAAGCTCAGCGCGTTTCCTATCCCGCTTCCGCCTGCAGCTGAACAACAGCAGATTGTCGTTGAAGTCGAGCGCCGCCTCTCCGTCCTCGATAAACTCGAAGCCGCCGTCGAAGCCAACCTCACCCGCGCCGACCGCCTGCGGCAGTCGATTCTGGGAAAGGCATTTACGGGACAGCTTGTGACTAGAAAAGGACGTGAAAAGCAATGTTAAGAAAACAGAACTTTCAAGCAATCGCTTGGTTTTGGGACTTGTACAATCGCAAACTCCTGGACCTTGATCCACCTTACCAACGGAGGAGCGTTTGGAATCAATCCTATCGCGACTATTACATCGACACGATTTTGCTAGGATATCCCTCGCCCGCACTTTTCCTCTTTGAGCGGATATCACCAGAGGGCCAAGCCACATACTTTGTGGTCGATGGCAAGCAGCGCCTGTCTACGCTGTTCTCATTTATAAAGAATGAATTTCCGATACATGATGGCGCTACTAGAACTGCCTTGCGAGGAAAGTTTTTTCGGGAGCTGTCGGACGAGATAAAGCGCGAGTTTTGGTCTTACCAATTCACGGTCGAATATCTTCCAAGTGACGAAGAAGGAGTCATCAACAACATCTTTGATCGGATAAATCGAAATACTGCGCGCCTTACTCCTCAAGAACTCCGGCATGCCAAATTTAATGGAGTATTCATCACAAAGGTAGAAGATGCTGCGGAACGTCTATTGCGAGAACTGGGTGACAACTTTCCGAGTATCGGGCCACAACAAAAAAGACAGATGAAGGATGTGGAGCTTACCGCAAGCCTCTTGCTGCTGCTTGAGCAAGGTCCACAAGGCTATTCTGCGTCACAGCTAGATGAGGAATTCAGCGATCGTGATGATGAATGGTCTCGAGGGGACGAAATATTGGGAAAGTTCGACGCTACTATTAGGCGGCTCAAGGGGTTACTAAGTACACCGACAGGTGCGCTGCTTCGCACTACAAGGTTGCGCAATCAAGCCGATTTCTACTCACTATTTGGTGCTCTAGCCACGGTCCCTGATCACGCTGATTGGGAGAGTGTGGCAAGTAAGTTGAAAGCATTTATTGATGCTGTGGCAGATGAGCAGGCTCGTACAGACAATTCAGTTGCACTGGCATATTACGAAGCAGCCCGGTCTGCATCAAATGATTCAGGACCACGTAAGACTCGGATCGAAATCTTGTCACGCATTATTCGGGAAGCACTGCCGTGATAATTCCTCGCGAGATACGCCAAAAATACTCAGAGCAAGAAGCATATCTTGATTTGGTTGCGAAGCGAGTTCGCGAGACGCTCCAAGCATTTTGCTCAAAGGAAGGGTTTATATTCGATGGCCGGTCAAAAACGCTCGAATCCCTGGCAGAGAAAATTGAGACTGGACGATATAGATCATGGACTGAACTAGACGATCTTTACGGCTGTACCGTTGCTGTGCCTTTACCCGCAGATGAGGCTAAGGTCATCGACTATCTCGACGCAACCTTTAAGCGCGTCGTTGTTAGAAAACGCCTTACTACTAGGAAGGCCCCCGATGTTTTCAGGTTCGACAGCACTCGGTTTATCGGACAACTGCGAAAACCTACAGGTTTAGAAGAGGAAGAGGCCATATTCCGGCTTCGGTTTGAAGTCCAAGTGAAAACTATGTTCGAACTCGCCTGGTCAAAAACAACGCATGCCTTAGCATACAAGGCACCTCGTGTGGACTGGAAAGCACTTCGTCTTGCTGCAACATTGAAAGCCTCTGTGGAGCAAATGGATCTACTCCTATCCGACTTCACAAATGCCATGAATTGTATGGGTGAGTCTCCCTGGCGTGAAATTCAGCGCAAGCATAGCATCCAGGAACATTTCTTTGGAGTGCAATCAAGTATCCCTAGTGAGGTCTGGCCCAAAGATTTGTCCCGATTTATCAACAACTGTTATTCGCTCCTTGAAATCCTCCAGGATAATCAGCAGCGAAAGCTGCGCGATCGATCGCTCGATATCTATCAGCACGCATTTGAAAAGCTCAAGCAGGCCATTGAAAAACAGCCTGGGGAAAGGTTCCCCCGAAGCATTTCTCTATTCCAGTTTGTGTTTGGTGTTCTGACGCAAACCTATGAAATGCCCTCTGACGAAGAGGCATGGTTTCCTATAACATCTGAAATGGAACAGTTGTTCCCACATGTTGCCGGCCTAACCGGAAGGTTCGCCTTCAGTTAAGGATTCGTAGATTGAGCGCGATCGTCCAAAAGCTTTGGAACTACTGCAACGTCCTCCGAGACGACGGGATGAGCTATGGCGACTACGTCGAGCAGTTGACGTATTTGCTGTTCCTCAAGATGGCGGACGAGCGGACGAAGCTGCCGTACAACCAGCCGAGCCAGATTCCCGACAAGTACAGTTGGCCCAGTCTGCTCAAAATGGACGGCGACGACCTGTTCGACCACTACCGTCATCTCCTGGAAGAGCTTGGTAAAGGGAAGGGGATGCTCGGCCTGATCTTCACGAAGGCCCAGAATAAGTTCCAGGACCCCGTCAAGCTTCGTCGGCTGATTGTGGATCTGATCGACAAAGAAGACTGGTCCACGATGAGCGCCGATGTGAAAGGCGATGCCTACGAGGGCTTACTCGAAAAGAACGCGCAAGACACTAAGTCGGGCGCTGGCCAGTACTTCACCCCGCGCCCGCTGATTGCCGCGATGGTGGAAGCCATCGCTCCGAAGTCCAGCGAGACGATCTGCGACCCGGCCTGCGGGACCGGCGGGTTTTTTCTGGCTGCACACGACTACATCGTGAAGCATTATCCCAACCTGACCAAGGACGAAAAGCGGCAGCTTAAGCAAGGCACGTTCAAAGGATGGGAATTGGTCCAAAGCACGGCCCGGCTCTGCGCGATGAACCTGATGCTCCACGGGATTGGGAGCGACAAAGATCTCCCTATCGCCGTATCCGACTCCTTGGCCGCTGATCCTGGGGATCGGTTCGACATCGTGATGACCAATCCGCCGTTTGGGAAGAAGAGCAGCACGACCATCGTCGGCGAAGAAGGCCAGGTCTCCAAGGAACGGGACATCGTCGAACGGGACGACTTCTGGGCGACTACTTCCAATAAGCAACTTAACTTCGTCCAGCACGTCAAAACGTTGCTGAAGCAGAATGGCCGCGCCGCAGTCGTGGTCCCTGACAACGTCCTCTTTGAAGGCGGGGCGGGGGAAACCGTCCGTCGCAAGCTCCTGCACGAGTGCGATGTGCACACACTCCTGCGTCTGCCGACGGGGCTTTTCTATGCGCAAGGCGTAAAAGCCAACGTGCTCTTCTTCGACAAGAAGCCTGCGAGCGAGACCCCCTGGACCAAGCAGCTCTGGATCTACGACCTCCGCACCAACAAACATTTCACACTCAAGACCGATCCACTCAAACGCGAAGACCTCGACGAGTTTGTGAAATGCTACAACGGCAATCTCGACCGGCCTGACAAGCAGGCCGGAGGGAATCGCCACACCCGCAAAGCGACGTGGTCCGACAAGAAACCCGATGGCCGCTGGCGCGCTTACGACTACGACGAACTCATCGCCCGCGACAAAGCCAGCCTCGACATCTTCTGGCTCAAAGACGACTCCCTAGAAGACTCCGCCAATCTTCCCAACCCCGACATCATCGCCCAAGAGATCGTCGACGACCTTGAAGCAGCGCTTGGGCAATTCAGGCTGATTGCGAATGATCTTGGAAGCGACGCATCGAACCAGGTGTCTTCATGAATACTCGACAGTTGTGTTTGATGCATTACTGTGGATTATTATTGAGTTGGTTCAGGCCTCTCCCGAAAGCTGCTGCGTTCAGCCTGCTATACTTCCGTTAGGATCGCTAGTTCAGCGGATGGCGAATCTATGAATGCTCACCATGACCACGGCGTGTGCCTTGAGCACGGAGGTTACCATGGGTAACGGCGAGCAAGGCCCGCTGCTGAACCTCCCTCAAGATGGGAAGGCCCACAGGCAAAAACATTGGGGGATGGGCCTGGCGGTGCTCGGCTTCATATTGGAATGGATGGTTCCCAGTCTACTTCATGGAAGCACGATGGTCACACTGGGTCTTATTGTTACCGTGGGCATGTGCGCCAGTGGAATCGGATACTATTCGAGAGCCAAGGGCAGCCCTGCTACATGGGGGGTAGCTGGATTCGTTCCGTTTCTTGGTTTCCTGTTGTTCCTGTTTCTCTTTCCACTTGTCACAGGCTTTCGAAAGAACTGGGCAAGCTTCGTTGTCTCAATTGTCAGTTTCGGGATGCTTTTAGCGATCATCATGCCGAACTACCTGAACTATAGCAGAGCGCCCATCTCGAGGGAGGCCAAATTATATCTCTACGCGATCTATGCAACGGCGAGCTCTTATAAGACTGAGCATGGGACGTTCGAAATCTCTGATATTAACCAGTTTGGATTTGACCCGATGGGCAAGCCTATCTATACCCTCTGGTATGCAGTCAATGGGGTCCCTACGAGACTTAACGTGGTTGATCCGGATCGTGCTCAGGGATGTGAAGGCCCACCAGCCATCGGGAAAGTGGCTACTTCAGCGATGGGATTCACCGCCGTGGCTAGAGGGAATATGGATGGCGACTCCACATGTGATGAGTGGAGCATCAACGACGCAGGCGTACTGACGCGCACGATCGACGATGTAAGTAATTGACTCATGGTCCCGATTGCTCATACCTGTTCGGGCATTCTCATTGGGCATGAGGACATTAAAGGGATCGGGAGTCTGTTCTCGTCGCGCAATCCGGGATTCAAACTAGTCGTGCAACAGGGCGCATGCTTGACGAGAGGCCAAGAAAGGTTCTTGGAACCTTTTTCATCTCAAACAAACAAGATAAACCAGTTTCGACCCTACGGCGCCGGTAACCCCTACAGCCCCAACCGCCCCACGAATCCCTACGGCCACGGCCTACAAATCGAAGAACGCTGAACTATTCGATGAATCGCTCCATGTGATCTCATGGCTGCCTGACAATCGCCACGGACGACCCCGCCTTGCGGTTTCCTCACTCCTTTCCTACAATACTGCTCTTTGTGAGGTGCCCTATGCCCTTCTCAATTCGTTGCTGTCGTCGCTGGCCGGTGGCCTACGTTTCGCTTTTCATCACATTTCTGGTGCTGAGTAGTCGTCCAGCCTATGCGGAGTGGGTAGAGGTTGGCATAACCGACGAGGCAACGGTATATGCCGATCCCGACACCATTCAGCGCAAAGGTGATGTGGTGAAGATGTGGCATTTGCACGACTTCAAAACGGCACAAACCGTACTGAAGAAGTCGTATTTGTCTTCTCGGTCGCAAGATGAATATGACTGCACGGGAGACCGCCATCGGACTCTTGCGTCAACGAGTTTCTCCGGCAATATGGGAGGCGGCAAGGTCCGCTCCAGTTACTCCATCAAAGGAAAGTGGGAACCAGTTCCACCAAGCTCTATCACTCAATCCTTGTGGAAAGTTGCCTGCGAAAAGCACTAAAGGGGACGGCACTAAAGGTGTCGGGCGTCTTTTCTCGTCGCGCAATCCGTGGACTCAAGCTTGTAGTGCAACAGGGCGCCTGCTTGACGGGGGAGAACAAGCATCTGTCCCGGGCGGCTTGTCTTGCGCTTGAACCGGTATGAAGCGATGCGAGCCCGGTTCCATCGTCGTCGGTGTGGATGTCGGTGGGCCCACGAAGGGTTTTCATGCCGTTGCACTCAAGGACGGGCAATACCGGGAGAAGCTTTCCACTCTCATTGCGGAGGATGTTGCCGCCTGGTGCCGGAGGCTCAAGGTTTCTGCGGTTGGCATTGATGCTCCCTGCCGATGGAGCCTCACCGGCCGGGCCAGACCCTGTGAGCGAGCGCTTGCCACCGAAGGCCTCCATACCTTTGCGACGCCATCTCAGGTGAAGGGGGAGGCGCATCCCTTCTATCGTTGGATGGTCCAGGGGGCGGATCTCTACCACTGCCTCGACCCGGACTATCCACTGTTTGAGGGAAAACTTTCTGCATCTGATCAGGTGTGTTTCGAGACATTTCCTCATGCCGTGGCTTGTGCGCTGGCAAGAAAGCCGCTCTCTGCGGTACGGAAGCGCGCAGACCGTTCCCGGTTGCTTCGCGAGATAGGGGTGTCAACCAAAGCCCTCACGAACATGGATTGGATCGATGCTGCGCTCTGCGCCCTTGCGGCCCATCACCTTGTCATGGGCACATTCAAGACCTACGGCGACGTTACAGAGGGATTCATCGTGGTCCCACAGTCATAACGGGCGCCTCTCTGTCACGCCACGCTCACCTGTCACTTTCCACCCCCAGCAGGTTGCCGATGCTTTACTGCTGTGCGTCGCCTTGGCGCTACGCTGATGGTCCGCTTGTCGCACATTGCCGTTGACCAGCCCTGTTTGCGCACGTCTTCACGCGATTGGAGGGGGCTTGAAGTTTGAATGAAAGGCTGCCGGTCTTGGGAATTGTGGGCTTTCAGGAACCGGTCTGGTATACTCGCGACTGTCAGGAGGTCGCCAGCATGAAGGAACAATTCACTGCGGTGTTCCAGCAGGTACCCGAAGGATATATTGGGTTTGTCGAGGAGTTGCCCGGCGCGAACACGCAGGGGGAGACACTTGATGAAGCCCGAACGAATCTTCACGAAGCGGTTCAATTGGTCTTGGAATCAAACCGTGCGCTGGCAGAGGAATCGCTCCGAAACAAAACCGTGATCCGCGAGCCACTTGCCTCCATTTGATGAAGCGGATCGATTTGATCCGCCACCTGGAACGCCATGGCGCCCAGTTTCTCCGTGAAGGCGGCAGTCACAGCGTGTATGTAAACCGTGCCGCCGGCAAGACCTCGACCATTCCTCGCCATCGAGAGATCAACGACTTCCTCGCTCAGAAAATCTGTAAGGATTGAGAGATCCCAAAGCCGTAGCCGCTGCTCCAGCCTCCCTGTTGATCTGCAACAAATGAAACGGTGTCATGCGCAGGTGTGGGAGGGAACCAGCAAACACCGTGGAAACGAGGGGTCTGGCATGCGTAATGACTTATTGTGACAGGCACAAGGTAGTCTGCGCAGTGGGGTCGTTGTGAGGTAGCCCGGATTTCCGGCAGAGCCTGGGGATTGATCCTTCACGAGGTCTTTGGTACGTTCCTGGCCAGGCCAACAGGCCTGTTCCATTTCCTCTTCCTTCCTGAGTGGCTGATCCATTTGTCACGGGCGACGCCGGCACGGGGTAGATCGCACCACAGACCGAGAGGAATCTGGCCCGCAGATGACCGCCCCCGCTGAACCGCCCGAGCAGACACTCGTCCCGAACCTCCGTCACTACCGCTACTACGATCACGTCATGGCGGCCTTCGTGACGGTCCTGCTCTGCTCGAACCTGATCGGGCCTGGCAAGACATGCATTCTCTTCGGCGTGACGTTCGGCGCCGGGAACCTCTTCTTCCCGATATCCTACATCTTCGGCGACGTACTGACCGAGGTCTATGGTTACGCTCGCACGCGCAAAGTCATCTGGGCGGGCTTCACCGCGATGGTCTTCGCGACCATCATGGGGCTCTTCGTGATCCACCTGCCGGCGGATCCGGAGGAACCCTTCAATGCCGTGATCCAGCCTGCTCTGGAGGTCGTCTTCGAGAGCACGTGGCGGGTCGTGGTTGCGTCGATCGTCGCCTTCTGGTGCGGTGACTTCATGAACAGCTATGTCATGGCGAAGATGAAGGTCTGGACCGAGGGGCGTCATCTCTGGACCCGCACGATCGGTTCGACCGCGGCCGGCCAGCTCGTCGACAGCGCCCTCTTCTATCCGATTGCCTTTCTTGGGATCTGGCAGCCGGGGACGATGATCAAGGTCATCGCCTTCAACTGGGCGTTCAAGGTCTCCGTCGAGATCTTCTTCACGCCGGTGACCTACGCGATCGTCGGCTGGTTGAAGCGCCGGGAGCACGAGGACTGGTACGACAGGCAGACGGACTTCACGCCGTTCTCGTTGAAGGACTGAGCCATCGATGCACCGGACGACAACGCGGCGCGGTCGCACTGAAGACTCACCATGATTGGCGGCCACCGTTGTTGGCGACTGGTCCTGGGGAAATTCCTGGGTGATGCATGGTACGATAACTTCAGCGAAAGCCGGAGGGCGCCATCCGCAGTCACTCACTCTGTAGCGGGGTGCTCACTGAGGTCGGTTCACTTCTTGTCATAAAGGAGCATGCCAATGAGACGATATACGACGCGACTTGCTGTGATGCTGGGCGCAGTGTTCATCCTCGCCACGGCCACAGTGCTGCCGTTGCAACCGGTCTTTGGTGAAGGCGGGGCCAGGCGGGATGTGATGCGTGCTGAGGAGCAGCACCGCCAGGAGGCCATCGCGCTTGCCACAGAGGCGGCGGACCATGGCCGACAGGGTCATGTGGGTGCACTCCTGACCAGTGCGGAAGCGGCGCTCCAGTCTGCCCTGAAGGCCGGCGAGGCTCCGCATGTGGACGCAGGGATCAAGGAACTCAAACAGGCCATTGAGCATGGGAAAGCAGGTCATGCGGACGTGGCGACGAAACACGCCGGACAAGCGGTCACACACCTGTCTGAGAAGTACCGGACCAGATAGGCTGACACAAAAAGGGTGGGAGCCTTTGGTAGAAAGAATTGAGCGGTCCGAAGCAGAACTCGGATGATCCTTGGCCGAGTCCCTCACCGGTCACCACCGCACGTTCTACGAACGCCATCGGTCTCTCGCGTTACTGATGATTCTCATCCTGTTTCTGGCTCCCTTTGTTAGGCTCTCTGTCACAGGCCTGCTTGGATCGCTGGTTGGTGTGGTGCTGTCCGTAACCGCCTATTATCTGATGCCCCCGCTCTGGCGCATGTGTGGCCGCTTACTGCCTCATGGTTGACCTTGCACCTCCCAGCGCGATTCTTTTAGAATGCGCCATTTTTACGAGGAGCTTATGACGTTTCGATTAGCTAGTACCCTTGTGTTGTGGATTTTCTGTCTCGCCGTGCCGGCATGGGCCGATTTTCAGGCTGGCATGACGGCCCATGACCGTGAAGACTACGCCACTGCCATGCGTGAGTGGCAACCGCTGGCTGAGCAGGGCGATGCCATGGCGCAGTATCATGTGGGGATGATGTACCACAAGGGCCGGGGGGTGCCGCAGGACGATGCACAAGCCAGAAAGTGGTATGCCAAAGCTGCGGCGCAGGGACATGCCAGGGCGCAGTTCAGCCTGGGCACCTTGTATTTTAATGGAGAAGGCGGTCCGAAGGACTATCAGCAAGCCCTGCGATGGTTCCGTCTCGGGGCAAACCGAGGAGACGCGCTCGCTCAAACGAAACTCGGGATTATGTACGATGACGGGGAAGGGGTGCCGAAAGATAAAGTCCAGGCGTATAAGTGGGTTAGTCTGGCCGCGACGAACGGAGATAAGTCCGCGCCCATGCTGCGTGATATCTTGGCCAAAGGGATGACGGAGGCTCAAATTACCAAGGCTAAGAAATTGGCGAGTGAGTGGAAACCGGAAGGCCAGCGAGAGCAGGAGAACAAGGTCGGCGCGGTCACGGAGAGCGTCAGGACAGACAGATAGGAGGCTCTAGGCCGCGTCTTTGCGTTCGCATGTGTTCGACTTCAACCAATCCAGCCGGTCGGTGAGAGTAGATTGCAGGACAAGTAATTCGTCCCGCCCCAGGGGATTCGTTTGGATGCAGCGGTCGCGCGGAATGCCGGCTTGCTGAATCGCTGGCGTGAAGGTGTCGATCTCGTCGTCGATCCAGAACCACTCGCGGTCCTTCAACTTCTGCACGGCCTGTTGGAGCCAGATCACCTTGTTCTCGCAGTTCGTCCAATTGGCGTGATGGAACGGCGGGGTATCCGGAAGACTACGGAACTTCTCGCAGTACAGCACGTTCAACAGCCTCTTGATTTTGTCTGACTCCCATGATGTCAGCCAGATCAGCTCAAAGTGCGTGTGTGCCCATTCGAGCCAGGATTTCACGCCGGGCCGGAGTTGGAACTCGCCTGCATAGTCGCCGAACAGCACGCCGTCAATGTCATGAAACAAGATTGGTGTGGTCGTCATAGGCCTGCTCCTTGCTCAAACTTTAGGGCAGATGTGCATCGAGGGCAAATGGAATTGCATTTATCGCACTCCAGGCCTGCGGCGCTGAGATGCGGATGGTGGTGCAACTGCGACGGACATGACTAACCCACATTATTCATGAACGCTTCTGCTGCAATCGCGGATTCGCCGCTACGACAAGCCTATCGGCGGGCGTACTCGCCGCTCAGGACCTCGACATACTGTTTCAAGTATGCCTCCGTCCTTCACGGCTCCGCTTGCCCGTCTCGCCTGGCGACTGCGCGATTTCGCCACGAACCGTCATGAATAATGTGGGCTAGGAGACACATTGGCCGCGGTGTTGCGGACCGGGCCCGGTCGCTTTTTTGTTCGGTCTGTGGGGCTCCCTCATCATGATGCGCCCGCAGTGGACTCACCCACTGTGCTCTCAATCCGTGTAAGATGTCTGCACGTGCCTGTCACGGCTGGCCGTGAGCTCAGCCCGTCTCCCTGTTCCTTCCGGGGTCTTCTGTTTTGAGCGAAAGGTTCCCATGGACAAGAAAAGGCCGGATGGGCCTGTGCCCAGTCCGGTGCCTCCACATCTGCGGTATTCACCCGAGGTGCGGGTGAGTCTGGCCGAGGCGGCGAATGGCTTAGCCGCGATGGTGTGGATCGCTGTCGGGCAGGGATCGGATGGGTCGTTTGTGCGAGGCGATCAGATGACCGACCTGGGGTTGGTCGTTACTGCCATCCAGGGATTCGACGTTCCATCAGGCGATGATCTCACGGTCCTGTGCCAACGCGGCGGCTTCGGCAGGACCGGCGGCCAATTCTATAAGCCGGAAGAGGGGGCGTAGCCATGCATCGTCGTGTGAGGCAACCGCGCGCCGATTGGCCTGCGCAACTCGACCGGGTCGGCGTCACCTATCACAGCCTGGACGGGGGCTATTGGCGCGAAGATGTCGCCTATGAGTTGAGCGAGACGCAGGTCGACGGTCTTGCATCGGCCACGGGCTCGCTGCATCGGCTCTGTGTCGAGGCCGTCGAGCGGATCATCCGCGAGGATCGGTTTGCCGATCTCCACATTCCCGAACAGTGGCGGCCCCGGATCATCGATTCGTGTGAGCGGCAGGAGCCGTCGCTCTATGGACGGTTTGATTTCTGGTATGACGGGATCGGGTCGCCGAAATTACTCGAGTACAACGCCGATACGCCCACCTCGCTGCTGGAAGCCGCAGTCGGGCAATGGGGATGGCTGCGAGAGACCTGTCCGGAAGCGGATCAATTCAACAGTCTGCATGAGCGGTTGATCGGGCAGTGGCGCGCGATCCGTCGGCGGGCCTCGAACGATCTGCTCCATTTGACCTGTTTGGATGGGAGCGACGAGGACCGGCAGACGGTGACCTATCTGGCCGATACGGCGAACCAGGCCGGGTGGCGCGTGCAGACCTTGCCGATCGAACAGATCGGATGGGAGCCAGGGCGGCGACGGTTTGTGGATCACCGGAACGAGCCGATCTCGGCTCTCTTCAAGCTCTATCCCTGGGAATGGATGTGTCAGGACGCATTTGCGGCGGAGCTGCCCCGGTCTTCGATGATGGTGCTGGAACCGGCCTGGAAGCAGGTGCTCAGCCACAAAGGCCTGCTGGCGTTGCTGTGGGAGTGGTATCCCGATCACCCGAATCTGTTGCCCGCCTTCTTTTCCGGACCGGGGGACTGTACGGCCTATGTCAGAAAGCCATTTTGGTCACGTGAAGGCGCCAATATATCGATCGTGAACGGGGATCAGGTGCTGACGACCGACGGGCCCTACGATGCGCAGCTCTCGGTTTATCAGCAATACATGCCGTTGCCGGTGTTCGAGGGATGGCATCCGGTGATCGGATCCTGGGTGGTCGGGGACGAGCCGGCAGGGATGGGGATTCGGGAAGATCGTGGTCTGATTCACGGGAATCAGAGCCGCTTCGTCCCGCATTTCGTTGTGAAAGACGATCCCGATACATAGGGAGGGGGCGAATCTTGACTCGTGCATTTCCTTATGACCTGTGAGCCAGGTAAGATCGTTAGCAGGATGCTGAAAAAGTCTCCCAGCGTCGCTCTCACATCGCTCAGAGGCTCAACGTACTAGAAAGGCGAAGGCAAGATACCTACTCCGCTCGCATGTGATCGAAGCGAGCGGTTCAAGCGAAGCTTGGTATGTACCTCCTCGCCTCTTCGCTCGCTGCGGCCTTGCTGGACAGCCTTTTTGAGCATCCTGAAGTTATTCTGGCGTTAGCACCCTACGGGAAATGCCAGCCATATTGTGGGCATCAACCGAGTTTTTCCGCAGCCTGTTAGGTCTCGATACCGCGACGTGAGCTGCCCTAAACAAGAAATTCCCTGTTAAAATCATACCCCTTCACCCACAATGTAGCCCAGGAACAGTACACGATGACGACTCCCTCACAATCCCGTGCCGTGCTGGTGGCGATTCAGACCCCTCGTGTGACTGGGGAGGAGCTGGAGAGCTCGCTGCACGAGCTCACACGTCTGGTGAAAACCCTCGGGTACTCTGTTGTGGGCCACGTCAGTCAAAAACGGAGTTCCTGTAAATTTGCGACGGTCCTCGGGCAGGGCAAACTCACCGAGCTGGCGCGGTGGACCGGTGGGCCGGGAACCATCGCGGCGTCATTTGAAAAGCCGATGCACAAAGCGGCCTCGAAGCGCGAGGCTGCCGTATCAGACGAAGCAGAGGAGTCAGAAGAAAGCGAATCGGATGAACCAAGCGAGGCCTTACCCAGCCCTCGCGAGCAGGCCCAGATTGTCATCGTAGACTGTGATCTATCGCCGTCACAATTGAAGAATCTCGAACGTGCCGCCGGCGTGCCGGTGCTTGATCGCACCGGGGTCATCATTGAGATTTTCAGTCGACATGCTCGAACCAGAGCAGCGCAGCTTCAAGTACAGATCGCAAGGCTCAATTATCTTGCGCCACGGTTGCGCGAAACCGGTGGTGGTAGCGAGCGGCAAGGCGGGGGGGTCGGCGGCAAAGGGGCGGGAGAGACGAGTCTTGAGCTCGATAAGCGAAGAATTCGTGATCGCCTGAAAGAGCTCAGAGCCGAATTGGCGGCCATCGGGGACGAGCATCTCACGCGTCGCGCGAGACGGGAAAATGAATTGACCGTCGCGCTTGTCGGGTACACCAATGCCGGCAAATCCTCGCTGATGCGAGCGATGACGGGCAGCGATGTGCTGGTGGCCGACAAGTTGTTCGCCACACTCGATACCACGATCCGGCCTCTGTATCCTGACACGTGTCCCAAAGTGCTCATGACCGATACGGTGGGATTCATCAAAAAACTCCCCCATGACCTGGTGGCATCGTTCAAGTCGACGCTTGATGAAGCGGCCTGCGCCTCATTGGTACTATTTGTTGTCGATGCCTCAGATCCGTCCTTCCGGTCTCAACTTGAGGTGACGCGGAAGGTGCTCGCCGAAGTCGGCGCCACGGATAGTCCCAGTCTCTTGGTGTTAAATAAGCAAGATCGGCTCGGCCCGGATGAGATCGCCTTGCTGAAGTCTGAATATCCCGATGCCGTGTGTCTGTCCACGAGGAGCCAGGACGATCTGAACATGTTGCGTGAGCGCATCATGCAGTACTTTGAGAGCGAGATGATCGACGAAGAATTGCATATTCCTTTTACAGCTCAAAAGATCCTGGCAGAGATCCGCACTCGGATGCGGATCCTGTCCGAAGACTATGATGCCGAGGGACTCACGATACGCGTGCGCTCGACCCCTGAGAACCTGAGGGTCATCAAACAGAAGCTCGCATGATACGCAGCGGATCTCACCCTCAACCAACCGAACTATTCCCGAAAAAGCAGTCTGGGGCTGAACAACTATGTATGAGGTAGATCGGATTGTCGGTTGCAGCGCCCGTATGAAGGAGGTCCGCGACCTCATCCAGCGAGTGGCTGATAGCTCCTGCAACCTGCTCATTACAGGGGAACGAGGGACAGGCAAAGAGCTGGTGGCGAAGGTCATACACCACGTCAGTGGGCGGAAGACAGCATCGTTTGTTCCAGTAGTCTGCTCCGCCATTTCAGAAGTGGACTGGGAAAGCGACATTTTCGAAGAGGCAGATAACGGGACGCTCTTTTTCGATGAGATCGGCCAGCTGCCACTACTCCTGCAAACCAAACTGGCCCAGATACTTGAACACAAGAAATGCCGTCTGGCGGAACAGGCACAATCTGTTAGGGTGGATGTGCGGGTCATAGCATCAACGGCGTTGAATCTCGAACACGAGGTCAACGCGAAGCGATTCCGCGAGGACCTATGCTACGGTCTCAAGGTAGTTGAAGTTGACCTGCCATCTTTGCGTGATCGGCCGGAGGATATCCCTCTGTTAGCAGAATCGTTTCTGATTCGGTATTCGCACGAGTATTCGAAGCCGGTCCGTGAGATCGGCGAACCAGCCCGCGTGTTGCTCATGCATTATTCCTGGCCTGGCAATGTACGGGAGCTTGAGAGTGTCATCGAACGAGCGGTCACACTGAGCCACACAAGAGAAATTGTGCCTGGTGATTTACCAGCATCAATTCAGCAGGCAGGGGGCACCGGGTTGATTCTTTCCAAAGGAATTGAGCGGGCAAGAACGCTGCAGCAAGTCGAATGGGATTATATTCGTCTGATTCTTGAGAAGAGCGGCGGTAATAGATATGAGGCAGCGGAAATACTAGGGATCGATCGCGAAACTCTCTATCGGAAAATCGCCGAGATGGAGAAAGCCGGAGCGGGTGAATGAAAACAGACCAATGGGTCGGCGTCTTGTCTCGTCGCAATGGCTACCCCATTTCCCCCTTGAGGGGATTGTTGACACCGGAAACCTTCTCCCCTGTGAAGCTATTGCGGCATCGCGTGATGAGGATGCACGGTTACGTCCGCTGCCCATGCCAAGGGTGGCAGGATTGGAGGAACCAAAAAAGAAGACAAGGTATCGGGAGTTTTTTTGTGCGCGCCACTTGCCGTGCTGTCCGGAAGGAGAGTAGCCCAGGAGTGGGCCAGAGGTGAGGTAGAAAGGTTGAGGCTGAGTAGAGAGACTCCCCATGTGGGTTGTGTTCCTCCTCTCCACGTCCAGCCCTTCCGCTGAGCCAAGCTTCTCCGAGCAGTACGAGCGCGGCTATAATACCTTCAATCCGGCAAGCCGGTATGCGCCGGACAATCCGCTGAATCCCGCGCAGGCCTTCGCGCTGGATACCCTATTCAACGGGGACTATCGCGACGTCGCTAACAACCTCTGTGATCCAGGCCATTAGCGACATTCGCCTGCCGAATCGAAAAAGACATGCCCGTTGTCTTAACAATCGATTGTGTCGATGGCGCCTGAGTGATTGATCCGCCAGATGGTTACGTGGCAGGTTTACTCGGAACCGATATCCGCCTTCCGGCCCGTCATCTGCTCCAATCACCCACACACAGCACATCCTGTCCCTTGCCTGTTCACCCCTTGCCCGTTGGGCCTCCTGCCAGACAACAGTGTTTGTATTTCCTGCCGCTTCCGCAGGGGCAGGGCGCGTTGCGGCCGATCCCCTGGCGGCGCCCTGGCACCAGGGAGAGCAGGGCTCCCGTGTCCTGGTGAAACAGGTCCCGCAGCAGTCCGTACAAAGCGGGATCGCGGCGCTGCAGTCGCTCCGGCGATGTGAAGAAATATTCCGCCAGCACTGCGAAGAACTCGTGCTCGTTCGTATAGGCGTAGGCGCTGATGCGGGTGCGACGGGAAGAGGGATGGGTCAGCTCCCGCGCTACGTACCGCACCCACTGGCGGACTGCCATCCAGGGGACTTCGGGAGGGAGCCCGTATTCGCCTGCTTCTTTCTCGACCAGGTGGGCAAACTCATGCACCCCCACATTGTGGGCGCCGGGCTGTGGGGCGAACCCCGCGAGGAGGGCCGGCTTCGAGAGAATCATCACCCCGCTCAAATGGTGCAGGCCGACCATCCCCAGAATCTGTTCATTCGACCCGCCGCTGGTCCGATAGGCGTCGTCGAACGCGTCCGGATAGATCAGCACCTCGCGCAGCCGGCGGTATTCCCAGTCGTGAAAACCAAAGATCGGAATCACCGCGCTTGCCGCCACCAGCATCCGAATCGTGTCGTCCATCTCCGTGCGAATGCCCGTGATTCGCACTTCGTCGAGAAACACCTGCACGAGCTGCCGGAAGCGGACTTTCCCCGCATCATCGAGCGCGGTGAAGAAGGTGACCCGTTCGCGAAGGATCTTCTCCCATTCGTCGGGAAACGGTCGTTGCATCACCGCCATCCGCCGGAGGCAGCGCCGCCGCACCCACCAGTAGGCAAAGGGCGAGAGTCCGAGCAGTAGCCACAGAGCAGGGGAGAGCCAACCCAACAAGGCCGCCGCTAAGGCTGTTAAAAGCGACGCCACCAGCGCCTGCCACTGATTCCGACACTGAGTCTCCTGCGTCACCAGCATTGACCAGACCTCCAGGGAAACCGCCGCACCACCGCCAGGATTCTACACCGAACAAATCGGTGACCGTCTTTCCCGTTCAAAACGTCGTGGATGGGGTTGGATCTTGAAGCATGCAAACGCTTCTCTCATGCAACGCCAGAGTTAAGAGCTTGGCCAACAAGCGCGACGTCCCGTATCAAACCCTCTTGAAATTCTTTGTGCACGAGCGTGTGCAGCTGAACGCCGCCCGCGACCTGCCAAGGTTTCCTGGCGCTGGCCCGAAGCTCGCGCGATGATGGATGGGGGGCGTGAGGGGCGAATCTATCGGCGGAGGAAGGCGATCCAGCGCCACAGGTTGAGCAGACTGGCGAGCGAGGCCGCCACGTAGGTCAGCGCGGCGGCGGTCAAAATGCTGCGAGCCCCCCGCTCATCGTCAGGCGTCAGATACTGGCCCTGTCGGAGGACAGGCAGGGCGCGCCTGAAGCTGGCGTCCCACTCGACGGGAAGCGTGACGAGGTGGACCAGCGTGGAAATCCCCATCGTCGCCATTCCAGCCATCAGAACGACGACACTCGCAGCCGGGGTGCGTGCGACTGCGGCCGCGATGGGAATCCCCATCATCAGGACCGCCCCGACCTTCTCCGCGCCCTGCGCAACCCGCACGAGCTTCGTGCGTTCCGCCAGCGGCTGATACCCGAGGTGGTCTTGAATAGCGTGCCCGACCTCGTGGGCGGCGATCGTAATTGCCGTGAGGGATTTTCCATCGAAGATCGCGGGCGTCAGGCGGACCGCTTTGCTGACCGGATCGTAGTGGTCGCCCGTCTCGGTTGGTTCCACTTTGATGTGCTGCAAGTCAAACCGATTGAGCAGATGCCGGGCCAATTCTGCCCCGGTTCCGGGATAGTCAGGACGGGGGGTGCTATGCTTGGCAAACACCCGCTTGGTCCAGAATTGTGGCCCGAGAATCACCAGACCGACGATGATCACGAGCAGAATGAGACCTACCATATATCCCAGTATCCCAATTCCCCTACCAAGCTTGGCGGGTGAGGTAGTCAGCCAACGGTACTGCCACACGCAGGTGTGGGACGGTTTTCCCTCTCCACAGGCTACCACATTTGAAGACAGAACATGACCTGACCTTTCACAGAGACACAACGCAGGGCAGATCTCGGCTGCTCAGCTGAATGAATTGCCGTCCCGGTTGTGATTGGAGAACCTTTCCCATCAGCGCCTGCTGCGGTATCCTACGGCAACCCAAGACCAAAGAGGTGTTGCGTGAAGCGTGCAGTTACATGTGTGTCGCATCAGGTAAAGCAGGGTGCATACCTCATCGCGACTGACACAGGCTTGAAATATGTCCATCACGTATGACGTCATTGTGGTCGGCAGTGGACCGGCCGGGGCTTGCGCGGCATGGGGTTTGGCGAAAGCAGGTGTGGCGGTCGCCGTCATCGAAAAGGCTGCCCTGCCGCGGTACAAAACATGCGGCGGCGGGATCGTGGGACGGGCTATGCAGGCGCTGCCTTTGGATGTGCGTCACGTCGTCGAACAAGATTGCCATACGGCACAGCTCAATTTTCTTCCTGCCGGATTATCCTTCACGACTCATCGACCGACTCCCATCGTCTCCATGACGATGCGCGATCAGTTTGATTATGCCCTTCTTTCCGCTGGGCAAGCAGCCGGGGCAGCCGTGCATCATCAGTGTGCCGTCGACCGTGTGTCGTTCCACAGTGATTTCGTCACAGTCGCTACAGACAGGGGCACGATGAAGACCAAGTTCGTCATCGCAGCCGACGGGGCATTCAGCACGGTTGCCCGTACAGTGGGGCTCGCAGACGGACGTGTCCTTATTCCGGCGCTTGAATATGAAGTGACGGTGCCTCCTGACCAGTTGGACAGATTTCAGAACACAGCGAGATTTGATTTTGATCTGCTGCCCCATGGGTATGCCTGGGCTTTTCCCAAACGACAGCATCTTTCGATCGGTGTGCTGTCGATGGTGCAGCGGGGGAGGGATCTCAAATCCTCGATGGCGCGCTATCTCGGCCTCCTCGGCTGTCGTTCCATCATGCAGGTGGAGCGACATGGCTTTGTCATTCCCATTCGACCGCGACGAGGACCATTCGTCGACAAGCGAATCCTGTTGGTCGGTGATGCCGCAGGCTTCGCCGATCCTGTGACCGGGGAAGGGATTTCATTCGCCATCCAAAGCGGCCTGATGGCAGCACAATCGTTGATTGACGGGCGGTTTGAAGAGGAGTCTGTCCGAAGTGAGTACACCCGCTCACTCACTGAGACGATCCTTCCTGAACTGCGAGCAGGCCGATGGCTGGCCCGACTGCTGTACGACTTTCCCCGCATCCGATCGTGGGCGTTTTCTCGACAGGGTCAACCCCTCTGTGAAGTGGTGACGGACGTCATGACCGGGAAGCGAAACTATCGAGATTTGGCGTTCACGCCCCGGGCCCTTCTCAAGCTTCTGACACCTCACTGGTTCAAACGCTCTGGGTATAGATCGGCTTGGCGACGGGATGGTCAGGCATAGGAGGACAGATTTGGTAGTGGGAGATTTTCTGTTATTCATACGGTGTCTGCCGGAGTTGTTCTATGCTCGACTCATGCCGTATTGTCCTGGAGAAGTGCGCGGGCTGACAGCTCATTGCCATCGGAGTAGCCTATGACTATTACCGACCTTGACTCGACTGATCTCACGACTCCGACAGGGCCGATGCGGACCTATCTCGTTCGCCCTGTGGCGGGGGGTCGCTATCCAGGGCTGGTCCTTTACTCGGAGATTTTCCAGGTCACCGGGCCGATCCGGCGTATGGCGTCGATGCTCGCAAGCCATGGATTTGTGGTGGCGGTACCGGAGATCTTCCACGAACTGGAGCCGGCTGGCACGGTATTGGCCTACGACGAAGCGGGCGCGGCACGCGGTAATCGACACAAGATCACCAAGACTCTGTCGAGCTACGACGGCGATGCGCGCGTGGCGCTGGACCATCTGGCATCGTCACCGCACTGCACGGGCAAGCTCGGGGTGATGGGGATTTGCATCGGAGGACATCTGACATTCCGCGCGGCAATGCAGTCCGATGTGCTGGCCGCCGCCTGTTTCTACGCCACGGACATTCACAAGCACAGTCTTGGCCAGGGTACGCATGACGACAGTCTCGACCGGATCGGCAACATTACCGGAGAGCTGTTGATGATCTGGGGCCGACAGGATCCGCATATTCCCCGCGAGGGGCGGGCGCTCATTTATAACGCGCTGAGCGATGCCGGCGTCCATTTCCAGTGGCACGAGTTCAATGCCGCGCACGCGTTCATGCGCGACGAGGGGCTCCGGTACGATCCAGCTGTGGCCCGGACCTGCTACGATATGGCGTTGGAGCTATTCCACCGTCGGTTGGGCGAACGGGGAACATAGCCGGATGTGGCTCGGTGCCGGGCCTGCTCAGAGCCGGCGAGGCTTATTTCCTGAATGTCCCCCCTTCCAACGGGGGACGGGGTTGGCATCCCCCACTCACTGAATGCCCTTTCCTATCAGGCCCCAGTGCGGTATCCTCCTGGGGTTCACAAACGAGAGGAGCGTTGACTGAGCCTCCCAATGCTCTCCTGCCTGTCTCGTATCCTTAGTCGATCTTCGAATCATGTTGCTCTCTGCCTGCTTATCGCATGCAGTAGCCTCTGGGCTGGATGCAGCACGGCTCCTGTGGCTCCCGCTGAAAGTACCAGCGAGTCACAGGCCGTATTTCACCAGCTGGCCAGCCTAGAGGTGGCATCGGATCGTTTGTACCAGTCTATTGCGGACCAAGCCGATGTTGCGGGATTCAGCCACCAGCTAGAGATCGAGTCTGATCTGAGCAGTCCATTCACGCCATCAGAGAGGGAGCGCATCGCGCAGTCATTCGTGCGCTCACTCAAAGTCATGCTGTTCGATCTGGCCCCGGAACAGTTCTGGGAGCACCATCTCGCGCAATACTATGCCTCGACGCTGTCGGCGCGAGAAGCCCAGCGGTTAGTCGAGGGGTATGACAAGGAGATCCTCAGCCCGACGTCCAGAGTGCGGGAACTCCGCTGGAACTTCGTGACGGACCGTCTGCCGGACCTGTTGCCGGAGGTGCGAGCCCGGTCATATCGGTTCCAGATCTTCCATGAGGCGATGGTCCCGTCGCTCTTGCCGGGAGATCTTGTGATCGCGCACACGTCTGCCTATCAGGCCGTCGGACCTCAGCGGGGCGATATCGTTGTCTATCGCTATCCGGACGAGAAAGGGACACTCTTTCTCCACCGCGTGATCGGGGTTCCTGGCGATCGGATCGAGGTTCACAATCAGGTGGTCTCGGTGAACGAAGAAGCCTTGCTCGAGCCCTATGTGGAACATACCGACGCATCAAGTATGTCCGGCAACGTCCGTGATAACCTTGGGCCTGTCACCGTACCTCCCGACAGCTATTTCGTCTTGGGTGACAATCGGGAGGAGAGCCTGGATAGCCGATTCTTGGGACCGATCAGCAAGGAGCACATTCTGGGGCAGGCGATGTTTATCTATTGGTCAGTTGATCCCGGCTCGAGGGCCCCACGTTGGGACCGCCTCAATCAACCGGTGCAGTAACGTAGCGGCAGTCGTGATACAACCTGTGAAGAAGTACCGTGCCGCCCTCTTGCTTGCGAACTGAGACTTCTCATGGTAGGTGATACGGCCAGGTTCGGTGGATCCTCTCCGCCATCTTGACGCAACCGCCGACAATTCGAACGCGCGCGTCATGATGGCTGATCCGCGCATGGATCGAACGTCCTGACAGGAGCTTCACCGTTGCTCGGAATGTGCGATCCCTTGCTAGGTGTGTCCTCGTTGCTGCTGGGTGGCTCGGCTGCCTATGTCATCCTCAGCATCGCCGAACGGATGCGCGCTCCTGACCAAGGCCCAGTCAGGTTCCGATGGCTGACGATCGGTGCCGTCGCCGCGGGTCTTGAAATCTGGGCGATTCACTACATCGGCAATCTGGCATTCTGTCCCTCGGTCTCAGCAGCCCAGGATTCAGGGCTTGCCGTGCTTTCGTTTCTCTCCGCCGGTGCGACAGGAGCCGTCGCCGTATACCTGATCAGCAGCCATACCGACAGTTGGATGCGTCTCATCTCCGGGGGCATGCTGATGGGTGGCTGCATGACCCTGACTCATTTCGCCAGCATGATGGCGGTTCACCAGCCGATCGATCTTCAGAATGATTTGTTGCTCTTTGTGTTGTCGACAGTTGGGATCGTGGCACTCAGCATTATCGGCGTCGTGATCGGATCGTGGAATATCACGTACAGAAACTGGCGAGTGACAGAAAAAGCGAGCGCCATGGGGATTGCGCTATCTGGGTCCCACTTCATCGGGATGATTCCGACGTACGGTATGTCCGGCATCACGACCAGTGCTCCGCCGCCGGGGATCGAGGTTGACCTCCTCGCGGTGGTTGCCGTCTCACTCTCGACCCTCCTGGCCATCATCGATCGGCAAGTGACGGCGGCATCAAGCCTGGCACGCGATAGCCATGCTCGACTGATCGAAGCCATCGAAAGTGTTCCACAATGGTTTGCTCTCTTCGACGTGGACGACCGTCTGGTCATCTGTAATCGCAAATATCGTGAAGTCATGTCTGGGACTGGGCCTGAAGTTCAAGCAGGCGACGCGTTCGAATCGATCGTTCGCCGGACCGCCGAACGCGGCGATATTCCAGCGGCGATCGGGAATGTCGAACCCTGGATGCACTGGCGTCTGGACGTGCACCGAAATCCTGTCACACCCTACATTCAATACCGGTCCAGTGGAGAGTGGCTTCAAATCAATGAGCGGAAGACGCATGATGGCGGGATCGTCTTTATCGCGACCGACATTACGGCATTGAAAAACGCCGAACAGGCTGCCGAAGATGCCAAGGCACGGTTGGCGGATTCCCTCGCGTTGGTTGAAACCGCGAAGGCCCGCATGCAAGAGGAGTTGAATGTCGGTCGAGATATTCAACGCAGCATGCTGCCACGTGTATTCCCCGCCTTTCCCGATCGAAAGGAGATCGAGCTGTACGCGGTGCTCGAACCGGCTCTGGAGGTCGGTGGCGACCTCTATGATTTCTTCCTGGTCGATGAGCATCGGCTCTGTTTCGTAATTGGCGATGTATCGGGCAACGGTGTCCCAGCCGCGCTCTTTATGGCAATGACCAAGACTATGGTGAAGACGCTGGCGGCCTCCGATCCCTCACCCGCCAGTATCGTCACACATGTCAACGATGCGCTGAGTGCGGACAACGATTCCTGCATGTTTGTGACCTTGTATCTTGGGATCTTGAATCTCCGTGATGGGACGCTCCTCACCACAAACGCTGGCCACAATCCTCCTCTGCTGAAACGGCAGGATGGACAGTTCGAGTGGCTGACGGGCATCGACGGCCCCATGGTCGGTCCCATGGCGGGCATCGCCTTCAAGGAGACGACCATCCAATTGGGTCCGGGAGATGAGCTCTTCTTGTACACCGATGGGGTTACCGAAGCGGATAATCGGCGGCGCGAACTGTTCGGCAACGAGCGGCTAAAAACGGTCCTCGCCAAATCCCAGGCTGTCTCAGTGGTCGATCGCCTCAGTGAAATCATGCAGGCAGTCAGAACCTTTGCGGGTGAAGTCCCGCAGGCGGACGATATCACGATGCTGGGACTGCGGTATCATGGCATCGCCCCGTCTGACGTGGTAGCTCGAGTCTTCCGTCAAACGATGCCCAATCAATTGATGACCATTCCGGACCTCCAGATGGCCTTTGAACAGTATGTGGCACAATGGGAAGGCGCCAAGCCGCTCATTCCCACGCTCAACATGGCACTGGATGATCTGCTCAACAATGTGGTGCAATATGCCTTTCCCAACGATCCAACCGAGCATCATAATATCGAGGTGGAAGGCGAAGTGCGCGATGCGTGTGTCGTCCTGACTATTATGGATGACGGCATTCCTTTCAACCCGTTAAGCGTCGCTCCTCCGGACCTGTCGTTGCTGCTTCATGAGCGTGAGATCGGTGGCTTGGGGATTCATCTGGTCCGCTCCATGTTCGACGAGGTAACATACCACCGTAATGTGGGTCGAAACGTCCTGGTGGTGAGAAAGAAACTGGCATCCAAGGTAGAGGCTCCTAGCAGCCATGCCGATGTGACCGGAATCAGCGCGATCGAGGTCGGGAGGCACCCGCATCAATCAGGCCAAGACATAAGGAGAGTAAACATGAGTGTCGAATCACGTCGGAATGGGGCCGTGATGATCGTCACGCCACAGGCCCGCTTCGACACGAACAGTGCACCAGAGGTGGAGCGCGTCCTGACAGGCCACATTGAGAGTGGGGAACGGCGGATTGTGCTCGATCTCTCCAGCATATCGTACATTTCCTCGATCGGGCTGCGGGTGATCCTGAAAGCCGTGATGGCGATGATCCGAACAGGCGGAAGGGTGGTGCTCTGTGGAGGGAACGACCAGGTCCGCACGGTGCTCCAATTGAGTGGGGCAACGATTATGAGTCTCTATGCCGCCACGCTGGAAGAGGCCCTGTCAAGGGTCCAAGCGGCGCATTGAAGAGGTGAGGATGGATCATTGGCTGGCTCTTCAAGGGTGTGGTCGTCGAGTGCAGGGACGGCTGTGCAGGAACGCATCGTTAAGCGTATTGGACAACCTCTGGCCGAGGTGGTTCCATTCGCACCGTAGTGATCTTGCCGAACGGAGTACAGGGGACAGGAGGCTTGCGTGGGTCGGCTTGCCCCTCCTGAGAGGTGTTCAGTACCGACTGATGGAAATGGTTTTTCACAAGCTCGGTAGAATAGAATGACGATCTTCGCCTAAAAGGAAGGGGACATCATTATGGATCAGGCAACCAGACACACATTGACGGTGACCTCCCGCGAGAATGCTGGGATCACCTTCGTCAAGATTCAGGGCAGCCTCTCCGCCACTACTGCGGAACAGGGGAACCAGGAAGTGAAAAAGATCGTGGATGCAGGTGCGAAAAAGGTCATCCTCAATCTGGCAGATGTGGACTATATCAGCAGCGGAGGCATTCGGGTCCTGATACTGGCGTGCAAGCAGCTCAACAATGTTCAAGGGCAGATGAAGATTGCTGCTGCGAAGGGAATGGTCAAAGAAGCTCTTCAAGCCAGCGGCTTTGACCTATTGAACCGGGTGTATGGAGAGAGCATTCAATTGTGCGACACAGAAGAAGAGGCTGCCGCCGCCTTTACGGGCTAGCCATTTGAGTGTTTTCCATCGTGCCCCATGCCCCGCGACGACCCAAACAAGACCGAATCTGCTCGAGCCGGGGCTCGACGACTCATCGAGCAGACGCCGAAGGCGATAGCCGGGTTGGCTGCCCTGAGTGGGGTGGCGTATCTCGCGGGATCGTTTTATACGAAAGCCTATTTTTCAGAATTCGGAGCCTTGTGGATCTTAGAGGAAGTTCCGACGGCGACCTATTTCAGTCAAAGCTGGGTGCCGCTGTTACTCCTGCTCTACCTTGGGTATCTGGCTACGACGAACCTCGCAGTGATCGGCGATCAGGACGATTTGACTGCGAGCGCTCAGTTCAAGCGCTCCCTGGCCGTCGTTCAGTATGGGCCATGGTTCTTGTTCGCGCTTTTGGTGATGACCCTAGTCCTGAGCACATTCGGCTATGTCACATCGGCTATTGTTCTGTCCACTATCGGTGTTGCTGCAATTCTGCTCTTATTGAGCTCGGCACTTGAGCTGCTTGTGGCGCGGTTCAAGACAATGGGGGGGCTCATTGATCTGTCGATGGCGTATATCGCATTCGCTGTGATTATCGCGGGCCTATATGTGGTTCCTACACAACTCGGACTGAACTGGGCACGGGTCGATAAACAATCAACCTCCTCGCTGCTCACGCTGTATCTGCGCAGTGATGCCGAACAGGAGTATCGGCTGCTGTTCTCAGTTAGGGAGCGCTTGTACGTGTTTCCGGCCAGATTCGAGGGAGCCTATCCGCCAGTCCAAACCACGGCCCTCGCCAACGTCAGCTTTGTGCCCCCTGAGCGATAAGAAGGATCAGGTTGTGCAATCGGACAGGGGGAGACTACACTTCCGCTCCATGGCCAGGCTGCGTCATATGGCATGGCTGGTGTACCCAGCCCACCGAGTGTGCGCGTTCTCCCTGGCGGTGACCCTGACAGCATCGGGCTGTGCCTCGGTGGCCAAGGTAGCGAATCTCTCGGAGGAATCCTGCCGCACGTCGTTTACTCGTCAACTGTCTGTCATTCTCACTCAGGAGGGTGAAAAGCCTGAGATTGCGGATGCCCTTGCACGCAAGACCGTCTCCACCCTCGCAACCTACGATTTCGGACCACGTCCCTTCGCCATTGCGGCTCCATCTGGCACTGACTACCGGTTTTTTATCAACCACAAGGGGGCGGACTGTGGGCTGACCCTCTTTGGACGCAGGAAGGGGTTTATTTCCTACACCAACAACGTGACCTACATTGCCACCGAAATCCTTCCGGACTGTACCTGCGCCGAATAGCCAACCCCGTCGTCTCGCCTGTTCCCTCCTCTCACACCATACAGGATTGTTGGGGGAGGCATGACTTCTCGCCATTTATGAAGAAGTTTTCATCTTCTCCTAATGCTCTCTTCATGTTCTGGGATTATAACGTGATATTAAGATGAGCCGAGGCTGTGGGCGCGCAAGGCGCTTGAGTCGCGATGCTCAAGACGATGGTTCAGGCACATAGCACAAGGAGGACGCGCGATGAAGAATGTGACAAAAGGACTCACCCTCTCCACATCTCTTATTCCCGCACCAATGAGACGCAGACCCACACGGTTGTCACCAAACCATCTTTTTGAATTGGTTACTCGGTTGTGCATCTTCAAGGCGGAGCGGTGGGGACGCCGAGCGCTCTTTTACGAGCAGCACCGCGACTATTTCCCTCGAATGTCCGACAGCCGATTCGTGAATCGATGCCGTGAATTGGAAGCGAGATACCGAGCCCTCGCACAGATGATATTCCTGATCCCGACAGAGGATCGGTTGATTCCAGTGCGAGTGCGTGCGTTGGCTCTACCGAAGCACTGAGGCAGCAGGCTTCTCCCTGGATTGCTTTGCTGGACAGGGGATACCTTATATCAGCTGGTGGCCCTGTGTGGGCGGACAGGTATTGAACATCCTGTCTGCCCAGCTTGTGAGAGCTATCCCCCCCGGACAACATGATATGTACCCGACGTATTGCGAACCGATTCTGTTCCGATGCTCGGCTCGAGCCTTTGGTGCTTAGCGACCTGCCTGGTGACGATTTTTTGAAAACAGGCTGATCCTGGTCTTGCGCTATCGTCCCATTCCAACGTAACATCAAGCCTGCTGTGAGTCGTCGTTCTTTACTCTCCACGATTTCACGACCATCATCGGCAGAAAGGTAACGGTTTCCGTGACGAAACAGAGTCACCCTTCGGTGTCCGCCAGCCCGACCGCAACAGGATTTTCACCTGGATTCGTTTCCTTAGGACTTGAAGCGCCGCTCCTCACGACGCTGGAAACACTGGGCTATGAAGAGCCTACCCCAATCCAACGTGAGGCTATTCCCCTGCTCCTTGCAGGACGAGATTTGCTCGGACAGGCGGCGACCGGCACCGGCAAGACCGCGGCCTTTGCGTTACCGTTGCTGCAGCGAATCGGTCATGCAACGAGGGCTCGCCCATCGGCGCTTGTGCTCGTGCCGACCCGCGAGTTGGCGATTCAAGTCGGGGAGGCGATGCAACGGTACGGCAAGGAATTACGGATGACGGTGTTACCCGTGTACGGTGGGCAAGCCATCGGTCCGCAGTTGTACGCGCTCAAGCGGGGAGTCGATGTGGTCGTCGCCACACCCGGTCGGGCCTTGGATCATATCCGCCGTGGCACGCTCAAGCTACAGGAAGTGAAGATCGTCGTATTGGACGAGGCAGATGAAATGCTCGACATGGGGTTTGCGGATGACCTGGACGCGATCCTGACCGGAACGCCCAAGGATAAACAAACCGCCTTGTTCTCCGCGACCATGCCTCCACGGATTCGTTCGATCGCCCACCGGCATCTCCATAATCCAGTCGAGATTACGATTGCCAAAGAACCGGTCAAAGCCGGCACGGCCCCCCGCGTCCAGCAAGCGGCCTATGTCGTCACGAGACCGCATCGAGGGGCCGCGCTTGCCCGTGTGATCGACGTGTCCGGTGCGAAGTCCGCACTGGTCTTCTGTCGAACCAGACTGGAAGTCGATGAAGTGACGGCGATGCTGACGGGTCGTGGCCATCGAGCCGAAGCGATTCATGGAGGTATGAACCAGGGGCAGCGTGACCGTGTGATGCAGGCATTCAAAGGCGGGCAAACCGAGTTGCTGGTTGCAACGGATGTGGCTGCGCGCGGCCTGGATATACCCCAAGTATCGCACGTGATCAACTACGACCTCCCGTCTTCCGCTGAAGTCTATGTGCATCGGATCGGCCGGACTGGCCGAGCTGGTCGGGAAGGTGTGGCTATCACGATCCTTGATCCTCGAGAACAGCGTCTGCTGCGAACGATTGAGCAGCACACGAAAGCTCAGGTTACCGTCTTGCCCGTGCCCAGCGTCGCCGATCTTCGCGCCAAACAGTTGGAGCGTATCCACGCGGCCATGGCAGAGGTCTTGCGCGATGGGAAGCTGGATGGGTTCGCACCCCTTGTTGATCGGCTGGCCGCCTCCCATTCAGCGACCGATGTGGCAGCAGCCGCGATCAAACTGCTGGTTCGGGCGCAGGGTGGGGATCGTCCGGAACAAGAGATTCCTGGGTTGCCTGCCAGACAGCCTGAATTCGGCAGGCCGGTCCGGCAGGCCGGTCGCTATGACGACCGATCCCGCAACATATCCTCCCGGCCCGAACGTCGGCCGACAGGGCTGCCCCACCAGGGTGGACAGCGGGAGACCGGTATGGCACGGGTGTACATCGGCGCTGGACATGAGGCAGGTATCAGGCCGGGTGATCTTGTGGGCGCAATCGCTAACGAGGTGAAGGTCAACTCCAACGTCATCGGCGCGATCGAGATCGAAGATCGGTTTTCCATCGTCGATGTCCCGGAATCGCTCGCTGCTCGTATTATCGACCTGCTCGGCCGCGCTCGGATCAAAGGCCGGAAAGTTCCTGTACGACTGTTTCGTTAATAGCGTAGGTGCCACACTCATGCGAGTCGTTATCAGCTGTCCACTTTCAAGAAGTCCTGCTTGAGTGATGGCCGAAGGTTGACTGTTCTGACCAGCCACCATTGAAGGATGCCCAACCTCTCGTTTCTGCCTCAGTCAAATTCTATGAGATTACCGTCAAGGTGGTCGTGTTGACAGCAGCCATTATCTACCTCGGTTTGTTTACCGGCATGACCGTGTCTGTGTCTATTTCTGCGGCCGTCGCTTCCAGGGCGATTCTACGGTTCTTCCATGAGTCGAATATCCTCGAAAACAACGTCGTTCAAACCACGGCTTCGTCGGGTGAGGCGCTGCTGCCAGACTGATTATCGGTGAAGCCTTGATGGAGATCATGCTTACGATGCCGATGCAGGATCACGTATAGCTCGAGGCACCGTCTATGAGTCTCGCTGTCCAGGATTCTTCAGAGTGGCTTACGGCGATCTACGAGATCGATGGGCCTGAGGCACTGGCTCGACGCACGGCGGAACGTATCTGTATTGATCAGACCATTGAAGCCGAGAGCAATCTCCTTCCACCTTCGCTTCATTCCACGATTCTAGGACAACTGGAAGATCTGCGGGCAACTGCCGGGGGTCGATATCACGCCACTATCCGTTTCCGTGGCGACCTGCTCAGCGGCGAGTGCAGTGATTTGCTCAACGTCTTGTTTGGGACCAGCAGTCTTCGTGGAGGCGTCACGTTGTTGTCGTTCAGGTTGACGAACGGGCTGCTCTCTTGGTGGCCGGGGCCACGATTTGGGGTAGATGGACTCAAGCAAGCGGTCGGAGTGTCCCGTCGCCCACTCCTCTGCGCAGTACTGAAGCCGTTAGGCCGCACTCCTCAGGAGCTTGCAGAGTTGGCTATTCATTTTGTCGAGGGCGGCGTCGATATGATCAAGGACGACCAGAGTCTGGTCGATCAACGATGGTGTCCCTTTGAAGAACGTGTGGCCCGCTGTGCCGAAGCCGTTGTGCAAGCAAGCACGCGGCGAGGAAGGCCCTGCCTGTATTTTGCGCACGTCAGTGGATCGTTGGATACGATGCGTCAGCGAGCAGCCCTGGCGAAGACCCTGGGTGCATCAGGCCTCTTGGTTGCGCCCGGCTTGACCGGCTTCGACGCCATGAGAACGCTTCGGTCAGACGATGAGATTGCTCTGTCGATTGCGAGCCATCCGTCCATGCTTGGCACCTTGGTCGATCAAGGTAGGGGTGGGCTCGCTGCTCCTGTCGTCTATGGGCTTCTGCCTCGATTGGTCGGCTCAGACCTCAGCATCTATCCAGCGTTCGGTTCTGGTTATCCGATGTCGCAACAGGAGTGCGTTTCGGTGGCGGACCAGTGTCGGCAGGCTTGGGGGTCTATCAAACCGATAATGCCAGCAGTCGGTGGGCGCATCGGGATTGAGCGCATAGGGGAGCTGGGTTCGGTCTTAGGTCGAGATGCCATCTTTGTCTTAGGAAGCCGCATGCAGCAGAACCCGGAAAATATTGTCGCGGCGATGAATGCTTTGCATCGAGCGCTGACCGAGTCGTTCTAATACCGTTGTTCTGGTATAGCTTCAAAACATTTTCTGTCTTTGGTATGCTTTACGACAATGTGTGCAACGTGTTCTCCCACAAAGAACAAGAAAACCGGTCGTCCTGGAGGTGCAGATGAAAATGTCCACGAGGTTCTTTGAGATGCTCCGCATGATCGGGCGTCTCCGGTCTGACCTTCCTCTGTTGGGTCGTCTTCTCAAGGCTTGGAAGGATGGTAGCTATCGGGGGCTCTCCGTGCGCACACTTGCCTCGCTTGCAGGAGCTCTGCTCTACGTTGTGAGCCCGGTGGACTTGATACCGGATTTTATCCCTGGTGTTGGATTCATCGATGATGCGGCGGTGTTGGCGCTGCTTCTGCATAGCCTGGCACAGGATCTTGCGGCGTTTCGAATCTGGGAGGAGCGACGTGCGAATGGGTGAACACATTGATGGAAATATGAGTCGATGGAATGCCTGACTTGTTAGCTCTCTTGCAGTAATACCTCGAGTGATTACTGAATAATGATGTGCTTTAATTAGCTGCGCCGATTTGCCTTGGCCGTCGGCACGGCATTCAGCGGATCTTCAGGCCAGTGGTGCTTTGGATACCGACCACGTAGTTCCTTCCGGACATCGTGATACGCTCGCTTCCAGAAGCCGCCTAAGTCTTGCGTGACCTGCACAGGGCGCTTGGCGGGCGAAAGGAGGTGCAGCATCAAGGGAATTTTCCCGCCCGCGATACACGGCGTGTCCTTGCACCCGAACATCTCTTGCAAGCGCACCTCCAACACTGGAGACTCGGCTTGCTCGTAGTCGACAGGGAGGCGAGAGCCACTCGGAACAGTGATGTGGGTTGGGGCTAGACGGTCAAGGCGACGCAGCTGTTCGTAGGTCAATAAGGCATGGAGTGGGGCTGTCAGATCCAATCGTTTGACCCGATCGAGGGTGGTGATATTGGCTACGTACGGACCAAGCCACTGGTCCAATGTCCGAAGCAACGCTTCATCGGAAAGATTGGGCCATTCCGTCTGAGGATCATCAATACGTCGCAGCCACATCACGCGCGCGCGCCACTGTTTGAGCAGATGGCCGAACGACAAAACGTCAAGTCCAGCTTTATAAATCTCCTGTAAGAGCACGGATGTTATTTTGTTTTTATCTGGTGATGAAACTGCCTCCTCCAATAAAGTTATGGCTCCAAGTCGACGGCGACAGAGGGCTCGAACAGCAGCGCTACGCTCATCCCAGTAGACCAACTCTTCATTGAGCAACTGGTCATGGTACAAGGATTCAATGGCTTCGCACGTGATCGGAGCGGCGAGGTGAATATCGGCCCACTGGCCTCCTCCATCCAAGTCCGCGATGACAAGGAAAGGTTCCGTCGCGATGGGATCAGGTCTTCTGAACCGTGCACCTCGCCCATTCACAAGTCGGTAACTGGCAATCTCACCGGATTGCCGCTGCGCGATCCGATCGGGATAGGCCAGCGCGAGCAAAAGACCAGCCGCATACGGGTGGTCGTGTCCGTCGCCGTTTGGCTTCCCCGACAGCCTCTTGAGCTGTCGTCGCCAGAGTTGAGCCGTTCGCCTCACGCGTTCGACCACGGTTCGATTGACTGCCTGGCTGCCGGAATCATACTCACCCTGAAGCACATCCAGTCTGACACGCAGATCCACAGTCTGGTCTGCTGACAATCCGTGCAGGACGTCACGTTCACTCAACAGCGCTGCCACTTCGCATGCTTGATCGGCAAGCCTCAGTGAAATGGCGCTAATCAGCATATGCGCCAAGCGGGGATGCAGTGGAAGCTCGGCCATTTGCCGTCCATGATCTGTCAGGCGCTTGTCCGTTGAAAAGGCGCCGAGCTGGATGAGCAAGTCTTTGGCTTGGGCGACCGCACCAGGCGGCGGCGGAGTAAGCCAGGACAATTCGTCCGGACTCTGCGCGCCCCACTGGGCGAGATCCAACATCAGCGGGGCCAGATCTGCCTCAAGAATTTCCGGTGGACGATGGACCGCAAGTGAGGTCTGCTCCTTTTCGGTCCACAGTCGGTAACAGATGCCTGGTTCAAGGCGGCCCGCTCTGCCACGACGTTGCTCAGCAGAATCTCTCGTGACGCGAATGGTCTCCAACCGAGTCAGACCGGAGCGAGGATCGAACCGAGGAATGCGGAGCCAGCCCGCATCGATCACCACACGTACACCTTCGATGGTCAAGCTGGTTTCGGCAATCGACGTGGCGAGCACGATTTTTCGCGATCCAGGAGCGGCTGGTCGAATCGCCGCGTCTTGCATGTCTTGCGGAAGCTCACCGTGCAATGGTGCGATCTGTATCGATGGTCCCAGTTTGGAGTCCAACAGCGTTCGCTCGACCCGGCGAATATCAGCCATTCCCGGAAGAAAGACCAGCAAGCTACCGTTATCGTTCGCCAGTGATCGTCGAATGTGCTGCACCACGGCATGATCAAGTCGTCCGGAAACAGCGCGATCAAGGTATCGGGTTTCGACGGGAAACAGCCGGCCTTCGCAGGAGATGAGCGGCGCATGCCCCATTAGTTCGCTGACCAGACCGCAGTTGAGGGTCGCCGACATCACCAAGAGGCGAAGCTCGGGGTGAAAGAGACGTTGAGCTTCAAGACAGAGGGCAAGCCCCAGGTCGGCTTGCAGACTTCGTTCATGAAATTCGTCGAACACCACCATGCCGTAGGCATCCAGCGACGGATCCTCTTGGAGTAGCCGGGTCAGCACTCCCTCGGTGACGACCTCGATTTTAGTCCTCGGCCCGATCTTCGTATCCAGCCGCATCCTATAGCCGATGGTTTCCCCAATGGGCTCGTGCAGCTGGTCGGCCATCCGGTGCGCGGCAGCTCGTGCGGCGAGCCGCCGTGGCTCCAACATCAGGAGTTTCCTGCCCGCTAACCAAGGCGACTCGAGGAGTGCGAGTGGGACACGAGTGGTTTTCCCGGCGCCTGGAGGGGCCGTGAGCAACACATTGGGACCGTCGTTCAACGCTCGATGGATTAATGGCAGGACATCTTCTATTGGAAGTATGGACATGACGTGATAGGTTCGTGAACGTGATGGACCAGACTGTATCAAAAAGTGACGAGGAGAAGGAATGCCGCAATCACGGAGTGTTGCGGGGAAACTGATGCCGACCTATCGTTGGAGCACGAACGGGCCGACTCAGCCCGGCTGGTACTGGTTCCGGGGACAAGCGCATGAGGCCGATCCCTTTATCGTGCTTGTCGATGAGGCAGGACAGTTCCAATGGCCGGACGGCGGGTTTCAGGAAGTCCCGCTGGCCAAAGGTGAATGGGCTGGCCCGATCGAGGAGCCGGACGAGTAACGCAACCAGGTCTCACCAGGGGAACATGAACGAACGAACCGTCGAGCCGCATCTCTTTATTATTCTAGGAGCGACCGGTGATCTGACCCGGCGAAAACTCCTGCCCGCACTCTTTCACTTGCGCACCTACGGCGAACTTGAAAAACAGAACACCCTTATTGTCGGTGCTGCATTGCCTGAGCTCAGTCAAGAAGCCTTCCGGTTATGGGCGTATGAGGGCCTGGGCAGTTCCGGGTCGCGTCATGCGAGCGACCTCCGCCAATGGTGTGACGATCATGTGTATTATCAACCTCTACGCGAAGGTAAGTTGGCGGACTACGAAGCGCTCGCCAAATATATCGCTCAGTTTGAAGTGGCGAGGAATCTGCCTCAAAACCGAATTTTCTACCTGGCGCTTCCGCCGACGATTGTCCCTGAAACCCTGGAGCTGCTCGATCAAACCGGATTGCTCAAGAGCCATGGGTGGGTGCGAGTGGTCTTTGAAAAGCCGTTCGGTCATGATTTTCACTCCGCACGCGCCCTCAACACCCTCTTACATCGTTATCTCGAAGAGCCTCAGATCTATCGCATCGATCACTATCTGGGCAAAGAGACCGTACAAAATCTACTGGCCTTTCGCTTTGCGAACCCAATTTTTGAATCGTTGTGGAATCGCGATACGGTGGAGAGTGTGGAAATTACGGTTGCCGAAGACCTCGGTGTCGAACACCGCGGGGCTTACTACCAGGGGGCCGGCGCCTTGCGAGACATGGTTCAGAACCATTTGACGCAACTCCTGACCGTCGTTGGCATGGAAGTGCCGACTTCCTTTGAATCGTCCGAGATTCAAGCGGAAAAACTGAAAGTCTTGCGCTCGATTTCACCCATTCGCCCTCAGGACGTGATCTTCGGCCAATATTCGGCATGGGACATCGCCGGCCAGCGAATTCCAGGCTATCTGGAAGAACGAGGTGTACCGCCAGACTCCAAGACTGAAACCTACGTCGCGTTGAAATTAGAGATTCACAACTGGCGCTGGAGGGGAGTGCCGTTTTATTTAAGAACCGGCAAACGGCTTCCGCGCAAGATCACACAGGTGGCCGTCACCTTCCGCTCAGCCCCCATTCAAGTCTTTCGATCCTTGGAACCAGGCAGCCTCAATCCCAACAAGTTACTGATCATGCTGCAGCCGAGTGAAGGATTTTCTCTCTGCTTCTCCGTGAAAACACCCGGGAGGCCCTTCAAATTTGCCGATCGCGCATTGAGGTTCGACTATGGCCGTGCCTTCGGCGGGGAACTGCCGGAAGCCTATGAAACACTGTTGCGCGACGTCATGATCGGCGACCAAACATTGTTCGTGACCTCGGACTTTACAGAAACGGCCTGGCGACTGTACGACCCGCTCTTGCTCAGCCCCCGACCGGTGCATGTCTACACGGCTGGATCGTGGGGGCCACTGGAAGCCGACGCGCTTGTGGAACAAAACGGTCTGAACTGGCAATTGGGCTGGTAGGAATTCCCGCACGAATCCTCTGCCACGTCGTTATGCTACGAGGGTACATGCCTGCCGAGTCTGGCATCTCGATCACGACCAATATTCCACAACGCATGGATCGGTTGCCCTGGGCACGCTGGCACTGGCGGGTGGTCGGGGCACTGGGGATCACGTGGCTGCTCGATGGGCTTGAAGTATCCATCGTAGCCGCGCTCGGTCCGATGCTGACCCACCCAGACGCATTACACCTCACGCAATCAGAAGTAGGGCTCACAGCCTCTGCGTATTTAGCCGGGTCGGTTGTTGGCGCGCTGGTCTTTTCCTACCTCACCGACCGACAGGGCCGAAAGAAATGGTTCATGATCACGTTGGCGCTCTACCTCACGGCGACAGTGCTGACGGCTTTCTCATGGGACCTCATGAGTTTCATGTTGTTTCGATTTCTGACCGGCGCCGGGATAGGTGGCGAGTATGCCGCGATCAATTCGGCCATCGATGAATTAATTCCCGCTCGAAGCCGTGGGCACACCGATCTAGCAATCAACGGAACCTGGTGGCTCGGCTCGGCGGTCGGCGCCCTGTTGACGTTGCTGTTACTAAATCCGGCCATCTTTCCTGAATCTATCGGCTGGCGACTGTGCTTTGTGTTTGGTGCCGTCCTGGGAGTAGCCATTATCATTGTTCGACGTGTCATTCCGGAAAGCCCACGTTGGCTGATGACCCACGGTCGGGTTCACGACGCGGAAGCCATTGTGTCACAGATCGAACGTGACGTGGCGTACGATCAAGGCACATCGCTAGCGACCCCCCAAGGCACGATCACGGTCCATGCTCGCCCGCACGCGACAATCGTGACTGTTGCTCGGGAGCTCTTCCAGTCGTATCCACGAAGGACGGTCCTCGGCATCGGACTGATGGTCACACAATCGTTCATGTATAATGCGGTGTCGTTCACCTATCCGTTACTGCTGACGAAATATTACGGCGTGCTCAGCAGCACCATCGGACTCTACCTCTTGCCTTTCGCACTCGGCAATTTCTTGGGTCCGCTGCTATTAGGTCGACTATTCGACACGGTCGGCCGCAAACTCATGATCAGCTTGACCTACGGCCTAGCTGGTCTGCTTTTGGGGTTTGCGGGATATCTGTTTTGGATAGGTTCCTTGACGCTCACTCAGCATATGATGCTCTGGTCGCTGATCTTCTTTTTTGCATCGGCCGGGGCCAGTGCCGCTTATTTGACGGTGAGCGAAATATTTCCGATGGAGATCCGAGCCATGGCCATCGCCTTTTTCTTTATCGTGGCACAAGGGGCCGGTGTGGCGGCGCCGTGGCTCTACGGGAAGCTCATCGAAACATCGATGACAAGCGTTTTCTATGGATATCTGCTGGGCGGAGGCATGATGCTGCTCGGCGCAGCGATTGAGCTATGGTTGGGAATCAACGCGGAGGGGCAGTCGCTCGAACAATTGGCGGCACCCTTATCATCGCGCCCCTCACCCGGAGATCCAGCCCAGCCTGCCTAACCAGCTGTTTGCGCCATCTCCAAGGAGCAAGATGATCGGCTCGAATGGCTGCCGTGAGGTCGATGTCAGTGGTCTTGGGCTGGAACTTCTGTCTTGCCGCTCGCGTAACGGTTATGCAGTTTACGGGGTGGGGCGGTGCGTGCGCGAATCCGCAGGTTGATCATCTCCACGGCAACTGAGAAAGCCATCGCAAAGTAGATATATCCCTTCGGTACATGAACATCAAATCCCTCAACCATCAGAGTCACTCCGACAAGGATCAGGAAGGATAGCGCGAGAATCTTGATCGTTGGGTGGGCATCGACGAAATCGCCGATCGAACGGGCTGCAAACAACATGACGAGCACGGCTACGATAATCGCCGTCGCCATGACGGAGACTTCATCGACAAGACCGACGGCCGTGATGACAGAATCTAAAGAGAAGACGAGATCCAGTACAGTGATCTGAAACAACATCATCCCGAAACTGGCCGGAACCGATACAGCTGCTTGGTCATCCGTGCCCTCTAAACTTTCATGAATTTCGTGGGTGGCTTTGGCGAGGAGAAACAGTCCACCGATTATGAGAATCAGATCTCGCCCTGAGATCGCTTGACTCAGCACCGTAAATAGGGGAGCCGTCAGCCCCATCACAATCGAAATCGAGAATAACAATCCCAGTCGTGCGATCATCGCCAGGCCTAGCCCAAGACGGCGTGCTAGGTTTCGCTGCTGCTGAGGTAGCCGGCTCACGAGGACGGAGATAAAGATGATATTGTCGATCCCGAGGACAATTTCGAGGGCCGTCAGTGTGCCCAGCGCGATCCACATCTCTGATTGAGTCAGCCAATCGAACATGCGAATGTCCACCTCTCTAGCAACCAGCCAGACCCCTGGTCGAATGCAGCGTCCCCACGCTTGCTCCCGTCGATGGTACAATCACTCACAGCTGTCCGCCAGCCTATCGCGTGCAAGCGCCTGTTCGATTCATAATCACTGACTAATCGCTCCGAAATCAACAGCCCGATACTCGATGGCGGATACAGAACCCGCAGCGCCCCAATCAGAGAGGAGACCTCGGAATTTCGGACAGTATGATCAGTGGGAATCTGGCTGCATCCACGACACTGAGAGGTATATACGAGAGGAGCAAGGCGATGACGAGAGCGAGGCACAATCACAGAGCCACATTGTTCCGCTGGTCAATGCCGCCGATCGCGTTCAGCTCAGTGTGCCGAGGCGCGATTGAAGAATACTGATGGCAGCAATGGCGGCTGTTTCTGCTCGCAGGATATGCTCACCAAGGGCAATAGGCTGTATTCCCGCCTGCTCAGCAATCTGCGCTTCCTCTTGGCTCCAGCCACCCTCTGGTCCGATCAAGACCAGTATGGAGCCTCTCGCATCTTGGGGTAGGTTGACCGTTTGCAAACTCTTCCCCTCCCGCCGCTCGGCCAGCATGAGCGTGAGCGTGCCGGTCGCCAGGCTGGTCAGAAGCGCTGAGAGAGATTGTGGTGTCGCGACAGTGGGGATTCGCCACTGTTCGGATTGCTGGGCGGCTTCTAAGGCAATTCGTTGCCAACGGGCGAGCTGGTGATTCACGCGGTCGGCTTTCAGTTGTACCACACTGTGCTGGCTTTCAATCGGCACGATCTCGCTGACGCCGAGTTCAGTCGCCTTTTGAATCACCCAGTCCATCTTTTCACCCTTGAGCAGCGATTGGCCGAGGACTAGACGAGGCGTCTGGCGGGGTGGTTCCTGGATCGTTTCGAGAACCCGTGCGGTGACTGCTCGTCTGGACACATCGGCGATTTCAACCCGGTACCTGACGGCCAGTCCGTTGTTGAGCCACAGCGTCTCGCCGACTTTGATACGCAAGCTGTCTCGGAGATGCACGAGCACATCGCCGGTGACTACAATGGTCTGCTGATCGATGCACTCAGGGGAAACAAACAACACAGGCATGAGGGACTCAGGAGATAAACCCGGGTGGGTAGGGCAAATTACTCGAAGAAGGTTTTCATCTTATCAAAGAAGCCGTCACCGTTGGCTTCCATGGTCATGCCACTTTCTTTCGCGTACTCCATCAGGAGTTCTTTCTGTCGGGCCGTCAATTTGGTGGGGATTTGGACCTTGATCGTATAGACCTGATCGCCTGTCGACCCGCCCTTCAGGCTGGGAACCCCTAACCCTTTTATCCGAAGCACCTTGTCATGTTGTGTGCCGGGCGGCACCTTGATGACGGTTGCCCCCGTGAGAGTCGGGACTTCCACTTTTCCGCCGAGCGCGGCCGTGACGAGATTGACCGGCACATCACAGGCAATATCGAGCCCCTTGCGATGAAAAATTTTATGAGGTCTGACGGTAACCGCCACGTAGAGGTCCCCGGGATGGCCACCATTGGGGCCATGCTCTCCTTCATTGGAAAGACGAAGTCGCATGCCGGTCTCAATACCGGCTGGAATATGGACGGCGATGGTGCGTTCTTTGTAAACGCGTTGACGTCCTTGGCAGGTCGAACAGGGTTCCGTGACAAAGTGACCGGTGCCTTCACATTGACCGCATGGACGGCTGACGCTGAAGAACCCTTGCTGGAATCGAATTTGACCAGCACCTTTGCAGCTGGCGCATGTCTTGATGGACGCCGCTGACTTGGCCCCGGTTCCTTTGCAGTCGACGCAGATTTCCCAACGTGGGATTTTGAGCTTGGCCTCTTTTCCGTACACAGCCTCTTCGAACTCAACCTCGAGGTTGTATTGGAGATCGTTGCCACGCTCAGCCCGAGTTGGACCACCTCCTCGCGTTTGGCCGAAAAAGTCTTCGAAGATATCGTTAAAGACGTCCCCGAATCCGCCACGGTTGAAATCGAACCCGTCAAAGCCTGGCCCACCTTGTTGTGCCCCGGCATGGCCGAACATGTCGTAGCGTTTCCGCTTTTCTTGATCGCTCAGCGTTTCGTAGGCTTCGTTGATCTCTTTGAATTTTTCTTCAGCTGTTTTCTTTTGTTGATCGCCGGTATGGAGATCTGGATGGTGCTGGCGCGCGAGCTTTCGATAGGCTTTTTTGAGATCGTCGTCGGATACGCTTCTATCGACGCCGAGAGTTTCGTAGTAGTCGCGTTTTGACACGGCTGCCATTGCGAATTGAAATATGTAATAGCTGAGTTCCCGACGGTGTCGGGAACTCAGGTTGTCTGAGGCGTTATTCTAGGCTATTTCTTGTCTTTGTCCACTTCTTCAAATTCTGCGTCGACGACTTTCTCGTCGGTCTTAGTCTCACCGGCGCCGTCGGAGGACGAGGTGCTCTGTTGCGGACCTGGAGATGCAGCGGCTTTCTTGTACATCTCTTCGGCTAACTTGTGCGAGGCCGTCATGAGTGATTGCGTCGCCGATTCGATAGCCTCGGCATCGGTGCCTTCGAGTGCTTTTTTGACGGCTGCGACGGCATCCTGGATTTTCGTTGTTTCCTCAGCGGAGACTTTGTCACCGTATTCAGTGATATTTTTTTCAGTTTGATAGACGAGATTATCCGCCTGGTTCTTGGCTTCCGCCAGCTTGCGGCGTTTCTTATCGTCTTCCGTATGCGACTGTGCATCCCGAACGAATTTCTCGACTTCATCCTTACTCAACCCGCTGGACGCCGTGATCTTGATGGATTGTTCTTTCTGTGTGGCCAAATCCTTTGCCGACACGTGCACGATGCCGTTAGCATCGATATCGAACGTCACTTCAATCTGCGGCGTTCCGCGCGGCGCTGGTGGAATACCGACCAAGTCGAACTGCCCAAGCAGTTTATTGTCATTAGCCATTTCCCGTTCACCTTGAAACACGCGGATGGTGACGGCCGTTTGGCTATCAGCTGCGGTCGAGAACACTTGGCTCTTTTTGGTCGGAACGGTTGTGTTTCGCTCAATGAGCTTGGTGAATACGCCGCCCAACGTCTCAATGCCCAATGACAATGGAGTGACATCGAGCAGCAGCACGTCTTTGACTTCGCCTTTGAGAACTCCGCCTTGAATGCCGGCTCCGATGGCGACGACTTCGTCGGGATTCACCCCACGGTGCGGTTCTTTTCCAAAGAAGTCCTTCACAACCTGAATCACTTTGGGCATGCGGGTCATACCACCAACCAACACGATTTCCTGAATATCCTTGGCCGTAACACCCGCATCGGACAAGGCCTTGCGACAGGGTTCAATCGTGCGTTGAATGAGATCGTCGACCAACTGCTCCAGCTTGGCCCGTGTGAGCTTGGTGACCATATGTTTGGGGCCGCTGGCATCGGCGGTGATGAAGGGCAGATTGATCTCCGTTTCTTGAGACGAGGAGAGTTCGATCTTGGCCCGTTCCGCCGACTCCTTCAGGCGTTGGAGTGCCATCCGGTCTTTCCTTAAATCGATGCCTTGGTCTTTCTTAAACTCGTCGACCAGCCAATCCATCACGCGGAGATCAAAGTCATCACCGCCGAGGTACGTATCGCCATTGGTGGATTTCACCTCGAACACGCCTTCGCCGATTTCAAGAACGGAGACGTCGAAGGTGCCACCGCCCAAGTCGTATACGGCGATCCGCTCGTCTTTCTTCTTGTCCAGACCGTAGGCGAGGGAGGCTGCTGTCGGCTCATTGATAATACGCAGGACGTTCAGCCCGGCAATCTGGCCGGCATCTTTGGTCGCCTGGCGCTGGCTGTCGTCAAAATAGGCGGGGACTGTCACCACGGCCTCAGTGACCTTTTCACCGAGATAGTCTTCAGCCGTCTGCCGCATTTTCTGCAGAATCATGGCGGAGACTTCCGGTGGGCTATAGCGTTTGCCGCGTAACTCTACATGTGCATCACCGTTATCGGCCTCAACCACCTTGTACGGAAGCCGCTTCATAGCTTCTTGCACCTCGCGACTCTTGAACTTGCGCCCCATCAAACGCTTCACGGAGTAAATGGTGTTCTCGGGGTTGGTGATCGCTTGCCGTTTGGCAATTTGTCCCACTAACCGTTCGGTTTTATCGGTGATAGCAACGACGGAAGGAGTGGTCCGGCTCCCTTCGGCATTGGCGATCACGACGGGGTCTCCGCCGCTCATAATCGCCACACAAGAGTTGGTGGTCCCGAGATCGATACCGATGACTTTACCCATTGGTAAACTCCTTCCTTCTTGACAACGACGACCGAATCAGGTCAATGCGTCGTTGAATCATGTTCACTTGAATTGGCCGGACCTGATGACACACTGACCATGGCCGCTCGTAGAATCCGGTCGTGCAACCGATACCCTTTTTGAAACTCGTCCAATACTTTATTGGCCGGCACGTCGTTCGATGGTCCGTACGAGACGGCTTGATGGGCGCTTGGATCGAACTCCTGGCCGGTCGTTTCGATCGCCTGCACGCCGAATTTAGTCAGGGTCCCGGAGAGTTGTTTGAGCGTCAGTTCCACACCCTGCACGAGCGATGAATCGCCTCCGCTTGTACGAGCCGCTTTGATCGCCCGCTCCATGTTATCGACCACCGGCAGCAGCTCTTTAAGAATCTGTTCATTCCCGAATCGAATCTGCTCACGCTGGTCGCGCTGTATGAGGCGTTTGTAGTTTTCAAATTCCGCAGCCAGCCGCAGATACCTATCATTGAGCGCGTTGCATTCTTCAGTCTTACTGGCCAGTTCATCCTGAACTGAGGAGTCTGACGCGTCCATGACTGGAGAAGCCTCCTCTAAGTTCTCGATTGTATTGGCGTTTGGTTTTTTCTGATCTTGATCGTGAGTCATCCTAATACCTATACAAGCGTGGAGATATCCATAGCAGGAGAGAAGTCAACGGGTAAGGGGAAAATAAAATGACGTGGGGACAAAGAGGACTAGATCCACTGGGTCAGACTCGCTCCGCGGGCACGACGATAGAGGAGTTCAAGTCCATGAAGGGTTAAATATGGTTCAACATGTTGAATCGATCGTGCCTCCGGCGCGATGACTGAGGCTAATCCACCCGTGGCAATTACATATGACGTGCGCCCCATTTCCCGTTCCATCCGCTGAACAAGAGTGTCTACAAGGCCGGCATAGCCGAAGATGAGCCCCGATTGAATACTACTGGCGGTATCGGTTCCAATGACGGTCTTGGGCCGGGCGAGTTCAACTTTGCTCAACTTCGCCGCCCTGGTAAACAGCGCCTCCGCGGAAATGGTCAGACCCGGTGCGATCACACCTCCGAGATACTCTCCATCTCGGTTGACGGCACAAAACGTCGTCGCGGTGCCGAAATCAACGATGATGAGATCACGGTGAAACTTCTCATAGGCCGCCGCCGCATTCACAATGCGGTCGCTTCCGATCTCTTTCGGATTCGAATATTTCAGTGTGAGACCTGTATCCATGTCGGGGGAAACGGTGATCGGGGTGGAGCCAAAGGACGTTTCAACCATCGACTCAAACGTCTCCGTGAGCGCGGGAACGACGCTGGAGATGATCGCACCGGTGATGTGCTCTGGGAGGCGCCCGTCTCGGGCCATGAGGCTGAGGCACAGGACACCATACTCATCGGCCGTGGTCTTGGGATCTGTCGCCAACCGCCAATGGGTCAGCAGAGTTGATCCATCGAAGATTCCTGCGACCACGTTGGTGTTCCCGATGTCGACCGCTAAGAGCATCGAACTCATTCTACCCGGCCCACTCCATTTTCGCTACTCTCTTAGATGAATAACATCAGCTGCACGGACATCGACGAGGGGCATCGGTTGTGAACGAGGGTGATGCGGCACGGTTCTTACTTGTAGTGCGCCGTCGGCAGAAAGCGCCTCTGCGATGCCGACGATCGGGTGATCGTTCGTGAACAGGACGCGAACGTGGCGCCCCAATGTGGCGCAGCGAGCCGTATAGGCTTGTCGCAGGCGGACAGATCCAGAAGATCGAAGCTCCCCAAGACACTGCTCAAGCTCCAGGAGCAGTTGCACAATGAGCCGATTACGGTCGATTAGTTGTCGCGAGGCTTCTAATAATGAGGCTGCAATTGGCTGCAACTCTACGGGAAAAGATAGCGGGGGAACATTCACATTCAGCCCGATTCCAATCACCACAACTGGATTATTGGTGGTGGCACCACTGCTCTCGCAGAGAATCCCGCCGACTTTGCGTTCATGGAGAAGCAGGTCGTTCGGCCACTTCAGCAAAAGGGACACAGCCGCCGTCTGTCGAATCGCCTCGGTGACGGCAAGTGCGCTGACAAGCGGCACCCAGGATAACCATTGCGAAAGCGATAGGTTGTCACCCATGCCACGTATGATGACAGAGCAATAGATGTTCAGCCCCGGCGGAGAGAACCAAGCACGCCCATGTCGCCCGTATCCACCTGACTGGCTTTCCGCAATTACGACGGTCCCGTGCGGTGCACCCGCTCGCGCCAAAGCAGCCGCCTCCGTGTTGGTCGAGGGGAGCTCTTGGTGCAGATACAAGGTATGCCCAAGTGACTCGGTCACTAGGGTGCTGCGAATACGATCGAGGCTAAGTGGGGTGGAGGGTGACGACATCAACTACGAACGCCGGCGGCGTGCAGGCCGAGTCAGCGTCATGACAAGGCTGACTGTTGCTGCCGGAGCAGAATGGGTGAGCGCCCCAATAGAGATGCGATCGGCGCCGGCGGCAGCCATGGCTCGGACGCTCTTCAGGGTGATGCCGCCCGACACTTCTACCAGAGCCTGCTTCTTGATCAATGCTACGGCACGTCGGACCAGGTCTGGAGCCATGTTATCCAGCAGAATAATATCAGGCTTTCCTGCGAGCGCCTGCCGGACCTCAGAGAGGGATTCTACCTCAACAATAATCGGAAGTGCGCTCGAGCAACGGGCATGTGCCAATCGGCAGGCCCGTTCAACCGGTCGTCGAGTGTGTTGAAGAAGGGCCAGATGGTTGTCTTTGATCAGAATCCCGTCACTCAGTGAGTGTCGGTGGTTGATCCCTCCGCCAAGCGACACGGCCCACTTCTGAAGCGCACGCCAGCCGGGAAGCGTTTTTCTGGTATCCAGAATACTGGCGGGGTAGCCGCGCACGGCGTGGCAGAACCGTTGCGTCAAGGTGGCGATCCCGGACAGGTGTTGAAGAAAGTTCAAGGCAACCCGCTCAGCCTGCAGGATGGACCGCCCATCACCCTCGATCTGAAGAAGCGGCTCTCCATTCTTAGCTCGGTCGCCATCTCCTTTGGAAACCGACAACCGCAGAGTAGGATCGACCATGAGAAAGGTTTGAACCGCTGCGGCCATGCCTGCCACAACCAACAGCTGTTGCGCGATGATCTCGGCTCGAGCCGGCACCGGAGATGGAAAGATTGATGCGGTCGTGGCATCTCCCTGAGCCAGATCTTCTTCGAACCCTTGACGCACGGCACGACGGATCTCTGCAGCGGGGAGGGGGGTGAACATTTCTCAGGATCCCAGCATCGTGCGGAGCTGCTGTTGGCTATGGGCCAGCAATGCACGATCGCGAGACAGGGTCCGCACCCGCTCCTGGTGCTCGGTAATCACGTCCGGTGGAGCTTTCGACACAAACTCGGCGTTCTTCAGCTTCCCATCGACCCGTTGCAATTCCTTGTCGGTCTCCGCGAGTTGTTTTCCGAGGCGCTCGATCGCTTTCTTGAGGTCGACGTCGCCGGAAACTACGATGCCTACCGACAGGCCTTCATTGACGAGTCGAAGCAGTTTTTGCACGGGCCACTCTTTCGTCGGCTTCACCTCGGCAGTGCCACGGCTCAAGTGTCCCAGGTGGCGGTGAGTCAGTTCTAGATGGCGTTGTTCCACTTGATCCTCGTGCGCAACCCAATAAGTGATCTGTTGCCCAGGTGGATAGTTTAATAGCGTCCGTCCAGTGCGCACGAGACTGACGGTTTGTTCAAGTAACGTGTAAACCGCTTCGGCCTCTGGTGCATTCCAAGCCATGTTGGGCATTGGAAAGGATTGGATGACAATGCTTTCTCCTTGATGCGGAATGGTTTGCCAGATCTCTTCTGTAATGAACGGCATGAACGGGTGAAGAAGCCGCATAGTGGTTTCAAATGTTTCGATGAGTGTAGATCTGGTTTCTGGCCCAAACGGATGAGTTGGGTCTTGTATGGCAGGCTTGATCAACTCCAAATACCAGTCACAGTACTCGTGCCAAATAAACTGATAAAGTGCGTTGGACGCGCGATCAAAGCGATATGCTTCTAGTTCTACTGTCACCACCTTAATTGTATGGTTCAGCCGGCTCAGGACCCAACGATTTGGCAATCCGAGTTCGGCCGGCGGCTTCGAAAACTTTGGTCCATCCAAATACATAAGGCAGAATCGCGCGGCATTCCAAATCTTATTAGCAAAATTACGGTAGCCCTCGATCCGTTCTTCTGCCAGCTTGATATCGCGTCCCGGCGAGGCCATCGAGGCCAGGGTGAACCGAAGGGCGTCAGTGCCGAATTGATCCATGACGTGCAGCGGATCGATCACGTTGCCCTTGGATTTGCTCATCTTCTGGCCTTCTGCGTCGCGGACCAAGGCATGGATATAGACGTCTTTGAAGGGCACATCTCCCATGAACTTGAGCCCCATCATGATCATGCGAGCCACCCAGAAAAACAGAATATCGAGGCCGGTGACCAATGTGGAAGTCGGGTAATAGGTCTTGAGTTCAGGCGTCTGTTCCGGCCAACCGAGCGTTGTGAACGGCCAGAGGGCGGAGGAGAACCATGTATCGAGCACGTCTGGATCGCGGAGCAAGTGTTGGCCATGACAGGTGGGACACCCAGCTGGAGTCAATTTTGAAATAATCGGGACGGCACCTTGTAGGATTGTGGTCCGACCATCGACAGTGACGATCTGACGACTGTTGCAAGTCAGACAGTACCAGGCAGGAATTTGATGTCCCCACCAAATTTGCCGTGAGATGCACCAATCTTTGATATCCCGCATCCAGCCCAGATAATTATTCACCCACCCTTCGGGGATAATCCGGATCCGTCCCTCTTCAACTGCCTTAATAGCGGGATCGGCAAGAGGTTGAACCTTGACGAACCACTGGGGAGATAGATACGGCTCAACGACCGTCTTGCAGCGATAGCATTTTCCGATGGCCATCTTATGGTCTTCGGTTTTTTCAAGGAGTCCCTGTTCACGCAAGAGTGCTTCAACTTTGGGGCGCGCCTTGGGAACTGGAAGGCCACGGAGCATCTCGACGACCGATGATTCGACTGCTGCCTGTTGCATCCCAGCGGCATCAAGCAATGCGGCATGATCGAGCACGGCAAGACGAGGGAGTCCGTGCCGCTCTCCTGCTTCGTAGTCGTTGAAGTCGTGCGCCGGCGTGATCTTGACGGCGCCGGTGCCGAATTCAAGATCTACGAGGATCGAATCGCCTACGATCGGGATCTCGCGCGTCGTCAGCGGCAGACGGACCTTCTTGCCGATCAGGTGGCGATAGCGAGGATCGTCCGGATGCACGGCGACGGCCGTGTCGCCCAACATCGTTTCAGGTCGCGTTGTGGCCACGATCAAACCGGTGTTCGGATCGTCCGCCAACGGATAGCGGAGGTGGTAGAGTTTACCTTTCACCTCCTCATGTTCTACTTCGATGTCAGAGAGGGCCGTCAGACAGCGTGGGCACCAATTGATGAGCCGCTCGCCACGATAGATCAACCCGTCTTCATACAGACGCACGAAGACCTCGATGACGGCCTTGGACAAGCCGTCGTCCATCGTAAATCGCAAGCGATCCCAGTCGCAGGATTCTCCCAGCTGCTTTTGCTGATTGACGATCGTGTTTCCCGACGTCGCCTTCCATTGCCACACCCGTTCGACGAACTGCTCCCGCCCCAGCGACTCCCGTGACAGGCCTTCGGCCATCAGCTGTTTTTCCACCACGTTCTGCGTGGCGATACCGGCATGGTCGGTTCCGGGGAGCCAGAGGGTATTGCGCCCCTGCATACGCCGCCACCGGATCAGAATGTCTTGCAGTGAATGGTTGAGCGCATGGCCGACATGAAGCGAGCCGGTGACATTAGGAGGAGGAATGACGATGCAATAGGGTTGGCCTGGGTGGGTCTTCGCGTCGGCACGGAAATATCCTCGGTCGATCCACTCACGGGACCAACGGTCTTCAACGGCTTTGGGGTCATACGTTTTATCGAGTTGAGATATGGTCATTGGTGCAAGGTCCTCTAACAACAGGGTGCGCATCTTAGCATGTCTGTAGCGGTGCAGAAAATGGAGGTGCCTCTCAGCTTGTGACCTTGCGAGGCATGTGCTATACAATCGGCCACAAAAGAGCGCATCACACACTTTCCAGTAGGAGGATCATGGCACGAGGTCGTGAGAAGGATCGGAAGACACGAAAGAAACATCAGAAGAATGTCAAGCGGGTGAAGGCCTTGGCCAAGGCTGGACGAGGGAAGCGAAACAAGAAGGTTAAATCTTAGAGGGGCGTGACGCTTCTTCAGTCTCGATCAGACGTTTGAGTTCAGCCTTGATGTGCTGCTCGGCAATCTCGGGCACGATTCTCTGAACGGCCTGTTCGACGGTTTGTCCAACTGCGGCTTTCACCATGTCATCTGCCAGGAGCAGGGCCTGCTTCTGCACAGCACGTTGAATCTCATCTTTGACCAGCTGATCGACTGCTCCCACCTGTTCCCGCACGGCTGCGGGTAAGTATTGCTGGACTCCGGATTCGACCTGATCCTTGACCAGCCGATCGACGCTCTTTCCGAGAGAAGCTCTGGCCACATCGGATGCGGTTTGTCGGACGATGGGCTCGCTGGCCTCGAGCTCCTTTTTGATGAGAGCGGGCAATGCCTGAGAGACCAGAGGGTGAATGATCGTGGTGAGATATTCCTGAGAGAGGATGTTCCCTAGCTGTGCGCTCAACTCTTTTTGAACTATTGGTCGGACATGGGTTCCCAGTTTCTCCTCGATCACGCGAGGGAGCAGCTCGGCAAGGCTCAGCTCGCTTCGTTTCGTCATCGATTGCAAGAGTTGGTCAAAGAGGCCCCTCATGGCATCTTCGGGAGCCGCAGGCGCGACTGATGGTGCCGGTGATGCACTGGATGAGCTGCCAGACTGGTTCATAGGCTCCTCCTGGCTATCGCCACCTGACAGATAGTCGATCGCCTCATCATCAGAGTCGGTTGAAGTCGATGTTGGCGGCCAGATGCGCCGTTTCAGACCATTGCCGTTCGAGGTACCAGTCGGTCTCTGTTGAAGAGACTTCAGTACATCAAGCAAATCCTCAGATTGAAAGGGTTTCTTCAGGAAGGCCTTGACACCCAACGTGCGAAGGAGATTTTCGTCCGGGCGATCAGCAGGATTCACCAACGAAATGAGATAGGTTTCCGTCAGATTGTCCAGCTTGTTGATCTCTTTGCAAAACCCTGAGAAGGTCATGTTGTCGAGATGATAGTCCGCAATGATCAGCGAGGGCGAGTTTCGCCGAGCGGCCTCAAGCGCAGTCGGTCCATCTTGAAACCCAACGACCTCAAACCCTTCCGGGGTCGAGATCTGTTCCACCATCCGTCTCACTGCTGGACTGCTGTCCACCACAAAGATCGGCGAAGCCATGAACGACGCTCCCCACTTTTTAGTTTCTTCGAAGCTAGCAAGGGGGGTATGCTTTGTCAAGAAAACCATCGATAGGTGATTGGATTCGCGATGTATTTCGACGCGCGGCCGAATTGCTACATGAGATCACGATGACCCCCTCATGAGTTCGTCGATACGAGTCGTGTTTTTCGATGCAGCCGATACCCTCTTTCACGTGCAGGGGTCGGTCGCTGAGATTTATCTTAGACATGCGGTCGAGTTCGGTTTTCTCCAGAAACCAGACTCGTTAGTCGCAATCCAGCACGCATTCAGTCGAGCGTTCCGTGAAGCGCCGCCGCCGGTCTTTGCCGTAACCGACCCGACACGAATCAAACAAAGTGAGCGACTGTGGTGGTTCGATATCGTGCATCACGTCTTTTATCGCGTGGGCATGTTCGAGCGATTCGACGAGTTCTTCGATCACGTATTTCGTGTATTTGAGGACCATCGATCATGGCGTTTGTTTCCTGAAACAGCGTCGACCTTGACTCGGCTCAAGGAGCGGAATCTGGAGCTTGGTATCATCTCGAATTTTGATTCTCGTCTATTTACCGTGCTGCGTGGACTCGGGATCGCCGAGACATTTGACACGGTGACTATTTCGAGTTTAGCCCAAGCCGCAAAACCGGCTCCTCAGATTTTTCATCTCGCGTTAGAGAAGCATGCCGTCGATCCGGAGGAGGCCCTGCATATCGGCGATAGTCTGCGAGAGGACGTGGAAGGCGCGAAGAAAGCCGGGCTTCACACCGTCCTGTTGGACCGTGACGGAGGACAGCAGGGCGCAGGCATTCGGACCATCAAGAATTTGGAGGAGCTGTTTCCGCTTCTAGAGCGGCTGTAGGAGTAGCGGCACAAGATCTTTTGCACGGCCGTGCAATGAGAGGTCGACCAGTGCTGACTGTGGGGTGGGGTCGAGGTTGATTTCGGCGACGAATGCGCCAACTTCTTTGGCAACGGATGCAAACCCTGCAGCCGGATAGACAACGCCGGATGTGCCGATGACAAGCAGGACGTCGCAGTGTTTAAGCGCCCTGGAGCAGTCGTCGAGATCGTCAGGAGACAAGGATTCTCCGAACCAAACGATATGGGGTCTGAGCAGCGATCCACATCGGGAACAGGACGGAAGAATGGCAATCGGCACATCGCGGTTGTTTTCCACCACGCCACAGCCGGTACAGCGAACCTTCCAGATATTGCCATGAATCTCCGAGAGTTTCCGTGAGCCGGCGTCTCGATGCAGCCCGTCCACATTTTGCGTCATCAGCCAAAAGTCCGGACAGCGGCGCTCCAGTTCGGCTAGTGCCTTGTGCGCATCATTCGGCTGTTTTGTGGCGATCAGCTCGCGCCGCCAGTTGTACCATTCCCACACGAGGTGAGGATCCCGCTCGAAGGCTTCGGGTGTCGCCAGGTCCTCGGCGCGAAAGTTCTTCCACAAACCGTCCGTGCCGCGAAAGGTCGGTACACCGCTGTCGGCTGAGATCCCAGCACCGGTGAGAACAGTGATAGCCTCAGCAGCAACCAGCTTTTCTTTCAAGAGTCCGAGATTGGATCCATGAGCCATAGGCATTGGTGAGCGAGTACGCTGCTGTGTCTCTGTGGAGGTGCATGCTATAGTACAGCCGCTTCGCAAGCAACTGAATGAGGATGAGTGATGAAACAGATCTTATTCGTGGGTGCAGGGTCGGTCGGCGGGTTCTTCGGAGCACATCTGGCGAAGAACAACCCCAATGTCTCTTTTCTTCTTAGACCTAGAACACTTGAAGCAGTCAAGCGGAATGGGCTGACGATTCGCAGTGCCGGTGGTTCCTTCACCGTCCGACCGCCAGTTGCATCCGATGCTCGAGAGCTGCCGAAGCCAGACCTCATTGTTCTGGGAGTGAAAGCCTACGCCCTCAATGAGGTGATGGACCAGATCGAACCGATACTCACTGAAAAAACAGTGATCCTCACCCTGCAAAACGGGATCGACACCGAAGACCGCCTCATCGCGCGAATCCAGCGAGATTGCGTCGTCGGTGGGGTGGCGTACATCTATTCCAAAATCGCCGAGCCGGGCGTGATCGACCATTATAAGAAGGGGGCTGTCGCCATCGGTGAACTGATGGGCTATGAGAGCGAACGACTTCTCGCCATCCGTGACCTGTTTGCCTCAGCAGGCATTCCTTGCCACCTCTCTAAAGACCTTCGCCGCAGTAAATGGGAGAAGATGTGTTGGAACTGCGTCTTCAATCCGATCACGGTGCTCATTGATGATCGTGTGGCAAAGGCGTTGGATCACCCAGAGATGACGGGTGTAATCCGGCAGATAGTGGGAGAATGCGCGGCAATCTCGGCTGCGCTGAAGGTACCGTTGCCGCTCGATATGCCTGAACGAGTGGTCAAGGCCTCTCAAGAGATCCGTGACATCCATACATCTATGTACGACGATTGGAAGACGGGGCGGCGGACGGAGATCGACTCTTTAAACGGGTTCATTGTGGAGCAGGGTCGCAAGTTAGGCATTCCCACTCCTGTCAACGAAGCCCTGACAGCGATGATCAAGACGATCACCGAGAAGGAACAGACCGGCTCAGGGCGGGTCCGAATTGAAGGCGCCGTCGTTCAACCGATCTCATTTGACCGTGCCGCTATCGCGGCATTGCCTGTAGAACATCAGCTCGATATTGCCACCGTGATGCCGGGCATGAAAGGACGGGGGATTCGGTTGAATGGGCTGCTCGATGTTCCGACTTTGGCGATTGAGGCGGATCACATCGCATTTCATGCAGCAGACGGAAAGTACTCAGCCTGTCTCACGCTCCAGCAAGCCAGAGACCATGGAGTTCTCGTGTACGAGCTTGATGGAGCACCGTTGCCTGATACGAAAGGTGGTCCGTTTCGACTGGTCACACCGGGACTCGGGGATCTCTGCGCCAATGTCAAAGGTGTCGCGCGGATTGAAGTGACCAAGGGGCTCGGTCGCGATACGAGGCAAACCACCTGTCCGCCGGTCTCGTGACCGTTCCGACGACAATACCCGTTGATGTATGAATAAGATCGGGGCAAGCCTGTTGGTAGTGGGGGCGGTTTTTGTCGGCGCGGTCTGGCTCGTTGATAACATCGGGACGTTTGAGTCTCACTACGAGACCTATCAGGCATTGATAGAGTCTGAGAGCATGAGCCAAGGCTGGGTCTCACACGTCATTCCCAAGTCCTCCTATGATATCTTTGAAACACATCGAGTCAGTGGAGGGATCGTCACGGTGCGATTCAGGTTTCAGCCTGGAGACACGAAGGACATTGAATCACGCTGTGCTGGTCTAACAACCAACGATCCAATGATCACCCCATATCGCTGTCTCCACGATGGAGTGCCAGTTGTCGTCAGGTTGGAACTCACCGGGCAGGGCCAGGTTCATATTGAGTAGAGCGCTTGCCTTCAGCCAACAATCACACACTCTGATGGCTGGGTATGCCTCCTGAGGTCGGTCGCGTCGTTGCGCTTGGCGCCAGCAACTTGACACGTGGTTTCCAGACCATTGTCTCGACGTCTCGATTGGTGTGGGGACCGGACGTCGAAGTACTGGCGGCGCTTGGACATGGGCGATCATATGGAGCTCCGAGCAACTTTATGTTTCGTACATTACCCAGTATCCTCAAATCGAGCTTGTGGACTGAATTAGCATCTCGTCCTCCGATGGCCACCAGGGGGCTTGTGACAGATGTCGGCAATGATATCCTATATGGCTTTTCCGTCGAGCGAACGTTGGGATGGGTCAAAGAGGCACTTGTCCGTCTAAGGACGGTCACAAACGACATCGTACTCACTGATTTGCCGCTTTCCAGCATCCGGCGCCTATCCAATAGTAAGTTTTTGGCATTTCGGTCGGTACTATCGCCCTCTTGTCACCTTTCCCTCACTGAGGTCATAGAAAGAGCCGAACGTGTGAACGAAGGGCTGGTTCAGCTGTCTGCGTCGTATAGGACTAGGTTCTTCCGGCTAGATCCCGCGTGGTATGGGTTCGATCCCATCCACGTGCGCCCTTCCCAATGGCGTTCGGCCTGGCAGCAGATTCTCGGAGCTCAGCCTGAGGGGAAGTCGGGTAGTGGATCAACCATTGAGAGCGTGAAATTGTACTTCATGCGTCCCGAGCGCCGCTGGATGTTTGGCATGGAGCAGGTCACACCCCAGACAGGTGTCGCGTTACGATCCGGCGGGCAGGTATGGCTATATTGATCGATTAAGCAAGACTGCATACCACTTCATTTAAGTGGGAAGCAAAACTAGTTGCACATGGAGGATGAATTGGCTGACACCTCGTTTCACTATTCCATCATGATAAAGCGAATCATAACCGGTGTGATCCTGGGCATTCTTGCAGGGGGGATCCAGGTCTGGTTCTTCAATCGCGATCTCATGTACCTCTGGGCGTCGGTTGCCGCCGGAGTCGTATATATGAGCGCATGGGTGCTGTTCACCGATTGGCTGAAACTTGCAGGCGGCAAAGTGTTTCTTGGGGCGGTGGCCGGTCTCCTTGCTGCCATCGTGTGGTGGGCAATCGCGCTTCATGCGGAGGATGCATTTGTCCAGGCGGTCGTAGCGGGTCTCTGTTTCGGCGCGACCTATGCCTGGTCGGATCGGCGAATGACATAAGTGAGTGCAGAAATGACATAAGTGAGTGCAGAATGGTGCTCCAGCCGATCCAGTTCGCAGTAGACCTTACGAACTGCTCTTGCCCACGAGTCTGGGCTTGAGTATAGTACGTGCCATGCGTCCCACTGATAGAGGGATATGTCACGGTGTGCTTGATGGAAAAGCCACAGCCGTGCTCATCTGCTTCCTCTGTCTCTGCGTGGTGTCCCAACTGCTGGGAGCTCCGGTCACGTTATTGGGTCTCCTCATCTCGGATACGCCGGTGGAATCGCTCTCTGAAGACTTTTCAATTCCTCCCATCATTCCGAAACCAGGACAGCCAAGCCATTCCAGTTTCTCGGTGAGTTTCCAACCAGCAGCTCCTCTTTCGATTGTGTTAAGCGCAGTCTTTCACCCTCCTCAAGGGTAGCCTCTTCGTTCGCATCCCATCGAGCTAATGTGCACGTGTTGCTCTGAGACGTTCACGGGTGCCTGTTACACACATCACATAGTGTGTGGGACGTGAAGCTTGCTATGAGGTCGTGGAGGTTCCATGCTGCTTCGAATGAAACACTTCGAAATAGAAATTGCTAACTTTGTATTCTTTCGAGAGCCACTGCTCGGCTCAGTGTACATTGGGCCCGATTCCGGGTGTGGCTGCATCGTGAGGACGAGACAGAGTGAGATTGATACGACACGCCGAGACTACATCGAGAGGATAAGGCAAACGTTGCGAGGACGGCTCTAACGAGAGTGATAGCTGCATCATCTTGAAGTTCCCAGTCACGTCATGGAGGAAGTCGTGTGCAAGGAAGTTGGTACAAGGTTCACGCTGGCCGCTCTTGTATTGACAGCCGGCTTCATGATGGAGGCTGGCTTGGCATTTGGAGAACCAAATAAAGTTGAGAAGGCAGCCGCAGCAAAGGTATCGATCGACGAGGCCGTCACAACGGCGCGGGAGAAAGTGCCAGGTACGGTCATTGAAGCCGAGCTTGAACAGAAGCATGACCGGTTGATCTGGGAAGTAGAAGTCGTCACGGCTGAGAAAATAGTCATGGAAGTCCATATCGACGCCGAAACTGGAGCGGTCATCGATGTGGAAGAAGAAAAGTTCAAACCGAAGAGATCCCAGAAGCGGAACTGAGCACGTCAATATTCAAGAAAACCGCAAGTTCGCTCTTGCCCTCTCGTGGTTCTGCGAAGACGCTGGGCAACCAGTCGTTTACGACATCACCGCGACAGACCAGAATGTCCGGTCGGAGACCGAAAGCAGACGTTTCCGTCGAGATGAGACAGGGTGACCATGCGGAAGCCTGAAAACGAAAAGGAAGACTGCTCGTGACACTGATTCACACGCTCACGATCCTCATTTGCTTGGCGGCCCTGTTCAGTTATGTGAACCACCGGCTGCTGAAATTACCGATGACGATCGGGCTGATGGCGGTGGCGCTGGTGTTCTCGCTGATTCTGCTGGTGCTCGGCAAGTTGGGATTCGGCGTGGAGGCTGAGGCACAACGGTTCATCGGCGCCATCGATTTCAACGAAGCGCTGATGCATGGCATGCTGGGGTTCTTGCTGTTTGCCGGCGCGTTGCATGTCAAACTGGACGAGCTGCTGGATCTCAAATGGGTGATCGGCACTCTGGCGGTCATCGGGACGATCCTGTCGAGCCTGCTGATCGGGGGGCTTAGCTATGTGGTGTTTGCTTTCGTCGGCCTGCCGTTGCCTTTTCTCTATTGCCTGCTGTTCGGGGCGTTGATTTCGCCAACCGATCCGATCGCCGTCATGGGAGTCCTCAGGCAAGCCCGCTTACCCAAGGCACTGGAAATGAAAATCGTCGGGGAGTCTCTCTTCAACGACGGTGTGGGCGTCGTGATATTTCTGGTCGTTTTGAATCTCGTTCCGAAAGAGACGGTGCACATGACTGACGTGCTGGTACTCTTCGCGGAGGAAGCGCTCGGTGGAGCTGCGCTCGGGCTGGCCTTAGGTTATATCGCGTATCGGATGCTCCGCTCGGTAGATAATTACCAAGTCGAGATTCTCATTACCCTGGCGCTGGTCATGGGTAGCTTCGGGCTGGCGGATCTGTTGCACACCTCCGGCCCCATCGCCGTGGTGGTGGCGGGACTGCTCATCGGAAACTATGGGCGGCAATGGGCCATGTCGGAAACGACACGGGAGCATCTCGATAACTTCTGGGAATTGTTGGACGAGTTGTTGAATGCAGTTTTGTTCGTGCTGATCGGATTGGAAGTGCTTGTACTGAGTTTCCAACAACCCTATCTGATCGCCGGACTCCTGGCCATTCCCTTGGTGCTGGCGGCACGCTGGATCACTGTGGTGCTCCAAGTCAAAGGGTTTAGTTTTGTGCGCGAGTTCAACGAGAAGACGATCAGGATTTTAACCTGGGGCGGCCTGCGCGGCGGCATTTCCGTAGCGCTGGCCCTTTCACTGCCGCCTGGTTCGTCGCGTGATGCACTCGTAACAATCACGTATGCTGTCGTCGTCTTCTCGATCCTGGTGCAGGGCTTGACGATCAACCGCGTGCTGGGAGAGGGACCACAGGCTCCGTAAGCGCTGTGAACATAATCCATGGGAACGAAGCGAATCGTCGAGGAGGAGGGCGCATGATGCAAGAGCGATGGGTAACGCGGTTGATGGAACGATTCATTGAGTGGGGGATGGGGTCGGGGATTCGTGTGTTGCTCGTCGGTGTGACCATGGTGCTCCTGCTCGTGATTACAAAACAGGTTCTGAAACGACTGCGAAATCTGTACGAAGGCACTTTGCCGAGTCCGGCACAACGTCGACGGGCCGACACGCTCACACATGTGCTGCGCGACGTGGCGCGCGTGTTCATTCTGGCTGTGGGAACCATGATGATCTTATCCGAGATCGGGATCGACCTCAAACCACTGCTGGCTGCCGCTGGTTTGGGCGGATTGGCGATCGGCTTCGGCGCTCAGAGTTTGGTGAAAGATGTGATCTCGGGGTTCTTCATCCTACTGGAGGATTCCATCAGCGTGGGGGATATCGTCGAGGTGGCCGGCGTGAACGGCGTGGTCGAAGAGGTCAAGCTACGCACCATCACGCTACGCGACGTGTCCGGCAATGTGCACATCGTGCCGAATGGGATCGTGGACCGAGTGAAGAACATGACGAAAGGCTACTCCTATTCCGTCCTTGACGTCGGCGTGGCCTATCGGGAAGACGTAGATCGCGTCATGGCAGTCCTCATCCAAATTGCAGAGGAACTGCGGACCGATGCGTTGTACGCCCCCGAGATTCTGGAACCGCTGGAAATGCTCGGGGTCGATCGCTTCGATGAGTCCGCCGTGATCATCCGGTGCCGTCTCAAGACCCAACCCAGTCAACAATGGCGGATTGGACGGGAAATGAACCGGCGGATCAAGAAGACGTTCGATGCCAAAGGCATTGAGATTCCCTTTCCCCATCGGACAATTTATTGGGGACAACCAGGGCAAGTTCCGGGAGCACTCGCTCAAACTGGAACATAGTCCATGGCTCGCCGGTCACAGTTGAGGCCGAGAACAGGAATCGCACCGGTCGGTAGAGATGGCAGTAGTGCACCCTCCCGAAACAGAAATACTTGCTCGCGACGAGGTTCTGATCGATACGGACGGTTCTATGAAGAGGCTATCTGATGCGTACGACGAACGGGATATCTGCTAGGACTCTCATTGCCGATGTGAAGTCGGGCCTTGTTGTGTTCTTTGTGGCGCTGCCACTCTGCTTAGGAATTGCCCTGGCTTCCGGCGCGCCGTTGGTGTCCGGGTTGTTGGCTGGAATCATCGGCGGCATTGTGGTGGGACTCCTCAGCGGATCTCATACCAGTGTGAGCGGCCCGGCCGCCGGCTTGTCCGCGGTCGTCGCCGCTCAAATTCTTTCACTCGGATCATTCTCAGCCTTTCTGACAGCTGTGATGCTGGCTGGGTTGATTCAAATCGTTTTGGGTATCGCCAAGGGAGGATTCATTGCTGCGTTCTTCCCATCAAGCGTCATCAAAGGATTATTAGCTGCGATCGGCGTGATCATCATCCTCAAACAAATTCCCCATCTGGTCGGACATGATCCGGATCCAGAAGGCGACATGTCCTTCTTTCAACGGATCTCCAAACCACGTTTTCTGAGCTCCTCAGTATATTTGGGGACTTTCACCTCGGCGCCTCTCTGATTGGTCTCGCATCTATTGCCCTGCTTGTCCTCTGGGACAAGTGGAAGCCCCTGAAAACGTCTCTCTTTCCCGCTCCTGTCGCGGTGGTGCTGCTTGGGATTGGAGCGGTCTTGTGGTTCGAGCAACTCGGCGATCCCTGGCTCATCCAGCCGAGCCATCTTGTTCAAGTGCCTGTGGCCAGTGACGTGAGAGGGGGCTCCAGAAATTCGGACAGTGTGATAAGTGGTAGCCTGGCTTCACCAACGCCACCGGAAGTGGCGACACAAAGGAGCAAGGCGATGAAGA
>LNDU01000047.1 GCA_001464735.1 Nitrospira sp. Ga0074138
CAGAAGGGGATATGGTTTCTCCGCCGGCCTTCCCGAGGTGGAGGCACCTGGAAATCGCCTCTTTGGATGGTTCACGCTCCATTTCTTCAACAGTCCCAGCATGGTTCAGACCTCTCTCCCCTCTCATGCCAAACGTCGTCTTTCATGGCACCTTAGAAACGATCACTGAGGCGTCACCTCGTTGAGCGCAACCATGCGACAGGATTCACTCCATAACGACTCTCTGCCCTCGTCGAAAGCCACTCCAGCCGAGCAAGAGCGACTCGCCCAACTCAAGGGCCAAATCCGGCATCATGACTACCTCTATTACATCAAGGACCAGCCTGAGATTTCCGATGGAGAGTATGATCGGTTGTTCCGAGAATTGACCAACTTGGAACGGACGTACCCGGAACTGGTAACCCCCGATTCCCCGACTCAGCGTGTCGGTGCCCCCCCCTTGGATACACTCGGCAAGGTGCAGCATGAACGGCCCATGCTGAGCCTTGATTCCTTGATGAATTCTGAGGAGGTCCTGGCCTTCGATCAGCGAATGAAACGGGAGCTAGGTGTGGACCACATCGAGTACACGGTCGAGCCTAAATTCGATGGCCTGTCAGTTGAAATAGTCTACGACCACGGGACGTTTGTTCGTAGCTCAACCCGTGGTGACGGACAGGTGGGCGAGGATATCACCATGAATCTCCGCACGATTCGCTCGCTCCCGCTGCAGTTGGAGACTGGATCGTACCCGGATCATTTGGTGGTGCGTGGCGAAGTGTATATGCGCCTTTCGGACTTTCATGCGCTCAATCGACGAATGACCGAGCGGGGGGACGACGCCTTTGCCAACCCACGTAACGCCGCCGCCGGTTCTCTTCGGCAACTCGATTCGCACATTACCGCTTCACGGCCACTCGTCGTCACATGCTATGAAGTAATGGCGATGACCGGAGCTCATCCCCCGTCGCACTGGGCGGAACTGGAGATGCTGGCCATGTGCGGGCTTCCGGTCCCTCACCTTCGCCGACGATGCGAAACCATCGACCAGGTCTTGGGATTTCACCGGGAAACGGAGGACCAACGCGACAATCTCCCTTATGAAATTGATGGAGTCGTGGTGAAAGTCGATCGCGGGGATTGGCAAGCGCAACTAGGAATGAAATCCAGAAGTCCTCGTTGGGCCATCGCGTTCAAGTTTCCTCCTCGGAAAGAGATCACAGAGGTACAGGACATTGTAATTTCCGTTGGCCGAACGGGAGCCTTAACCCCTCTCGCCCTCCTGAAACCAGTAGAAGTGGGTGGGGTCACCATTAGCCGGGCTACCCTCCACAATGCGGATGAGGTGGCAAGAAAGGATATCCGAGTAGGCGACACGGTTCGAGTCGAGCGCGCCGGCGATGTTATTCCGGCGATCACCGAGCGTATCCCCATTTCGAATGAAGTCAGGTCGGCCCCTTTCCACATGCCACTTCACTGTCCAATATGCAATTCCACCGTGGCAAGAGAAGGTGCCTACTTCTACTGCACAGGCCAAGCCGCCTGTCCGGCCCAACTGAAAGGTGCCATTGAACACTTCGTATCGAAGACCGCTCTCAATATCGACGGACTGGGTAAAAAAACAGTGGCACAAATGGTCGACCTCGGCCTTGTGAAGGATCTCTCCGACCTGTATCGACTCAGGGCTGAACAACTTCTTGAGTTAGAGGGATTCGCGGAGCGATCCTCAACCCTTCTCCTTAACGCCCTCGCTCAAAGCAAACACGTCTCGCTCGATCGATTTTTGATGGGCCTGGGAATCCGTCAAGTAGGGCAGCACATTGCCAAAGTGCTTGCGAAAGAGTTCGGCTCGCTTGATGCTATCATGTCGGCTGACTGCGCCCGTTTTCAGGAAGTCCGGGAAATTGGTCCTGAAATCTCTGAGAGTTTGGTCTCATACTTCCAAGAGAGTTCGAACCGACGGGTCATCGATGAATTGCGTACGCTAGGCGTTTCGATCATAGACACACCCTCAACTCAAAGCCTGTTTGCTTTGCCCTTCTCAGGAAAGAGCTTCGTGTTCACTGGTGGATTGGTGAGGCTGACGAGAGATGAGGCCAAGGCGCTGGTAGAACGGTTGGGCGCCACGGTGTCATCCAGTGTCAGTAAGAAGACGAGCTATGTCGTAGCCGGCACAGACCCTGGCTCGAAACTCGATCAGGCGAAGAAACTAGAGGTAGTTGTCCTTAGCGAGAAAGCTTTCCTAGACTTAATAGCGCAACAGAAGGAGAGCTAGTCACACCGAGGCTTCGACCGGAACAGGCACTTTCTCGTCCTTAAGAATTTGTACGCTTCGTATCGAGCGGGGATCCGCCTCATGGACCACCAGGCGACAATTCTCTATGCGGAGTTCTTCTCCTGCCTGCGGGATGCGACCAAGATTTTCCTGGATCAGCCCTCCGATCGTCAGGGCTTCATCTCCAAGCTCGACTTTCAGGAAGTCGTTCACCTTTCGAACTTCCGTCCGTCCGTGGACTAGAATCTGGTTCTTTCCAATGCGTTTGATGAGTTCTTCGGTGATATCCGTTTCGTCGACGATCTCACCTACGACTTCCTCGAGAAGATCTTCAAGCGTCACCAGTCCCATGACACCGCCGAATTCGTTGACGACGACTCCCATATGCCGTTTCTCCTGCTGGAACTGTTTCATCAAGTCGTCCGCCGTCTTGCCGGCCGGGACGAAGAGCGGAGGATGGGCGATATCCCGGAGGCGCAAATCGGTTCTCCCTTTAGCCAACTCGGTCAGCGCCTTCGTCTTGTAAAGAATCCCTGTAATGTTATCGAGCATGCCGTCATAGAGCGGAATTCTGGAGTACTTGGAATTATAGAGCAGCTCTTGTGCTTCCTTGAGCCGAAGGTTCCCGTCGAGCGAAAACACGTAGATGCGCGGCGTCATTGCATCTTCTGCTGTAATGTCTTTCAGTTGAAACACATTTTTGATCATTTTGACTTCTTCCGATTCTAACTCGCCGGCTTTTCCTCCTTGGTCGAGCATAATTTTCAGCTCTTCCTCTGTTACCAAGGGAAGCGTCAACCCCTTTCCTCCCGTCAAACTGTAGATCAGAGGAACGATCAGAAAAAGAAGCGGTCGCAACATGACCTGAACTCCATAGATGGGGTAGGCCATGTTCAGCGTCACGGGTACGGAGAACTTTGCCGCCAGAGTCTTTGGGATGACATCCACTGACACGAGAAGCACAAAGGTCAAGATACCGATCATCACTGCAATCGCTTCTTCAAGTGCACTCTTGCCCCCATAGGCATTCAATGTGATGAAGGTGGCAAACATGGGGGTCGCAGTACTGACGAGACGGTCACCGACGAGAATGGTCGAGAGGAGTTTTTGGGGATCGCTCCTTAACTGAAGAGCTTTGGCTGCCCGTTTACTGCCGTTCTGCGCTAATGCTTTCAGTCGTGTTTCGTTGACCGAAAAGAAGCCGATCTCGGCTGTAGAAATAACGGCGGATAACCCTATCAATCCTAGTAGGATGAGGATGTCCATCGCAGTCGTCTATTAGGGACGTTGGACCAGTATGGCTGGTCTGATAAGAAGTCGGGCGGCTCCCAGAGGATACCTCCTGGTCCACCCTTCAGAAGATCGTACGATTAAGATAACCGGACCGCTTAGAATAGAGTTCACAGCTACTACATCTATCACAGGGATCAAATGCAGGCAAGCAACCAAAGAAATGTCGCTTGAAAATCAATTGGTTCCAAACAAAACCTCAGAATGATGCCACCGTCCTTCTCGTGTTTAGCTATCATCCCGCACAACAAGCGATTGCAGGTTCAATGTACGATCGAGGCGACTCGCGGCCATCTGAGCCTCCGGCTCAGTCAAGAATCGACCAATTTGAACTCGGTAACGACGCCCTTCCTGGAGATCGATCTGAATGATACGCCCATCAGCAAAATCTCCTTGAATTTGTGCTAACAGCGCCCGAGCATTCTGAAGGTCCGCGAAAGCACCGACTTGAACCCGTAACACCCCCATCCCTTCGGGCCGAGAGTTATAGTCCACAACTCGAAGTTCGACCTGGTCGCTTCCGTTGCCGACCATCCCAAGCGCTTGGGCACCAGCCAACGAAAGGTCCAAAACCCGTCCCCTCGCGAACGGTCCTCGATCATTAATCCTGACCGTAACGTGGCGACCTGAAGTCAACGAATGCACAACTGCGACGGACCCGAGTGGCAGTGTCCGATGAGCAGCCGTCAGTTTGTACATGTCGTACCGCTCCCCATTCGCTGTCTTGTTCCCATGAAAGCCAGGGCCATACCACGAGGCCATGCCTCGTTCTACAAACCCAATGGGATACCCGGGGAAACGATCAATAGGACGAGGAGCGGTGGTGCAGCCTTGATAGAGGACGGCGCCCAGCCCGATCACGACCATGGGCAGAGAAGTAGGTTTCGTGAGCAGCACCGGCCGCATCAGTCAAAACTCGTCGAGCGACTGATTGCGTAGAATGGCCAAGGCCTTGTCAGTATTGGAAACGGTCAGAACGACGATCGCCCGTTTCCCTTCCCGTGAAGGCGTACAATAGCCGCACTTGATGTTGATCCGGCTCTTCATTAAAGTATCTGCCACTTTCCTTAACGCGCCGGGCTTGTTTTCAAGACTTAGTAGGAGCGCAATTTCTTCGCCGAACTTAATTTTCGCCGCCTTAAGGGCCGCGCGCGCACTGTCCAGGTCCGCGACAAGCAGCCGCAGCTTGCCTGTTCCCATCACCTCCGGAGCGGAGAACGCCTTGATGTTGACACCGGCTTCACCGAGGACCGCCGTCACTCTGGCAAGGGCACCCGGTTTACTCTGACTACTGATAACAAGTTGCGTTGTTGTCGGCATAGTGAGACTCCTAGTTAACCTCCGGCATCAGGATTTTTCCGCCTCGCTGAGCGTATGGCCCGCAAGGGAGACCACGATCCGTAGTGATACGATAGGGCGCGAGAGGAAGCCGGTCGTGCGCAAAGTCTTCGAGCCCGTAACCGTACTGCAAGGAAGGCGTCGGCACTCGAGCGAATTCGGAGGAACCGCCGCTTCCTACACCACAGGCACAATGACGGCCGCCTGCTCCGCATTCTTACACTCCTCTTTATGAACATCCACTCGTTGCGCCGCACGTCACGCATTTGAGACAGGTGCCGTTTCGGACCATGGTGAACTGCTTGCACTCGGGGCAGGGATCGCCTTCGTAGCCCTTGACCCTAGCATCCTTGGCATTTTTGATCTCTGTCAGAGTAAGCGTTTCCCTCGTGATCTCCACTTGTCGAGCAACACTATGCCCATGTCCATTTCCATGACCATTTCCTTTTCCACCGTTCCGACGGATCGGAAGATGCTCCGTAAGAACGGAAGATTTGGCCAGTGCATCAAGGTCCGCCTCTTCTTCTGAACATTCCGGATCCATGTCGTCTTTCTTCACCGAATCCATGCGCAGATCTTCCTCCTTCACCTGCGCCAGGTCATACCGGTCGAGATACGTCACGGCCAATTCACGGAAGATATAATCGATGATCGAGGTTGACATTTTGATTCGATCATTCAATTTCACGGGACCGTTCGGCTCAAACCGGGTAAAGACAAACGCCTCAACGAATTCTTCCAGCGGCACGCCGTGCTGAAGTCCAAGAGAGATGGCGATCGCAAAACAATTCATGAGGCTTCTAAACGCCGCCCCTTCCTTGTGCATATCCAAAAATATTTCTCCGACCGTCCCATCCTCATATTCACCAGTGCGCAAATACAGCTTATGTCCCCCAACAATCGCTTTTTGAGTGTATCCGCTTCGCCGACTCGGGAGCGGGCGACGTTTGGCGAGATACCGAACAAGCACCCGTTCGGTGATTTTCTCAGCCATCCCCATCACGCCAGTGGCCGCCTCCACGGCCTTGCCACTGTCAGTCGAAGCGCTCAACGGCTGACTCAGCTTGGACCCGTCACGATAGAGCGCGACTGCTTTGACCATACTCTTCCAGGCGAGTAAATAGGCCGCCTTGACGTCTTCAAGCGTAGCATCGGCCGGCATATTAATAGTCTTGCTAATCGCGCCGCTGATGAACGGTTGTGCCGCGGCCATCATGCGGATATGCGCATCGACGGCGATGGAGCGTTGTCCGATTCGACCGCATCGATTGGCACAATCGAACACTGCAAGGTGTTCGACCTTCAAATACGGGGCGCCTTCCACCGTCATCGTCCCACAGCAGAAATCATTCGCTGCGGCGATCTCTTCTTGCGTAAAGCCAAGCGTCTTCAGCAAGTTGACGCTTGTTTCATTCAGCTGGGCCTCGGTCAGGCCAAGCTTTTCGATACAGAACGCCTCTCCGAGTGTAAACTTATTGAAGGCGAACTGAATTTCAAACGCTTGCCCCAAACTGCTCTCCAAACGATCGAGAGCCGCATCGTCAAATCCCTTTTTACGCAGCGTGTCATGATTGATGAACGGTGCGCCCTTGAGCGTCTGAGCCCCGACACAGTACCGAACGACATCCTGCGCTTGCTGATCCGTATAGCCAAGGTAGGCCAGCGCCATCGGCAAGCTTTGATTGATGATCTTGAAGTACCCGCCACCGGCCAGTTTCTTAAATTTCACCAGAGCAAAGTCTGGTTCAATCCCCGTGGTATCACAGTCCATGACCAACCCAATCGTGCCGGTTGGAGCAATGACGGTCACTTGAGCATTGCGATATCCATAGGCGGTCCCTAACTCAAGCGCATGGTCCCAGGCGCGTCTGGCGGCGAGAAGCATGTCAGGCGGACAATGCTCGGGACGGATTCCCACCGGCGAAATCGTGAGGTGTTCGTATTCTGCCTGCGGCGCCTGGTACGCAGCTCGTCGGTGATTGCGGATGACCCGCAGCATATGCTCTCGATTGTTTGCGTACCCCGGAAAGGGCGACAATTCGGCAGCCATTTCAGCCGATGCACTGTACGCTTCACCCGTCATAATGGACGTGATGGCTCCACAAATCGCCAAGGCCTTGGGGGAATCGTAAGGAATGCCTTGACGCATGAGCACCGTGCCCAGATTCGCATACCCCAACCCCAGCGTCCTGAACTGATAACTCTTTTCGGCGATGGATCGGCTCGGGAAAGACGCCATCAACACACTGATCTCCAAAGCAATCGTCCACAGCCGAACGGCATGGCGGAAATGTTCCAGCTCGAATTGCCCATCAGCGGCATAGAACTTCACGAGGTTCAGGGAAGCGAGATTACAGGCTGTATCGTCTAAGAACATGTACTCAGAACAGGGATTTGATGCGTTGATACGACCGTCCTCCGGACAAGTATGCCATTCGTTGATCGTGGTATCGTACTGAGTCCCTGGATCAGCACAAATCCAGGCCGCCCACGCGATCCGATCCCACAGCTCCCGTGCCTTGACGGTCTTCCAGACCTTGCCGCTCGTTCGACGCTTGAGTTGCCAGTCACCGTCGGTTTCGAGCGCGGCAAAAAACTCATTGGGAATCCTGACGCTATTGTTGGAGTTTTGACCGGAGACGGTCTGGTAGGCCTTCCCATCCCAATTCGTGTCATATTCATGGAAGACAAAATGCGTGAAGCCTTGCTGCGCATAAGAAAACATTCGTTGGATATACGCCTCGGATACCAGATCCCGACGGGCCGATGCCAGAGCCTCACGCAAGACCGGATTGGTCTTCTGGTCGAGATCCAGCCTGAGAGCGCCCTCACCATCGACCGTATGACAAGCTTTCAGCACCGCATTGAGGCGCTGCGCACAAATCTTTGACCCCGTCACCATCGCCGCGACTTTTTGCTCTTCGATGACTTTCCAATCGATAAATTCTTCGATATCCGGATGGTCGAGGTCCAAACAAACCATCTTAGCGGCACGGCGCGTCGTCCCTCCGGATTTGATCGCTCCGGCAGCTCGATCCCCGATCTTCAGAAATGACATAAGGCCTGAAGACTTCCCGCCGCCAGAAAGCCCTTCGCCATCCCCACGCAGTTTCGAAAAATTGGTCCCGGTCCCGGAACCATACTTGAACAACCGCGCTTCCCGAACCCAGAGATCCATGATGCCGTTTTCATTCACGAGATCGTCCTCGATTGATTGAATGAAACAGGCGTGTGGTTGAGGATGTTCGAAGGCGTTGGTGGCTTTCACCACCTCGTGAGTCTTGGGATCAACGTAATAATGCCCTTGTGCCGGTCCCGATAACCCATAGGCATAATGAAGGCCGGTATTGAACCACTGGGGAGAATTTGGCGCTGCCATTTGATGCGCCAGCATGTAGCACATTTCATCGTGGAACGACTCAGCATCGTCCGGCGTCTTGAAATACCCATAAGACTTGCCCCAATGGGTCCAGCATCCAGCCATGCGTTCGAAGACTTGACGGGCATCTCGCTCACCACCCAACACCGACTTGCCATCTGGACCGATGGCAGGCTGCCCATTCTGATCGCGCTGCGGAACTCCGGCCTTCCGAAAGTACTTCTGGGCCAATATATCGATGGCCAGCTGCGACCATGCCTCAGGAACGTCGATATTTTCGAGCTTGAAAACAGTGGATCCGTCGGGATTGCGAATCTCCGACGAACGCTTCACAAACGTGATCCCCTCGTAGGGACTCTGCCTGCGACTGGTAAATCTTCGATCAATTTTCACGGTAGACCTCCTGCCGAGGGGAAAAGGATGTGACCCATGCCACTGAGTAGACCATATTTAAGGTGCGTGAAGCTCATGTAGTTTCAATGAACAGCTACATATAGCTATCATGTTTTTTTGTCAACACCAAGTATTGTGGATCTTTGGGAAATAAGAGGAAAGGCTGTGAATAGTCGAAATGCGAATATCCTGGCCAATTCTGGTCGCTTATCAACGGGGTTATCCACAGAAATAACCAGCCAAATCAGCACTCAGCAGATGACCCAAGCCATTTTTTCTTTTTAGAAGGCCATTCGCCCGATCTTCAGCGTTGCTTCTTCGACGCCCTGAATAGGAATGAACCAACCGCCGAGACCGAAGACAATGACTTTTGTATCCGCCACCTGTGTTTCATACCGGCTCACAATCCCCCAGTTCTGTCGCGCTGTATTCGGCCTCACGAGTGATTCGAGAAGCTTCCTACTTTGCGACTGAAACACCTGCCGAATAAATTGTTGCTCTCGAGTCGGTGTCCCCTGGTCCATTCTGTCTATCGCTTTCCTCAATTCCTGTTCAACGAAGCGTAAATAGTCGTCCATGGTCGGGTTTGACCATACCAGAGCGACCGCTCCTGCAAGTGCAACAACTATCACGCTCAGACGAAGGAGACTCATGAAGTTTTGATAGGATCGTCTACCCTTGAAATTGTTCGATGATTATCGAATCGCCTCATTTGACAAACAACCGTCCGCCAATTAGCTTAGCCGGAATTTTCTTCACAAGGTCTATAAAGTCTGGAGGAGACCATGTTCGTCTGGAGTAAAAAACTTGTCGGGGTCCTGTTAGGCATATTCCTACTGTTGTTAGGAATCTTTCTCCTCCAAGGCCCGTCGGAAAGCACCAGTGTCCTCAAAACACACACCACTCAGTGGATTATCTTGAACTATGCTTGTCTGCTCGTCTGGCTCTTCGTCTGGATGATCGACCAAGGGCGAGTCCGCGGCAAAAATGTCTGGCTCTGGCTGGTGCCGTTTCTGTTAGCTCCGCTGCCCACCCTAATGCTCTTTGTTCTCTTCCTCCAACGACGATTGTCCTCATAGTCACTTGGAGATCGACGAAACTGCAGGTTCCGTAACGGGAGTATGCTCGGCGGCTTTCTGCTCGGGCTCGATGGAACGCCGGATTCGCCAAACCGCCCACAGACCTGGGAGCGCGACCACCACGGTCAGGACAAAGAACTGTGTCCATCCAACCAGGGTAACAAGATCCGCCGATGGGCGGCCGGCAAATACCCTCCCCAACGCCTCTAATGAAGACAGCAGGGCGAACTGAGTCGCGGTATACCGGGGATCGCAGAGCGACATCACCAACGCGACGAACGCAGCCGTGCCCATTCCGCCCGTCACATTTTCGATTACGACCGCTGCCGTTAGGACCATCGAATCCTTGCCTGCCAATGCCAATACGACGAATCCCAGATTTGAGACCGCCTGCAAGACTCCGAAGATCAACAGCGACCGTACAAGTCCCGACTTGGTCATCATGAGTCCGCCGATGAAAGCGCCCAGCAATGTGGCAAAGACCCCTAATCCCTTCACGGCGCCGACGTCCGTTGCAGAAAAACCAAGCCCTCCGATCAGAAAAGCGGTCTGGAGCGCAGAGGCAAAGGCGTCTCCAAGCTTGTAGAGAACAATGACGGCTAAGAACCCTAACGCATGGGGCCGCCCAAAGAACTCTGCCAGCGGTGCGCCGACTGCTTCCCTCATACTCCTCGGAGCCTCCGCAATGAACGTTGGGTTGGGGCTGACCAAGACGATGCCTACTCCGGCTACCATGACGACGGCCATGGCCAGATACGTCATTTGCCACCCGACATAATCGGCAAGCACGAGCGCGCCGGCCCCAGAAGCTAATAGTGCGATTCGATAGCCGTTCACCCATACTGCCGCACCCAAACCGCGCTCATGCGATTGGAGCGTTTCTGTGCGATAGGCGTCGAAGACAATATCCAAAGAAGCGGCCAAAAACGCGACCAGCACAGCATAGGCCGCCATCCATCCTGGGTGAATCTTTGGATTGGTGAGGGCCATCAGCCCAAGTCCGATTGCCACACAGAATTGCGTCAGTACCATCCAACCGCGACGCCGCCCGAACCAAGGAGGTATCACGCGATCCATCACTGGGGCCCATAGAAACTTGAGCGTATACGGCAGGCCGACCATCGTGAAAATACCGATGGTCTTGAGGTCGACTCCTTCCACCGTAAGCCAGGCCTGTAAGGTCCCGGAGGTGAGGGCGAGTGGGAGACCGGAGGCAAAGCCCAATGGCAGCATCACGAAGATGCGGCGATTCATAAGGCTTGATAAGTCGAAGGATTCTTGTTTCATGGAAACTGACTCGCACAAACATGAGCTGAATTGGATGGACGTACCATCAGCAGGGCAACTCGTTTCGGTTGCCATGCAGAATACCACCGCCTCGCGCCGCCACTCAGCAGAATCACAAAACGGGCGGGGACTATCTCACTGGCTGGCACTGAGGCTAACAGGGCTGTCCGTTGAATAAACAGGGTTTGTATCGCGAGATGTCGAAGTCCGTGTTTTCCTGGTAGACCTTTTCGTTGCCATTGACCCCATCCTGTTCAGGGTCATTCCACATGGTGTGGTTCCACCAATAGAAGAGTGGCTGGGCCTCGGTCTGATAGATAGGATTACCGTAGGTACTACGCGAATGCTCCTGCACCAGCCGGGCCGTGACATAGTCGATTTGGCCGTTTCCGCGAAGCGAATATAGCATGATGAAGAGACGGGCCTCATGGTCATACAGCTCATCGACACGGGTAGCAAGATCGGGCTCAGTGGGAAGTGAATCCGAGCTCCATCCTGTCACAGGATGGCTCCAGAACAATCCTGTCAAAACAAAAACGATGAGCGAACGCAAATGCACAATCCTCACGCTCTCCCCGGCAACTCGGATGCAACCCGATCATGGGTCGTTCCGACAATTGGGTCACAATCCTTGAGATCCCCGGTCGCAAGAAGCAACCTTGCTGGAACAGACCTAATCTCCCTATAATGCCACCCTATGGTGACAACCCGTGCATCTCTTCATACGCTCGGCTGCCGACTGAATCAAGCCGAAACCTCGATCCTTGGGGAAGGGCTCAGACGGAAGGGGTTTGAGCTCGTCGAGTTCGGCCAACCAACCGATGTTCTCGTGCTCAATACCTGTTCCGTGACGGAAGATGCCGAACGGACATCGCGATACCTGATCCGGAAAACGCTGAAACACTCTCCCCATGCCTTCATCGCCGTGACAGGCTGTTACGCCCAAACGGGCATGGAATCGCTTAAACAACAAACAGGGGTCGATCTCATCGTAGGTCACCAATTCAAGCTCGATCTGCCGGCCTACCTTCCTCCCGCCCACGAGCTACGGAAACGATCCGTCGCAGAGATTCGTCATACCAAGACGATTGCGCGCGGAGACTTTGATCTGCCGCACTTCGCAGAATCGGACTCCACCCGTGCATTGCTCAAAGTACAGGACGGCTGCAGCGCAATGTGCAGTTTCTGCATTATCCCGTTTGCACGGGGTCATGAGCGAAGCAGAAGGTTCGAGGACATCCAGCGCGAAGTTGAAGTCTTAGCCGATCGAGGATATAGGGAAGTCGTGCTCACCGGGGTGAACATCGGTCAGTACGCGCACAACGGCCTGGATTTTTGTGCGCTGCTTCGCTGGCTAGACCAACAGCCCGGCCTCGAACGTATTCGTATCTCTTCGATTGAACCAACCACTGTCAGCGAAGAAATACTCGACTTCCTCGCCTCATCCAAAAAACTCTGCCCGTACCTCCATATTCCTCTGCAAAGCGGAGACAACCAGGTATTACAGGCCATGAATCGACGCCATACGATCAAGGCCTATACCAAGCTAATCGAAACGGCACTCACGAAAATTCCCAACCTTGGCCTGGGAACTGATCTTCTGGTTGGATTCCCCGGCGAAACTGACACGGCATTTCGGAATACAGTAGCGGTTGCAACAGATCTTCCATTTTCTTATCTCCACGTGTTTCCCTACTCTTCTCGACCGGGGACGGCCGCGCTGCGTATCAAACAACGTGTGCCATCCGCATCGGTAAAGAAACGGACCGATCTGCTGCTCGATCTGGATCGCGCCAAACGACTGGCATTTCACAACAAGCAGATCGGGAAAACCGTCTCAGTCCTGTTCGAAACCGGAACTCGAGACTCCTATCGCGTTGGCACAACTCCGAACTTCATCAGAGTGGCAGTCACAGAGACAGGCGACCTTCAGAATCAGATTCTACCGGTCACAATTACCGCCGCTGCAGACCGTTTCACGTTTGGCCATCTTACGGCTTCTCAACGAACACACTCTGTCGTGGCAGTACTATGACTCTGAAGATGGCCCCCCACGTGCATATCGAAACCTTCGGCTGCCAAATGAACGAGTCCGATAGCGAGCTTATCCGCTCGATGCTGAAGCGAGAAGGGTTCGTCTTTACGGAGGACCGCGAACGGGCCGACGTGGTACTGGTCAATACATGTGCCATTCGGGAGAACGCGCATAAGAAGATCTACATCCACCTCTCCGAGCTGAAAGCAATCAAAAAGCAGCGCCCGCTCGTCGTCGGCATCCTCGGCTGTATGGCCCAGAACCTCAAAAGTGAGCTCGCGGAAAAGGAGCCGCTGATTGACGTCTTAGCCGGCCCGGATGCGTACCGTCAACTTCCCTCATTGCTGGTAACCGCACTTAACGAGCAAGAACAAGGGGTCTCGCAGAAAGGGTTTGCTCTCGATCTGTCTGAGTATGAAACCTATGAAGGGATCCTGCCGGACCGCAACAGCGGAGTAAACGCCTGGATTACCGTCATGCGAGGCTGCGATAACTTCTGTTCCTTCTGTGTCGTCCCCTATACCAGGGGACGTGAACGTTCGCGCGACCCGGAATCCATTCTTTTTGAAGCTCGTGACGCGTCCACCCGCGGCTTTAAGCAAATCACGCTGCTCGGACAGAACGTCAATTCTTACCGCCATGAAGGATGGGATTTTGCCAAGCTCATCGCTGCCGTCGCAGACACACCTGGCATCGATCGAGTACGGTTTACATCTCCACACCCGAAAGACTTTCCCCCCGCGCTCATCGACGCCATCGCCACGCACCCCAAAATCTGCAAGCACATTCATCTCCCGCTTCAGGCAGGGAGTGATCGCATACTTGAACTAATGGGGCGAACCTATACGGGAGCCGAGTATCTGGCATTGGTTGATCGAATTAGAAGCCGTATCCCCGACATCGTTTTGACGACGGATATCATCTGTGGTTTCTGCTCGGAGTCTGAGGAAGATTTCCAAACGACCCATCGTATAATCGAACAGACGCAGCTCGACTCAGCCTACATCTTCAAGTACTCGGAACGGAAGCATACGATTGCGGCAAGAAAATATGCGGATGATGTCTCTGATCGAGTCAAAGGTATGCGCGTCGCTCAACTCCTGGAGACTCAGCGCCGCATCACCCTAGAACGCAACCGCCGGTATATTGGCAAGGCAATGCAGGTGTTAGTTGAGAGAGATGCAACCCGCTCGTCAACCCAGGCAATGGGGAAAACCGATGGTAACATCACGGTTATATGGGAGAAAGGCACCGATCATTTTCGGCCAGGCACACTGATTACGAAACAGATCTTTGATGCCTCCGCTGCGACTCTCTATGGGAAGTGAGATCCCAGTATCGTGGGCATTTCGTATTGGAGACATTAACAATCTCACCCTTTGGAACAATTCTGTACATCTATGGTAGAAATGAACATTTCTTGACTGGCTCGCTCGGCCACATTCAGACCATCTCTTCAGCCGTTCTTTCTCTATATTCGCTCCCATGTAAGCTCGTTGATGACCAAGCCCACCCCCAATTGTCCAAAGATTCTTTCTCCACTTGATCAATCTTCTGCCGCTAACCTCATGATTATAAAGGCACTGCCTTAGATCTCTCTTCTAGGGTCTGGCCACCATTCTTGGCCTTCTGATGTTGAGCTCTATTAAGGACCTATCCCCCTTACCTTGACTGACGATACAAGCTGTCACTTCAAAAATGAGAAGGCATGGACCTTGCTCAAATTTCGGCGTCAATCTGTTCAGCAACCAGAAGCCTTTGCCTCTCATTATGAAGTCCGCCGACTCCGATTCAACACCGAATCCCAACCCATCTGAATCCCGTGTCACACTCGAAACAATCATTTCGGTTGGGGTAGTTGGATGGTTGGTAATCGGCATAATACTCATGGGGTTAGGTGTATGGTAGTTCAGTATAAGAACCATGGTGAAACTCAGAACTTTCGTTATATAGCCACCGGCCTCCTCGGCCATAAGACCACATAAGAGTGAGGAGATCCCATATGTATCCCCATTTCAATGTCCGCAGTTCCCTATATGTCGGCGCCTTGATGTCCCTCAGCCTGATCGTAACCGGGTGCTCCATGTTTTCCGGAGAGGCAAAGCTTCACAAAAATGCTAAAGGATCCGTCTATCTCAAGGAGATCGCCGATTGGTCATTTTCAGCCAACCATCCTGCCACCATCGACCAGATGACCATGCTGAAAATAGTCAAAGGCGTTGTGACTGACGACGTTCAGAAAATGTCAGGCGACATGCCCGCCAGTGGCAGCAAGCCGATGAGAGTATTCAGCGATGAAGACGCCGAGTTTCTTGCTCCCCTGCTAGCCCAAGGCTTATCGCAAGCGAAACCGGAGCAGATTGTCGGTTTCAAGGTGTCTCCATCGGCAGGGTCAGGCACTGAACCCACAGCGGGCACCCTCTATGTCCAGAAAGAATCAATCCATTTGACAATCGCTTCTTCTCAAAACCGAAAGGCCTCGGGATTCACTCCTCGTTCTGCTGCGCATCTTGAAAAAGCTCCTTCCTTTGTCGCTCTGGGAAGTGACGCTATGACGATGGTCATCGACTACCAGACCCTCGCCAAAGCAGCGATGCCTGGTTCGATTCACGCAGCAGGGTCACCGAAACCTATCCCTGCTTCTACATCACAGGCAGCTCAGATGGTACCAGCCGCTACGCCGACGTTAGACCCATCGATGACGGGAGCAGCAGCGCCGCAAGAAGCTTCCGCCTTGCTAGACCCCCAAGAGTTTCCGGCTCAGCGCCGGACCGATGCAGAGACGCTTCAATTAAGTACCGATGAACTACTCAACAAGAAGCTGGATGAGCTTCGTGAAGCGCGAGAAGCTAACAAACGCAAAGATTCCGAGATTGCAATGTTGAAGAAGGAAACAATGTGGATGAAACAAGAACTCCGTCAACGGGCGGAAGAAGTAAAAGCCATGAAGACGAGCAAGACAGCCGCCCGCTCAGCCTCAAAAAAGAAATCGGCGGAAGCCCATCCGACCCGTTGATCGACTGATCGATCTAACTGACGTCGTAAAGCTCAGGCTGCAGCAGAACAACCTCCCTGGACAGGGGCTGACGAAAGTTCATGCGGCAGTAGCAGGCATAGGTCACATAGGTATCTTGCAGACAGTATTGCGCAAGCTCACGACCTTGCCTTCTCTCCCACATTTCGGCGACTTGTTCCCCACTACCCGACTTCGTGTCGACCTGTAATGCTCGGGCCAATACATCAAGCTTGACCCAGCCCCTCGTGTCCCAATTACTCCAGATGGCCATCGTGTCATAAACCGGTTCGGTACGGAACTTCGCAAGGTTGATATCGAGGCTGGGTTTCACTTGATTGATGATCGACCGCTTCTTGATAAAGGGTAGATCAAAGCCAAGTCCGTTGTGTGTGATGAATAAGGCAGGACGGTCCTGGGCTAGCCTCGCCCAGAATTGGCGGAGCAGCTCACGTTCGTTCGCCCCGAACCAAGCGACGGCGCTGCGAGCTTCCATTTGATCAGAAAATTCCAGCAAGCCGATACAGACGATGCGGCTGAACGTCCCATCAAAAGCCGACTTGGCGTACAGCTCATCCTCTGCGTGCCGGCGTTCTTCTGCCGCACCTGCGGCAAAGAGGTCATACCCCTCATCCGCTTGGGGGGATTCACTGCTCATCGGCGTCTTCCCCGCCAAACGTGCCCATTCTTCACGAGGAGCTTGGACGGTTTCGATATCAAGCACCACCTTCATCGTGAAACTCCGAACGCATCACGCTGCAAGGCGTCGATAACCGCGTAGTCTGCCGGCGGGAACGTAAACTGCGTGAGATCTTCGGGATAGACCCAGCGGATTTCTTCACAACCGATAGGCACGGGTTCCCCCTGTTCAATGGCACATAGAAAAAAATGTAACTCGATGATTTTATCCAGATAGTCGTGCCGAATGACCCGATACGCAATAGGCTGGTTGATGCGAACTCTCAGCTCTTCAAACAGCTCTCGTTGCAAACACTCCATGAGCGATTCGCCTATTTCCCGTTTCCCCCCAGGGAACTCCCAGAAACCTGCCAAATGAACCCCAGGTTTTCGACGGGCGATTAAATAGCGACCGTCACGGTGGATGAGCCCTACCGCCACTTCGATGACTTGCATGATTACCCCTAATTACCGTTCACGCGTCGCCGGACTGAACGGATATGTCTTACAGAACGACTTCATCGGACACAGGAGACAATAGGGATCACGAGCCGTGCATACCATCGCTCCAAAGTCCATAATCGCCTGGTTAAAGTCATACCCTTTCCCTGACGGGATCAAGGCTTCAGACAATTTCCACAGTATCGGCTTCTGTGCCTTAGGATCACCTTCAGAGATAAACACCCTGTGCAAGACACGGATCACGTTTGTGTCCAGAATGGGCGCATCTTCATTGAACGCGAAGGAGCGAATTGCCCCCGCAGTATACCGCCCAATCCCTTTGAATGAGAGCAACTCCTCAGCATCGTTGGGGAGTTTTCCCCCGTACCGTTCCACCGTTTCACAGGCGATCCCGTGCAGCCGTTCCGGGCGAATGTTGTACCCAAGGGGATACCAGGTCCTCTTGACATCGGCGACCGGAGCCTCCGCCAAGTCTTCGAAGCTCGGATAACGTTTCAAAAACTCGTGGTACTTAGGAATCACCCGATCAACTTGGGTCTGCTGAAGCATCACCTCTGAGACGAGGATATGATACGGGTCCGAGGTCTTCCGCCAGGGTAAATCCCGGCCATGTTCCTCATACCACTTGAGAAGCCTCAGTTGAAATCGACGCTTAGCAGAACGCTCAGGGAGAACAACCTTGCCAGGTTTTTTCCTGTTGGAGGGACGTCTCGCAGGCATATATCAAATCCTATGGCCACGGTCTCCCGACCGAGTTATTGTAGGAGTCCCCTTCCTTGAAAATCAAATGCGCCGATCACCTGCTAGAGTGAAAGAACGTTTAGAAAATGGCGTCGTTACAGCTTGAGGTCGGAGGAGGTTGAAACTGCATAGACCTTGAGATGGGGTTCAGTCTGAAAACTTGACTGGGCCTGCCGAGCTGACGTCTCGTCACGAAACACACCAAAGACCGTCGCACCACTCCCCGACAATAAAGCCACCTCGGCCCCTTCAGTAAGCAGTTTCTGCTTGATTCTGTGAAGGGCTGGGTGGGTCTTGAACACCGCGGTTTCAAAATCATTTTCAGCCGCTTGGAGCACACTCTCCCATGAGAGCGCAGAAGCTTTCCCCAGCGCTGCATGGACATCCGAGAGCGGCCGCACCCCTGTTCGGCTTATGGAAAGCTGCTGATATGCCCACTTTGTTTCGACCGGGAACCCGGGATTCACCAGGACCACCCACCGGCTCCCCTTGATTCGCACCGGGGCCACCTTCTCACCTCTCCCTTCCACGATTGCGGAAGGAGCAAACAAGAAAAACGGGACATCGCTTCCGAGTGCTTGGCCAACGTGGGCCATCTTCTCCGTCGACCACCCTAAATTCAACAGCTGGTTCAGCCCGATAATCATCGCAGCCGCATCGCTGCTCCCGCCTCCCAACCCGGCCCCCATCGGAATTCGTTTTGAGAGCACCAGATCCAATCCAACGACTCGACCACTGTGTGCAAGTACCGCTGCCGCAGCACGATAGACCAGGTTGGAAGAGTCAGTCTTCAACGAAGAGTCATCGCATTGCAAGATGATGGACGAATGTTTGTCGCTCAGGGAGATCGAGAGCTCGTCCTCCAAGCGCACAATCTGCATCAGCGACCAGAGATTATGATAGCCATCTGGCCGATGGTCGAGAATGCGAAGCACGAGATTGATTTTGGCAGGTGCGAAAACGGTAAGGGACGTGGACAAGCCGGCCGATCCGGAAGATGGGTTAGTCACGACCTCCTTTTATAGCATACTTCTCCAGGCGATACCGAAATGATCTGGTGTTCAGACGAAGCATCCGTGCAGCTTTCTTTTTGACCCATTTCGATCGCTCAAGTGCCTTCAGCAACAAATCCTTTTCAATGCCGTTGATGAGCCCCTCAAGATCCAACCCCTCGTCAGTCAGATCCATCGGCATCGTTGGGTGCTGCGACTGCGTCGCAGGTCGATGAAGCCATCCATGCACCTCGGCGTCGGTCACAAGCTCTGTCGTTGCAAATGCGACGACCCGTTCAATGAGATTCTCCAACTCACGAACATTGCCGCGCCATTCATGGCTCAGCAAAACATGCATTGCCTCCTGGCTAATCACGGGTTTCGGCTTGCCGCTTTCTTTTGCAAACCGTTCCAGAAAGTGAGTGACCAGTAAAGGAATATCGCCGGCACGCATACGCAAGGGTGGAAGCCGTATAGGTATCACGTCCAACCGATAGTAGAGGTCTTCTCGGAACGAACCATCCGCAACCGCTTTCTCAAGATCTTTGTTGGTGGCGGCCACCACACGCACGTCAACCTTGACGTCGTGATTGCCACCGACCCGTCTAAATTCTCGCTCTTGAATCACGCGCAGAAGCTTGACCTGAATAGTAGGAGTTGTATCACCGATTTCATCGAGAAAGATGGTCCCTCCATCGGCGACCTCGAATAGTCCGGCTTTATTGGCAATAGCCCCCGTGAACGAACCCTTCATGTGGCCGAACAGCTCACTCTCTAACAGCATCTCAGGTACGGCACTGCAGTTAACCGCCACAAACGGCATGACGCTTCTAGCGCTGTTGTAGTGAATCGCCCGCGCGACCAACTCTTTTCCTGTTCCACTTTCGCCGCAGATCAGGACATTGCTTTTCGAATCAGCAACCTTCCGTACGACGTCGAACACCTTCTGCATCGCCTCGCTCTGGCCGACCAGCTGCGCGAATGACGACTGACTGGCCATCTCCCGCTTGAGCAGCATGTTCTCGGTCGTGAGACGCCGTTTTTCCAGGGCATTGCGAATGATCAGCTGAACTTCATCGACCTGGAATGGTTTAGTCAGATAGTCGTACGCGCCTTGCTTCATGGCCTCGACGGCGGAATCCGCACTGGCAAAGGCCGTGATGATCAACACGACGGTTCCTGGCGAGGCAGACTTGACGGCTTTCAGGACCTCCATGCCATCAATCTTCGGCATCCGCAAATCGGTAATGACGAGATCAAAGATTTCTTTATTCAGCAGCTCAATAGCCTCTTCGCCGTCCATGGCGCTGGTCACGGCATACCCAGCCCGTTTGAGCATGATGCTCAATACGTCGCGCAAGCTTTGTTCATCATCAACGACTAGGATCTTTTCCACGGCTCTCTACCTTCGTGCCAGAGTCGCACGCCTGAATCCGCCGTACGGGGCAAGCAGACGCCAAACCGTGTCCCGTGCCCTTCCCGACTGTCCACTTTGATCCAGCCTCCGTGAAGATCGACGATACGATGAACGGCAGCCAACCCCAACCCAGAGCCTCGCTTTTTGGTGGTAAAGAACGGAAGAAATATTTTACCGAGATTGTTCTTCGGGATGCCTTCTCCGGTATCTTGAAATGAGACCTCTACCACCTCAGCCTTTCGCCCACCGACATCGACCTTTCTACCCCCCGTCGTGATCGTCAGTTGCCCACCCTTCGGCATGGCATCGAAGGCATTCACCGCCAGGTTCCAGAACACTTGTTTCATTTGATCCTGATCCACTTGCGCGGGCAATGCCCCGGTGCACGGTGCCGCCGCGATAGTGATATTCGTTCTGCCTCGTGCTTCATGTTGTACCAGATCAAGAGTCTCAGCAAGGACTTTGTTTAAATCGTACTCTGCCAAATTTAGCGCTGGCGGCCTGGCATACTGAAGAAACTCTGTGATGATCGTATCCAACCGTGTCGCTTCCCGAACCGCAATTTCCATCAGGCGCTGGCTGGTTTCATCGGCCTGGAGATCCTTTCGAAGCATCTGCATCGCCCCAGCCAATGCACCCAAGGGATTCCTAATTTCGTGGGCCATCCCCGCCGACATCTCCCCCAGGCTGGCCAACCACTCCTTCCGCTGCATTTCTTCTTCGAGATCACGGATCTGAGTGAGATCTTTGAACACGCCAACCAGCCCCGTTTGCTCTCCGCGCTCGTGCAAAGGCGCGAGCGTCATACCGAGAATCAACCGATTGCCGTCGGACCGTTTGCACTCCACTTCAAACCGCATATTGGAGAACACATCCTGCACAAGATTGTCATCTTGCTGACTGGGATGCCAGTTAAACACTTCCCGCCAGGGACGTCCTTGTACTTGCTCAAAGCTATAGCCCGTGGCTTCCTGCGCCGCGGGATTGAAGGAAGTAATCCGACCCTTCTCATCGGTCGTAAAAACGCCGCTACTGATGCTGTGAACAATATTCTCATGGAATGCTTGAAGGCGGCTCAGCCCCTGTTCTTTTTCACGGAGCGATTGATCTGCCAACTGAAGCTGATCCGCAAGGGCCCCGCTTAAAAAGCCGACGACGAGGAACGCCAGACCGTAGACGCCGAACGCATGGAGTGTTTCAGCGGCACTGAGGTCAGCATGGGGCAACCATCCCCATACTTCAACAAGACCGTAGAGCTGCACATTGGTCAGAATCCCAAACAGGATGATGCAGAGACTGGCAGTCAAAAGGCCCACCCGGCGACGCGGGACCAAACTTGCCACTGTCACACTGATCACATAGAGCACAGCGAACGGGCTTTCGATTCCGCCCGTCCTTGCAATCAAAACCGTCTCGAGCAAAAAGTCGACGGCGATCTGAGCCCAGGCAAATTGCACAAGAGCTTCAGGAGTAGCCAGCAGCCGGAACAGGAACGCGTAGAGGATCGTGACCGCATAGGTGAAGATGATCAGGGCATAGAACGTTTCAACCCGTTCGCCCCTGGTGACCTGAAATGCGAGGGAAAGCCCTAATAGCAGGGTGACGATAACGACTCGCCACCCCATTAACCGGTAGATTCTTGCTTTGATATCGCCCATGGGCCCACCCGCCGTCATGACGTGATTAGACCCATACCCACGTTCATCGAGAAATGTGGTGCCGAGATGACATCGAGGTAGGGTCTATTCAACTCCTAACGACCAGAGTCAGCCTTTCCTAATAGATACATTGCTGCAAATCAAACGCATCCGCTTTTAGGAGCTGATTGCATTGGCCATTGTGAAGATAGGCAGATACATGGCCACCACGATGAATCCGATGAGGACTCCGAGGAAAACCATCATCATCGGTTCCAGCAATGCGGTCAGTGAGGCAACCGCCTGATCCACCTCATCCTCGTAAAAATCTGCAATTTTCCCTAACATGGCATCGAGCGCACCCGTTGATTCGCCGACCGCGATCATGTGTGTCACCATCTTCGGGAATACCTGACTTTTCGCGAGAGGCTCGGAAATCGTCTTGCCTCCGCTGATACTCACCCTGGCGTTGACCAGAGCTTCTTCAATGATCTTGTTCCCCGAAGTCTTGGCGCAAATCGTCAAGGCGTCCAATAAAGGCACGCCGCTGGTTATGAGTGTCCCCAACGTTCTCGTGAACTTCGCTACCGACGCTTTTCGCACCAAATCTCCAAAAACAGGCAGCTTGAGGAGCAGCTTGTCGATCTGGTACTTCCCTTTGGCCGTTGCATAGTACTTTTTGAACGCCACGACTGCGAGAATGACACCACCAAGAATGATGTACCAGCTCGACTGAGCGAAATTACTCATATCAATCACGAGCTGAGTGGGGCCAGGAAGCGCCACTTTTCCGCCGGACATATCTTTGAACATCTTCTCAAACACCGGGATCACGAAGATCATCAACACAGCAATCACGATAAAGGCGATTCCTAAAATTGACGCCGGGTAGACCATGGCGCTTTTGATTTGCCCCTTCAATTTCATCGCTTTTTCAATATACTTGGAAAGTCGACCAAGAATGGTGTCGAGCAACCCCCCCACTTCTCCCGCATGCACCATGTTGACATACAGATCGTCAAATACTTTGGGGTGCCTACGGAGGGCATCTGAAAACGTCGAACCTCCCTCGACTTGGACTTTGATTGCACCCACAGATTTCCTCAGTGCTGCATTCTCCGATTGGTTCGATAAGATTTCTAGGCACTGAATCAAGGGCAACCCGGCATTAATCATGGTCCCAAACTGCCTGGTAAAAACGACCAAGTCCTTTTCGCTTACTCCACCACCGACCTTAAAGCTAAATCCCTCTTGGGCCACCTTCTCCTCAAGGCTCGTTACCACCACGCTTTGTTTGCGCAGTTGCTCCACCGCTTCATCGCGCGACTTCGCGACGAGTTCACCTTTTTTCACCGCCCCGGACTTACTCCGCCCAACATATGCAAACGTGGCCATAGATTCTCGTCCTGTTATGGCTCCCTGAGCCGGTTATACGGGAAAGCTAAGACTACGAAGCGAGTCTACTGGGGGGTCGGAAACCTGTCAAAAACAATTGAATTATTTACCGGACGGCCGACGAGGTCGTATTTGCAGCCAAAGTCATTAGGCCAGCGGAGGCGCCACATTCGTGTCGCGATACCCTCGATAAAGGTAATGTAAGCCAGAGGCCAGGGTGAACCCAACCATTAGGACGACGAGTGGAGCAAGCATGGAGCGGTCGAGTCCTCGCCATGTCAAAAGGACAATCAACAGGACGTAGCTCAACTGAAACAACGTCGTTCCTTTTCCCAAGAACGTTGGAGTCACATTAATCGGTGTATTGGTGACGTGAGCCACCACAGTCCCCAGGAGGAGAATAATGTCCCGGCTCACAACCAGGATGACCAGCCAGGACGGCACCAAATGCAGCATCGCCAGGGAGATGAAGCTCGACGTCAGCAGCAGTTTGTCTGCCAGAGGGTCAAGTACGGTGCCTAATCGTGTCCGTTGATTCAGTTTGCGTGCAAGATAACCGTCAGTGGCATCCGTCAGCCCTGCGATGAGTAGTGTTAAGAGTGCGAACCCATATGAGCCGTAGGTCATGAACCCTATGTAGACGGGGACCAGGAGGATGCGAAGAATCGTGAGGCTATTGGGGATATTCATGGAATGGGGCTGGGCGCGCCTTTGACTGGCTGAGGGGAGGCATCATAGTAATCGACACGACGCTTGTCAACGAGTTGCAGGCTGTATGCATGACCTTCTATAATTAATCGATCTAGACTTGTCGTCAACTGTTATTTCTGGGGGATAAGGAAGCATGAGCACGTTGCCACTGATGTTTAAGAAAGAAGGATTGGTCGAGAAACATCAGCTTGAAGGAGTTGATCCGAGCGATCGATATTTCAACCGCACCATTCTGGTCAATCGGACCCCATCAGGATACTCAGCAAAGATTATGTATGAAGCCTTCGTTGTTGAGAGTCCTTCACACTCGACCATTGCCGCAACAGTGAAAGAATTAGTGGATAAACTTCAAGGGTTCGGGTTCACTCGCATGAGAACGCGGGCCAATTTCAAGGGGACTCGCTATCTGGCTGAAAAAGAAACGTGGCTTGACTACCCAGATCGAGCTTAAATCGAACCGATGAATTCCTCATACACCAGATCATGAATTGCCGGACGGAACTCACGAATCGCTTCATTCCTGCTCGATGGATGCACTCGATTTGAGAGCAGAACAACCTCCAATTCTCGCATGGGGTCGATCCAGAGGGAAGTCCCCGTATAGCCGAGATGGCCAAATGATTGAGCTGCGAAATGGCGTCCTGCAGATGAAGGGACTGACGGTGTATCCCACCCGAGCGCCCAATTGGAAGACCCTTCCAATTTCTGTCTTCGTATAAATTCATGGACCATGGCCCGATCGAGGATCGTTACTCGGCCATGATACGCTCCCAACCACTCGCCTGAGATCCTCAACACCGCATCTACAGTCCCAAACAGACCGGCATGACCAGCCTCACCACCCAACGCAGCTGCATTCTGATCGTGGACTTCTCCACACAAAAGGTGTCCTCGCCATCGATCAATCTCCGTCGGCGCTACACCTCCCATATCGGCATCTAGGCTGCAAGAAAGTGCACGGTGCTGTCCGGGCAGGATAAATCCGATTTGAGGCTTCCCCAACGGGCACACAATATGGTCGAGAAAATATTCGCTCATCGATTGTCCGCTGATTCGTTCAATAATAAAGCCGAGCAACATGAAGCCTAGATCGCTATACAGGCTGCGTGTGCCTCGTTCATATACCGGTGCCTCGGACTGAATGAGGCGAAGCATAGCCCGCTTGGCCTGCTCTCGCTCTCCAGCCGACGAAAGGATTGCTCCATCTGGTCTGAGCTGCTCATAGAAGCCCCGCCAGCCAGGCAAACCTGACGAATGCGTCAGGAGGTGGCGAATTGTCGCAGAGCCGATGAAAGTATCGGCACATTCTGAAAGATGGTCGGCCACATAGTCATCAAGTTGGCAACGGCCTTTGTGCATCAATAAAACGAGAGCCGTAACGGTGGCCAACGGTTTTGTCAACGAAGCCAGGTCATAAATTGTGGAGGGACTGACGAGAGATCCTGGTGAGACAGTTGAAAGATGACCGGCATGAAAGCGAGAAGTCGGTCTATTGCCACACCGCACCGCCAATACGGCCCCCGGGAAGACCCCGTCGGCAACGGCTCGATCGAGTGCTGTTTGGATCACACTAAGATTGGGCATCGGGATAAGGATGACGGGGAATGCTCAGGAGCAATGATCACGCATTACGCAGCGGTAGCGCTCTCAACCGGAAACGGTCAACGGGTCGGGCTTGATTCCCCTTCAAGCTTTTCTTCCTGCATGACCCCATGATCCTGGTACGCCTCACTGGCTTCCACGTCCAACATCCGTTCGAAGGTATGAAGCGTCGCCCGCATCCGCTCAACCATGAGCAGCCGCTGCTTCTGCAGCAGAGACAGGTCTCGCTGTGTGCTTCCTAGCTCGACTCGGGCTTGTCGCAATAACTCGCTGGCTTTCAGTTCCGCTTCCTTGACGATCAACTCGGCATCACGTTGCGCGCTTCGCTTGACATCCTCGGCCAAGGACTGCGCCGAGATCAACGTGGTAGACAAAGTCGCCTCGGTCCGTTTCAGATCCGAGACCTGCTGTTCAAGCGTCATAATTCGATCACGCAACGCGGCATTGTCGCGATTCAAATATTCGACGGTTTGTGCAATCTCCTCTAGAAATCGGTTGACTTCTTCACGGTCATAACCACGAAGCTTGACTTGAAAGACCATCTGTTGAATATCGAGCGGTGTGATCTTCATGGCATCCCCCATTCGTTGAATCAATTCATCCGTACCGCAAGGTCCTTAATCGACTGTACGACCGCAATCTGCAAAAACCAGATGGCCACGATGACGATCAATGGCGACCAATCCATGCCCATCCCCGAGCCCAATCGCCGCCGGATCGGGGCCAGAATCGGTTCGGTGGCACGGGTGAGGAATTGAACGATTGGATTCCACGGATCCGGATTCACCCAAGAAATCAGCGCTCGAGCAATGACGATCCAGCTATAGAACGTCAGCGCATAATCAAGTACCGTGGCCACCCCTAACAACGTATTTCCCACAACAAACATCAGCCTCCGAGCTCCTGAGAACGTTTCGTCGCAGCCTCAACGGCGTCGATCAACAGGCCCCGGAGGCCTCCCTGTTCCAACCGATGCAAACCGGCAATCGTTGTTCCGCCAGGAGATACCACCTGATCCTTGAGCTGCGCCGGATGCTGCCTGGTTTCCAAGACCATTCGTGCTGCGCCCAAAACGGTCTGCGCGGCAAGGAGACTGGCTGTTTCTCGCGATAGCCCCATCTTGACGCCGCCATCGGCCATCGCTTCGATCATGAGAAAGACGTACGCCGGTCCGCTTCCGCTCAAGCCGGTCACAGCATCCATGAAGCGCTCATCAACAGGCACCACCCGACCAACCGACTCAAAGAGCTGTCGCGCACATGCCACCTCGCTATCCCCTACCCCAGGACCGATCGCCAAGGCAGTCATCCCCTCACCAACCATCGCCGGCGTATTCGGCATCGCGCGAATGACGCGAGCCTGCGGCCTACAAGCCTCAATAATTCGCATGAGTGGCACTCCCGCAACCACCGAGATCACAAGCCGTTTTGCCAACCCATCCCCGATCTCTTTGAGGACTGCGGCCGTTACCTGAGGTTTCACGGCCAGCACAATGACATCTCCCGAGACTACCGCCTCATGATTCGTGGCACTAATCTGAACGCCGTACTGCTTCTTGAGATGATCCAGGCGGACCGTATCTGGATCAGCGACATGGATCTGCTCGGCCTTGTAGTCCCCTGCGGACAGCACCCCACTGATCAAGGCCTCCGCCATCCGGCCACCGCCTACAAACGAGATGTTGTGCGTGAATGTTGGACTAGACATGACGCGCTCCAAAGATGGCGGTGCCAACTCGGACCAATGTCGCGCCTTCCTCAATGGCCACGTCATAATCGTTTGACATTCCCATTGACAGTTCATCCATCTCTACGGTCGGTACGTTTAAGGCCGCGATCTGTCGAGCGAGTTCATGGAGTTTGCGGAAATGCGGCCTAGCCGAATCCTGGCCAGCGGTCGGAGGAGGAATCGTCATGAGGCCTTTGATACACACATGAGAGAGTTGCGCCATCATAGGTACTGATCGTACCACGTCATCGGGATGAAACCCTGCCTTGGTCGGTTCTCCCCCGATATTTACTTCCAGCAAGACATTCTGCCGACAGCCGGCTTCCTCCGCACGGCGATTGATTTCTTGCGCGAGGTCTACCGTATCTACCGAATGAATGAGGTCGAATCGACCGATCACGGACCGTACCTTCCTCCGTTGCAGCTGCCCGATAAAATGCCAGTGAACCGGTGCTTGGGTGAACATAGCTATTTTAGGCAGCGCTTCCTGTACCCGATTTTCGCCCAAAATGGACAGGCCGGCGCGCACACCTTCCGCAATATGTTCAACCGTTACGGTCTTGGTCGCGGCCACGAGCCGCACTGTACCGGCAGGACGTCCAGCTTTTTCTTCCGCCAACCGAATCTTCGTCAGAATCGATTGAACACGTTTTGCGATCGTTTCAGGGATGAGCGGTTCCATGGTCCTCTCGCAGGAGTCGCGGCCGCTCATTCAGCGACCCGTTCTTCATTCTAGCGGAAGCGCTTCAGAATTGGCAGAGTCTCACTTATTCTCGCTTCACCGATAACCCAATGGCACTGACCATGGTCCCGTTGACCTTCCCCTCCCGCCGATAGGAAAAAAAGAGGTCTTCATGGCAAATGGTACAGAGGTTGACAGTGGTGATTGAGCTCGGAGACGCCCCGAAGGCTTGCGCCTGTTCTTTGACGAGCGCTTTCAAATCAAGATGTGCTGTCCTTGCTCCCTTCGTTCGAACCACCTTCTTCCACCCTGGAACTCCCTGACACAGACGGTCAAGAACCGGCTCATCCACCTCATAGCAGCAGACCCCAGCCGATGGCCCGATACTGATCCGTACATTCTCCAGACGCGAGCCAAAGCGAGACTCCAACAGGGCCAAGGTTTTTGGAACAATGCCGGCAACCGCTCCTCGCCAGCCGGCATGGACTGCAGCCACAACCCGACGCTTAGGATCATGCATGAGAATCGGGACACAATCTGCCGTCCGTACTGCCACCATAATACCGGGTTGATCGGTAACCAAGGCATCCCAACCTCCCACAAATCGGTCTGTCGGGGCTAGGACACGGTCCACCACCAACGCCCCCGTCCCATGGACTTGTTTCACTGAGAGCGTCCATGAAGATAATGCCGATCCTGCTATCCCCTTCCGCGGAATCCCCACTTCAAGGCCAAGACCCATGGCATGCCGACGAGTCCCGAAAAAATGGCGGACCTGAGTCCCGGCCTCCACAAACGCCGGCACGGTAATAACCGATGAGCTTGCCATCATCACATTCCCTGCCTCATCACCTGAAGATCGGCACGTGATCAGTCTGTTTGTTTGCGAAGAAAGGTCGGCACATCCCACTCATCTTCGGCGGTCAACACCGCTCGGTCCATGGACTCTCGCACATCGTTCATTCTTCTCAAAAAGGTTGGGCGATCGAGGTCTTTTATCGGTCGATCTCCCGCTAATGAAGCACCCATGCTGGCTAACGCTGAGGGGACGGGTTTGGCCGGTCGACTTGCTCCCCGATCAGCTCCGATTGCGACGGCCGCTGAGTCCTCTTCTCGTTCAAAGCCGGTTGCGATCACCGTAATGATAAGTTCCTCGCCCATGTCTGGGTTGATAACCTGACCGACGATGATGTTAGCTTCAGGATCTGCCGTCTGTTGGATGATCGAGGCGGCTTCTTCGATCTCGTGCAGCGACATGCTGGGGCCTCCCGTAATGTTCAGAAGAACACCGCGGGCCCCCTCGACACTTCCTTCTTCCAGGAGAGGACTACACATAGCCTTTTGCGCCGCTTCGATCGCCCGATTCGGGCCATAGGAAACGCCCATACCCATGACGGCTCGTCCTGTGTGCGACATCACCGTACGAACATCGGCAAAATCGACGTTCACGTGTCCTGTGGTCGTAATGACGTCGGCGATACCCTGGATCGCTTGGCGCAACACATCATCCGCGACTTTGAATGCCTCGAGAAGCGGGGTTGATTTATCGACAATCCCTAGCAGCCGCTGGTTCGGAATCACGAGCAACGTATCGACGTGCCGACGCAAATCCCGGATTCCTTCTTCCGCATGCTTGTGTCGCCGCTGGCCTTCATACTGAAATGGTTTCGTAACGACGCCTACCGTCAGGATACCCATTTCGCGGGCAATACTTGCCACGATGGGAGCGGCCCCTGTACCAGTCCCTCCCCCCATTCCGGCCGTAACAAAAACCATATCAGCCCCTTCGAGACATTCTCGGATATGTTCTTTACTCTCAAGTGCGGCATCTCGACCAATCTCCGGCTTTGCTCCCGCACCCAACCCCCGGGTGCGTTCCGGCCCGAGTTGGATCTTATACGGTGCCAACGACCGATCAAGCGCCTGAAGATCGGTGTTACCGGCGATAAAATCGACGCGTGCGAGTCCAGAGGTGATCATCGTGTTGATCGCGTTGCACCCGGCACCACCAATTCCGATCACCTTGATGCGAACCGGCGACAACATATCTTCTTGAAATGAGAACATTGGGGCACCTCCTCACAGCGCCTCGCACGACGACCTACCTGCCGCCCGCAAGGGTTCTAACGGTTAAAAGACTTCCGACACCCACTTCGTCCATCCGCGCATTTTTGCCCAGGGCCCTCCATTGCGCAGCCCGGCCGTTTCTAATTCACTGACATGTCTCCGGGCGTGTAACAAGAGACCGACCCCGGTCGAATGACTGGGATGGCCGACAGTTTCTCGTAACCCTCCGACACCGGAAGGTATGCCTCGGCGTGCCGGCAAGTTCAGAACCTTCTCCGCGGCGTCGGGCATGCCTTCCAATAGCGATGTGCCCCCGGTAATCACGACACCAGCCCCCAATATTCCTTCATAGCCGGCACGTGCAATTTCTCTCCGGACGAGCTCAAACATCTCCTCAACGCGCGGCTCTAAAATCTCGGCAATATCTCGTCTGGAAAAAGTTCGAGCTGGCCGATCTCCGACAGACGGTACTTCGATGATCTGATGCCCCGTCAGCAACTCAGTCCGCGCAACACCGTACTGCGTCTTGATCTTCTCAGCCTCAGTCTGTGAAGTGTGGAGAACGAAGGCCAAGTCCTTCGTCAAATTTTGGCCGCCAATGGGAAGGACCGCTGAGTGACGGATGCTGCCATCCAGGAAAATAGCCAAATCCGTTGTCCCGCCGCCTAAGTCCACCATCGCCACACCCAAATCACGCTCTTCTTGCCCCAATACGGCTTCACTGGAAGCGAGCGGCTGCAGAATAATGTCCACGACATCGAGTCCCGCTCGATTCACGCACTTCACAATATTCTGCGCAGATGTCACGGCACCGGTGATGACATGCACGTTCACTTCCAAACGATTGCCAGAAAGGCCTAATGGTTCGCGCACACCTTCCTGCCCATCGACCATGAACTCTCGCGGGAGCACGTGAAGAATCCTGCGTTCGTGGGGAATGACAGCAAGAGTACGGGCACTTTCAATGGCGCGCTGGATATCTTCGCGCGTCACCTCGGCTCGTTTGAGCGCCACGACGCCCTTGCAGTTTTCAGCAGAAATGTGGCTACCCGCGATGCCGGTGTAGACCGAATTGATCTGGACGGCCGCCATCAACTCCGCCTCTTCGACTGCTTTCTTGATGGATTCGACGGTGCTTTCGATGTTGACAACGACTCCCTTACGTAGGCCAAGGGAAGGACTCGACCCGACGCCGATAATATTGATCCCTCCAGCATCGGTCATCTCCGCCACGATCGCACAGATCTTCGTGGTTCCGATGTCGAGACCGACCAGAATTTGATCCCGTTTCGGCACCGCGCTCACCCCCCTTCCCGCACGACAATCCGATTTTCGTACCGGAGATCCACTTCGTTCGCTCCGCGCCCGCGACCGTCAAAGTTCAGTGTTTTGAGTGTCGGTTTGACGCGTTGAAACCGTTCCCACTGCTCTCCGACCGCTACCTCCCCGAACTGAAATCGCACTCCCTGTACAAGGGCAATGAGGTTTGACGGGTTTTCGGCGTTCACTTGTAGCCGACCTTCGAAGGTTTGCCCGACTAAATGTGCAAGCTGGATGCCCGAGGCGACAACCTGCTTGACCGACTCAGTTTCCTCCAGCAGAGCTTTGGAATCGATTCCCGTCACAAGAGGCAACGCATCATCATCGGACTGGCCGAGCCTGGTCAGCACATGCCCCTCCGCATCAGTCAGAAAGTTCTGGGAGTCGGCACGGATGACCGCAGCTGGTTTTCGCTCAACCAGGGATATACGTAACTCATGAAACGGAACGCGGGTCACTTCGGCTTCTTTGACCCAGGGATGAGATTCCACCTGCTCCTTAATAACGCTCGTGACAATATGGTGGAGGCCGGTGCCAGATTTCACCTTCGCAAGATCGAGCACTTTCTGCCTATCGATGTGGTGGCCTCCTTCGATCGTAATGGTCTTGATCTCCAGCAATGCTTGGAGCGCAGGGCCAGCATATTTCACACTGATCACGATGCCCCCTGCCAGGAGCACCGTACTGATGATCACGCCAGCCCATCGAGTCAGGGTCTTTCGTCCGGCTGTCTTCCCCCGTTGGGCTTCCCTCCCCGCTCTCTCTCCTTGCGGATCCTTCCACTGATTTTTTCGTGGCTCCACGGGAGAAGATCGCCGCTTTCTTCCCAAGAATCGCATGACACTCACTCCTTTGGAACTACCTGCGCAAAGCGATTCGCACGATCGAGCGCCGACTGCAGAATCCGTTCGACTAAGGCATCGTACGTAATCCCAACTTGAGCTGCGGCCATGGGCAGAAGACTAGTCTCGGTCATGCCGGGAACCGTATTAATCTCTAAGACATAGGGCCGACCTCTCGAAGTGATCCGAAAATCCACGCGAGCAGCCCCCTCGCACTCTAACGCCTCATAGGTTCGCCTCGCTAAAACACTGATGTGGTGCATCACCTTGGGAGGGAACGGAGCGGGACAGAGATACTGAGTCTTGCCCTTCTGATACTTTGCCGAGAAGTCGTAAAAACCCTCAGGCGCCACGATTTCAATGGCAGGGAGGACTGTGGGACCTTCCGCCGTTGTTCCCAGAATGGAAACGGCAGCTTCATGTCCGGGAATATAACTCTCCACCATCGCCTCTGGATCATAACGATGCGCAAGGGCGAGCGCCTCCTTCCATTGGGTGCGGCGACGTACGATCGTCACCCCGATCGTGGAACCCTGCGAAACCGGCTTGACGACAATCGGCAATTTCAGTTTTGTCTGCCTCAGAACCTTCGCCAATGACGACCTGTCACATTCCCGCACAACGGTTCCGGTAGGTAGCGGGACACCATGTGCGGCCAATAGAATTTTTGTAGCGGCCTTGTGCATGCCTACTGCACTCGCCCGTACACCGGACCCGGTATAGGGAATTCCCAACGTCTCGAGAAATCCCTGAATGGTCCCGTCTTCACCTCCCGGTCCGTGCAGCGACAGAAACGCAATGGCGACTTTTTGATCCTCCAACTCTCGATGTAGACGATCGGTGACATCGATGGCCACTGCATCGTATCCTCGACGGATCAGGGCCTGATGAACAGCCTGACCAGTCTTGAGTGAAATATCCCGCTCCGAAGAGCGTCCTCCCATGAGCACGCCGATCCGGGCATTTGTCAGACGACCCATCGTCACAACGACTCCCTTCGCTACACTTCACCCACGACTTTCAACTCCAGCTCTAATTTGATCCCCATCTTTCGCGCGATTCCCGTACGTATCTTCTTGACAAGCGAGAGGACATCGGAGGCACTGGCCTGCCCTTGATTCACAATAAAATTGGCATGCCTCATCGAAACCTGTGCGTCACCGACCGATATGCCCTTGAACCCTGCCGCTTCAACAACTCGCCCTGCCGAATCGTTCAGCGGATTCTTGAACACACAGCCGGCGCTCGGTAGCGTAAGCGGTTGCGTATCACGGCGGTAGTGGAGATAGTCTTTCACGACCTTTTCGATATCCGCCCGCACTCCTGATCTCAGTTGTAGCCATACTCCGACCACGACACCCTTCGGCAATGTTGCCCGGCGGTACGCAAATTCGATCGCCTCTGCGGGATAGTCCATCAGTGCGCCTTTCGGCGACACAATCCGAACGGCTTTCACTGAGTCTTTCATCTCACCGAGTCGTGTCCCTGCGTTCATCACGACACAGCCTGCGACAGTGCCAGGGATACCGGCCGCCCACTCCAGCCCCGCCAAGGACCGGCGGATGGCATGGCCGATCAGCGTCGGCATACCGACACCTCCTTCGGCATACAATACGGATCCTGGTTCTTCTTTAATCGCACGCAATTTCCCCAAACTGACCACCACACCCCGAATGCCTTTGTCCCGAACAAGAAGGTTGGTGCCACCCAACACAAAGATCGGAAGTTTCTGCTCGTCCGTCTGCCTGGTGAGCTGGACGACATCCTCCACGTCAGCTGGTTCCACCAATACATCGGCTGGACCCCCGATGTGGAATGACGTGTACTCTCTAAGCGGCGCATTGAATCGAACCACCCCTCGAACGCCGGCCACGGCAGACTCCAATCTGCGCTGTGTCCGCATTGGTCGTCCCTTCGTTCCAACTGTGTGCAGCGATGCGCCATGGGCCATCAAGCAGACTCAAGCCGTGCAAGAATCCCGGTTCCAGCCTTCCAGATATCACCCGCCCCCAACGTGAGCACGAGGTCGCCTGGCCGAAGATGAGGCAGTACCTGATCCGGTAGCGTTTCCTTGCGCTCCAGGAAAGTCACCGAAGGATGACCTGCCGATTTGATCGTGTCCGCAAGGGCCGCTCCGGAAACTCCCGGTATCGGTGATTCACCGGCTGGATAAATGTCCGTCATGAACAGTACGTCGGCATGCGCAAAGGCATGCGCAAACTCTCCGATGCAATCCCGTGTCCGGCTATATCGATGCGGCTGGAAAATGACCACCAATCGACGATCCCAACCCTGCTTGGCAGCCGCCAGGGTCGCTTTCACCTCAGTGGGATGGTGGCCGTAGTCATCGACCACCATGATACCGCCGGCTTCACCTCGCAAATGAAACCGCCGTTCGACTCCCGTGAAGGCTGCCAACCCCTTGCGAATTAGGTCGACAGGAATCTCCAGTTCGATGCCGATCGCAATGGCCACCAACGCGTTGGACACGTTGTGGATCCCCGGCACAGCCAGGCGGAAGGGACCAAGATGCTTCCCACGAAAATGCGCCCGGAACTCGGCACTCCATTGCCTCAAGTTGATGTCGGTTGCCTTGAAATCGGGTGCCATTCCATCTCGATCGCGAAGTCCGTACGTGTGATACCGCTTGACCAGGCGAGGGAACAGTGCGGCCAGATGATCGTCATCGGCACACAAGACCGCCACGCCGTAAAATGGAATTTTGTTGATGAATTCTAGAAAGCTTTCGGTGATGCGTTCCATCGACCCATAGTGATCGAGATGCTCACGGTCCAGATTGGTCACCGCCACGATGGTCGGAGAGAGGCGAAGAAATGATCCATCACTTTCGTCCGCCTCCGCCACAAGCAAGTCGCCTCGTCCAAGCCGTGCATGACTGCCCAAGGCATTGACTTTGCCCCCAATGACCATTGTGGGGTCGAGGCCACCTTGGGCCAACACGTTTGCGACCATCGATGTCGTCGTGGTCTTTCCATGGGCACCGGCGATGGCTACCCCAAACTTCAGACGCATCAGCTCCGCCAACATCTCCGCCCGCGGAATCACTGGAATCTGCTTGGCCTTCGCCGCCACAACTTCCGGGTTTCCCATCGCCACGGCGGAGGAGATGACCACGACCTGCGCCTCTCCCACATTGGACTCCTGATGCCCAATGAACACTTTTCCACCGAGTTCTTCCAGTCGCCTCGTCGTCTCCGAAACGTTCAGATCTGAACCGGTCACCTTGTATCCCATCGTGAGCAGCACTTCTGCGATGCCACTCATGCCGGCCCCGCCGATTCCGACGAGATGAATCTGCTGTATTTTTCGAAATAGTGTCATGCGAGCCTGCCTTTGTCGTCCCGCTGAAGTCTGTGATCGAATCCCTCGTGCACCAACACCACTAACCTCCGGTCGTTCTAGTAAATTGGTTGATGTCATGTGTCACTCCCATGAGCGTGTAACATTCACCGACGATCACTTCGCCGGCATTGATTCGTCTCATCTCCAAACTCTTCCGTTGCATCGTCCCCAGCCGTTGTGGATCCGACAAGACAGCGTCGATCATCTCACTCAGTTTTACTCCGGTGAGATCGGCCTGCGGAAACACAATGGCCCCTCCCGCCGCCTCCATTGCCCGCGCATTCTTCATCTGGTGATCATAGATCGCCGTCGGTAACGGAATCAGAATCGCGGCTTTTCCACAGGCCGTCAGTTCGGCAATCGTCATCGCGCCAGCACGAGCTACCACCAGATCGGCCGTCCGAAGAACAGCCGGCATATCGTAGAGAAACGGGACAATCTTGGCTTGGATACCCAACGTTCGGTACGCTTCACCGACTCGCTCGTAATCTCCCTCGCCTGTCTGATGCGTGATGGTCAGGCCTGGAAACCGTTGGCTCAGCAGGGGTAATCCTTCCAACACCGCGCTGTTGATGGCCATGGCCCCCTGGCTTCCACCAAAAATGAGCAGGTGTTGGCCACCCTGCTTGGTTGACGCGCTGTTGGCTGGTTGCACCAAAAACTCCTGTCGAATCGGTGTCCCCACGACGCGCACCTTCCGCCGGTCAAAGGAAGTCCCGGCCGACTCAAATGCCAAAAAAATCCGCTGCGCAAAAGGAGCAACGACTTTGTTGGCCAATCCGGGATAGGCATTTGGCTCCAGAATCACCCGGGCAATTCCCCTCAAGGCAGCAGCAGCCAACATGGTCGGACTCGTGTAGCCCCCCACTCCGATCACAAGATCAGCCTGTCGGCGCTTCAGCAGTTTCAGTGATTGCCAAATCCCAAGAGGCACAGAAAGCACTCCACGTATGACATCCAGCAACCCCTTTCCCATAATCGGCTTTGCGTTAATCAACGCCAACTCGAATCCCTCGTGAGCAAGCACCCTGGACTCGACCCCGCGCATGGTCCCAACAAACAGAATGTCTGTGGATGGATCGCGACGCAGAAACTCTCGAGCCAGCGCGACAGCCGGATAGAGATGCCCACCAGTACCTCCCGCGGCGATCACAATCGTCATGGTCGGCTCGCCCAGCCACGCCCGCTCTGCTGTCTGGTCTCTTCTCGTCCAGCCTGCCGATCCCGAGAGATGTTGAGCAAAATCCCGACACCGATCAGACTGATGACCAAGGAAGATCCACCATAACTGACGAACGGCAACGTGAGCCCCTTGGTCGGCAACAACCCCGTCACGACACAGGCATTGATCAGCGCCTGAATACCGATCAGTGTCGTGATACCGATTCCCAGGTAGCGGCCAAACGGAATCCTCGCTCTGAAGGAGATCTGAAATCCCCTGATGACGAAGAGGACGAAGAACAGCACGATCATCCCCGTTCCAACAAACCCGAGCTCTTCGCCGACGAGCGCCAACACAAAGTCGGTATGCGCTTCTGGAAGAAAAAATAGCTTCTGTTTGCCTTCCCCCAACCCAACGCCAAAGAGTCCCCCGCTGCCGAACGCCAAGAACGATTGAGTAATCTGGAATCCCGTATCCGACGCATCCCTCCACGGTTCTAGGAACGCCATGAGTCGCTGGCGCCTGTAGCTGGACGTCAGAACAAGAACGAGTCCGATCGGCACGGCAGATAATGCCAACATTGAAAGGTGCGACACGCGTGCACCGCCGACGAACAAGAGACCTCCTGTCACCAGCCCCAGCATCACCACAGTCCCCAAATCGGGCTCCAAAAGAACTAGCCCGCTGAGAACCCCCATGACGAGTAGCGCCGGTAGTAGCCCGGTGGAGAAATTTTGGAGCCGGTCTTCTTTTTTTGCGAGGTATGTCGCGAGATAGATCACACCGATCAACTTCACCATTTCGGCTGGCTGAATAGAAATCACTCTCAGGTCCAGCCAGCGTCTGGCGCCGTTCCGCATCGCACCAATTGACGGGATCAAGACCATCACCAACAACACCACGATGAGGCCAAGAAGCGGAAGCGCCAGTCGCTTCCACCAGACGTAGTCGATATGGGACGCGACCTGCAGAAACACCAAACCGAATACCAGCCACGCCAGTTGCCGTTTCAGATAGTACCAGGAGTCGTGAAATCGATTGCCCGCCACCACGGCACTCGCGCTGAAGACCATCACAAGACCAATCAGCACCAGGGTGATGGTCACAAACAGCAGGACATGATCCATCCCCCCACCCCGCTTTGGACCTTGCGGGCTGCCGGTGGACCATGGCAAGGCCAAGGTCCCTACAGATCTCTGTGACATCTTCCTGCGTCAATGCTCCTCTGCCTTGCCGTCTGTTAGATCGGCAAAGATTGCACGAGAGCTTTAAACTGCCGCCCTCGGTCTTGATAATCGGCAAACATATCGAAACTCGCGCAGGCTGGTGACAGCAGCACCACCTCGCCGACACTGGCTCCCGCTGCCGCCAACTCAATGGCCTGCTTCAACGTGTCAGCCCGTTCGACCGCCTGATAACCTTCCATCGCCTTCGCAATGAGCGGCGCCGCTTCACCGATCAGAATGAGCTGCTTCACTCTCTGGCGAATGGCAGGAGCTAACCGAGAAAAATCCCCTCCCTTGTCTCGCCCCCCAGCGATCAGCCAAATCGGTAGATCGATACTTTCCAACGCTTTGAGGGTCGCGTCCACATTGGTCCCCTTAGAGTCGTTGATAAAGCAGATGCCTCGGCGCTCACGAACCACCTCCAACGCATGTTCCAACCCAGGAAACTCTCTAAGACCCTGACGAACAACACTGAGAGGGCACCCGCTCAACAGTGCGTAGGTGACAGCCACCATGGCGTTTTCAACGTTGTGATCGCCGATGATCTTGATCTCGCTCCGAGCACAGACCTCCTGAGTCTGGCCTCCAATGGTTGTCACGATGCGATCCCGATCGAGATAGGTCCCCCCGTCCAAATCGGACGGTAACGTCTGAGTCCTCGTGAAACCCAGTACACGAGCTCTCACACCCCGCCGCAGCGGAGCCACTCTCGAATCATCCAGATTGAAGAGAGCATAGTCGGATCGAGTTTGATTCTCGAAAATTCTGTTTTTCGCCGCGATATATTCGTCGATCGACTCATAGCGATCCTGATGGTCCACCGTCACGTTGAGAATCCCGGCAATCCATGGATGAAACTGCTCGACGGTTTCCAGTTGGAAGCTGGACACTTCCACCACCAACGCGTCATACGGGCATGGGCGGCCCGCCTTCATGGCTTGCAGCGAGTGTAGGGCAGCTTCACTGATCGCCGTGCCTAAATTCCCGCCGACAAATACCCGCTTTCCACTCTCTTGCAACATTTTCCCAGTCAGCGTGACTGTCGTGCTTTTTCCATTAGTACCGGTCAGAGCCAGAATTGGAGCGGAAAGAAACCTCGATGCGAGATCGAGTTCACTGATGACCTTCACACCTCGGTGGCGAACGCGCTCAAGGGCCTCCAACCGATAAGGGACTCCTGGACTAATGACGACAAGTTCGGCTGTGTTGAGAGCCGATTCATAATCCCTGCCTAGGGCAAAACGCGTCGTTGCTTGATCCAGCGATTCAAGCACACCGAGTAACTCTCCTCGATCCTTTCGATCGGCCAGCGTCACCACCGCGCCGACTTCCTGGAGTAGGCGGCTGGCGGCCACGCCACTCCGTGCCATTCCGACGACTGTGACGCGAGCTCCTGCCAACTGAGTGGTGTCCGCTCCCACCATCTCCATTACCTCAACTTGAGCGTGCTCAAGCTCAATAGCGCCAACAAAATAGCGATGATCCAGAGACGCACAACGACTTTCGGCTCTTCCCAGCCTTTCATCTCAAAGTGGTGGTGGATCGGAGCCATGAGGAATATTCGCTTGCCTCTGGATTTGAATGAGGCGACCTGGAAAATGACCGAGACGGCTTCGATCACGAAGACGCCGCCGACCATAAGCAACAACAGCTCATGCTTGCTGATGACCGCTACCGTCCCAAGGGCCGCCCCAAGCGGGAGCGAACCGACATCGCCCATAAAGACCGAGGCCGGATAGGTGTTGAACCAAAGGAATCCAAGACTCGAACCCAGGATGGCCGCCGTAAAGACCGCCAACTCCCCGGCTCCGTCGATGTGCGGGATCAGTAGGTATTCCGACATCAATCGGTGACCGGTTACGTAAGCAACCACGGTGTACGCCAATGCAGCAATCATCACAGGCCCGATAGCCAGCCCGTCGAGACCATCAGTGAGGTTCACGGCATTGGAACAACCGACGATCACCAACACGGCAAAGACAATATAAAACCATCCCAAATCAGGAGTGAAACTCTTGAAAAATGGCACACTCAGTTTCGTGCTGTAGCCAGGCAACGAGTACAAAATTAGCGCGACAATGAGCGCGACGACTAGTTGAGCCGTGAATTTTTGCGATGCGGAAAGCCCCTTTGATCGGGCCTTGATGAATTTGAGATAGTCGTCCGCAAACCCAATGGCACAAAACCCCAGTGTCGCAGCAAGAACCAGCCAGATATGGGGACGCGAGATGTCGGCCCAGAGCAGCGTGGACAACGTGACTGCAAAAATAATGAGGATGCCGCCCATCGTGGGCGTCCCGCTTTTAGCGAGATGTCGCTTCGGTCCGTCATCTCGTATCTGTTGCCCTAACTTGATTTCTTGAAGCTTGCGAATCACCCACGGCGCGAGCACGAATGCGATCAGAAACGCCGTGACAGCGGCATAAATGATGCGAAAGCTCTGATATCGAAAGACATTCAGAAATGAAAATTCTTTATGGAACGGATAGAGCCAGATATACAGCATAGCCTGAACGACCGTTAGGAAGCCTTCCTTGTCGTATGTGTTGCTCCTCGAAGTGCATCAGCGACAAGCTCTAATTTCATCCCGCGCGATGCTTTGATCAGCACGGTGTCACCCGGCTTCACAAAGGTTTTTATGGCGGCGGACGCCGCGCGCGCATCCGGCACTTCGAGAATATGGGCTTGATCCAGTCCTGCCTGCTTCGCCCCTTTGGCGAGGCTCCGCCCCAATGGTCCACAGGCCACGAGCTGATCAATGCCGTGGCGTGCCACGAATCCGCCGACTTCCTCATGCATCTGCGCGGCATTTGGGCCAAGTTCCAGCATATCGCCCAGCACGGCAATTTTCTTTCGTTTCGCCCCTGTTTGCGAGAGTAACTGCACCGCTGCTTTCATGGAGGCCGGGTTGGCATTGTAGCAGTCAATGATCAACTTCACGCCCTGACTCACTCGCACCTGCGACCGCATGGCAGCAGGCCGGAAACGGGACAGTCCCTGAGCGATCACCCCTCCGGGCAAGCCCAGAATTGAACCAACTGCCCCCGCAGCCAACGCATTGGTGACGTTATGGTCCCCTTGTACTCGAATATGAACCACGGTATGGCGGACCATGCCTGGGAGTAGAAGACGAAAGATCGTCCCATTGCGCCCGTCGGATTCCAGATTCATGGCACGGACGTCAGCTTTTGATGAGAAACCAAACGACACCACACGACAGCGAGCTCGTGCAGCAAGGTAGTCATAATACGAATCATCTGCGTTCAGAACTACAACTCCATCAGGAGGAAGCAGATCGAGCATCTCCGCCTTTGCCTGAGCCGACACTTCTATCGTGCCGAAAAACTCTAAATGGTCGGGGCCGATGTTCGTAATGATCCCGATCGTGGGGCGAACTATTTCACACAGTCTGGCGGTCTGACCGAGATTGTCGACTCCCATCTCAATGACCGCTCCCTTATGTCGCTCGTTAAGGCGAAGCAGTGTCTGCGGAACTCCCACACGGTTATTCAAATTCCCTTCCGTCTTGAGAATTTTCCAGCGCTGGGCCATGACGCTGGCGACCATTTCTTTCGTCGTCGTCTTACCGTTACTTCCTGTAACGGCAACGACAGGAATGTGAAATCGGCTTCGGTGGTGCGCAGCCAGCTGCTGATAGACATAGAGTGGATCGCGGACACCGAGGATAAATGGCTGGGCCCGCTTCGAACCACGCTTTAAGGAAATTCCCGACACATTGTAGGAATCGAGTACGATCGCTCCAACCGCCCCGCGCGAGAGCGCCGTAGTCACAAAGTCATGGCCGTCGAATCGATCTCCCTGTAGCGCAAGAAAGAGATCACCAGGCTGAAGAGACCGAGTATCGAGGCTGATTCCATGGATACGTTGCTTTGCCCAACTCACCCCATCGCTGGCCAAGACTTTCGCGCTGATGACTTCCCGCAATTCTTCGACCGTAAACAGCGTCATCTGGATACCTTCATGCACCGACCGCCCCCTGCATCCGCAGGTTAGATGCGGGCTCCGAGTCGTTCGATAGCGTCGCGCGCCACCTCGCGATCGTCGAAATGAACCTTCTTCGTGCCGATGATCTGGTAGTCTTCGTGCCCTTTACCAGCAATCAAAACCATATCCGCACTCTGGGCCTCCCGCACCGCCTCTTCGATGGCTTCTCGCCGATCAGACACTTTTCGATACTGGACGTGTGGCCGTAGCCGAAGTGCCTCGATCACCCCGACTTCTACTTGTTCCAGGATGGAGAGGGGGTCCTCGGTTCTAGGGTTGTCCGATGTCAGTATCACGACGTCGCTGTAGCGCACGGCCGCTTCTCCCATCTTCGGCCTCTTGCCTCGGTCACGGTCTCCACCGCACCCAAAGACCGTGATGATGCGTCCGGCTTTCAGCGCTTGTGCCGCCGTCAGCAATCGGACCAGCGCGTCTTCGGTGTGGGCATAATCTACAGCTACTGTAAACGGCTGGCCCGCGATCACACGTTCGAACCGTCCTGGCACGTTAGTAACTCTTGCTACAGCCTCACGAATTTGTGCCGGCGTAGCCCCTTCGTGAAGCGCAACCCCGATGGCAGCGAGTAAGTTGTAAACGTTGTGCTCCCCCACGAGGTGACTCTCGATAGGGAAGTTCCCGACCGGAGTCGCGGCAGTAAAGGTTGTCCCCTGAAGAGACAAGTGCACCGCTTCCGCGCGCAGATCCGCCTTGGCCTTTAATGCATAGGTCCACACCGGGGCAGGACAATGCTCGACAATGCGAGTTCCATAGGGATCGTCAATGTTGACGATCCCTCGTTTATTCGCCTTGAGTCCTCTTTCCAATCCCAAAAAGAGCCTCAGTTTTGCCTGAAAGTACTCTTCCATGGTCTTATGAAAGTCGAGATGGTCCTGAGTCAGATTCGAAAAGACCGCCACATCATATTCGCATCCGCTCGTGCGGTCCTGTGCCAGGGCGTGAGAAGACACTTCCATCACGGCAGTGGTGCACCCGCTAGCGACCATCTTAGCAAGCAGCTGTTGCAGTTCAAGAGAACCAGGTGTCGTGTGTGTGGCCGGCATCGAGCGCTCAGCGATTTGATAGGCGACGGTTCCAATCAACCCTACTGGGTGCCCCAAGGCTTCCATCAGAGCTTTGCAGATATAGGTCGTGGTGGTTTTTCCATTCGTTCCAGTCACGCCGATCATCCGAATCTTCGACGAGGGGTCTCCATAAAAGCGACCCCCCAGCAGACCGAGTGCCTTTTTGGAGTCGTCAACGCGGACGAATGGAAGAGACACCTCACTCACCGGCTGCTGCGACAACAATGCGACTATTCCCCCTCTCATTGCCGCTGGGATAAACTCATGCCCATCAACCTGCTCGCCTTTCACGGCAACAAAGAGACTGTGGGGCGAGACAGCTCGGGAATCATCAGTAATCGCGTTGATGGACACGTCGAAATTTCCACGGCGATCAAGAATCCTCACCCGTCCTTCTAGCGACTGAAGCAGGGTTGCCAAGGTCATCGACACTCCCCAGTACGATTACGATTTTCGCGAAGCCATCGCTAACGTGATTGGCGCATTCGATGGCACGCCTAAGTAGCTTAACACCTGCTCCCCGACTCGACTAAATACCGGGGCGGCGACAGCCCCGCCCCGTGTATCACCTTGAGGTTCATCGATTACCACGATCATGGCAAGCTGAGGGTTGTCTGCCGGCGCATACCCCGTAAAAGACGCTACAAATCGAGAAGCTGAATAGGTACCGGTTCGGGGATCGATCTTTTGTGCTGTACCGGTTTTTCCAGCCACCCGAAATCCCGGGATAGCCGCATTCGTCCCGGTGCCGTCCGTCACGACACCTTCAAGAATCTTCGTCACGCTGCGAGCCGTTTCTGGAGAAATCACCCGTCGCCTGGTTTGAGGAGGGACCTGCCTGAGGATGTGGTTATCAGCATCTCGTATTTCTGACACCACGTAGGGCTTCATCAACACACCGTTGTTGGCGATGGCCGCAACCGCAGATACCATTTGAAGTGGGGTCACACCAATCTCTTGCCCTATGGAAATAGATGCGACCGAACGGCGCCCCCAGTCTTTAGGGTCTCTAACCAGTCCAACTCCCTCTCCAGGAAGATCGATCTCTGTTCGCTGTCCGAAACCGAATGCCTGGAGATATCGATAGAGTCGGTGCTCCCCCAACGCCATACCGGTCTTCGCCGCTCCAATGTTGCTGGACTTCTGAATCACCTGCGCAAAGGAGATCCATCCCAGTCGCTCATGATCATGAATCACGGTGTTCGCAACCGTCATACGACCATGCTCCCCGAATACCATCGTATTCGGCCTTACTACTCGCTCCTCAATGGCTGCCGCTGCCATCATCGCCTTCATAGTGGACCCTGGTTCATAGGCGTCCGTCAGCGCCCTGTTCCGCCAGCGATCAGGGCTCAGAGCCGATACGGCATTGGGATCAAATCGTGGACTCACCGCCATAGCCAACACCGCTCCGGTCTTTGGATCAAGCACAATCATTGTTCCTGACTTGGCCCGCGCACTGCCAACCGCGTCCTCAAGCTCTCTCTCAACGATATACTGAATCACCTCATCGATCGTAAGCCTGAGGCTATGGCCGGGCGTCGGACTCCGTTCCGTCATTCCCTTAGGAAACACCGTATGCCCTAAGGCATCGCGTTGCAGCACCATCATCCGCTTCTCACCATGCAAGTACGGTTCGTAGCGATGCTCGATGCCTTCCAACCCCTCACCGTCCATTCCCGAAAAACCCAACACATGAGCCAGGAGCGGCCCTTTTGGATAGAACCGCCGCCCTTCCATCACAACCCCGATTCCATCAAGCGACAAACGATCCAGTCGGCGCCCCTGCTCAGGATCCAACTTTCGAGCTAACCATACGAATCTTCGGTCCTGTCGAAGTTTTCGTTCCAACTCATCGGTCCTCACATGCAGAATCGGCGACAACTGCCGAGCAGTCTTAAGAGGGCTCTCTACTGTGTTTGGAACTCCGAATACGGACGGCACCTCCACATTCATGGCCAAAACCTTGCCATGTCGGTCGACAATGGTGCCGCGCGCCCCTTCCAGCGATACCGTCTTTTGGTGCTGTCGATCCGCTTTGACTGAGAGTTCAGCAGCTTGTAACACTTGCAACGTAACCAGCCGGAACAGAACCACTCCAAACCCACACAGCAACAGCAGCAATAGGACATACCGACGACCGCGAGAAAGGGAACCGGCCACTAGAACCTCCCGCTGGGAAGATCATTCCTGGCGACTTTCAGCTCAACCAACGCAATACCTGAGGGGGGGACACCACTTGGTCTGGACTGAACCACGATAATTTGCCCTTGCTGAGGCAGACTCATGCCGAGTTTTTCCGTCGCCAATTTTGCGATCCGGTCGGAGGCACTCAATGTGGAAAACTTGACGCGAAGCTCATCCCGTTGACGTTCCAGCACCGTCTTGTCACGCTTCAACCGTTCAATCTGATAGCCGATCCGAACCACGTCTACGCGCTCCCACACAAACACAAACACGAGACAGAGTCCTAGAAAAACGGTGACGGTCTTCATAAAAATCCCATCCTCGGTTGACGTTCAGCGACTCGTAATTTAGCGCTTCGTGATCGGGGATTAGCTTCGCACTCGGCCCCTGAAGGAAGGACCGGTTTCTTCGTGAGTATCGACAAGGTGGCTTCCGGCCCTTGAGCAAGAGACCGAAACGTATGCTTCACGATACGATCTTCGAGAGAATGAAAAGAAATCGCGCACACTCTTCCCCCAACAGCCAACACCTCGGTTGCATCTCGAAGCGAGGGCTCCAAGAAATCCAGTTCATGATTCACGGCAATGCGAAGCGCCTGAAAGGTCCGCGTTGCACAATGAATCCGTCCATGCCGATAAGACGCCGGCACTGACCGAGTGATAAGAGAAACGAGTGCCCCTGTGGTCTCAACTGGGTATCGTAGTCTTTCCTGCACGATGGCCCGGGCAATTCGCCTGGCATACCTCTCTTCCCCATACTGAAATATGATGTCCGCGAGCTCATGTTCAGGACTGCTGTTCACTAAGTCGGCGGCAGTTGTCCCAATCGTTTGGTCCATGCGCATATCCAGGGGACCTTCTCGCTGAAAACTGAACCCTCGCGAAGGATCGTCCAACTGCGGGGATGAAACCCCAAAATCGAAAAGTACACCACCGACCTTCGCGATACCCGCTTCAGCAAGGTGCGACTTTAAGTCTCGATAATTTCCTTGCCGCAACACAATACGGTCTCCAAATCGATTCAACCGCCGCTGACTGAACTCAATGGCCTGAGAGTCTTGGTCCAACCCTATAACCCTTGTTCCAACAGGGCTAGTCATTAGGAGCATTTCAGCATGCCCACCATATCCCACCGTACAATCCACAATGGTGGTAGGTTGCTCAGAAATAAGCCAAGAGCACACTTCTTGACCGAGTACTGAGATGTGCAAGTTTTCACCAAAAATACTTTCACCCACACGCCTCCACTTTTCCCCACCCTGACGAAGTATACTCTGGCATTTTTGCTTGTCAACAGTCTTTCAGTAACTTAGCGAGGCCTAAATTTAGGTGCAGAAGTTTGAGAACGCGTCATCTGGCAGTCGGCATTCGATTGAATTATTATTTATTTACAATAAGCTACGAAACTTAACCTTCTGAAAGGTTCCAATGCTTTCCTTGCTCGTCAAACTGGTGAAGTTTGGTTGACTTCAAGGGATTTCAATTAGAGAATGCTGTCATGCTTCGAAACTATTTGTCTTCCTCATACATAGGACCGTTTCTGCTCCTCACCCTTCCGTTCCTCTACCTGGAACAGGCCGATGCAAAGGACTTCAATCAGGATAATCCTCTCAACCAACCGGCACCGGTCTATTGGTGCTCGAGCAAGACGCCCGATCAACAGATTTCAACGAAAAAAGGCTCCGGATGCAAGCCGCTCTACGACACACAGTCCGTAGAAGCATTCAAGGAAAAGGCACGCCGACAGGGTTTCGATCTTCCCGACCGTGACCCCATAAAAATTGTGGAGCTGCAGAATGCAGCGTCGAGATTTTCGGATCGCTACCGGACCTTTGTCTCGTGCTGCCTGACCGATGGGGATGCCCCTGATAAAGTCGTGGACCTCATCGATGAGGCAAACCACATTCTCAAAGCCGTCCAACAAAAAGGCATCTATAATTCGGGCACGTTTGCCCGACAATATACTCTCAGCGAAACTGTTGGGACGGTCGCACGTGCACGTGAGGACCTCTTTCGACTACGGGAACGGCTAGACAAGCTCACGGAGGCTCAGAATAATCTCGGCGAAGTCGACTACGAGCGCAGCGGCGTAGTGAGGACGCAGATCCAAGAGGAAGAAGAAGCGATTACGAAAGAGTTCAAGGCCAAGAAGGTGCCGTCCTCGGCTCCGACAGGAATGGATATTCAAGACACAACCTTGCGCACACGAATCGGAGGAGGCATCGAAGATACCAAGCTGAATGCCAACTTTGGTGCAGATATCGGAGCCTCAGTTTCCCCTTACAACAATGTGAATGAATCGCTCCGCCCACGCAGAGGAGAGGCTGTCCACGACAGTCACCTCCCGCATCGACCGGGAACGGATATCCAGGATACCTCGATGCCCAGTAGCCCCGGCTTTGAAGTTGACAACGCCCAAAATCGTGACGGCACTTCGTCTGTTCACCGCCGAGGGGTCGGCGCCGCCATCGGCGATTCCGACTTGAATAGCAAGAGGCGATAGCCCTCCCCTCAAGGTTTTCCTCCCACCACCGGCATCGGCTCCCAGTTCTCCCCCGCATCCTTACTGCGATAGAGACCACTCCCATTTGTGCCGGCATAGAACGCCGTCGGATCCGCTTCGCTTTGTGCGATGGTTCTGATGTTGGTGGTCGCCAACCCCCGGTTGAGCACCACCCACGTGCTCCCACCATCTTCGCTCCGATGCACGCCATCCCGTCCCGTGATGTAGATCACACCTCGACGCGTTCGGTCGAGCACCATGGCAATGATCATCTGATCGGCAAGCGATTCTCCGATTCGTTTCCAACCCTTGGCCGCATCGGTTGTTTTATAGAGCCCCGCGAGCGTGGCGGCGTAGACGGTATCGGGCTCGTATGGATCAACTAGTATGGAGGTGACATTCAGCGCCCGGGACGTTTTCACCATGTCCGGCGGCACCAGCCCGTTGTTCACTTTTACCCAATGACCGGCCTGATCCATCGACTTGTAGACGCCGCCGCTGGTTCCAGCGTACAGAATGGAAGGCCTGGTCGGATCCATGCCCAACGTCACGACCATCAACACTTCTTTCATACCCTCCATTTTTTTCGTCCATTGTTCGCCGCCGTTCTTAGTTTCAAACACACCCATCGTGGTAGCGAGAAAAATGTGCTGGGCGTCGGCAGGATCGAAGAGGAACTGATTCACCACGGACGTAATGGTCGCATCATCAAGCCCCGATCGCATTGAGACCCAGTGCTGTCCGCCATCATGGCTTTTGTAGACGGCGTCGCCCTTCGTTCCCGCATACACAGTCGCGGGATAAACGGGATCGATCGCCATAGCAATCACACGGGAATAGCTCATTCCTTGAGAAAGGTTTGTCCAGGTCTGGCCGGCATCACGGGTCTTATAGATGTAGTCGTTCGTCGCAACGTAGATGATATCGGGATTCTTTGGATGGAGCTGGATCAGAACGATCGGATCGCTGCGATTGCAGCCGGCAAGAGAGATCGCGAGAAACAGGAGCAGGCGCAGCATCTTCATGAGGGTGATGCAACTACCACACTATTTATCTATAGTTCGTAAACTGCAAATCGATCCCGAAATCCTTGCCCTTCAAGAATGCGATCGCGGACTGCAGTTCATCCTTACTTTTTCCCAACACCCGCACTTGCTCGCCCTGAATTTGCGCTTGGACTTTCAACTTGGCATCCTTGACCGCCTTCGTGATCTCTTTGGCTTTCTCCGAGGCGAGGCCGCTCTGAATCTTCCCCGTCTGCCGCACCGTTCCGCTCAACGCCGGCTCCACCGCACCAAAGTCAAACGCCTTCAGCGACACCCCACGCTTCACGCACTTCCCCTTGATGATCTCCTGTACTGCGTTCAGCTTATATTCATCATCCGACACGACGACCAATTCCTTTTCTTTCTCCTTCAGCGTGATTTCGGTCTTCGAGTCCTTGAAATCAAATCGCTGTTTGACTTCCTTCGTCGCCTGATCTAGGGCGTTCTTCAGCTCCTGCATATTCACTTCCGACACCACATCAAATGAAAACTGATCAGCCACGATTTCCTCCTTCTTTACTCTATACTTTTCCCAAGGAGCGGCCTGGTTGATCCTCGAATGCGCGCATCGAACGGGCACATCGTTCACATCCGGTGCCTCATCCTATAAGCAGATCTGCGCGTTCGGCGAGCAGGAGGACGACCAGGCTGCTCCTTTCTCCTTCACACGCCGGGCGCGAGCAAGAAAGATTAACCATACCGCCCTCAACAACACCCCGTTCCATGCGGCAGCTTAAAACTCTTCTCGTCATCAGCGCAATGGATCGCCGTCTGCATCCGTCCTGCCGATCCTCCACCCGCCATCACGACGACTTCACTTGATGTAAACGGCTTCTTCAAGACCACATAGCAATACCACTGTCTCAAACTGTCGCTCAAGACAATCAAGCCCAGCACCGCGACCAGTGCCACCAACACGGCATCCAGATAGAGCGCAAAGGCTTGCCCTGCCGCCAATGTTCCGGCTTTCTTCAAGAACATCCAAAACATTTCATACGATCCGGTCAGGGTGATGATGCCTACGAAGAGCATCGGCAACGCCGTCACCCAAAGATAGGGCGACTTCCACATCTTGATCAAGACGGTCGTCCCGATGCAAAGAGCCAGCGTGCCCAACAACTGATTCGCAGCACCGAACATCGGCCAAATCGTCGAAATACTTCCTGTTCCGATCAGATAGGCCCAGGCACCCACGACCATACCGCTGCTCAACATCACACCCGGCATCCAGTTCATTCGGCGAAAGGGTGCATAGACCCGTCCTGCCATTTCTTGGATAAGATATCGCGCCACACGCGTGCCCGTATCAATCGTCGTCAAGATGAAGAGTGCTTCAAATACAAGTGCGAATTGATACCAGTAGGCCATCAGACCCGCCATGCCAGGTAAGGCAGAAAAGATCGACGCCATGCCAACGGCCAAAGACACAGCCCCGCCAGGACGCCCAGCCACATCAACTTCAACCATCTGTGACAGTTCAGCAATTCGTGACGGGGGAAAACCCATCGCCGCCAGGGCATCCGCACCCAACGTCGTATTGATCGCCAGGTAGTCGCCGGGAATCAGCACCGAGACCGCGATCAACGCCATGACGCCAACGAAACTTTCCAGCAGCATCGCCGCATACCCCACTACCGCCTGTGATTCCTGCTCGATCATCTTGGGCGTCGTCCCGGACGAGACCAGTGAGTGGAATCCTGAGATTGCCCCGCAGGCGATCGTGATAAAGAGAAAAGGGAAGAGCGTGCCTGGAATAATTGGCCCGCCGCCATTCGCAAACTGTGTCACACGCGGCATCTCTATCGTCGGTGCCATGAGGATGACGCCAAAGCCGAGCAGGAAGACCACGCCGAGTTTCATGAAGGTGGAGAGATAGCCACGCGGCACCAGCAACATCCAACCGGGCAGTACTGACGCAAGAAAGCCATAGCCAGCTAGCAGCCAGATCAGCGCTGGCTTGTCAAACTCGAAGAGCCACGCGTAGGACGACTGCGCGACGACACGGCCGTACAGCACGGCGGCGATCAGAAGAACCACGCCAAGTATTGACACTTCCGCAACCGCACCGGGACGAAACTTTTGAAGATAGAAGCCCATAAGAAGACCAATTGGAATCGTCATCGCGATCGTAAACGTGCCCCAGGCATTGTGGTAGAGCGCATTCACCACGGCGAATCCAAGACCAGCCAGAGCGACTACGACAATAAAGAGCACCGCCACCGCCGTCGCCGTGCCGGTGAGGGAGCCCAGTTCATCGTGGGCGATCTCGGGAAGTGAGCGTCCGTTGCGTCGCATTGAGGCGACGAGAATAATGAAATCTTGCACCGCCCCAGCCAGCACCGCCCCAATCACCAGCCAGAGAAACCCCGGCACAAATCCGAATTGCGCCGCTAGCACCGGGCCAAGCAAGGGTCCCGCCCCAGCAATCGCCGCAAAGTGGTGGCCGAAGAGCACGACTTTATTGGTCGGATGGAAGTTGACCCCGTCGTTCAACCGCACCGCTGGCGTGACGTGTTGATTGTTCAGTCCGACAACCTGCCTGGCCAGCCAGCGGCCATAGAACCGATAGGCCAGCACATAGATGCAGGCCGCCGCCACGACCAACCAGAGGCCGTTTACTTTCTCATCGGGATTCACGACGCCGACCACGTGGGCAAGCGCGAGCGCACCGAGGAAGGAGAGCAGCACCCAGAGCAAATTCACCGCCACTTTCATGCGCGGCATCCTAACATAAAAAGAAATGAGGTAGTCCGGTTGTATTGGGAGCAAAAAGTACGAAATTGCCATATGGATATGTAAAGCTTGGTGAATTATTATTCTCCACATTACCTGTAATGCAATCGGTTTACCCAATGCTTTATTGGCAAGCGAGATGACAGACGATCAGGAACCAGCGGACTCACTACAACAGTCAATAGAAGATCGTGAACGGAAGATTGAAGAAGAACGGCAGATACTGCTCACCCGAGTTGGGTCTTCGGATGTTTCGACATTACGCCATCGTGTTGCTTGGCTCTTGAACCGTTACCCCAGCACACGGAATTCCGATATTGCACTCCAACTTAAGCATTGGGAAACTTTTGAAGGGGAGACCTTTCATGGCTCATATATTTCCGCAGAAGACTATCCTCGTTTAACTCGACTTACATCCATAGCGAGGGAACGCGCGAGAATTCAGAATCAATACAAGCTGTTTCTTGCAGACCCCGGAGTTCGTGAGCATCGTGGAACTCTCGAGGAAGATGAAAGAGAAACTGCTCGTACTATACCAGACCACCCTGTGTACGCCGTTTTCTTGGATGAAAGCGGCAAAAGATCCTCTCATTTGATTGTGGGCAGCCTCTGGTTCTTGTCTAGCGGGTCAGAAAGTTTTCAGCTCCTGCGTTCCACTAATGATCTGAAGAAAAGAAGAAAGTTCAGTGGAGAGTTCCATTTCGCGGAGATGAGCAAAAACGATGTCGAGGCCTACAAGGAACTAATTGATATCTTCTTAACCCAAGGAGGCACGATCAGCTTCAAATTCATCTCAGTGCCCAGACAAGGGCTTGGTGACATACAAGCTGCTCTGGGCGATCTCTACTATCACCTACTCATCAAGGGTATCGACCATGAACAATCAACTGGAAGGGCTCGCTTACCCCGAATACTTCAGGGCTGGAAAGATAGCGAGGAACTCGGGGCTGATAGACTCTTAATGGCTAACCTGGAAGATAGGCTGAAGCAAGCTGCGGCAAGTGTTTATGAAAACAGATTAGTTATAGACAATCTGGCCGCAGTGAATTCTCAGAGCAGCATATTCTTACAGGTAGCAGACATAATGGCTAGCAGCGCAAACAGAATCCTCTCTCGCACTGGAGAATCGAGAAATCATAAAGATCAACTCGCGGAATATCTGCTTGAACGTCTCGGAATCAGGCTAACCCCAGATTTGGACGTTCTTACTGGGGATTTAGCCGCACACATCAGGATTTGATTATCCACACGATGGCTGATTCAGATCACCGGCAGATGGGCAACAGCGCGGCTAAAGATACCCTCTTGCGATCTTGCGGTTTCACTTCGCTTCCGTCATATAAACTCCATGCTCACCCTCATCCAGTTTCCTTGGTCCCCCTTCCGCATCACCATCAGGCACATCCTGACGCGCCATCACATTCCATTTCGGCTCCACAACATCGCCTACCATGATTGGGCCCCAATCATCACAGCAACCAAGGGCCAGGGCCACACGGTGCCCTGCCTACTCGATGGAAAGTGTGGGATCTGTGACGTCACAGATTTTGGACAGGAGGTGGCGCGTTACGTCGACCGGCGCTACCGGCTTCACCTCTTTCCCAAAGACTTCGATGGCTTGCAGCTGATTCTCTCACGCTCTATCGAGTACGAGCTGGAGATGGTGGGATTCAAGGTGAACGATACGTATGTGATTCCGACCCGCCCCGTCTTCGAACGGACGATGCTCATTAGCCACAAGGAGCGGAAGTTCAGACGAGGATGCGTCCAGGAATGGACCATTCACCGACGGTATCTATGTTCGCAGTTTGCGGAACTCTTGAAGCCGATCGACGACATGTTGGCGGCTTCGCCGTTTCTGCTGACCGATCGCCCGTTGTTCGTGGATTACAATCTCTACGGCGTGCTCGGCAACTACCTCTTCAACGGAAAGACACGATTGCCAATCTGAGGCACCTTCGCTGCTGGTATCAGGCGACCACGAAGGAGTAACCTTCGTTGCCCCTTTCCCATCAATCCCCGGCCCAATTCGACTTGCCAATGGCGCTGTGCAACGTAATGATGGCCTTATGCCTGATATCGGGAAGGATTCGTCACAACTGTTACTGGTGGGAATGCTTGCGAAAGAACTCTGCGATGGCCGGTTTATCTACCTTCCCTTTGGCCACCGCGAGCACCACATCGACCAGCACCTGATTCGCTATGTTCGTTTCGACATTATTCATGGTCAGAAACTCGAGAGCCGTGGCCGCCCCCACGCGTTTGTTTCCGTCTAAGAATGGATGGTTCTGCACAAGGTGAAAGAGATAGGCCGCTGCCATCTCATACAAATCATTATGAAGATAATGTCCCTCAAACCCGGCCTGAGGAGCGGCGACCGCAGATTCGAGCAGCCCATTGTCACGGACACCCAGCGTTCCACCGTGCCGTTCAATTTCAGGCGCATCTGGGTTTCGCATGGGTAGTCTGACGGGGTAGGATCCGGGCCTTATCAGGAGGCCACCATGCAAGACACCGCGTTGTATCAATACCTGCTGGGTTTGAAGTCGCCATGGACCGTGAGCCGCGTCCAGTTGAACCTCACAGGGCAGCGCGTGGACGTGTGGGCCGAGCACCCGACTGACGCGGTGTGGGCGTGTCCGCACTGCACCAAGACGCTGCCGCTGTACGATCACGCCGAGGCGCGGACCTGGCGCCATCTCGACAGCTGCCAGTTCCAGACCCACCTGCATGCGCGGATTCCACGGGTGGTCTGCGGGGAACACGGAGTGGTTCAGGTTACGGTGCCATGGGCGGAGCCGCGGTCGCGATTTACGCTGCTCTTCGAGCGCCTCGCCATCGATGTGCTGGGGCAGTGCAGCGTGACCGGAGCCACGAGGATCTTGCGGCTCAGCTGGGATGAGGCCTGGGGCATTATGGAGCGCGCCGTCACGCGGGGGCGGCAGCGCAAAGCGCGGAAGGTCGTGCCCCGGATCGGCGTCGACGAGAAGGCGGCGGCCAAGGGGCACAAGTACCTGACACTGGTCTGCAACTTGGATGAGGGCACGGTGGAGCACATCGCCGAAGACCACACGCAGGAGAGTCTCGACGGCTACTACGCGGGGCTGACGCAGACGCAACGCGACGGCATTGAGGCGGTGGCGATGGATATGTGGGAGCCGTATATTCAGGCGACGCGAGCGCGCGTGCCTGAGGCGGCGGAGAAGATCGTTTTCGACCGCTTCCACATCATGGGACATATCGGCAAAGCGGTGGACACGGTGCGCAAGCAGGAGCACCGTGCGTTGATGGCGTCGGGCGATGAGACGCTCAAGGGCAGCAAGTACCTGTGGCTCTATAGCCAAGAGAACGTGCCGGCGCAACGGCGAGAGGAGTTTGCCGCACTGAAGCGTCAGGAGCTCAAAGTGGGACGGGCGTGGGCGATCAAAGAGGCCTTACGGTGTCTCTGGCACTACGTCTACCCGGCATCAGGCTGGAAGTTCTGGAAGCGGTGGTACTTCTGGGCAACACACAGCCGGCTGGAACCGATGCGCAAGGCAGCGGAGACGGTCCGTCGGCACATTGACAACATCCTGACCTATTACCAACATCCGATCACCAACGCGATGAGCGAGGGGCTCAACAGCCAGATCCAGAAGATCAAGCGCATGGCTTGCGGGTTCCGCAACATCGAGCACTTCAAGACGGCGATCTACTTCCACTGCGGAGGGCTCGATCTCTACCCATGCTGAACCCGGGAGCGCCCAATTTCATCACGGTGAATCTCCAGCACTTCCTCCAACGTGAGAAACAGCGGTTCCATTCCCTACTCCGCAAGTTTCTTCAACGCCGGACCGTATTGCCGGTTCACCTTGGCTAAAGCTGCGCGGAATTTCTTTTGGCGAGTGGCGCCCTGCGCAGGGGTCACGATGAGGCACTTCCCATCCGTTTTGATGTTGAGCGGCGTCTCCGCATCAATCTCCAACAGGTCCAGCACTCCGCGATCTATCACGAGGGCCAGACTATTGCCATGCTTGGTTAGCTTCTTGATCATCTCCTCACCTCTATAGTGGTACTACAATGTGTATCCATCATATCACCTGATTCCAATGAGGTAAAGCCGACTCAAGCTAACAAGAGCTTGCTCTCCCTATGCGGCAGTTGGTTCGGATCAACGGCGGTTCCTTCGAGAGTTTCCTGAACATTGTCACCTTCTTTTTCTTCGGCGGCTTCGACTTGGCGCACTCAACCGCCTCATCAAGCCACGAAGTCAGATCCGATGCCGTGCGATAGCCGGCTTCGCTGATGAACGGGAAGCCTTTGAGAGGCTTGCCGGCAAAATCCATCTTGCGAGGGTGAGGTTTCTTGAGCAGAGCTTCGTAACGATCTGGCATGACGCGAACTATGAGGCGGTCCTTCTCGATCCCACAGCACATGTGGCCGTTGAGCATGAAACAGAGCCCGCCGAACATACGCTTCTCCTCCACCCCTCTTCGGCGCTTGAAGTAGTCCCTGATTCGTTCTGCCAATCGCTCGTGGTAGGCCATTTTTTCCTCTTGCATCGACACTGCGCCTTCCCCACCGGTCGATCAATGGATTGGGCCTTCCGTTTTGGTATACTCCTCCCCACCATGGCATCGGACAACACAACCCCGCAGCCGTCAGGCAGAGAACGGCGCGAGTATTATCGTATCACGGTCACCCTCCCCATCTGCCTCCAACAGGAGGCGACCGAGACGGAGGGACCCCTCGTCGAGCGAGCAGTTAACATCAGCGCTGGCGGGATCGGCATCACGCTGAACCAAGTCTTCGAGGCGAACGCCATTCTCTCCTGTACCCTGCTCCTTCCCGGCGAGGTACTCTTTAAGTCCTACCTCGAAGTGTTGCGTGTGGATCTCATCCCCTACCCGCTCAATACGTATCGCCTCCATGGCCGCTTCATCAGGATGGCCACTGCGGACCGAGAACTGCTGACCCGACATATTATCCAATTTCAACGCGAACACCTCAATAAACACTACTCCGCCTGAATAGGTGCGGCCCTCAGGCTGAAGAGGCCCCGGACAACTCTGGAGGACCCGTTTCGTCCCCGCGAAAGGGGGATACATTCTGCCGTGCGAGGCCGACTACACTGGGTCACCGTGGAATCCACACGCCCCTATCAGCGCCATCACTATCGCGTCCCGCTTGCCATGCAATACCCTGTGATGTTTTCTGATGCGGAAACAATCGCGGAAGGAACGGTCATGAACCTGACGGTGTTCGGCTGCGCGATCGAATGTGCCGATACCATCCCAGAAAGGACGACACTGCGGATGCGGCTCATCCTCCCGGATCAGGTACAGTCACTCCCGGTCGAAGAAGCGGAAGTCCGATGGGTCCAAGGGAATCGAATGGGCCTGCGGTTTCACAAGGTGGCACGGGCGGCGGATTTTCGGCTCCACAGCTTTGTATGGGACCGGATGGTCGAACGGCTCCACACGATCACTCAGGGAGGACTTTCACCTTCTTGATCCCGAGGTCTCCTGCCTTTTCCCACTAGGGCCAGACACAAGAGTCCGATGCTAATCCAGACGACTTCGCGGAATCGTCGGAGCAGCGCAAAGGTAATGCCCGTCACATCACTGTAGCCGAAGGCTTGCAACAAGAGAAGATTGCCGGCATCCTGTGCCCCGAGACTACCAGGGATGAAAAAGGTCCCGCCTTTAATGAGGGCTGCCAAGGCACCCATCGAGATGACCGACCACAGGCTGGCGGAATCGCCTAGGAAATAGATGATCACAAAAACTTCTAACGATTCGGCCAGCCAGCCGAAAAAGCACACCCCGGTTGAGAGCGCAAACGTCCCACGATGCTGGCTGTAGAAATTCAGAATGGTCTGGTCGATCGAGCGTAGGTGTTCCTCTTGCGCTTCTAGAACCCTGATCCGCATTCCCAGCTTCTTAATGATTGCCAGCATCGACGCGAAGAGCCCGCGCTGTTGAACAAAGACAAACCCGGCGATTGAACAGACCAACACCGCCACACTCAACACCGCAGCCGTAATGGTCTGTCCCGCCGAGCTACCGGTGCCCAAGATCAAAAATCCAATGGCGATCCCAACGAGAATATAGAACACCTCGGCAATCGTGAGAGTCGTCTTGGCAATCACCACGGACGCGGCCCCTTCCGCCATCGGAACATTGTATTGTTTCAGTAGGTAGGCCTTCAGAGGTTCGCCGCCCATGTAGGCTGTGGGTGTCGTCATATTCACAACCTCCCCGGCGGTCCTGATCATGAAAAGCCGCCAAAACGAGATCACTTGCCCAAATGACCCCAATACCAGCTTCCAGCCATATGCCTCGATCACATACATAATGAGAGAGGGAATCAGGATGATCACCAAGGAGAGGGGGCCTAGCCGCAACGCCGCATCCCAAATGTTACCGGGTCCAATCTGCCAGACAAGAAAGCCAAGAACGATGAGGCCAAGGGCTAGTAGGATATAGCGCAACACGTTAGTCGGATGGCGAACGGGGCATTTATGGCCGAGGAGACGAGACTGCGGATGGGCGGATGACCCAGCCCATGGCACCGGCAAACAGCAATGCGCCGGCTGCCGCGAAGATGAGAAACCAATATAGCTGATCGAACAGGGCAAAGCCCAACAGCGCTGCTGAAAAATCTCTGCTGGCCACATTTTTCAACATGACGTCCGCCCAAGCTGCATGGGCAGGGGTGCTCCAGCCACTCACCGCTTTAATCTTTTGCGCCTTTTCCACAAGTACGAGAGAGAGGCCGTTGCCAAACACCGCGGCGGTGCCGAGTGCAAGCGGAACCCAGTCGTCCGATTGTCCGATGTGAGTCGTATAGAGCCCCACGGCGATACCCGCAAAAATCGCCATGTGCACGATGTTGTCCAACACGATATCCAGCCAGGCACCAAGCGGCGACTCGGTAAAGGTCAACCGTGCGACTTCGCCGTCGCAGCAATCGATGACGGCCGCCAATTGAAACAAGAGAGCTGCCACGATACCGGCGCTGTAGGTGCCCATCCCAAACCCCGCGGCCGCCAGCAGACCAACTAACCCGGCAAGGACCGTGATGGAATTGGGCGACAGCCCCATGGCGAGAAACAGGCGGGTGAACCAGCAAGAGACTTTGCGATTGAAATAGCGATCGACGAACCCTTCGAATTCCCCCTTGAGCGAATTGAACAACTTCTTTTCAGCTGCTTGGACGTCAGACAGCGTTCGAACGGGTTGATACCAATTCCCCTGCTTCGCTTCAGCCGAGACAACACGCACTCGACCATCCGTCGCGGCCTGCTCAAGCCACTGGCGGATCGGAGGGCTTCCCTTCTCATTCACCGCTTGATTCGTGGTGCTCATCAGGCTTGCCGGCACGACCACCAGCTCAGCCACACGTAAGGCCGGACTGTCGAAACGAGGGGGGGCGAAAATCGTCGGGCGATCAGACTGGACTTTCGCTCGCAGGCTCTGCACCATGAACTGATCGACCTGCCCCTGTGAGGCTTGCGAGACCACAATGGCCTGACCGTCCTGCACCTCACGCCGCAACCGTTCAATCAACCCTCGAGAGAACACGCTATTGACGCTCGCGACCAACGCAAAGCCATGCACTTCGGCCGCCAAGGCTTCCCAGGTCCGAGGATCATCGAGAGGAAATTCACGGATCGGCATCCATCGGACGGGAATCGTGACGCGTGGCCCTTTGCCGAGCGCCTGTTTCAACTGTTCCTCCTCAGAACCGGACAGAACGATTAATTGACGAATCCCCGCCCTTTGCAAGGTGAGTACGGTTCGTTGAAAGAGCCCGATCCCCACGACACTTGTCAGGGGTCCTACGTCGTCGACCTGCGTCCCGATGGGACCGCCGAATACCCCGACGGACGGTAGCAGAATCGCCGTGGCCAACCCTTGAATCTCAACTCTTCTTTGGAGGATGCTCTTACTCATGGCTCTCTAGACACCTGTGTCTGCTCACCAAATGTTCCCTTGCGCAGAGTCCCTCTTCATCGAGCAGAGTACTATAACGAAGACTTTCTCATAGTTTTGGCAAAACTTCCAATTCAGCCTTTCTTACATCTTCAATGAAATCGATCTCGGTCCAGGGCAGCCCCCCAATTCGTTCATAGCCAACCCGCACGTCCTGAAAATACGGCCGCAGCGCGTCCTCATACTCCATCTCCCACGAGCCTCGGTCGATGTAGCCACGGAGCGACGAGACAACATGAGGCGTGTCGGCATGCCGAATCCGAAGAAATCCCACCCCTTCACCGGCGTAATCGTAAGATTCCGGCATATTCTTCGTCAGCGCAATCACTCGGCCCCCGGCTACGACCACCATGCACTCCTCTCCAGTTTGCTTTACCGTCTCATCCATCAACAGCGCATTCTCACAGGGTGACGACACGAGACGTCGTAGGATTTCCGGATGGAACAGTACATCGGCATCCATCACGATGGTGTCGTCGTCGAGCGCGGTTTGTGCAATCCACAATGAGGAAATACTGCCTCTATGAAACTGCTCATTGACCAAGAACGTGACGTTGACGCCGCAGAAATCCTGCTCGACCGCCGCACGGATCATCTCCTGTTTGTACCCGACAACAATCTCAGCCCGGCGAATCCCCACGGAAACCAACGACTCCAGATAGCGATGCAGGAGCGACCGGCCACCAATCTCAATGAGGCATTTCGGGTGATGCTGGGTCACTTCCCACAAACGTTTTCCGACTCCCGCTGCCAGAATGACCGCCTTCATACCGATTTGCAGATCTGTTCGAAGGCGTCGAGAAATCCGCCAAACTGCGCCTCGGACAGTGCCCCCATATTGGCCACGCGAAAAATCTTGTTTTCCAAGTTGCCTTGCCCGGCATAAATGACATAGCCCTGCTGCTTCAGGCGGTCATGCAACGCCTGGTAAGAAACCCCGTCCGGCAGGTGATAGGCCGTGATGGTGTTCGACTGCCGGTCCACCGGGAGAAGCGCCTTCACACCGAGCTTGGCCATTCGTTCACGAATCAGGGTCGCCATCTTCTTGTACCGCTGGATGCGATTGGCCACGCCTTCCTCGAGCAACTCATTCAGTGCTTCGTCAAAGGCATAGTAGACCTGCACCGCGGGCGTGAATGGAATCGTGCCTCGCCCCTCGTTGTCGATGTAATGGGTCAGATGGAGATACCACGAGCGCTTCGGATACGCGCGCATTCTCTCGACGAACCCCTTTCGCACAAGCACGAACGAGACGCCTGGGAAGCCCTGAATGCACTTTCCCGCCGTCCCCGTCACCATATAGATGTGCGACTTGGCGATATTCAGCGTTTCACCTGCCAGCGCACTGACGGCATCCAGCACAAACACGCGATTCTGATTGTCGACGATCTCAGCGATCTCATGGACAGGGTTGAGGAGTCCAGTGGTGGTCTCATGGTGCACCATGCCGACGGCATGCACTTCCTGATGCTGTCGCAAGGCCAGCAGCAGCTTCTCAGGATCTGGCCGAACCGTCCAGTCATACTTCAACTCGCTCACCCCCAGGCGATGGAGGCCCACGATGTGGGACATCCGTTCACCATAGACGCCGTTGTTGAGGATGAGCATACGGCGACCGTGAGGGAGCGACGACATCAGGGCGGCCTCGACGGCAGCCGTCCCCGATCCGGTCATCACGACGGCAACGTAGTCCGATTCGGCTCCGGGAACAAAGGCTTTGAGCAGCTTGGCTTGGATGCGGTGAAGCAGCTCTAGAAATTCATCTTCTCGATGACAGATATCGGGTTTCAGCAGCGTCTGCCGCACCCGCTCGGACACGTTCACGGGACCTGGATTGAGGAGAATCATATTCTCGCTTTCAGCAATCAGCGATCAGCCCTTTCGGAAACTGACAGCTGACAGCTAGGCGACTATTCAATCGCCTTCATGAATCGACGGGTGATGTCCGGCGGGTCGTGCAGGACGCGACCAGCATCTTCCACAAATTCGTTCACTTTGATGAGCAACAGGCTAGGCCCATCCTTCTTCAGCATGTCCTTGAACTCATAGACGAGATCGTCGCGATCAAGGACCCGTTCCACATTCACGTAGCCCGCCGACTTCGCCACTTTCTCCAGCGGCACCACGTTGGAGATCGTCGGCTGGTTCCCGGTCGTTCCGTACACTTCATTGTCGAAGACGACATGGATAAAGTTTTTTGGTTTCAACGCACCGACCGTCGCGAGTGTACCCATTCCCATGAGCACATTGCCGTCACCATCGAAGGTAATCACCTGTTTATTCGGCTTGGCGAGCGCAACCCCGAGGGCAATAGCCGAAGCATTCCCCATGGAGCCGATCATGTAGAAATGAGTGGGGCGATCCGCGATCTTGTGCGCCTCGCGCGAGGGAAACCCGTTGCAGATAATGACGGGCTGATCGGTCAGCAACTTCAGCAAGGCCTCCATGGCCTGCGCCCGACTGATCAATGTGCCTTGTTCGGGCCTCATGGATGCAATCCCTTGACCACGCCTTTGGTGATAAACAAGGCGACCGGAATCCGCTGCTTCATGAATGTCTCAGCGACCCACCTGAAATCTTCAATCACTGTTTTTTCAGTCAGGGTCCGGTGCGGGATCTTGACGGTATCCAGCAATTGCGGCATCACCTCTCCCATCACCAAATGTTCAGGAGCATCCTCCCCCCCCTGCCCACGCCAGGAAACAATCAGTATGCAGGGTTGTTGATAAATCATATTCAGAGAAATGAGCGCATTGAGAGAAGTACCGAGTCCTGAATTCTGCATGAGCACGGCGGGGGTTTTCCCCGCCATATAGGCGCCCGCAGCCATGCCGACCGCTTCATCCTCACGAACCGCGGGGGTGTAGAGCCGACGGTTCATGAGTTCCGCAATGATCCCACCCAGAATCGAATCTGGCACACCGGTAAAGAAATTCACTCCCATGTCCTGCATCGTTTGGACGAACACGTCGCTTTCAATCACTGAACGTTTCCCCCTGACATATTGAGACACATCTGCAGAAAGCCGGCGCATTATAAGATACGCCCTGCGAGGTTCTCAAGAAAGATCCGCGATTGAGTTGAACTCTCTCGCATGTTAGCGTTAGTAGGAATAGGGTTATATCCGACTCCCTTGACAGAAGATGAGGGCTCTCACCCAACCAACACCCAATACCTTGCCGTTGGTCCTGATAATCGCCGTCGTGATCGGTGCTAACTCAGCATGGGCTATTCCCATGATGAATGACCCGAAGGGATTTCACGATATTCCTTGGGGCACTTCCTTGTCCTCACGCCAGGACCTGGAGACGATACGTGCAAGTCCACATATCATCGAATATCTCCGCAAGAGAGAGCCGACGTCATTCGCGGGAACAGAAATGACCAGCATCCTCTACCTGTCCCTGGATGATCAATTTGCGCGTGTCATAATTCGATACCAAGGGGAACAAGTTCACAAACACGTGCTGCGCTTCTTGGAAAATCAATTCGGTGGGCTGGAGCGTATCCCCGGACAGATGGCACGAGGTCTCAATCAGCAATACACGTGGCGCGGTTCAGATACCGAGATCACGCTGACCTACCAAGCCGGTACCGAGCGCGGCTACATATTCATCGATAGCCGTACGCTCGCACCACGGTTCAACGACTATATCACCGACTCCGCAGAGTAGATCGATGAACGCGGGTTTTTGTAAACCAACGATACTCCTCGCAGCAGTGATCTTCTGCGTGCTGCATACCGCGACACCGTCGTTGGCCGTTCCACTCGTCAACGATCCCAATGGCTTCGAAGATATACCCTGGGGAACATCCCTTGCGGAAATGGAACAGTTTGCGCGTGTCGAAGATGCCGGTCGCCTAGAGATCTATGAACAAACCAAACAGGCTCCTGCGCTCGGCACGATACCCATCGATTCCATACGATTTACCACGTTTGAGAAGAAGTTCGGCCGCGTGACTGTTCGCTACAGTGGAAGTGAGACTCATGAAAGAGCCCTGACCTACCTTCAATCCAAGTATGGTCCACTCGACCGAACACCGGGCCAAATCACGGTCGGCCCGGTGAAAGTTTACGTGTGGCATGGCTTTCATACGGAAGTGGCGTTGCGGTTCGAGACTGGAACTGATCGTGGCATCATATTTTTTGAAAGCCTGACGCTCCCTGAGAAACTATCGGACGGGACTTCCGCGACAGTCTTCTAACCGTAGATAGATAATTTCTTAAACTTTCCGTTCGCAAGAGGCTGTGCCCTTTCGCATCATGTGGGGCCACATGGTGGCACACACTGCAAACCTTCCTGCCGCATTAAAGAGCCAGGTGCGCTGAAGGTGGTCGATGCCCACGACGCATTGAGTGCTCACCTGATCAAGCGTGCAGGCTTCGATGGCGTCTGGGCCAGTGGCTTTGCGATCTCGGCTTCCGTGAAATGCATTTCCGACGCCAGCTTCTTTACTTCTAGCGCGCAGCTCGACGTCGAGCGTAACATCGTGGAGACTGTGAGCATTCCGGTGTCGCCGCCTGCGACATAGGATATAGAAACACGCTAAGCGTCATGCGGACTACCAATGATCGTGAGGGGGCCGGCGTGGCTGCAATCTGCATTGAAGAGAGCGCCTATCCAAATCGCTGCAGTTGCTATGCGGGCATTCAACGGGAATAGATTCCCATTGAAGAGCACTGCGGCAAGATTCGAGCAGCAAAAGCAGCTCAGAGTTGTCCGGAGTTTATGGTCATCGCATCCAGGCAGTACCGATTTTCAAGGGGTGGATGGAAGCCGATTCCTTTGAAGAGTATCAAAAGACCTGGGCCAAGATCCGGCCGTCATTCCCTTCATCAATATGGTATCCAGTCACCAGTTACTGCTCTGCGAGTTGGCGCATCATTCGCTTCGCATGACCAAGTTACATTATTGAATTGATTGGGAAAATATTCCGGACGAAGCTATGATGATGACACTGATAATGAGTAACCGAAAGTCCTATGTTCCGTTGGATGGCCGTTATGCGGAACGTGTAACGGTCACGTGTCGAGTGCGCTATGTCGGTGAAGTTCCGACACAGCCTCACCAGGGGGAGGGGCTCACCAAAAACATATCCGTTTCTGGTTGCCACATCATCAGCGACCGCCCGGTAACACGAGGAACATTATTGACACTTACCATTGCGCTTCCCGATGGATTGCCTCAGCTTTCATTGAAATCAGCGCATGTTGTGTGGGTATCGGGTTGTCAATTTTCTGTCCGATTTATGGATCTGAGCCAAGACCATCGGAAGCGGTTGCAATCTTTCATTTGGAAAAGCATCTCCTATCAAACCGTAAGCGATCAACGAACTCGATTCCGGCTGATGATGTAGTCCGGCCCTTATCCCCTCCTGTCTACAGTGCCACGATCATTTTCATGACGCTGATCAACTCATAAGACCTCACGTACGGCGTTCAGAAACCAGGCCTCCCTTCCAGCAAGTACATAACAGATTGATTTATTGCCCATTACCCTCACCCCCCCTTCCGGTTTGACCACTCCCCCTCCTCTGGTGGGAAGGCAAGGTCGACACTCCGCGCTAGCCTTCATCCATACGAAATCTCCAATACAGACTGCACCGCGGCAAGACAGAAAGAGCCTTTGGGGCTCAAGCGTTTGGCAAGTCAGGACTGAGTCGATCGATCCCATCCAAATGGGGACATAACCAGGAGGTATAACGATGAGACAGATGAAACACTTGAGAGAGTCGGAAGTGCCTTACTCATCGCATTCTATTGAGCGTCGCAGAATGAGAAGGAGTTTCGTCTCCTTGGGGCTTATGTACTCAGGAATCAACGGGGACGACGTTCTAATTGGAGACGGTAGCGCTGTAGACCTATCCGAAGGTGGGGTGGGCATTCGTGGAAACTGTCCCGTCAAGATTGGCATGGAATTGACCTTGTTCTTATATCTTCCGGACGAGGAGGAGCCCCTATTCGTTTCGGAAGTGGTGGTCTCCTGGACAAAGGGATCTCTGTTTGGCGTGGAACTGAATGGAGTGAGCCTCCGCGATGGCGATCGGTTGCGGGCACTGCTCCACGCCCAATCGGCTGCCCAAGCGGAGTCGGTTCAATGACCCTACTATCAGAGCTTACTCGGAAATGTTCACCCCTAGCAATCCATCTCACCTTGTCTTCTGGACGCGCACCATGCTAATTCATGGTGAGTGACTACTTACTCACTATGAATAGGACACGGACATCTTCTCGTCAACGACATCAACCATCCCCAACCTTCAGCCATAAACAGCAGGGCTACGGGCATCAGTGAGGCGCTACCCTGCAAACACTTTCGACCAAGCATGCCCTGTACAACGCAATTTTCTCATAAAATGCGCATGCTCCGACTTGCGCGAAGCTGGCGACGGGCGCGTAAGCGACAGGCACTACCATGAGTCGACTCCTCCGACATCCATTCGTCACTCTCGGAATTATTATCCTCATTGCGATCACCGTTCTTGTAGCCTTTCGCCTGAGCACAGGCTCCAAAACCGACAAGAAGACGGCACGGCTCATTACGGTCGGTACTGTATCTCCGCTCCGACAAGATCTCGATATTCGTCTGGCCTATACAGCGGACATCTCGCCTAATCAAGTCGTCAATATCTTCTCACGGGTTGACGGATACATCACCAAACTCCATGTCGATAAGGGCGATTATGTCAGAGCGGGCCAGTTACTCGTTGAAATCGATCATACGGACTATCAACATGCCGTTAATCAGGCAAAAGCCAATCTGTCAGCTGCCAAGGCGAAGGTCTCACAACAGGATGCGGTCGTCCGCAACGCCAAGCTGACGTTGGATCGCGTGCAGACCCTCATCAAGGACCAATTTGTCTCACAGCAAGATCTCGATACTGCACTGGTCAACTTCGACGCCGCCAGCGCCGCACAGGAATCCCTCCAAGCACAGGTCACCCAAATGGAGGTGGCCCTAGCCCAGGCGGAAACTCGCTTAGCCTATTCGTATATCCGAGCCCCATTTCCTGGCTATATCGCAGAACGAAATTTAGATACCGGGGCCTATGTCAGCAGCGCGACTGCCAGCACGTCGACTATGTCACGAGGCATCATGAGCCTACATGACATCAATACGGTTCGTGTACTGATCGAAGTCGTCGAGCGAGACATTCCGCTCGTGAAGGTAGGTCAAAAGGCCGAGCTCCGTGCCGAAGCGTACCCGGATTACGTATTCGAAGGAACCGTCACGCGTGTCGTCCAGGCCTTGAATCGCGCGACACGTACCATGACGGTGGAAATTGACTTATCGAATAAGGATCGGCGATTAAAAGGCGGGATGTTTGCCCGAGTCGAAGTCATGGTGGGAACCCATCACCAAGCATTACAGATTCCCATTGATGCCGTCAGTCGACTCGAAAACATGCAATACATCTATATCGTCCAAGAGGGGAAAGCCCAGCGAGTGGATATCGAGATCGGGGCCCGTAACGGCAACCATGTAGAAATCACCAAGGGTTTGACGGGTCGAGAACAGGTCATCGTTGCAGGCAAAGACTTGGTGCACGATGGCACACCTGTCCTGACCCAACCGCTCAACCAAGTGAGGAGTGAAGGGTAAGGGGTGAAAAGGCTGAAGAGTTCGGCTTCCTTGGCCTCACGATTTACCTCCGTTTCCCCACCAACCTAGAATGTGGCTAACCCTACTCGCACTACGCAATCGCATCGGCATTCTGATGTTATCCCTCGCAATGGTGGTACTGGGGCTGACGTCCCTTCAACGCCTACCGGTTGATCTGTTCCCGCAAATCCAGGTCCCAGTCGCTTTTGTGGGTGTTGTGTACAAGGGGGCGCCCCCGCTCGACATCGAGCAGAGCGTCGTCTATCCAATCGAAAAAGCTGTCAGCTCCGCTTCCAATGTCGAACATGTCGAATCGTTCAGCAAGCAGGGTCTCGGGGCCGTCCAGATCTGGTTCAACTGGGGAGCAGACATCAATGTTGGACAGATGGAAGTGATGCAACGCATCACGCAGATTCTGAACAGCCTCCCACCGGGGATCCTACAGCCCTTTATCGTGAAATTCGACGTTTCTAACATCCCCGTTTCCATTGTGTCGGTGTCGAGCGATGAGTTGGACGAGCGAGCACTCTATGATCTTGCGTACAACACCATCGCCCCACAGATCGAACAGATCGCCAACGTTGCGGCGGCCACAGTCGAGGGCGGCAAGATTCGTCAGATCAATATCAACCTCGACCCGGCACTCCTCAGTGCCCGCGGACTCTCCATTCTTGACGTCGTGAGATCCGTCAAAGCCTCCAATTTAATACTGCCGTCCGGTGACATCAAAGCCGGAAACCTTGACTATAACGTCTTTACGAACAATCAGTTCCGAACGGTCGAGCCGATCCAGGACGTCATCGTGAAGGTCAATCCGCAGGGCAATCCGGTCCGCGTGAGTGATGTAGGGACCGTGACGGATTCATCCGATATCCAAACAAACATCGTTCATGCCGACGGTGCCAGATCGGTATTTCTTCGTGTGAACAAGCAACCGATCGCCAACACGGTCGAGGTTGTGAATGCCCTTCGCGCAGCCCTCCCCAAGATGTTTGGAATCCCTGAGGGGGTGAAACTCGGCATTTCATTCGATCAATCTCTCTATATCCGACAATCCATTCACAATCTAACCGAACAAGCCCTCCATGGGTCGCTGCTGGCCTCAGCCGTGATTCTGATCTTCTTGCGCAACCTCACAAGTACCGTCATCATTTCCGTGGCCATTCCGCTCTCCATGCTCGTGACGTTTGTTGTCCTCTATTTTACCGGCCAAACCCTGAACGTCTTTACGCTCGGCGGGCTTGCGCTGGGGATCGGCCGGCTGGTTGATGACTCCATTGTGGAACTGGAAAATATTCAGCGCCACCTCAATACCAATCCCAACCGGTGGAACGGCATCCTCAATGCCGCTCGGGAAGTCGCCATGCCGATCCTCGCGTCGACCGTCACCACGGTGGTGGTCTTCCTCCCGATGTTCTTCGTGGTTGGGGTCGCGCGTCTGTTGCTGATACCGTTAACCGTGACCATCGCGATTGCGCTCTTCACATCCTTCCTCGTCTCCCGCACAGTGACGCCGGCACTCTGCTACAAGTTCCTCAAGCCTGAACAAGACGCTCGGCGGACCATGCCGTCCTGGTTTACCACACTGATGGATTGGAGTCGTCGCCGATATGAGACTCTCGATAGAAGTTACGAAGAATCGTTGCAGTGGGTCCTGGGACATCGCCGGACCTTTATCGCCATGGTGCTGCTGATCTTTGTCGGATCGCTCACGTTGGTTCCGATGATCGGAACGGAGTTCCTTCCGGTTTCCGATGAGAGTCAGTTTCGCATCGTCCTGCGGGCACCGGTCGGCCAACGGGTTGAAAAGACCGAACAGCAAGTCTCAGAAGTCGAACGGGTGCTCCGAGCCAATATTCCCGCAACCGAATTGGAGACGATCGTCTCCAGTACGGGTATCCTGTCGCAAGGTCGCGCGTCACTCTTCAACCCCAACACAGGGCCCCATACGTCGTCGATGCAAGTGTACCTCGTCTCACCGGACAAACGGGCCAGAACGCAAGTCGAGATCATGAACGATGTGCGCCCGAAAATCGTCAAACTGTTCCCAGGAGTGTCGATGTATTTCGATCCCGGGGGGCTCGTCAAACGCGTCACAAGCTTCGGCTCCCAAAAGGCCATTGATGTGGAAATCTATGGCTATGACTTTGAAAAAGCGAGAGACGTTATCGCCCGCGTCAAGGAAATCATGGAGCAGACTCCAGGCCTGGCGGATATCGAACCGAGTCGGGAAGAAAACTATCCGGAAGTCAACGTGACGGTGGATCGAGAGAAGGCGGCTCTGCTCGGCATCAGCGAAGCCGACGTGGCCAATACGGTCCTATTTTCTCTAAATGGAAACGGTCAGACCGACCCAATCATTTATACGGATCCGCAAAGCGGCAATGAGTACTTTATCAGCGCCTGGCTGGCCGAAGAACACCGAAAGAATCTCAGCGATTTGGAGAATATTCTGCTCATCGCCAAGACCGGTGAGCCTGTCCTCCTGAAGAATGTTGCGTCCCTCAAGTTGAACGCAGGACCGGTGAAGGTCGATCGAAAACATTTCCAGCGCGTGGTCCACATCACGGCCAATCCCACCACCCGGCCCCTCGGTGATATAGCCGAAGACCTGGAGTCCGCCTTCGCCGCACTCCAGTTGCCGGCAGGGTTCAGCCTCAAGCTGGCGGGGCAGATTCAGCAGCAGCGCGAAACCTTCCAAGGATTGCAGTTTGCGAGCATCCTAGCACTCATGTTGGTCTACATGGTCATGGCCGCCCAATTCAAATCACTCATCGACCCCTTTATCATCATGTTTTCCGTGCCGATGGGCTTCCCCGGTGTCATCTTGATCCTGTTTCTGACGAATACGACACTGTCCACCACGTCGTTGATGGGGATTATCATGATGTTGGGCATTGTCGTCTCAAACGGTGTCTTATTGGTCGATTACACCAACGTCCTCCGCCGCAGAGGCGAAGGACTTCATCATGCCGTTGTGACTGCCGCACGAACCAGGCTGCGCCCGATTCTCATGACCTCGCTCGCCACGGTCTTTGGGCTGCTTCCCATGGCCATCGGACTCGGGACCGGTGGTGAAACAAACGCGCCTCTCGCAAGGGCGGTCGTCGGGGGGTTGAGCGTTTCTACCCTCCTCACACTGTTTCTCGTTCCAACGATGTATTTGATTTTAGAGGAATATTTCCCGAGGAGGCTCGAAGAATCGGCGAACGATCAGGAAGTGGCCTCCATTGACGCCACCTCGGTTCCGGAGTAGCCTGCGTTAACGCTCGACAATGTTTGGGAACAACGACTTCAGCTGCATAGCCAGTCCGATATCCCCGGTAATCTGCAAACGCCCCGACATCGCCATCGTCATTCCGCTGAGATGCCCGTTCAGAACCCCGATGCAATCCTCTCCGGTCATCGAGAGAGTCACATGCGGATCGGCATGAATTCCATCCTTCACGATGCAGCTCCCATTGTGCACCAGCAGATGGTACTGACCGCCTTGGTTCCCACGGAGGTCGAACTGGTAGACGGCCTCAAGATCCTCAGCTGCATCCTTATCAAGTTTTGATGGGAGGGAGTCAAACACCTCTCTGACAGTCGTGGCTTTCATGTTAAGACAATACCTATGGCAACGGATGGTTAAAGTCTTCGGGGGCGCTATGCTCACGCCCCCGAAGCACGGTCAACGCAAAAGAAGGGTTTAGTACCGGAGTGTGGCGGTCGCAACACTACGACGGGCGCCGAAAAACTCCTTCGAGAACGACTCGACCACTGCGGGGTCATACCCCTTGCAGCTGAAAATGTCGAGGTACGCGTGATTGGTTTCATTGGCGAAATGGCCGCTGATCAACGAGGTGGAGATCAACTGCACCATGGAGTAGCCGGCCACAGGCCCATCGCCAAAATCGACGACCTGGCATTCACCAAAACGCTTCATACCGATGAGCTCACAGAGCTCAACGACGTAGCGCTTGATATAGTCCGCATCTCGGATAAGTTTGGGATTACAATCGTGGAGGTCAACGGCAGTGCAGAGCCCCCATGCCTTACCGCTTCCCACCATGTCTTGGACCGGTCGGGCAGCAGCCGCAGGGGCGTTAGATGGTAAGATTGTGGACTCGGAACTAGCCGAGGTACTCATAGAGGGGGGTTCCCTTTCTGTAAGAAGGTTGAGCACATGAAGACTACCATGCGTGAACTATACCATGATTTGTTTATCGCACACGTGAAGGGGTGGAAAAATTTTCGGCTCCGGTGAAAAAGCCCCATCACTCGGTTGACAAGGTTTCATCTCTCAGGGACAATATCTCCTATGCCATCCTCTCCAGATCTCGTCCGAGACACGCCTCGAATCGAGCTACCCGAGCGCCTCTGCACGTGGTGCAAGGTGCTCATGCGGAAGCGGCTCGTGGGCGGCAACCAATTCATTCATTACACCTGCCCTAAGTGCGTTTTCCAACATACGCGCCGGCTGGGACCAAAGCCATAAGCCTCTGATTGAATGAGTGGCTACGAGCAGCTTGCTCTCTGGTCGACTCGCCCCTGTAGGTAGGATCGTCCCTATCCTAGTTCCGAGTGAGTCATATTACCCAAGTAGACTGGCGGCTGACTCTCAACTGGCGCTCACCAGCTCTTCTACCTGATCACTTGTCCGCCCTCCACTCCAGGCTTCATCTATTCCAGTTAAGAACACCCTATCCCGACCGCACTGAGTACTAGACTACGCGCTACGCCGCTGGAGCCGCATGAACGAGCAGAGCGACCTGGGATGAGACACCTCTAGCCCTGGCAACACACAGCACCTCCAAAGGTAGTCACACACCGACCTTTCGCAATTTTAATCCTGCAGGGAAGGAATACGAGGCGAGTGGGCCGGCTACGCGTGAGCGTCGGCTCCACCTAACCGCAGGATAAACTGCTCTGGACATGATCGTCGAGAAGATGGGTCAATCGTTCTCGATCCTCAGAATTGATGGAAATAATTTTTGCGCCTAATTTCGGTGTCCGCACGTGAATGACTTCCAACTCGCAGGTCAAAGACCTCCCCTCCTCCAGCTCTATCACGAGCTTGAGCGTATCACGGCACTTCACGAACAGACGGCTTTCTAGGTAGACGCCAGACTCGCTGACGTCGAGCACTTTGCACGGTGCCGAGAGCGAGCCGCGCTGCAACCGGCCAACACGGCGGCATCGACACGCGAGTGCTTACGCTTGAAACCCATAACCCATCCCCCGATATGTCCGGCATCATAACAAGAGGAAGGATTATGTCGAAGCATTTACAGAAATGCTTAGAGCTGTCCGCCCACCAAGGCTCGCACCTGTTCCATGCGTTTGCGGTTGACACCAAGATCGCTGTAGCCCGTGCGGGACGCAGAACGAAAGTGAATCGTCTTCGTGGTTTCATCGAAGAGGAACTCCACGTCATCGACGAAGCGGAGCAGCAGGCTGGTGAACTCGTAGTGGAGATAGAACTCATCCTCTGCGACGAGCTTGCTCCGAGACAATGTTGCGAGCACCGCTTTCAACGCCTCTTTGGCTTCCGCGCGAGACTTCTTGTACGGAAACGGCGCGATGGCGTGACCCACATCAGTCGCCTGCGTCGACACGCAATTAGGGCTGGGGGGGCAAGGAGGAAGAGTCCGCTGGCTCATTGGGCCCGCACTGTACTCGCTTCCAGCACCGCCCGCAACCATATCTCTGCCACCAGCACGGCATGAGGCGGAATGAGCTCCGGAAGACCTTTGTCCCGATAGGCCAAATGGGGGCTGATGCGCACCTTCCGATAGCCGCCGGCTTTCATGCCAATCAGGGCTTGCTCGACGCCGGCCATCACTTCACGACGACCGAGTGTGACGGTGCGATCGATCAGCGTGACGCCGTCCTGGATCCGGATCTTCTCTTTCGGCACATAATCCGCCTGTTTCTCATTGAGCAGCACCTCGTCTCCCTTGTTCAGATAGAGCCGCACGGTATAGACGACATGGTCGCCTTTCTGAGCTACTTGTCCGGCCCCTTCCCCCTCGTCAAGTAATGTGAGGCCGCTCAACCGCTTCATGATCAGAGTTCAATACGACAGAGTCGTCAGCGTCGGATTGGCTTCACGCTGGCCTTCAACCGTAACCGACACCCGTCCAATGATGCGCCCGTCTTCTGCTTCAACATCCACACGCCAGTCGCCTGGGTCCAGTCCCTGTTTGAAACTGTACGCCCGATACCCACCCTCGCGTCCTCCTGAAATCTTGATCGGGATCTTATCGGCATGGGAAAAAGGCCTGTCGCTGTTGGGCCGGAAATACCAATGGTGATAGATCGTGGTGTTGAGATCGACCGGCGCAAAGACCCCGGTGAAGCAGTAGATCGGCGTGTTCGCAGGATAGGTCGTATCCGAGCGCTTCCAGAGCTCATACCACTCTCTTTCGAAAGCCAGCTCAAACTGATCGCCAGCTCGCTTCACGTCATGATAGATCCCTCCGAACTTGAACGACAGCGGCACGGGTGGAATGAAATTCAGAAAATAGAATCCGACGAGCGTGCCAATCAATACCGCAGCGGGAACCGTCATCCCAATCGCTTCACGTCGCGACCGATCTGGATTGTTACGATAGATCAACTGCGCAACTCGCAAGACCACCGCGAGGCTCAGCATCGCTCCGATCACAAAGATGATCGAGTTCATGTAGCCCGTTATCACAGGGAGAAAAAACGTGAAAAACGCGAAACACACCACGGCGTAAAGGCCGATCAGCAGTCGAAGATTTGAGAGTCGGTCACGCAAAAACTCGTTGGCCACCAAGAGCATGATAAGCAGCGCAAAAAAGACCGCTGTGCCGGTGAACGTGGCGCTTCGCGAATAGAAAATTGTATAGGCACTGAAGAGGCCGCCCAACAGGAACTGACTCGCCATGGGATAGTAAGGACGGCTCTCCAACACCCAGCGTGTAAAACGGGAACCTGAGGCGAGCGTGGCATGATCAGATGGAGGCTCGACCCCCCATCGTCCCGTCAAAACAATCAGGGCCCCGAGCAAGACCAGATAGAGGAGCAGAATCAGGTTATCCAGCAGCCGGTCGATTCGTGTGAGCGTGAGCGTATCGTAGGTCACGCCGGAGAGGAAAAAGACGGCTGGCATGAAGGGTTTGGCCAGAATAGACTGAACCTTTGTCAGGGGACTCATGCCCTTACTGTGCGAAATCCCGTTCGATTGTTCAATGTAAATACTAAATCGCGCCGCAGTCCACAGTACCCCGCGAACGGATTCTCAGGATGCTCAAAAAGGTCGTCGTTAATCACCCACCCACCCCGGCGCGCCCGCTTCGCCAACTCAGCGAGGCGAGCCAAGACGCGCCTTATGCCAAGCTAGGCCGTAGACGAGAAAAATATCGGAGGCGTACCCTCTGGGGTCCATTGAAGGTTTTTTCGAGGCGAAAACAACGTGGGAGGCCTTTTTCAGCATCCTGTCACACAAATGCGGGCAACGGCGCATACACAACCGGATGGCCGATCAGCCGTTCCAACCAGGGCGCCATCGCCTCTTCGGGAAGGGGAGCGTGATTGAGGCGGGCTTCGATCTTGAACTGTCCATTGACTCCGACGATGCCGATAATCGCCGACGCATCCTCAGCCTCAGGCAACAACGCCCGCGTCTGAAATTCACAGAGCGTAGCGTACAGGAGGCCGTGCGGTTGAATCGCATTCTGCACCTCAGGAAGATCATCCAGCGGACAGTGGACGGAACAGCGATAGGCCAGTCGCGCTCCCGGTTCGATCCCTTGAAATTCTTCCAAGGCTGCTTCTGAAAATCCTGTGAGATAGGCACGAACTCCGGCCGGTTCCGGATTGAACGTCTCCGCAAGCTTGCTGGCCGGCACGAGGAATTCAAAGGCATCGGACGTGTTGTACTCGAACTGGCAGGGACCAAATGCGTCGGGCCATGAGCAGAAGAATGGAATGGACGCATCGGCAGAACGAAGGACCACCGCGTGTTTCTCCACATGTGTCTCGATCGGCAGGTCCAGCACGCTGATCGCGTCAAGGAACGCTGCCCTCCGTTCATCCAGCCAACGTGTGCGATCAAGATCGCCACGCGTTTCACCGGGGGTGATGACGACCTGGGTTTGAAGACGAACCCGAATGAAGGAATGGGCATGCCGAAACCCGATCCAAAACATGGCGCGTTGGTCATGCAGCTGCAGCATGTCTCGAATGCGCCAGGGATGGCTGATGGAGCAATAGGTACCGATATCTTGATGGCGCTGATAGACCGTGTGATAGGCCCCAGAGAGAAGAAAGAAATCGCCGCGCCATCGTTCCCGTACATGGACGAGCGTGACGTCTTCCGTAGCCCAGGGATCAAGCTGGTCGAAGTCGTCGAACGACCCGACCGTCCATTCCTCCACGTAGCAGATCACGTCGTTGGCAGGCGAGACCGGCTTGAGCCCAAGCGTGGCGAGACGCTCCCCCACGGCAAGCGCCTGACCGAAGCTCAAGGCCGTCGTCGTTTCCCACCGTCGCTCACGCACTCTGGGGGATCCTTGACGATAGATTGAGGGTGCCGTCACCGCTCAGGCGCACAGCGCCTCTCACTACTGCGTCACAATAGCTCACTCTTGCAGGAGGCGACGAGCCGGACGTAACGCCTTACTCTCGATCGTCGTGTCGCTGATCAGCCGATCAAGTCCATCTTTCAAGGTCGCCGCCAGTTGTTCGCGCACATCATCTTCATTGAACCAAAACACCGTTCGACTCCGCCCCCCTTCAATCGTACGGATGGTGGTGCTTCGGTCGGCGAGGTTCCTGGCCTGAATCGTAAACCGGCTGGTGGTATCGATAACGGTGGAAAAAACGCGGCTCTTCACCGTAGTGGAAAAATCCTGCACCTGTCCACTGATGACAATATCGGCATCCGTGGCAGATCCAGCCGGGGCCACACGTACATTCCAGACCCGATCTCGCCACCCGCGGGTTCGTAAGCGATCGGCCAGGCGGTGCGTGATCGCGCCTGCAGGCCGATCGCCCAACACATCGAACTGCGTGGTGCCGCCCCAGAGATGCGTGCGCGTGCCCACACGGCTCTTGTCTGCCCGTCGATCCTCAAACGGTTCGATGGCGATCTTGACCGGCTCGATGTCGGTCACCTGCACCATCGGAGGCTTCTCCCGCAAATCCAGATACCGCATCTCTCCTGTTCCCCTACAGCCGGCCAGCATGGTCGCCATCATGATGGCACAGCCCAAAACTCGCAATGACGATTGCTTCACAGGCTCCTCCCGGTCAAAGGTCAAAAAGAGTGGCGGCCCAGTCTACCCAAGTTTGGTGCCAGAGACAATTAGGATAAAAAAGTTACGGGGTAACGAGGGGGGACAGTGACCGAAAGGTTTCGCATGCCATCTGGGCCAACTGTCCCTCCCGTACTCGTGGATCGCCCAGAGGCACACAGCGCACGACCTTCAGAAACGACCGTTCAGCCAGCACGGCAGCGATCTGGGCCTTCCGGTCATGAGTGATCGGCAGCGTATAGCCTTCCCCACATTTCCACTCCCATAACGATGGGGCCAGAGAAAGTTCAAGGTCTTTTCCCGCGAGCTGATGAAATCGACCGAGCAGCTGACGCTTATACCGTCCGATCTCCGAACCTTCCAGCAAGAGCGCATAAGCCACGTGATGTCCCCACCAGACCAGCGTACGGAACGTGAAGGTGTTCGCGCCGGAGAAGTGTTTAGGACAATCCAGGTATTGATACGGGAAATCTTCCAGATGCTCACCTTTTACCAGCTGATGGAGGTGTGGATCGAAATCAGGAGGGGCAACAAGCGACAGACCTGCCAGCTCATTCTGCAATGCGCCATGCGTGGCCTCAAGCATGGCTCGTATTTTTGTTGTGATCGCGGCCTTTTTCCGAAAGAACTGTGCATCGGCCAGCAGCACAGCCTCTTCATCGGTGAACACAGTAGAGTAGGCCATCATGGCGGGGACGTGAAGGAGTTGTGCTCCCGTCCTCTCATCTCCTGATTACTTATAGCGTGTTTCAAACGCCGAGACCGTCAGTTCGTATAGTCGTCGACAGTCGGCACAGCGCAGCCGCACCAGATCCTGAAATACATCCATCTCGCGAAGTGTCAAAGAGGCATGATGGGTTGAAACGCAAGCCTTGAGGAACTCTTCACCCGGCGGCTCGTCTCGTGAAGTGCCTGCTCCCGCCATGTGTTGGGCCGAGGCTGCTTGCGACGTGACCATAGCGACCGTCAGATAGTGAGCCGACTTGCATGAACTGCAGATGAGAACCAACGCGTTCTCATCCGTCATTCGCTTAGCGGTCACACACAGAGGGTGGACAGACCAACATTGCTGAAGAAAGGCCCCACTTCGAATGACCTGCGCCATAATTGTTTCAATCAGCCGTCACGCGGCATGAGATTCGCGCATCAACGTTCAGCTGACCGGGCATAGTGATCACACGGAAGGAGAGCAGAACCGCTTTTGCCCGATGCCGGCCAGCAAGACTAACAGGACCTTCATACACTGAGTGGCGTTGGAGTAGACACCGAACCGTCCCTGGCGCAAGGGCGCAGGACGAGACGACGAATAGGAATTCATGACGGGACTGCCACAGGAGGCCCATCCTTCTTCAAAGAAGAAGCGACAGTCCCTTCCTGAATCAGACGACAGGTTTTGCACACCCGTGGCCGGGCTTTGAGAAAGGAGACTTTTCCACTGGCGAGGCAACTGTAATGGACAAACTCGTCACAGAGCGTGCAACGAGACCAGCCTCCTCGGAGCATCGTTTTGTCCCGATAGAGACTCTCTTGGCAGACCCTACAATTGCGGGCCTCAACCCCGAGCATCATCGGCTCCCATTCCCCGCCGCCTTTTCGAATACTCATAAGAGTAGGAGTATAGCGGGGCGATCGCGGGAAAAACAAGCAAGCTGCCTCAACGCTGACCTAGCGATCAACTGCCCTAAACCTATACGGCCTCCGACCGTTGGGTTGTGCACAGCTAAGTTAAGTGCAAGCTTCAGTCTCTTGATTCACCAACAATCCGAATATCGACGAAATGCACATCCGACCGCTCGCTGCCGGTATAGGCATGCCCGCCCGGAGGTGCGCTAGGGGAGGTATCAACGGTGTTGGTCGTACGGATTACAGCATGCAGCCTTCCGGACTTACCCCCCTGCTCCAGCTTGATGACCCCTACACCAGGGCAACTCCCTTGCGCAGCATGGTTGGCCGTCACGGGTGCCGGCCCACGCAATGCCACGAACAAGTAGTCTCCGTTAGGGCTTCGTGAAATGAGATCAGGCGCCGGATCATTCAACGGCATTGCGGGATCATCAGTCACACTAGCGGCCAAGCAGGGGCCAATACCTCGTCCTTCACCATTGTCAGAAGTGAGATCGTAGATTGCCACCGGTTTGGACCGTCCCCCCGTTTTGACTACTTCGACTTTATTCTGAATCCGGTCCCCCGTGTGCACGTACCTCTCATCCACCGTGGCAACCACACCATGGGCATCACGACGAGTGGTAGTGCCAGGAACTTGCCCTGTATCGTTAGAAAATGTGCCGCTATGATCATGGTTTCCATTCGTCATTGTGTTTGTCGGATCTTTAATCACAACGACGGGTAGGGGTTGGTTCTCGGAATTATGCTCCGGCGCAAAACGAAATGCCGTGTGAAGGAGAACATACACGGCATAAGTGGACTGGGTAAGCCCTCCAGGACCCGCCGAAACGCCTCCGTCCAAATGAATGAGTCCATTAGCCTGCGTGCCTGCGCACCCGGCACCATTGATCACTTCATTGCCATATTCAGCTACGATCGCCATCGGTGTGGCGCTGGAGTCGATCACGAGTAGGCCGCCACCGGCCAACGTCACATATACCAAGGCGTTGTCATTGGCTGGGATGGGGCAGAGAATCGCATTATTGGGACGCCCACCGGAGGATCCATTTGGACCAGTGGTGCATCCGTTCTCTTTACAGAACCCGTTCGGCGTCAGATCACTGAAATCAGAAGTCCCGACTTGGATGCTGCCGATCAGCGGATGCCCCACAGCATTGTTACCCAGATAGACCCGTGGCGGCTCCACAACGGTTTGGCCTTTGCCGACTCCCAAACCGGCATTCATATTGTAGGTTAGGGCGGTAATACGACCGGTGGCATCCCGTGTGACATCAATCCGTTCGACGATCCGACCATCCAGATTACAGACCAATATCGCCAGCCCATCGAACCGCCAAAAACTCATGTGATTCGTCCGGCCGGTACCAGTCTGAGTCGCGCGAAACAACGCGATGGCTTCTTTCGTCCCAGCATCCATCACACCGATCATTCCGCCGCCGGGTGCAAAGAAGCTTAAGAGAGCGTATTTCTGTTGAGGATCAATGAAGGATGAATGAAGACGACCTACCAACGGACGCACGTTTCCGGTGGAGACGTTGAATTCGCTGTGTTCGGAGAGTCCAGCTGGAAACACCAGATTGGTATCGCAAGGGGCAGCAGTGCCGGCGCAAGGCATCGGTAAGGCAGCGGGGCCACCATCTACCTGTTTCTCAATGGCCTTATTATCCCAAATCCACAGCAGACTGCCGTCAATGCCGAGCGCAGCTTTGCCTGCCACAGTATTGGACTGGTCGCTGGCCCATAACTCATATGTGACGCCACCATGTGGGCCACCGTTTCTATCTTTACCCGCCTCCGCCTGCGAAAACAGTGCTAGAGTACAAGCGACTGCAACCACTGTAACAAATCTTCCAAACAGGGCTACACGCATCTTTGGCATGTTATCCTCCCGGAGTTTGGGTATGAACCGTTGCTATGGCCTCTCGTTCATCGCATCTCACCCGTACAGGCTCGGATTGAATCAATCAACGTAGTTGTTAGCAAACAGCCGCACCATTGCAGCCACAGCCACAACACGACAAAACGTGTAGTGTCTTGGCCGCTGATTGTCAATTGAATTGCCCCATCCTCTAGCCCTCATCAAATTCGAGCCATTTATCTCAGCCTCAGATGCCAGAATTACTGAACCGCTCTCCGCGCCTCAAACACTTGTGACGTAAATCGGACAAGGGGCCGCCACTGCTCTATTGCTTCGTCCAGCAGATGCTTTAACGAGCTGGCCCTGAGCCTATTCTGATCCACACCACCGAGAAGTTTCGCCATGTGAGCGAAGTCAGAGGCAGTTCGATCAATGAACGCTTGAATTCCCACATGAGCCGAATCCTCGGGATTGAACTCTGCCTCCTGTGGCAACATTCCCTGACCTAGAACGTTTGCTAGGGCTGTGTAGTAGTAGAGTCCCACATATGCGTCGACGATTTCGGTCAAAAGTGGCCCTTGGCCCGAAGAATCTGGTTCTCTGACTTGGAGATGCGCGAGGATGGTTGTGGGCAAGGAGGCGACGACTTGAACAAGTTGCATTAACCCTTCATCCGCTGGCTTGGGCTCCACAGCGTGGCGCGTAAACCGATCCATCCATCGGCCGGTTAGCTTCTGGAGCGCATCGGATTGGGCCCTGATTGCCTCCAAAGCTTTCGCGGTCTCTTTCTCGGAGTCCTTGGCTTTCGAGTAAAGGTACAGAGACAACCAAATGGCAAGGACGCCTAAAACAAGCGCCATCAGTCCAACAGAGGTATTGATGACAAGTACCCAATCCATCGATGACGCTCCATGTATAGGCGATGTTGTTGGCATCTAACGATTGCGGCTCGCTTCTTAAAAAAACTGTAACAGCAAGCGTATCTGCGTGTTCACCAAATCACGAATATAACTGGCCAGCCAGTGACCAGCCTCGCCTCCGAAGTGTGCCTCGCTGAACCGATTTCGCGCGCGGTCTACCGCGTGTGTTACATGATTGATCAAGTTGAGCACTTCATCGGGATAGTCCTTGATAGTCGCGCGCAAATACTCGCGAATCCACTTCGACAGTGCCACAATCTCCGTTAGATTCGTGTCGGGTGATTTCTCAGCTACGAATGCCTTAAAGAAGCCCTCCAGGCAGGTATACCCGAGTGTCACGGCTCGCTCATATTGTCTTGAATCAATGGCGGCATCGATGTCCCGGAGAAAGGCGTTCAGTCGGTCCGAATTCCATGCTGGGGTCGGAATGACAGCGGTAGGGAAACTCCCGCCTGAGAGGACCCCACGGACCTCGGCCGCCACCTCAGGCTTGAAGCGTTCGATTTCGTCGACAATGCTGCTGATCAGGCTGGCCCGGCTTGACGATTCCAGCTCCCGCAGGAGGTTGTAGAAGAAGTCTTTGCGACTTGTCGGCTTGCCTGCTGTGTGCAAGGACTCCATGTACTGAGCGTAACTCGGAAAGTAAGAATCAAGCTCACGCACCTTATCCAGAAAGCGTGGTCCTGAAAAGTAGCACTCGTCTCCCTGGTTGTTGATGACGCTAAAGATCCGGTTCCAGACCTGAACCCAATCACGCACTCCAGTCGTTGCCATGACTTTCAACTTGGCCGCCTAAGCTTATTGAGTATACCGACCGGCATGGTACGCAGTTACGCCACACCAACCCTCGCGCATTTTCCGCTGGCCCAGCAATTCCGTCAAGGCCCAGCTAGAACAAGTGCCAATTAACCAGCTCCACCCGTTTGACTCATCTTTAATCGTTTGTTACTCTCCGCGCGAGTGAGGCCAGTTTCGCAACGAGAGCGCAATTTCATGAACATTGCAGATTATCTGGAACTCAAGCGCATCGAGGTCGATCGGTTTCTCGACTTCGTGGCCCCGCCGGCCGCGGTGCCGCCGACGACGCTACATGAGAGTCTGCGCTACAGTCTGATGGCGGGCGGGAAGCGAGTGCGGCCGATTCTGACAATTGCGGCAGCGGAAGCATTGGGGCAGACCCCACCTGGTCTCATGGCAGTCGCCTGCTCACTGGAGCTGATCCATACCTATTCGCTGATCCACGACGATCTGCCCTCGATGGACAACGACGACTTTCGCCGGGGAAAACCGACGAACCATAAAGTGTATGGCGAGGCGATGGCGATCCTCGCCGGCGACGCGCTGCTCACGATGGCCTTCGACCTGGTCAGTAGGCCGGATCTCATGAAGGGCTGCGATCCGGTGCGGCAAGTCCGCATCATTCAAGAATTGGCTTTTGGCTCCGGCAATATGGGCATGGTGGGTGGCCAGGTGTTCGACATCCAGGCTGAGAACAAGGACATCGACCTCCCGACCCTTCAGAATATTCATAAGCACAAGACCGGTATGCTCATTCGCGCGGCAGTCCGCATGGGCGCAATTGCCGCTGGAGCAAACGATCGCCAGCTTGACGATATGACCGGCTATGCCGAGGACATTGGCCTGGCCTTTCAAATCGCCGATGACGTGCTGAACGTGACCGGGACCAGGGAAGAGCTGGGGAAGAATCCCAACACAGATGCTGAGCGCGGAAAGAAAACCTACCCGACGTTCTACGGTGTGGATGGTGCCAAGAAGCTGGCAGACGACTGTGTGACCCGCGCCATTAACCGCCTGTCATCGTTTGGGCCTTCCGCCGATCCCCTGCGCGAAATCGCGCGGTATATCACAAGCCGCAAGAACTGAGGCTTCCTGCTGACAGGTCTTGCAAAATCATGACGCCTGTTCGCTTGTCGGCACCGCTATTGCTGCCCCATTAAGAACTCACAGCCTAAAACTTGATGGAAGTCTTTGACCTCTTTATTAAGACGATTGTCCTTCGCCCCTATGTCTTTCTTTTTCTGGCCGCATTTCTTTTCTCCGCGATCAAACTGATCGGCTGGCCACGGACCTGGCGCTTCTGGCTCATCAGCTGGATCACGGCGTTCGTCTGTGAGTTCTCCTCCACACGAACGGGCATTCCCTTCGGCTGGTACTTCTACAATGGTTCGACGGTCGGCCAGGAACTCTACTTTTTCGACGTGCCGTTCATGGATTCCATTTCGTTCAGTTTCCTCCTGTTTGCGTCCTATTGCGTCGCACTCGGGCTGCTGCTGCCGCTCACATCATTGCCAACACATGCCCGCGTTCCTCTACGGCAATTGACCTTCAATCTGAGTGCGCGTACCAGTTGGGGGGTCTATGCCCTCACCGCGTACCTCTTCGCCTTTATCGATATGGTGATTGATCCGGTCGCCCTACGCGGCGACCGCTGGTTCTTGGGTAAAATCTACTACTACCCGGACCCGGGCTGGCACTTCGGTGTTCCCGTGGCCAACTACATCGGCTGGGCTGTAGTGGGACTGATTTCGCTGACTATCTATTTCCCGCTGGACCGACGCCTTCCTCCTCTCTCGCCACCCCAGTTACTCACCCAGCGGCTATTGCTTGGAGTCGGGCTGTATTATGGAGTCTTGGCCTTCAATCTTGGCATGACGTTTTGGATCGGAGAGTCATTCATGGGCCTGATCGGCCTGCTCATGCATCTCCCCATCCTCGTCCTTCTAGTTGCCCGCCTTTCTCTCGTTCAGCGATACCACCCCACCTAACAGTACGGTGGCATTCACGCTGAAGAATTTGTATAGTGAGGCAAAGTCTGCTGTGGCCATGTAGAGAAGAGACGGTGGTGCAATCCTGAACTGCCGCGAGAGCCCCCTACTCGACCCATACGCTCAAGAGACTTCGTTATGGCGAAGCATTACAACTTCATCACCGTCGGCGTGGTCCTACTCACATCCTTGTGGCTCTCCCCCGTGGCTTCGGCCAAGGGCCCGGAACTCCTGCACGTGCTCGGCATTGTGACCTTGATCGATGCGAAACATCTTGAAGTGAAAACCACCAAAGGGCCGATTGTGTCGGTCCTGCTCACCAAGCAGGTGAAATACAAGAACAAAAGTAACCCCACGTCGAACGATCCGCCCACGGTGGGAGACCGGGTCATCATCGAGGCGACCAAAGACGACAAGACCAAGAAGTTATCAGCAACAGTGGTACATTATTCACCCAACAAAACCCCTTCACCGCCGCGGTAATCGATGCCGATGATTCGTTTTGAGAGAACTGTCCACGAATCACCGTTCCATGGAGGAATACGTTATGCGCTCATGCGCATTCTCATCACAGGAATCGCGGTCTTCCTGGCGATCTCGATCGTCCCCGGCCTGGAAGCAGACAGCCTGACGGCCGGCATTGCCGCCGTGCTGATTCTGACGTTCTTGAATGTGATCCTGCGGCCTATTCTCTTTCTGCTCGCTTTGCCATTGATCGTGTTTACACTAGGCCTCTTTCTCATAGTCTTGAACGCCTTGTTGCTGGGCTTGACCGCGTTCCTGGTCAAGGGGTTTACTGTCTCAGGGTTCTGGCCTGCTGTCGGTGGGGCACTCATCATCAGCTTGGTCACCACCATCCTCAACAGTTGGACCGTCGACCGTCGTCCTCTCGCAGAGGTCCCCGACGAACCGCGACGCCCTCCCAAAGTTATTAATCCGGATTGATCCCCGAAGACATTACGTTCAAACGGAACTACTAGCCGGACGCGGTGTTTTGCTTTCCACAGTCGCGGCACGCCCAGCCGAATCACCGGCGTGCCACGTGCGTGGGACAGAAGCAGCTCGTCACAACCCGTTCACACTCTTTTGACGATCAAGCATCCAATCGGCCCGTTTTTCATAGGCCATCCCCTCGTGGGAATTCCCCTCACGACTCGCTCTACCTATGTGATACATGAACATCAGCAGCATCATGATCGCCATGTTCAACGACACCCAGATGGTTATCATCGCCATATCTCCAAACATATTATCCTTCCCTTTCTTTTTCTTTATATTGCCGCAAATGGTTGCATACCTCTAAGATTCGGTGGCGCCGCCGATCTTATGACTGTCGCTACGTAGGCATGCAGCAACTTGCGTGCCTGTAACCCTGTCGTCCGTTGTTGGCGATTACCTGATCGTAAGTGTGGGAAAAATCTGAACGGCGCCGATCGGGAGCATTCAATCAGCATTGGGATGATGCACTCGGATCGAGGGGAGTGGATCTGATAGCTACAACCGCCGTATCAGTTTCGATACGAATGGAGATCTCTCGTAGACTCTTAATCAATACCTAATCCTGTTTCATGATAGAACAAGCGAGTGATGCGTGGTTTTCCGCGTAGGTCATGGCCTTCATGTCTACACTCTGCCACACAATTACTATTCCTACTTGTCTGCGAACATGACATCTCGCCTATCCAACTTGTTTGATATTGAAGATGATCTTGACCGGTTGCTTTGGAAACGTGCCCTCCCGTGATGAGGCACACCCCTTGCTCCAGTGAACCCTGTCACACTTTTTAGCAGAAGGAGGGTTACATGGAGCCACCTTGGGCCATTCGACAGTCACCAAGAGGTCGTACAACACATCGTCTCTCGTTCGCTCGTTCACGCACGATGGCCACATGCCTGTGCATCGCAGCACTCGGCGCACCCACTGCCGGAATCTGCGCATCGACGCCTTCGCCGGTCCCGCTCTTCGTTGAAACCCCGAACGATATCCCCCCGGCGATTGCCCAGGCATTTTCCTCACCTGAGATGTCCAAACAATGGGTACGTCGTCACCACTCTATGGGGCTCAATCCCGCTGCATTGGAGGCCATGAAACTCGCCCGAAAAGATTCGAAACAGGATATCTCACTGGACCTCTTCGATGCCGGCACACGGACGCTAGAGCTCGATGAACCAGAAATACATCGCAATAAGGCAAAGGTTTGGCGCGGGCGGGTGCGAGGTGAACAGGACAGCGACGTCACCTTAGCCGTACGCGGCACCAAGATGGTCGGAACGATTACCTCGGGTCAGCGTCTCTACAAAATCGAGCCGGCCGAGAACAACCGCCATCGTCTTGTCGAAATTGACGAAGACGCCATGCGGCCGGATCACCACCCACTCGTGGTGCCCGATGATGGCACTCCCGCAGAACCTCCCGCCCCAGAACCCAACCTCCAGCAGCCTGATGCCCGTTCGGCTGCCGCGACCGACGCCGTGACCACCACAGCAGCGCCGACGCACACTGTCGTCGACCTGTTGGTCGTCTACACCTCCACGGCACGAACCAAGCAGGGTGGCCAGTCTGCTATGAATGCACTGATTACATTAGGCGTCGATTTGGCCAATCAAGCCTACAAGAACAGCCAAATCGCCATGCAGCTCCGGCTGGTCCGCGCCGCCGAGGTGGCCTATGCCGAAACGGGCAATATGAACACCGATCTTACCCGTTTGCGGAGCACAAACGATGGCTTCATGGATACGGTTCATCAACTGCGGAACCAATATAAGGCCGACCTGGTCGCGTTGATCGTCGACAACGGTGGGCCTTATTGCGGCATCGCCTATGTCATGGCCAATGGACCAAGAGCCAGCTTCGCCAGTTATGCATTCAGCGTGACAGATCGCGATTGTGTATCGAATAACACTCTCACCCATGAACTGGGGCACAATATGGGCGATGCACATGATCGCGCAAGCGGCGGCAGCGGCGTCTTTCCCTATTCCTATGGGTATCGCGACCCCGTCGGAAAATTCCGGACCATCATGGCCTACGCCTGCCCCAATGTGTCCTGTCCACGTGTGAAGTATTTCTCAAACCCGAAGATCTTGATCAACGGTCGACCAGCCGGAATTGATCACAGGGTCAACCCTTCAAATTCCGCCGACAATGCCCGTTCCATGAACGAGGTCCGGAACGTCATTGCCGCCTGGCGCACCGGAGCCACAACCGCCGCCACAGCCCCCGACGGCTTGAAAGATTCCCGTGCAAAGTCGCGCGAAGACTCTCGCGATGATTCGGATGAGGATTCGGATAGCGACTCGGATGATGACTCAGAGGATAAATCAGGTAACGATTCTCGGGGAAAGTCTCGTAGAACTATTCCTTAACCGTTACGACAGAGGGAGGCCCGGCTTCCGGTCCTCCCTGTCATGATCGCGTCGAGATGTCACATTTGATAGAATGAGCGGCTTGTGAGGCGAGCCCGGAATGACGATTCTGTGATTCACCGATTCAGTTATGTTCTCCTTGCTGTAGTCGTGGGGGTCATTATTGGCCAGCTTGCGTGGGCTGATGGACCACCGACACCAAAAGGCTTGTGGCACTCCGTCCTGACTTCCCCCTCCCCTGGCCAACCACCGATGCCACGAAAGCCGTGGATGCTTCGCGAACGAGAGATCACACTCGACGACCCACTCCTCCAGATCCTAAAGGATGCAGGAGCCAGACCGCTTCCTAGAATCACCATTGAGCTCTTCGACAATACCAACCCTGAACTGGACGTCAGCTCCACGGTCTCCCGTATCAACAACACCGCCGTCATTCGCGGGACCTTCAAGCCTCCTGTACAAGGCGACTTCACCTTCGTAATCACCGGCAATCTGCTGATCGGAACTATCCAGATAGGCGACCGGATCTATAAAACCGACCACATCGCTAATGGGCGGTTGCGACTGGTCGAGCTCGACCCCGACAAAATGCCGAGGGATTAATCGTCAGTTTGCCCACGTTCATGGAGAGAGTAGCTATTCATGAACGTTCCCGCTACAATGCCGCGGTTCAAAGTTGAACGTATGACTACCGCAACTGCTCAAACCAAACCGGCCCCGGAAACGCTTCTTCAGCGGACGTTGAATGCCGCGTTGAACGATATCGGCACGGATGCCGCGTTGGCGGCCATCTTCCACCAAGAAAATGGCCCGCTTGTTGAGCATGCGTCGCGCGGATTCACACCGAGAGATGTCCAAGCCATTCTCCGCACACTCTCGACACAACGTGCCGCGGCCTTGACTCCGACGACCCAAGATCCTGACGGTGGGCGCGCCATCCGCCTGCGAGTGATCACCCCCGGGGCGAAATCCCTGCTGATCATTCCGCTTCGCCATATCAATACCGTGTATGGATGCCTGGTCATCGGACGGAAGGAGAACGCCGCGTTCTCCAAAAAGGACAAATCTCAGCTGGAGCAGATGTGCGACGGCATGACCAAGACACTGGACCGCGAAGGACTCTTCAACACCAACGTGGTGTTGAGTCGTTCCTACGTCACCCAGGAGCCGAGTCCACCGCAGCAAACCGGAGCGGACTTGTTTCCGCCGATGGCCAAGCATTTTTCACCAGAACTCCAAGAAAAGATCGAGGCGGTGCTGACCGACGCTCATGAATATGTGGCCTATGATCGGGCCTGGGCATGCTACTACGATCCGCTGGCGGGCAATGTCGAGGTATTGGGAGCTGTCGGCGATGTGAAACTCGACCCCAAAGATGCCAAGAAAGATTTAAAACCCGGTCAACGCTTGACGCTCGACAGTTCGGCGGCGGGATGGGCCGTCCGCCATCGTAAGCCTCGCGTGGATCATGACCTGGCGTCCACCCAAGGTCGCTTTCTTGATCACAAACATCTCTTTAAGGACAGGTTTCAGTCGTCGCTTGTCATCCCCTTCTTCGTCAAAGGTCAGGTCGGCGGGACGTTTACGCTGGGATCAAAGGATCCACAACGGTATCAGACAACCGATGCTCGCACGCTGGAGCCCATCATTCTCAAACTCGCGGAGCTCTTACAGGCACCGGCACCGCAGGCTGCCGCACCTTCTCCGACGACGGAACTCGACGGAACCGCGAGCCCACGGCCACCCATAGCCGCCCCGTCTGAGCCGATCATTCGAAAACAAGAACGTCAGGCCGCGATCGGCGAGTTCAGCGCATTCCTAGCGACGGAAATTCGCGAGCCGCTCGCGTCCATTCGCTCGCAACTTGAAGAAGTGACTGGTGAAGGGATCCTCGACTTCGACCCTCAGACACGAGTTGAGAATGCCATGCGCGACTTGATCCGGATTGAGGCGATCCTCAATGAGATTCTCGACTTCGCCAAGCCGCTCGAACTGAATCGCCATCTCTGCCGCATTCCGGAGGTACTCGAAAGCGCTCTCGTGGTGGTCGGAACCGACCTGGAAGCGACCCGTATTCAGGTTACCAAAGACTACGCCAACATCATTGCGCCGGTGCGCGGCGATGAAGCCAAGCTCCAACAGACGTTCTTAAGCATTTTCCGGAACGCGTGTGAGGCCATGTCTCCCGGCGGCCACCTGCATATCCAGGTCTCACAACATCGTGCCGGACGAGGGTTTGAAGTTCAGATCCTCATCAAGAACGACGGGGTTCCGATTCCCGCTGAAATCGTCGATAAAGTCTTCGAGCCATTTTTCACCACGAAAAGCTCAGGCATTGGCCTCGGTCTGCCCAGCGTTAAGAAAATCATCGAAGAACACGGTGGGTCCATTGCAATCGGGAGCGCCACCGGCGAGGGCACGACCGTCACCATCCGTCTACCTGGCGTCAGCCGAGGACCAGCATTTCGGCACCGTGGGCGTGGACGCCGTCCCCCTCGTCGACCGAGCTGATACGTCCGTCCTTTTCTCACTCTCACCACCCACGGCTCAGCACACCAGGATGGGATTCGAGAGACACTGTCCGTCAAGTCTCGCCCGTTTGACAGAATGACCCTCCATCGCTATGATTCACCCCTCAGATAGAGTCATCCGAATTGAATGCGTTGAATGATGTTTATCCATTGTCATAGCTCAAAGGGAGAATGGGTATGAAACTCGTGACCGCCGCAGTTGCAACAGCCTCCGCAGTCCTATTTGGAATTTCCATGGCATCGGCTAATCCGGCGCTACTCCCCAAACATGACGGTTATCCGATGAAGAACTCGGGGAGTCCTGTGAATGGCCAAGCGACGGCGAACGATCCCGGACAAACGGACGCGCACGGAGCCTCCACGCTCCTGAAATCCGCAGACTCGGTCAAGAATGCCGAGCAGAAGCTGATGAAGACCGATAATGAGCGTATCACGGAAGGGCAGGGTGCCGGCAGGCTTCCAAATGTCCAGGGACCTCAGATCACCATTGCTCCGCCGGTGACCTCTGCAACAAAAATTACCGGTGATCGTAAAATCGACTAACGGCAGATTCGGTCAATAGAAAAGGGGAAGTCCCTGGAAATCAGGCTTCCCCTTTTTTGTTGGCTCACTGGATCATGATTGCTATCAGACCAACCTAGACCCCCTATGCCCCGTTATTAAGCAACCTAAACCGCCATGGTTTCTTCGCCCAGGCCCCCGCATAGTCGACACCGATTCTAGGGAACGTTCCAACCTGTTTACGCGAAACCCGTTCACCTCGGTCTTCGAACCAGAGTTGGCTTCCATGCGTCATGTCGAGTCGATGCAACGACCGATCGATCCCTAGCTCGCGGCAGAGCTTCCCAGGACCATCGATCAATTCGCCGTCGACTTCAATCGCCCGGATCAGTACCGCAGCTGGAAATTCAGCCCGCTCCGTTACAACGTTCAACATGTGGTACATGCCGTAGATCAGGTACACATAGGATATCCCTGGAGAACCGAACAGCACCTCCGTCCGTGCCGTCCTCCCTTTTGACGCGTGACAGGCCTTGTCCTGTGAGCCGACATAGGCCTCCACTTCGATGATTCTCCCAGCAACGGTTCCATTTCCGCTCTCACGCACCAAGTACTTGCCGACGAGCGACCGAGCCACGGCCAGCGTAGGGCGGTTGAAAAACGTTCGCGGGAGAGTCTTCGATATCGTCATGACCAGTGATGAATGTACGTCGCTGCTGCATGTTCAGATTGATGCATTCACCTCAGCGATTCGCCATTCAACATAAACCATTCGGCAGTTCAAAAGTACCACGCGACTCCTGCCATCACCGTCCGCGGATTGCCCGGCACGAAGTGAATATCGTTGACTCCTGCTCCCTCATTGCGGAGTCGGGATTCGAACGCAAAGATCGCTTGTTCCCACTTGGTATTGAATAGGTTTTGAACAAAGAGAAACGCTTCCAGCCGTCCATGCGGCAACTTGACCGGCACACGGTACCGCTCCGAGAGATCGAACGTGATCCACGAAGGCGACTTGATGCTTCGATCTTCAATGAGGGGCCGAACGCCAAGATACGTGGCTTGCAGTTGCGAGGTGAGCCCTTCAGGCCATTGTAGGATGGCCGCTCCATAGGCGGTGTATTCCGGTGCCAAGGGAATGGCATCGCCATTGCGAAACTCCGCATGAGTCCAGGTAAAGCTGCCGTTGACATAGAGGGGTCCCCACACCTTGCCTCGGGCGGCCACTTCTACGCCCTGACGCCTGGTAGCTCCGCGTATCTCCGTCGTTCCTTCGTCGCCGATCAGAACAAGTTCCGACTTGAGATCCAGCCGCCATGCCGTCGCGATCAACTCAAGCCCCTCCGGGCCCCATGGACTTGAGCGAACCCCGACCTCATAGCTTCTCGCCCTCGCCAACGGAGAGGCTCCGATGGCTACCGCTGATCGGGCGTCATTGCTGTGGAACCCTTCACCGTAGTTGACAAAAAACTCGGTCCTGGCCCAAGGCCCAAGAATCATGCTCATCTTCGGAAGGACAATGCCGGAACCTTTTCGACCGTCTGGTTGCTCGACACAAGTCGTACAACGGTTGCTCACATCAAATGTGAAAAACTCTCCTCGCACCCCTCCAGAAAGCCTCAGCCATGAAAACGGCTGGGCTTCAGCCTTGACGAAGGGGGAATAGGATACGCTACGGACATCACTGTCTATGGTGGTCCCGGTCGGAGTCCGCAGGGTCTGAGTCCCCAACTTTGTATGAACATCGTCGACTCTCGTCTGAAACCCCACCGTCCCAATGATCGGCATGCCCAGCAGTTCGATCCGCTGCTTGAAGCCAAGGTCGCCACCATAGATAGCCCGGCGATCGAACTGGGCAAAACCATCGCCATTGACCGGATCATTGAGGAAGAATGTAAAATCCGTGAACAGATCCAGTCGATAGTATTGGCCGTACGCGTTCGCAAACAACTGACCACCTGTGGTGGTGTCATAGTGATAGTTCAAGTTCCCCGTCGTTCGGAGTGTGTTGCCTCCTTCATACGGATTGATGGAACCGAAGCGGTCCAGAAGACCCGTACTCACTGCACGGAAGGGAATTTCACCGGATCCATCCCATTTGGAATGAAGGAAGGTTGCCTTGACACTCACCTCGTCTCTTCCGGTCAGATTCGTCGTGACCTTGCCCACCAGATTGGTCCGATAATATTGATTGTCGTTGAGGTACGGGCCGTTCGTATAGAACCCCTCGGCGGCGAATAAGGTACGCACGCGGTCTTTAGTCGGAGAGAACATGAGCAGGTACCGCTGCGTGCTATATTCCCCGCCCGCTCCCTGAATGACTCCTTCTTTCACCATGTTGCGCGTCCGAAAATTCACCGCCCCCGCTGTCGCAAAATCTCCATACTCGGGTAAGTAGGAGCCCTTGTGGACATCGACTCCCTCAATCGTCTCCGGGATAATGAAGTTGAGGTCCGTGTAGCCTTGTCCATGCGCATGGGTTCGCAGATTGATCGGCATCCCATCGAGGAAGAAGCCGACGTCTGTCCCATGATCCGCGTCGAAGCCCCGGAGGAAGTACTGATCCGCCTTCCCCGCTCCGCCAGAATGCTCAACGGCCACAAAGCCGGGGATCAGCCGAAGGACCTGCGCAGGACGTCCTTGAGGTTGCAGGATAATCTCTTTGTCAGGGATGAATTGTTGAGAAGACGCCGCCACCGGTTTTTCACCGAGCACGGCCACTTCCGGCACTTCCAGCTCAGGCTCGTCGGGATCATGCGCCGATGCACTGTCTCCACAACAGAGGGCCGACACCAGGCACACACACAAGGTCACGGACAACAATCGCTTGCTCAATATATGGCTCATCGGAAAACTGTTAGCGAAGAGATTTTCCCGTTGTGGTCATCGTCAACTTCCCGTGCTTCACACCCTTCACACTCACTAGGGCATCAGCCACTTTCTGGATATCCGACCCCCTGCCTTTCACGACGAGGACTTCCAGGCAATGGTCATGATCAAGATGCACATGCATGCCGGACAAAATCTGCCCATGATAGTCGTGCTGGATATCGGTCAACTTGCTCGTCAGGTCGCGCACATGGTGGTCATACACAAACGTGATGGTGCCGACTGTTTCTTTATTCTCATCCCATTCCTGCCCAACTAAGTTGTTCCGGATCAGATCGCGCAGCGCTTCCGACCGGTTGGTGTATTTACGCCGTTCGATATGACGGTCGAATTCGTCCAACAGATGATGGTCGAGGGAGACACCGAAACGGACCAATTTTTTCATCGTCTTTTTCCTATTCTTCAGTAGCATGAATTTTATTTTAGTAACACTATTGAAGCAGAGAAATCAACGGACGATTCTTGATCCTGAACCTCTTTCGAGAACTAGGCTCGGATTGGATTTAAGAGAAAGGGGGAAATCTATGTCAGGCCAATACCAATTACAGCATCTCGTTCTGGAGAGAGGAAATCACGAGCAGCAGACATCCATCATCCGTCGACGTATCGTGGTGCACCGTCCCAGCCTCGGCACGATGATAGTCACCGACGGCGAGCTCACGCCCACCAGAGAGACAACCCCCTTCGAGGACATAGCGTTCCTCTGCCGCCGCATGGCGATGCGGCGCATACCTCCTCCCTGCGGCAATACGCACGAGAAACGTCACCCTGCGAGAAGTCGAATCATAGGAAAGCACCTTCGCAACCATACCGTGATCGATGTTGAACCAAGCCCCGTCAGACGCTTCAATAAAGATGAGCCCATCGGCAAACTATCGAGGGGCCACAGAACGAACTAGCGCGGAATGGCACTCATAGCTGCACGACAACCTTCCCGACGTTGGTATGCTGTTCCAGCATTGTATGGCCGGCGCGGAGATTCTCGACCGTCAGTCCAGTCAACACACGGTTGGCCGTCGTACGCATCTTGCCGGATTCAATCAAGCTCTTTACTTCCTCGAGGATTTCCCCCTGAGAGGCCGCACGATAATCGAAACTCGACTTCGTGAACATGAGTTCCCAATGCAGGCTCACAGACTTTGGCTTGAAGACGGAGAGGTCCAACCCATCTGCATCATCGATCATCCCGACTTCCCCGAATGGAGCAATAATGTCCGCCATCTTCGACCAATGCTGCCCAGAATGAGTCGTGCTAAAGATGAAATCGACAAACTTCAACCCGAGTTTCCGTATAGCATCCACAAACGCCTGATGGGACACGACATGATCGGCGCCAAGACTTTTGACCCACTGCCGACTCTCCGGTCGTGAGGCTGTGGCAATCACGGTCATGTTGGTTTTCACCTTGAGCAGCTGGATCGCTTGCGACCCAACGCCTCCTGCGCCACCGATAACGAGGATCGCCCGCCGATCCGACCCGGTGAGTCGCATTTTTTCAAAGAGCATCTCATAGGCCGTCAAGCTGGTCAGTGGAAGCGCTGCCGCTTCCGTAAAGGAGAGGGTGTTCGGTTTCAAGGCCACCAGCCGTTCATCCACCAGTTGGCGTGTCGCGTAGGAGCCGGCCCTCTTGAGATCCCCGCTGTAGAAGACTTCGTCACCGACTTTGAACCGCGTTGCATCCGTGCCATGGGCACGCACGTTGCCTGCTGCATCCCACCCCAAGATGACAGGCTGTCCGGCGGAGCCGGATCGCCTGGTTCGAACCTTGTAGTCGATAGGATTCAACCCGACGGCCTTCACCTCAACTAATAGATCTCGACCGCTGGGTGTAGCGTCAGGCAACTCCATTGGTTGCAGGTTGAATTGATCCAGCGAATGGGCATGCGTATATCCGAGTACATTCATAGCTCCCTCCGTACTGAGTATCTAGAGGTACGGTTAACTTCCCGTCAAGACAAGAACTCACCTTTCAATCAGTGCCTCAAAGCAGATCAAGGAAAGGGCATGGCCATTGATGCTTGTAGTGAAATCACCGAGCACTGATCGCCATCACACTTGTCTGGTTCACCGAACGGGCCTCGATCTCCAGCTATATCCTCTCTAGCGAGACATCCCCCAGGCGCCACTATAAACAGGCCAGAGTTCTGGAGAAATCCCCTCTCTCGGAGCAACATTTGTGGGATTCCCCAGCAATGGGACGCCCCCCTCTTGACTTCCTCCTGGAACAATTTATCTGACTCTTGTTGCTGATACTTAACCAGGTGGATTTGGGGTCGGCCCAACACTGGCGGAGTACTGGCGGCAGAGATTGCCCCGACTCCCTGTTTGGCCTACGCCACAGTCCATTAGCCTTAACTCTTAACCCATAACAAAACCTCTCGTAGAGAGGAGGAGGGAGTGTTATGACCAGCTATTTGCCGAGTGCCATTTCAACTATCCGAACAGATGCGTTTGATCGTCAGGTTGACCGGCTATTCAATGAAGCCGTGCGAGCTTTTGATGCAGGCGATCAGACGTGGGTTCCAGCCTCGAATGCCTGGGAAGATGACAATGGGTTCTATATTCAAATGGCACTGCCCGGCTGGGACCCAAAGGATATCACCCTGGAAGTCAATAACCAGATCCTGGCCGTAAAGAGTGAGCGGAATGTTCAGCTTAAAGACTCGGGGAAATACCACGTCCGCGAAATTGCCGACGGCCGGTTTACACGGCTCTTCCGGTTGCCGTCCTTTGTCGAACACGACAAGGCGTCCGCCACACACAAGCATGGCCTGCTTACGATTACCTTTCCGAAACGGGAAGAGGCAAAGTGTCGGCGCATCATGATCGAAGAAACCTAGACAATCGTTATCCCTGTTCCAGTGTGAGCAATGAGGGGCCGCACTCGTGCCGCACGCTCAGTGCGGTCCCATCCTGCTTCCAGGCTCACGCAACACAAGGCAGGGTACTGAGGTCTGCGGTCCAGAGGACAGCTCGCAGGGATGTGAAGAAAGTGAGCGTGGACAACCATGAGATTACAACAGTGGTTCACACGATGGCGCTCCGATTTTAAGCAGCGAGAACGACAACTGGGAGGACGTCACGCACTTGGAGCTTCGAATAGACTTTACCGGCTCCGGCGGAGGCAGCGAGGAAGCCGATCCCGGAACGATGATGATCATGCAGTCGAGTGGTGCGAGACCCCTTTAGCCCATGGCCTTTTCTGAGGCTGGAACAGATCGCGCCGGAACTATCTCCGCGTTGGCTGTTCATGATTTTGGATCTTGACGCTCAACGTTCAGTCTCTTACGGATTCTGCAATCAATGTCAAAATATGCGGAGCGTGTCATGGAAACACGATACTGGCATACTCTGGTCGCCCTGCTCTGCGGAGGAGCTCTGGTCGTCTCTGGCATCATCGCGTTCTCGCCCTCTCCGAATGTGGCTGCATCACAACCGCGTGCAAGCACGGTTCAATTCACGAACGCACCCACAGTGGACGGGGCATTGTCAGGACAGCCATTTGTCCCGATAGCAAAACGCGCCAAGGCTTCTGTTGTGAACATCTCGTCTATCAAGAAAGCGAAGCAGGAGGGCCAGCGCTTCCAAAGCCCATTCTTCGATGACCCCTTCTTCCGCCGTTTCTTTGGAGAGGAATTTGAGCGTCGGATGCCGGCTCCACGCGAATTTCAGCAGCAAGGCTTGGGCTCCGGTGTGATCGTGACATCGGACGGCTACATCATCACGAACAATCACGTCGTGGAAGGGGCCGATGAACTGAACGTGTCCTTACCGGACAAACAAACGTTCAAAGCCAAGATTATTGGAACAGACCCCAAGACCGATGTTGCCGTGATCAAAATCGACGCCTCAAACCTCCCAGCACTCCCCTGGGGCGATGCCTCTCAGTTGGAAGTCGGTGAGATGGTCTTAGCGGTCGGCAATCCATTCGGGCTAAGCCAAACCGTCACCATGGGCATTATCAGTGCGATCGGCCGAGCCAATGTAGGCATCGTGGACTATGAAGACTTTATCCAAACTGATGCAGCGATCAACCCTGGGAATTCCGGCGGAGCCCTGGTGAATCTCAAAGGTGAATTAATCGGCATCAATACGGCTATTTTTTCTCAGAGCGGCGGCTACATGGGTATTGGATTCGCCATTCCAAGCACGATGGCCAAGAGCGTGATGCAGAGCCTGACCAAGCACGGCAAGGTGATACGAGGCTGGATCGGCCTGTCTATTCAAGATGTCACACCTGATTTGGCAAAGGAATTTGGCGCGATCGAGACCAAAGGGGCGTTGGTGGGAGATGTCATGGATGACAGCCCCGCTTCGAAAGCCAAGCTCGAGCGTGGAGACATCATTACAATCTATAACGCGACCCCGGTCCGAGACTCGAATCACCTCCGCGGCTTAGTGGCGGATACTCCACCTGGAACCACGGTCCATGTCTCCGTGTTGCGCGACAAACAGACCCTCGCTCTCAACATCACCATAGGGGAGTTGCCGAAAGAATTAGCCAAGGCGAGCCGAGATGGGAGCGGGAAAGGAGAACATGCACTCGCCGGTATTACGGTGGAGAATGTCCGTCAGTCTGGCCGCTCGAAGGCATCTTCAGGCGTCGTCGTGACGGATATTGAACCCGAAAGCCCGGCGGAACGAGCAGGACTGCAGAAAGGTGATGTCATCCGGGAAATCAACCGGAAACCTGTCAAAGACCTGAAGGATTTTGAGCGTCTCACAAGCCAGCTTTCTTCACGGTCATCGGTATTGATCTTACTCAACAGGGGAAACAGCGCCATTTTCTTGTCGATCAGCGGGGAACACTGACTGAAAACGTCACCAGCTCGGAGAGACTACATGATCGAGGTACGCCATCTGACACGTCACTATGGCGATCTGACTGCCGTCGATGACGCGCGCTATACCTTCAATGGCAACGCTGGGCAATGGGTGAATCTCGGGCTCACGTCAGTGAGTATTACATCCACCGCCGTCACGCTGATGACATCGGAGGCAACGATCCTAGCTTCGACCGCCGTGGGTACGGCTGACGGGAGCCTCGAAGATCTGATGTCAGCTTTTGAAACGGGATGGTCTCGCTTTGCGGGGTTTGGCTCTGGGATCGAGATGTACGAGACGGAAGAGCACGTGATCCTCCGTGTCGACGTCCCCGGATTGGACCCGAAACAACTCAACGTCATAATCCGAAACGGCACACTCTGTCTGAGCTATGAAGATCAGCGTGAGTGGCGTGACGGGAACGGCGAGGGAAGCAGTCGTCGCTACGCGGCATTCCGTCGCAGCGTGACATTGCCTGAGGGCTTAGACGTTTCTACAGCGGAGGCCGCATGTAAAAACGGAGTGCTGGCTATTCGGATACCCTGGACGCCTGAAGCCAGAGACCGATCCCGTACGATCGTGGTACCCGTCGACTAAACGCGAAAGAACCTCAGCTGGTCGTGTGGGGTGGCAACTTACCAGCCGCCATTTTTCTTTGGCGCCATCTATTAGGTAGCATGAGTCAACTTGCATACCTCGAGGGGAGACAACAGCCTACCTTCTGGTACCATGCATGCACATATTCCAGTGGCAGCGAGGTATCGCGGCAAGGGCAAACCAAGCCTTATCACGGTTTCCCATGAACATGTATGTAACAGTCGGAGTCTTCTGTATTGCCTTAGACGTGGCATGAGACCGTTTTCGCCGGCCCATGCACAAACGTTGGCAAAGGAAGTTTGCTGTGGCGGTGTCTTCTGCTGCGCATAGTGGCAGGCAACGATAGAGGGGAGGCGGACCGTCATTTCTTCAGGAAACGGTAAGATGCCCAGCATGGCGCCTATCCAAGGTCCCTGTTGAGGCTGCGCGTGCCTGCGCGAAGCACAGTCTCTTTTTACTCTCCCTGAATCGGGATATACATGATATTTCCCTGGCGGTTCACGAGGAGGAGGGCGAGGTCGGTGGGTTTGAGCGGATCAGCGAGGCGTTGCAGTATCCCGAAACTGTTCACCTGCTGTCGGTTCAATTCCAGCACGACGTCGCCCGGCTGCAAGCCGGACGCTTCGGCGAGGCTGCCTTCTTCAATATCCGTCACCACCACACCGCTATTCACCGGCAAATCCATCTGGCGTGCCAACGGAGGCGTCACGTCATCGAAAACCACGCCCGCGAGGGGATGGACCGTCGATGCCGTCGATGATGCAGCCTGACTTTTCTTCGCCCGTTCACGCGGCGCTTCCTGAATGACCAGGTCAGCCTGATAGCCCTTGCCATCCCGGATGAGATCCAGGCGATGTTTGCTGCCGATCGGGGATTGCGCCACCAAGTTCCTCAGCTGGCCGCTGTCCATAACATCGCGCCCGTCGAAGCGCACCACGACATCGCCTCGCTTCAAGCCGGCTCGTTCGGCCGACCCCTTGGATTGCACATCCGTCACGATCGCGCCTTTGACATCCGGTAGACGCAAAATTTTCCCCAGCGGAGGGCTGACATCTTGCGTCGAAGCCCCCAAAAATCCCCGCACCACGCGGCCCGTCTTAATGAGGCTCTGCATGGCCGCACGAGCCATGTTGCTGGGAATTGCAAACCCGACCCCCACGCTTCCGCCGGTGGGACTCGCAATCGCCGTGTTGATCCCGATCAGCTCGCCCTGGATGTTCACGAGCGCTCCGCCTGAATTCCCAGGGTTGATCGGGGCATCGGTCTGGATGAAGTCTTCGAAGTCCGCTACGCCGACGTCTGCGCGACCAACCGCACTTACGATGCCGAACGTGACGGTGCGGCTCAAGCCCAGCGGGTTCCCGATGGCGAGCACAAAGTCGCCGACGGCCAGATGGCTCGAATCCCCCCAGGTCGCAGTGGGCAGATTCGACGCGTGAATCTTCACTACCGCCACGTCGGTCTTTGGATCTGTCGCGACAACCTTCCCTTTGTATTGACGGCGATCCGCCAGGATCACCTCCACATCGACGGCATCGGCGACCACGTGGTTATTCGTGATGATGTAGCCGTCTGGCGAGACAATCACCCCAGACCCCTGCCCATATTGGCGACGCGACGGAGGCTCTTTGAACAGCCCGAACGGCAAGGCTTCGTCGCTGAACGCCTGGTCGCGCACCATCACGGTTGACGCGATGCTCACCACTGCCGGAATGACTTTATTCGCAGTACCTTTCACCTGACTTTGCAAGTCGGGACTGTTTACGGCGGGTATCTGCTGAGTGCCGGCCAATCCGGAAACTGGAAACGTCAGACTGCCCAGAACTCCCCAGATAACGATGTGAGTCAGAAGTCTGCTACGTTTCACCGATACGCATCTCCCATGAGAGTTTGTGCTGCGTTCATAACAATGCCGTTGGCCAGCCTATCATGCACAACTCGCTCACGCATTCATAATTCGATATGACATCAGCAATAGCTTACGGGCATGATAGTACCACCCTCAGGCAGGGTGTAAATACTGTCCCGGCCTTGGCAGCAACTCCAGCCGATTCGAAGCCGCCAGTAGTGAGTTGGTCGCCCAGCGAACCAGTGTGCTACGATCACCATCGACTCTTATTCACTGTACGATTTGGCTGTTATCCAAGAGGTAGACCATGCCACACCGCGCGAGCTTCGCTGCCTTTCTTCTGTTGACGACGGCGTCAGGAATTCTTGTCTCCCCTGGGCTTGCTGAAGAAAGCAAGTTTGGAACCCCCAAGGGGGATGAAGGCACCAGGATTTTTAAAGCCACTGAGCACCCCTTTTACAGCGGCGAATTTCGCCTCAAGGGTGATCGGGCAACGCTCGTTGGAAGCATGGGTGATACGACGCCCTGGGATCATCTGGACTATGCGGGCAAACACCTGAATGCGGTGAAAGGAACGATTGAGATCGAGGTAAACGAACACACCAACCAGGGACGAGTGGTGGCCGAATTCGTCGAGGGAGCTGACCAGTATCGCGTGATGCTCGATCGATTTGCCGCAAAAGCTCCCTTTCAAAGCGGCGGTATCGCCACCAGAATCTACGAACATGGGGATTCCAATAATGGCGATCCGCTCTATCCGAAAACCTGGTTGTACCTGGGTGGCTGGGGTACGGCGACGATGTATAAGAATGACCAGGTGCTCTACAAAGACTATGACGCACACTTCATGGTCATGGAGCGGTCTCGCGATCCAAAGACGCATGAGGTCCACTACCCGGTCAAACGCACTATGCCCGGTGGCGAAACCGATCCTGCCGGCATGGAAATCGATCTCTGGGTACGGTCGAAGGAACAAAACACGAACAATTTCCCCCCATTTGAAACGTTCGTCCATCTCTGTTGGGAAGAAGTCACCTGGCGCTAAGGATGAGTACATCTCTTCAACGGCTTCTTTTGATTACCATCCTGTTGCTAGCTGTGCCGGCAGTTGGGTACGGACTTGAGAGCACGACCCATGTGTGGACCTTTGACAATGATCCACCGGAGACTCTTCCCCCTGAATTTCAGATAGGGACCTTGTTTGATGGGAGGCCGGCCGGGAAGTGGAAGGTGATTGAAACCGAACGAGCGAAGAGTTCACCTCGCGTGCTCGGGCAGCTCATGGGAAAGGGCGCGGAGCACGCGTATAAGACGCTGTTCATTAACGGGATCAAGGCGTCCGACCTCGCTCTCCACGTCTCATTCTTACCAATCGACGGCAAAGCCGATATGGGAGGCGGCCTGATCTGGCGGGCCACAGACGACCGCAACTACTACCTGACAAGGGCCAATCCGCTGGAGCAGAATATTCGAATCTATCGGGTCGTGAATGGTGTCCGGCAGATGCTCAAGAACTTCGACCACATGTCCGGCAGTGGCATACCCTCCGCGTCATTGCAAAAGGGTGCCAGGTCCAAGTCTTCTTTGACGACAAGCAGGTATTTGACTTGTGTGATCAGACCTTCTCAACCGGCCAGGTTGGACACTGGACCAAATCTGATGCCGTCACCTATTTCGATGATTTGAACCTCAAGATTGCGCAATGAGCAGAGTGCGCATGCCTTCTCGTTGATATTACCTCTATCTACTTTCAACCACCGATCCCAGGCCTACGCATCTGTGACAAATCACGGCTTTCCCCTCATGTCCTGGGAGCATACATGATGACGATCATGCCACCCAAACAGAGGATGGCTCCTATCGCGTCATAGCGATCCGGCCGAACTCCGTCGATACCCCACCCCCATAGTAAGGACAAGACGATGAACATTCCACCGTACGCAGCATAGACGCGCCCAAAGTGAGCCGGCTGCATGGTTGGGATGATCCCATAAAGAATCAGAATAACGGCACCTATCGCCGCATACATCCACGGGTGCCCCTCTCTGAGCGTCAGCCAGATCAAATACCCGCCGCCGATTTCACACAAGCCGGCAAGCACAAAAAGTCCGAGAGAAACCGGAACTGACATGGAGACCTCCCTCGCTCAGATGGCCCTGATCAGAACCAGGCCCTCAGTCCCACCACGAATCGTAGCTGGCTTGGGTCACCGCCTTGCTGCCGCACCAGCGTCGCCGTCTGACCGAAGCTTCGGTCGAGTGACAGGCCGATATACGGGGCAAACTTCCGATGAATTTCGTAGCGCAGGCGAACCCCGAATTCCAGGTTATTCAACCCTGAACCAGTCGTAAACTCTTCGACCCGCTGGATTGCCATGTTTGTTTGGAAGCGACCTTGCAGGATCAGTCGTTGCGTAAGCAAAAAATCCTTCGTGTACGAGAGACGTGCTGAAACGGCCCCTCGCTGATCAATAAACAGAGAGGACTCGAACTCATAGTTGTAGGGGACGATGCCCTGAATCCCGATTACGCCCAAGCCACGCGTGACGTTATGATTTCGAAACGATTGGGTTTCCATTCGGCCACCGACTTGAATGTCGTAATGTTTCCACAGGAACCGGCCATAGAGCAGTTGGAAATCAACGTCGTAGTCCGCTTTGAAGGCCGTATCCTGCTGACCTTCGCTCTTAAACCACAGCCGGTTGTAATCCCCTCCGTACCAACCTTCAATGTCCCATCGGTAGTCACTGTTGTTTCCGTCTCTGCCAGTGCGAGGCCGATATTCGAGGACGTCGATCAATGTGAACAGACGATGTTCCTGGTCATTCACGGGATTGGGCCAACCCTGTTGCGGCACTAGGTTCGCTATGGTCCGGGCACGCTCCGGCAGAGGCGCGACTGTCGGAGACCTGCCTGTGCCGGTAGCCCTGTCTCCTAGTGCGGATTCAGCCAAGACGCTGGTCGTGCCGAGACATGCGCTCAGCACCCACACTGCGAGCGTGACACGACCGGCCTGGGACATGAGACGCACCGGGGCTTCTCCCACTCGTTAGGCAGAGACCTTGACGACTCTGAACATTCCCGCTTCCATGTGCATGAGAAGGTGGCAGTGGAAGGCCCACGACCCAGGTGCATCGGCGCTGACCATAACCGACAACCGTTCCGCCGGTTTGACGACCACGGTGTGTTTTCGTGGAAGGTACGCCCCTGATCCGTTTTCGAGCTGCATCCACATCCCGTGCAGGTGGAGCGGATGCTCCATCATCGTGTCGTTGACGAACGTGAATCGTACACGCTCACCATAGCGAACACGAATGGGCTCCGGTGCATCCGAATACTTCTTGCCATCGAATGACCACATATAACGTTGCATGTGACCGGTGAGATGAATTTCAATCTCCCGTTCCGGCGCTCGTTGGTCTCGATACGGCGTGAGACTTTTCAAGTCGGTGTAGACGAGGATACGCCTGGAGCTCTGTTCGAATCCTTTACCCGATTCGTGCATCCGATTTTTCGAATACTCAGCCACCGTTTGGTTGCCGGTTCCGTGGTGATCGGGGCCATGCTTAACTGGTATCGAACCTAAGATCGGTGAACGATCTCGACCATGGCTCTCCGGAGCATATTTCATATCTTCACCATGCATCGGGCCATGATCGTTCGGATCACCAGGAAGATTCATGCTGGACCTTTTCATGACATGGCCAGTATGGCCGTTGCCGTGATCCGCCATTCCCATATCTTCCATGGTTCGAAGCGGTCGGACACGGCGTTCCGGAATCTCCCCTTCCATTCCAGACCGAGGGGCGAGCGTTCCGCGAGCATAGCCGCTCCGATCCATGGTTTCCGCAAAGATCGTGTACGCACGGTCCTCGGTTGCCTGGACAATAACATCGTAGGTTTCTGCAGGACCAAAACGAAACTCTTCAACAGTAACCGGCTGGATGTTCTGGCCGTCAGCCTGCACCACCGTCATCGTCAAACCAGGAATGCGAACATCAAAAAACGTCATTGCGGCGGCATTGATGAAACGCAGCCGCACCCGTTCGCCCGGACGAAAGAGGCCAATCCAGTTCTGAGCAGGTGGCAATCCATTCATCAGGTACGTGAAGGTCGAGGCGGTGACGTCGGCGAAGTCCGTCGGGTCCATTCGCATCTCGTCCCACATCGCGTAATTCCGCAGCGCAGGCCAGAGTCCCCATCTTACTGCGTCTGCAAGAAACTCCCGCGCATCGCGCTTTTGGAAGTTGTAGTAGCCCGAGAATTTCTTGAGGTTGTCCAGCATAACCTCAGCGGACTCTTCGCTCCACTCAGAGAGCATCACGACATAGTCTCGGTCATACTGAAAGGGCTCCGGCTCGATGGGGTCGAGAATCATCGCCCCGTACATGCCTTGCAATTCTTGACCACCAGAATGGCTGTGATACCAGTAGGTTCCGCTCTGTTTGACGGGAAATCGATAGGTGAACGTAGTTCCTGGCTCAATGCCGCTGAAACTAACCCCTGGCACACCATCCATGTGCGAAGGTAACAGGATTCCATGCCAGTGAATCGAGGAGACCTCTTTGAGATGGTTCGTGACGTTGAGGGTTACTTCTTGGCCTTCCCTTAAACGGATGAGAGGACCTGGAATCGTCCCGTTGATCAGGACGGCCATGCCGGTTTGCCCGTCCAGAGCAAACGACCGTTCGCTGATCACCAGCTCGATCAACTCACCACTAAGCGTCGAAATGTCCGGACGGGGACGAGCGGGGGATAGCAACGGATGACTCGCGCAGGAGGCAAGGAGCGGCTGGAGTCCAGCAAGCAACCCCAGTGCTCCTGCCCGCTTCAGCAAGAGGCGTCTCGATATCACCTCATCATTCATCTTCGATGAGCGGTAGGCCCAAGGGTTATTAGAGCTCCAGTTTTCGTAGACGGAGTGCGTTGGCGATCACCGATACGGAACTAAACGTCATGGCGGCACTCGCGATCATTGGGCTCAAAAGCACCCCAACGAACGGGTAGAGGATCCCAGCGGCAATGGGAACCCCGAGGATGTTGTAAATGAACGCAAAGAACATATTCTGCCGGATGTTGCGCATCGTCCCTCTGCTCAACCGGCGCGCCCGCACGATGGCACGGAGGTCGCCTTTCACCAACGTCACCCCCGCGCTTTCCATGGCCACATCGGTCCCGGTTCCCATGGCAATCCCCACCTGTGCCTGCGCCAAGGCCGGTGCATCGTTGATCCCGTCGCCCGCCATCGCCACGACATGGCCTTCTGATTGGAACCGTTTGATAACCGCCGTCTTCTGCTCAGGCAACACGTCGGCATGGACATCATCGATATGTAGCCGCCGTGCCACCGCCTCCGCGGTCGTCCGATTGTCGCCGGTGAGCATCACGATTCGCAGACCTTCCTTGTGCAGGAGATCAATGGCCTCCGGCGTGGTGGACTTGACCGGATCAGCCACACCCAGCAACCCTGCCGGCTTGCCGTCGATCGCCGCGAACATCACGGTTTGGCCCTCAAGTCTCAAAGGTTCAGCCTGCGCCAACAAGGCCGTCGTCTCGATGTTCGACTCGTTGAGAAACAGCGCTGTCCCCACGGTCACCACACGGCCCTCAACCGTCCCCGTAACTCCTTTCCCCGTAAGCGAACGAAAATCCTGTGCCTTCGCGGGAACGATTCCCCTGTCTCGTGCACCAGACACGATCGCCGCCGCCAAGGGATGCTCGCTGCCTTGCTCCAACCCAGCTACTAACTTCAGAAGCTCCGTCTCGCGAAAGTCCGGTAACGGAGCGACCGTCATGAGACGAGGCTTGCCCTCCGTCAACGTGCCAGTTTTGTCTACAACGAGAATATCCACCTTTGCCAAGGTCTCCAACGCTTCCGCGTTTCGGATCAACACCCCTGCCGTCGCGCCACGCCCGGTACCGACCATGATCGACATGGGCGTCGCAAGCCCCAATGCACAAGGACAGGCGATGATCAACACCGCAACCGCATTGAGCAAGGCATAGGCCATCCGAGGTTCCGGGCCGTAGATCGCCCAAATCACGAAGGTGATGAGGGCAACGAGGATCACGATCGGCACAAAATACCCAGCCACAACATCAGCCAATCGTTGAATCGGTGCGCGCGTGCGCTGCGCTTCGCTGACCATGCGGACAATTTGGGAGAGCAACGTCTCGCGACCGACTCGCTCGGCCCGCATGACGAAACTGCCCGTTCCATTGACGGTCGCCCCCACCACTTTCTGCCCTGCTCGCTTTTCCACGGGAATCGATTCACCGGTGACCATCGATTCGTCGACGGTACTCATCCCATCCACCACCACTCCATCGACGGGTATCTTCTCACCTGGTCGGACGCGTAATTGGTCCCCCACCTGGACCTGGTCCAATGGAATATCCTCTTCGCGACCATCAGCCCGAACAATCCGCGCTGTTTTCGGTGCCAGCCCCAAGAGCGCCTTGAGAGCACTACTGGTTCGACTCCGCGCCCGTAATTCCAGCACCTGCCCCAACAAAACCAGCGCGATGATGGCTACCGCTGGTTCAAAGTAGACGGCGAGCTCTCCGCCGTGACCACGGAACGAATCAGGGAATAGGCCTGGCGCGAGAGTCGCTACGACGCTGTAGAGATAGGCCGCACCGGTACCAAGACCGATGAGGGTAAACATATTAAGGTGGCGATTGACGAGCGAGGCCCACGCTCGTTCAAACAACGGCCACCCGACCCAGAACACGACCGGCGTCGCCAGCACGAACTGAAACCAGACCAGTGCTCTTCCTGAAAAAAAGTGCTGCAACGGCTGATTCGGCATCATCTCGGAAATCATCAACGCCAGGATGGGCAAGCCAAGCACAACACTCTGCCAAAATCGGCGAGTCATATCGACCAGCTCAGGATTGGCCTCTTCCATCGTCACCGTACGCGGCTCCAAGGCCATCCCACAGATCGAGCAACTCCCAGGATCAGCCTGCACAATTTCTGGATGCATGGGACAGGTATATTCGGTCCGCGTGCTCGCAACAGTCACGTCCGCTGGCTCCAGCGCCATCCCACAGACAGGGCAGGCGCCCGGTTTGGTTTCCGACACCTCAGGATCCATCGGGCAGACATATTGGACGCTGCCGCCGGCTGGGGCAGGCATCGGCTTCGGAATGCGCTGGTCAGGCGGGGTCAGATAATAGTTGGAATCGGCTCTGAATTTTTCTAGACATCGAGTGGCACAGAAGTAATACTTCTTTCCTCGGTATTCATAGGAACCGGCTGCAGTGGCCGGTTGCACCGTCATGCCGCACACAGGATCGATCTCACCTGGCGTCGCCTGCACCATCATCGGCAGCGGCTTTCGTGGAGCCGGCATCGTGACGAGAGTGAGCGATTTCTTGCTCAGCGCCCGGTCGGGGTCGGCGCGAAATCGTTCTAGGCAGGATGTCCCACAGAAATAGTAGGTCGTGCCTTTATGGTCATACCGACCGGCCGCCTTGGCCGGATCGACGGTCATTCCGCAGATGGGGTCGATCTCCTGCTTACCGTGGGTGTGCGACTGACCTTGGGTATGTTGACTATCCTCAGTCATGCGGTCATGTCCTTCATGCTGCGTCCCGCAGCAGCCGCTAGACGATTTATGAATCATGCGTCTTACTCCTTTCATTTTATCCGGTACGGTTACTTATTGTCGCGTTCAGAATTACAGACGGAACGGGCCGTCAAATATTACAGAGAACACGATGGGCGATAAGAACACGTTGAAAAATCTAAGAAAACAAGGGAAAGAGGCGCAACGCTTGTAAGCGGTGTGGTGGCTATCCGCAAGTGCAGTTGAGGCAGCCGTGTTTACTACAGATCCCACAGGCACCTTCAAGGGAGTTTCGTAAGGACTGGCGAGCTCTGTGCAAGCGAACGGTAAGGTTGTTCCGTGATACCTTGAGATCTTTCGCCACCAGTTCCGGCGATTCACCGTCGAGATCGATGCGCTTAATGAGTTCCGCGTAGTTCCCGCGGAGACCCGGAAGGAGACGGTGAAGGCAGACGCATGCGGTAGCCCGTACCTCATCGAGCGGCAGCGCTTGATGATCACCGGAAATGGTCGATTCTTCCAGAAAGGCTTGATTACGACGGGCCTCAGCTCCCAATGCACGATAATAATCGGCGACCGCATGGCGAAGAATGCGGTAAAACCAGGCAACCGCGCTTTCCTCCTTATGCAATGAGTGAGCGCTAGCAACCGCTTGCGTAAGGCTTTGCTGAAGGATATCGTCCACGAGAGTCGCTTCGCCTACTCTGCGTCGAATAAACTGCCTGAAGGCGGACTCGTTCTCCAAGAGTCGTTGAATGATCCCGTTGGCTCTCACCTCCGCCATTACCAACCGCTACTTCTTCAGGTCCGCTTCGAGAATGCTCCGGATAATGGTCACGACATTCTCAGGTGTCATGTTCGCACCATCGACCTTGATATTCCCGTCCAGCAGGAGCGACGGCGTGGACGACACCTTGATCCGTTCGCCCCATCGACGCCCCTCTTCGAACAGCTTGGCCGGCTTTCCACTTTCTATTCCCATTTCGAACATGTTGACGTCCAACCCGACCTCCCTGATCAACATGGCGCGAATGGAACGATCCAGCACCCCATCGAGCTTTTCCTTGTGAATGATGCGGAACAAGACGGCCTTCATCTGATCGCCTTTGCCCATCAGCTTCGCCTGCTCATACATGTCAAACGGGGTCGGCAGCTTCCCGGGAATCACGGGAAATCCGACCATGGTGACCTCGACCTTATTCCCAAATTCCTTCAGTAGCAGAGGGACCCCTGTCTCCTCGAAGTGATGACAATGCGGGCAATAGAAATCCGCAAATTCGATCACCTTCACCTTGCCTGGTTGATGAGTCGACGGCTCATCCTTGAGGATCTCGAACTTGCCCTTCAGTTCCGGCTTGTCCACAGCGGCACTCACCGGTGCATGCACAAACCCAATCGCACTCACAACTACAAGCACACACGTCCAGATCGACATCGTCCGACCGTTCATCTGAAACTCCTTTCACGAGTAAATAGTCGTGCCCCATTATAGCGGATGGAGCACCTCCTTGTGCTCTGTTATACTCTTGTCATGCGAATATCTTGGCCTGTTTGGATCGCGTCGGTGCTGTTGATTGTATCCGGCTGTGCCTCAAACGGAAACCTGACCGGCGCCGTGGCTGCGGCCCCTTCTCAGATCAGTTATTCGCAGGTGCAGGAGACACCAGGATCATACAACGGACAGCCGGTGACGTTCGGAGGGAAGGTGTTGGGCGCAAGGCGCTTGAAGGAGGGGACCAGGATCGAAATTCTTCAATTGGCGCTGGACTCCTCTCTCCAGCCAACCATGGACCTCAGCAAATCCCAGGGCCGATTCATCGCGATGCAGAAGCAATTCCTTGATCCCGCAACGATCCCTCCCGGTACATTTGTAACCGTTACCGGAGAGATAGCTGGGTCTGTCACCCTCCCACTCGATGAGACGGAGTACACCTACCCTCTTCTCAACGTCACCAATCTTCGCGTGTGGACCGAGAACGACGAGGAGCCTCCTCGCATTCGCCGTCCCATCGGCCCTGGCCCCTATTGGGGACCCTACTGGTCTCCATACTGGCACGCCTGGCCCTACTATTGGTGAGCCTCGTCGGTCAAGCGACCGTCATGTGCCACCTCTCAGACCAGACATTTCCAATTGGCATCCAGCATCTCAGGGACAAGATGCCTGCCCGAGGGAGGAGCATAGATGACAAAGATGGCCCGTCGGGATGATCGAATGAAAAAATACGGCTTCTCGAACCTAAGCTCCTCCGTCGTGAACACACTGAAGGAACACATCGTTCACTGGCACTACCCTCCGGAACACCGGTTAACCGAAGACGAATTGTGCAAGACCTTCGGCGTGAGCCGCAGTCCAGTTCGGGAGGCGCTCCGGGTGTTGGCAGCCGATGGCTTCGTCAAAAAACTGCCGAACCGGAGTTACGCGGTCAAACAGTATACCATCGAAGAAATCAAGGAGCTGTATGAGGTGCGCCTAGCCCTGGAGCTCTATACCGTCGAACGCCTCGCGACCAAGAAGCAGACGACACAGCTTACTGCCGAACTTGCCGACCTCAAACAAACCTGGACCGAACTCTTGAAGGAATCGTCCAAGAAACCAGAGGAATTCGCCATCCTGGACACGCTCTTTCACGATACACTGGCCCGAGTCTTGGGAAATAGATCCCTCCTGCGGCACCTTCAAACTATCAATGAACGGCTGAGGCTGTTTCGAATGCTCGATTTTCAGAGACGAGACCGCGCTGAACATACCTGCCACCAACATTTGGAGATCTTGGATCGAATTGTGGCCAAGGATGCCCCAGGCGCGCGTGCCGCCATGCAGAAGAATATCGAGGAAGGACGCCGCCTCATCCCTACAACGATCAAAGATGCGCTGGCCAGAGCTTACCTAAAGAATACCTGAAGGGCGCTGCCTAATCGCTGGTAAGATAGTCGGCATCTTGGGTTCATCTCGTCCCATCCCCCTTCCAACGCTCAACATTTTTCATACCGTGAAAGTAAGCACGAGCAGGACGTCCAGACAGATTGAACTTAGTAGACCTGACTGTATACAATGTCTGAGGGCTAGCCTCGCCGAAATGAAAATCGGTTTGTCTGTCCGCACATCATGTGACATCCAGCTTGGATTATTCCTGAGGCTCGGACTCACGAAAGAATATAATGACTCGAAATGACCGAATCATGGAAGGAGAACCATCCAACCTTAGTTCATCGATTGTCGCCACACTGAAAGAACAGATCATTCACTGGCACTACCCACCCGAACATCGGCTGACCGAAGTCGAACTCTGCAAGACATTCAACGTGAGTCGGAGCCCTGTCCGGGAAGCTCTCCGTGTACTGGCAACCGATGGATTTGTGAAAAAATTGCCGAATCGTGGCTACGTGGTCAGGCAGCATAACATCGTTGAGATCGTGGAGCTGTATGAAGTGCGACTAGCCCTGGAACTCTATGCCGTCGAATCCTTGGCAAAGAGGGGTCCGCTCAACAAAAATGATAAGGAGGACTTGGTTAAGCTGAAGCGGACATGGGCCGGCCTGCTGAACGGATCTTCCAAGAAAGCCGAGGAACTCGCCAGACTAGACACTCTGTTTCACGAGACGCTCGCCCAGGCCGTAGGGAACAAGACGCTCTTGCGGCACCTTCGTACCATCAACGAGCGCTTGATGCTTTTTCGTATGATCGATTTTGACAAGGCCGATCGAGCCGAAAGCACATGCCGGCAACATCTGGAGATTCTGAAGCGCATTGCAGCTAAGGATGCACGGGGGGCACGTGCCGCGATGCAACGAAACATCGAAGAAGGACGCAACAACGTCCATACGGCGATCAAGGATGCATTGGCCAGAGCCTACTCGATAAAAACCTAATGAACGCCCCGTAATTTCGGGACGATGGGGTACCCATCGTGCGCTTCCAGGCCCTTTCGGTCGGCATTCAGGTACCGCCACATCCTTTCAGCGGAACCGTGCATAGTGTGTTCCGTCAGGCCTGTAATGTATCGCTAGAGCCTGGTACGCTGCTGACCCTACTCCCATGCCAGAAAGGCAATGTCCCTCACGGCATTCGCTTAGACACCTCATCTCATTCTGTCCTCCTGCATGCCCTTCGAGTCGGACAACTGGTCGCCTGCCGAGGCGGAATACTCCGCATCGACGGAACTGATTTTTCCGTCGACCTGCGACCTGCACACGCCTGGCACATCGATCTCAAAGGCTTCCACATCGATCTTTGCCGACCCACTCATGCTCAATCCTGGGCAGTTGCTTGGTCCGAATTGAGATTGCATCATTATGAAAGTGGCATGTCGGAGAATCTGGGTGCCTTTTTTCTATCGCAAGGACGACCTGCCACGCCAGCGGTCTCGGAGATTCTTCGCCAACAGGGTGCTTACACTATCCCGTCACTCCTACAGACGACATGTCGCCTCCAATTAAGAGAGGTCATGATCTCCGTTCAATCACTGATCGGACTTGGGTACGGCTTGACTCCCTCAGGCGATGATTTTCTCGTCGGTTATTTGGCCGGATTATGGTGCACGGCAGGGGCCAACCTATCTCGGATGCAATTTCTGATGGCCTTAGGCTCTGAACTGTCACAAGTGTCACAGAATACCAATGAGATTAGCTGCACCTATCTCCGATCCGCAGCCAAGGGCCATGTCTCTGAACCGATCGCGAAATTAGCGCAGCGACTGAACCAGGCAAACAATATGAGCAGCCTCAGGGCAGCCACGCAAGCCGCGTTGCAAGTCGGCCATACTTCTGGCTCCGACGGGGTGTTAGGCCTGCTGTTAGGCTGTCTTGCGTGGCAGGGCCTGCCTCCTCATCTGATTTTCAGTGACCTTCTTCGTTTGTCTGTTCTCTGCGATTCAACGGCCCAACCATGAAACCAGAATCGAAAGATGTAAGAGGTGATGAGACGATGGTCGTTCCTCGTGCTGATTCGGCCTATGACTCGAACCCTGGCTTTGCCCTTGACTTGGTATACAATCTTGTGTTCAAGTTAGCTGTCCAATTATCAAATATTAAGTCGGCAGTACCCTTCGGCCGTTCGTTCTTTGTTCCTAGATGAGGCATCACGCTGCTGAATTTTACGTTCGCCACATAAGCCATCGGCGGGAGGTCACCCACCCGCCTGACGTTGACGCCGTGAGCCTGCCAAGGCGAGGCGTCGATAGGAGACCGTCTACATGGCCAGGGCGACAAAAATAATCCGGAACTTCTACCGTGATTCTGTCTCGTTGATGCAGCTTTCCTCCACGATTACCAAGCTGCCCGGCGTGGAACAAGCGTCGGCCATCATGGCCTCTCCCAACAATGTGACACTTCTCGTGGAAGCGGGCCTGTTGACGGAACCCGTTGAAGCCGGCGCCAACGACTTGTTGATCGCTCTTCAAGGAAATGCCGAGGCACTTGAATCGGCGCTTACTGCGGCAGAATCCGCGCTGAAGCAACCTTCCCCTTCGTCGACCGGCAATGAACAATCACGCGGCATGTCTCCCCGCAGCATCGAGATGGGGCTCGGGAACCTCGTCGGCGCAAACCTCGTTTTGATCTCCACGCCGGGCGAGTACGCTGCGGCGGAGGCCTTCAAGGCGTTAGGTCTCGGCCTCAATGTCATGCTCTTTAGTGACAACGTCGAGCTCAAGGACGAGATCGCGCTCAAACGGTTCGCCCAGGAGCGTGATCTCATTGTCATGGGCCCGGACTGCGGAACCGCCATTATCAATGGCATCCCGCTTGCGTTCGCGAATATGGTACGTCGCGGAGTCATCGGTGTCGTCGCCGCATCCGGCACTGGCCTCCAACAGGTAACCTGCCTGGTCGACCGATGGGGCAGTGGCATCTCGCAGGCGATCGGAACGGGCGGACACGATCTGCACCGCGATGTCGGCGGTCTTTCCATGCTTCAGGGCCTTAAGGCGCTGGCAGCTGATCCCTCCACCTCCGTGATTGTGCTCATTTCTAAACCTCCGTCGCCAGAAGTAGCCAGCAAGGTACTGGAGGCAGCCAGCGGCGCAGGCAAGCCGGTGGTCGTCAATTTTCTTGGTGCCGATCCCGATCGGGTGAGACGCGAGAATATTTATCCCGCCGCGACGCTCGAGGATGCAGCAGCGGCGGCGGTGGCGCTCGCCAACGGCAGGATTCCCGAAGCCAGGAGAGCGAGTGTGACCTCTCCTTCCATCACACCTCTTGCTCCGCAGCAGCGATACATCCGGGGCCTCTATAGCGGCGGCACCTTTTGCTACGAGGCTTCGCTCCTCCTGAAGAAAGAACTGGGGCAGATCAATTCCAACACTCCAGTGGAGCCAGAGGATCGTTTAAGCGATGTCTGGACCAGTCGAAAGCACACGGTCATTGATCTGGGCGACGATCTCTTCACTCGTGGACGCCCCCATCCTATGATTGACCATCGGCTCCGAAATGAGCGGCTGATCAAGGAAGCCAGCGATCCCGAGGTGGCAGTAATTCTATTGGACGTTGTCCTTGGCTACGGATCTCACCCAGATCCTGCCGCTGAGATGGTCCCAGTGATTCAGAAAGCGCGCGATCTCGCCTCCAAAGCAGGCAGACACCTGGCCATCGTGGGATTCGTCTGCGGCACAGCAGCGGACCCTCAGAATCTGTCCAAGCAGGAAACGGCTTTTCGAGAGGTCGGAGTAGCCCTTGCGGAGAGCAACGCTCAGGCTGTGCGCATGGCCGCCTCTGTCGTCCAGAAGCCTGACGTCGTCGGAGGACGATTGTGATACAGGCCCTGTTTCAGGAGAAGCTCCATGTCCTAAATGTCGGCCTGTCCTCCTTTGCCGATTCAATCACGAGGGCGGGCGGTTCTGTGCTCCAGATTGAATGGGCCCCGCCTGCTCAGGGGCAGCAGGAGGTCGGTCGTGCGTTGGCCCGATTGGTCAACCTGCTCTCCGTTGAAACCGCCAACCAGACAGCGTTCGATGCCTACCAATCGGCCCAGCCGGTGTTAAACGGTGTGGGCACCGCCAGCCAGGTGCTGCCCAACATCGCAGAGCGGATGATCCTGCACAGTGGTCCTCCCATTGCATGGAAGGATATGTGCGGGCCCATGAAGGGGGCCATCGTCGGAGCTATTCTCTATGAGGGCTGGGCAGAGAATCTAGCCAGGGCGGAGGCCATGGCCTCCAGCGGTGACATCGTGTTCGAGCCTTGCCACCACCACAATGCCGTCGGACCGATGGCCGGGATCATCAGCCCCTCCATGCCGGTCTGGATGGTGACCAATACGACCAACGGAAATCAGGCATTCAGCAACTTTAACGAGGGCCTCGGCAAGGCGCTCAGGTTCGGCGCCAACGGTCCGGATGTGATTACCCGTCTCAAATGGATGGGGCAGGTACTCGCACCAGCCCTGCGAGCGAGCGTTGAACTCCTAGGCGGGATCGACCTCAAGCCTATGATGGCGCAGGCCCTCCACATGGGCGACGAAGTGCACAATCGTAACGCCGCTGCCTCCTCGCTGTTCCTCAAACGCCTCATTTCAGCATTGTTGAAGACACGCACCTCCGCTGCCGACATCGCGGGGGTCGTCGAGTTCATCGCAGGCAACGACCACTTCTTCTTAAATCTATCCATGGCAGCCTGCAAAGCGATGACCGACGCAGCCCATGGCGTTCTGGGCAGCAGTATCGTCACAGCCATGGCTCGTAACGGAGTCGAGTTCGGCATCAGAGTTAGCGGCACCGGAAGCCGATGGTTTACAGCACCAGCCCCGGTCGTCGATGGACTCTTCTTTCCCGGATACAGCGCGGCTGACGCAGCGCCTGATCTGGGAGACAGTGCTATCACCGAAACTGCCGGTGTCGGCGGATTCGCCATGGCCGCGTCTCCGGCCATCGTCAAGTTCGTCGGCGGCACGCCGCAGGACGCGATCGACAACACCATGGCCATGACCCATATCACCGTTGGCCGCAACAATGCCTTCACGCTGCCGGCACTGAACTTCGCCGGCTCACCGGCGGGCATCGACATCCGGAAGGTCGTCGATACTAGTATTCAACCGATCATCAATACAGGCATTGCCCATCGGGAAGCCGGAATCGGCCAGATCGGCGCGGGCATTACGCGCGCTCCCCTGGCCTGTTTTACTCAAGCTGTGTCCGCACTCGCGCACTCAATAGGCAGCAGTCAGTGAACGGGAGGATGTAGCTGATGAGCTCCACGAACAAACTTGCCGTCGTCGCTGTCGGAGGCAACGCGCTGATCCGCGACAAGGATCACGAATCGATTCCGGATCAAAGTCGTGAGGCGGTGATCACGACACATCACATCGCGGAGATGATCGCAGCCGGGTGGAATGTCGTCATCACCCATGGGACCGGTCCTCAGGTCGGCTTCATTCTGCGCCGCTCCGAATTAGCCTTAGAGGAAGTTCCTCCCGTGCCGATGGACTATGCCGATGCTGACCTGCAGGGCGGCATCGGGTACATGTTCCTCAAAGCTCTCTACAACGAATTTCGCAAGCAGAAGATCGATCGAAAGGCGGTGGCCATCATCACGCAAACCTTGGTGGACCGAAACGATCCGGCATTTGCCGATCCCTCCAAACCGATCGGATCGCACATGGACGAAGAAACGGCGCAGCGGCTTGCCCGGCGCCAGGGATGGATCGTCAAGGACGATGCAGGGCGGGGATGGCGACGGGTTGTGCCGTCGCCTCAGCCGAAGACCATCGTTGAGTTGGACGCCATCAACCTCTTGGCTCGATCGGGGTTCGTGGTTATTGCCTGTGGAGGCGGTGGGATTCCTGTGATTCAAGACGAAGAAGGGAACCTGGTTGGCGTCGAAGCTGTTATTGATAAGGACTTGGCGTCAAGCCTGCTGGCCCGTGGTATCGGGGCTGATTTGTTGCTGGTCTCCACAGGGGTCGAGAAGGTGGCCATCAACTTCAATAAGCCTGACCGGCGATGGCTGGACCGTATGACCGTGGCTGAAGCAAGGAAACATTATGCGGACAATCAATTCGATAGAGGCAGCATGGGACCGAAGATTCAGGCCGTGATCGAATTCATAGAAGGGGGTGGACAAACCGGGTTGATCACCAATCCTGAGAATATCGGTCGTGCCCTGGCCGGCGAAACGGGAACATATATTGTGAAGTAATGCAGCACGCTTAGGATGCTCAAAAGGGCTGCCCAGCAAGGCCGCAGCGAGCGAAGAGGCGAGGAGGTACATACCAAGCTTCGCGTGAACCGCTCGCTTCGATCACATGCGAGCGGATAAGTACCTTTCCTTCGCCTTGCGCACGTTGAGCCTTTGAGCAATGCGAGAACGCAGCTGGCGGACTTTTTCAGCATCCTAGTAGGTCGCCATACACATCTCACCCTGAGGGAGGAGCATATGTCCGAATCACGCAAACTGTCGAGACGCCAAGTGCTACAGGGAACCGCAGCCGCCGGCGCGCTGGGCCTGTTGGGCAACGTGGAGTGGATCGGTCAAGCCTGGGGCGCATCGGACAAGGTGAAGATGGGCTTTATCTTTGTAGGTCCACGAGACGACTATGGGTACAATCAGGCACATTTTGAAGGGAAAGCGGCCGTTGCCAAGCTTGATTGGGTGAAAGCCTTCGATGAAGAAAAGGTCCCGGAGACCATCGAGGTCCAAAAAACCATGGAAAGCATGGTCAAGCTGGACGGAGCACAAGTGTTGTTTCCCACCTCCTTCGGTTATTTCGATCCCCATATAATCAAGGTCGCGCCACAATTTCCCAACATCCAGTTTCTGCATTGCGGTGGGCTTTACCAAGAGGGCAAACACCCCAAGAACGTCGGGAGTTACTTTGGCTTCATTGATGAGTCGCAATATATCGCCGGCATCGTCGCAGGCGGAATGAGCAAGAGCGGGAAGCTGGGGTTTGTGGCGGCGAAGCCCATTCCGCAAGTCTTGCGCAATATTAACAACTATACGCTCGGTGCCCGTAGCATCAGGCCGAACTGTACGACCAATGTGATTTTTACGGGCGACTGGTCGCTGCCGGTCCGTGAAGCGGAAGCCACGAACAGTTTGGTCGACCAGGGCATTGATGTCATCACCTGCCACGTCGACAGCCCCAAGGTCGTCATCACAACCGCCGAAAAGCGGGGCATCTATTGCACCGGGTATCACTGCAACCAATCCAAGCTTGCCCCGAAAGGGTATCTCACAGGAGCAGAATGGAATTGGGCCAAGGTCTATATGGATTATGCCGAGATGATTCGAAAAGGGCAAACCGTACCCCATCTCGTGCGTGGTGGTTTAAAGGAAGGAATCGTCAAGGTCTCGGAGTACAACCAGGTGGTGACAGAAGCCGTTCGCAAACAAGCCGACGCAGCCAAAGACAAATTCATGGGTGGAGGGATGGTCGTGTACAAGGGCCCGATCAAAGACAATACCGGTCGCGTCGTCATTGCTGCAGGCAAGGAACATATCCAGACGGATATCTGGCTGGAAAGCATGGATTGGCTGGTCGAGGGAGTCATCGGTTCAACCAAGTCATGAGCGTAGCCGTGCCACAAACCTTGAACAAGGCGTTGGAACCGTTTCTTATCATCGTGGGATCCCTGACGGTTTCGATGGTGTTGTTCGGGATCTTTGTGGCGTCGGCCGGAGCCGATCCGTTCGAGGTTTATCAGACCATGTATCGTGCCGCCTTCGGCACCTCATTCTCATGGCAAAACACGCTGGTGAGAGCCGCGCCGTTGATGCTGACAGCCCTCTGCACCGCACTGCCTGGGTATCTGGGCTTGATTATTATCGGAGGCGAAGGCGCCGTCGTCATGGGTGGCCTCTTCGCGGCCATTGTGGCTCTCACCATGCCCACAGCTCCTCCCATAGTCGTTCTGATCACCATGGCACTGGCCGGCATGATGGCCGGCGGCCTGTGGCTTATGATTGGAGGAGCATTGAGGCACTATCGAGCCGTCAACGAAACCATCAGCAGTCTGTTGCTGAACTATATTGCCATCGCCATCCTCAACCACCTCGTCACCAGCACCTTTCGCGATCCGGAAAGCCTCAACCATCCCTCAACGCATCATATCGGAGAGGCCAATATGATCGGCGTCATTCCCGGAACAGACCTTCACTGGGGATTGGTGTTCGGCATCGTGGCCTGTGTCATCGCATGGTTTCTCATGCATCACACTGTTTTCGGCTTCGCGTCTCGGATTGCCGGGGGCAATGTTCGCGCGGCGCAGGTCGCAGGCCTGCCGGTCGGTCGGCTGATCTTGATCATCTGTTGCGTGGCGGGGGCGGCAGGTGGGCTGGCAGGGATGTTGGAAGTGGCGGCCATCCATGGCAGAGCGAATGACACCCTCAATGCCAACTATGGCTATGCCGGTATTCTCGTGGCCTTTGTAGCACGCAATAACCCATTGGCCATCATTCCTGTCGCCGTCTTGTTGGGAGGCATCCGCGCAAGCAGCGGGTTATTGCAACGCGCGCATGAGTTACCCGATGCGACCGTGCTCGTCATGCAGGGAATCATTTTCCTCGTCATCCTCTTTAGCGAAACCTTGTACGGCCGTTTTGCGAAGTTACAGAAACAAGGAGCATCCTGATGGAAGTCGGGTGGTGGGGAGTGCTCATCGCTGTGCTAGGCGGAGCGATTCGAATCGGCACACCGTTTCTTTTTGTGTCGTTGGGCGAATGTTTGACCGAGAAAAGCGGCCGCATCAATTTGGGCCTGGAAGGCACACTGGTCATGGGCGCCATGACCGGCTACGCCGTCTCACTACATAGCGGGTCTCCGTGGCTGGGAGTCTTGTGTGCGGGACTAGCCGGTATGGTGCTTGGGGCCTTACACAGCTGGCTCTGCAGTTTCCAACGGGTCAACGATATCGCGGTTGGAATCGCGATGATGCTATTTGGGACCGGGTTGGCCTTTTTTCTGGGAAAACCCTATATCCAACCATCTGCTCCTCGATTACCTTCCATTGATCTTGGTGGGTGGAGTGATGTTCCTCAACTCAAAGCGGCTCTCCAGATCAATGCGTTGTTTCTGATAGGGATCGTCGTGGCGGTCGTGCTGGGATGGATGTTGAAGAATACGGCCTGGGGATTAAAAGTCCGGGTCGTCGGCGAAAGCGCGGATGCGGCACGCGCCCTGGGATTACCGGTCGATCGCATACGGATCCTCAGTACGGCTCAAGGAGGATTCTTGGCCGGAATCGGTGGGTCCTATCTCTCCCTCTACTACCCATTCAACTGGAGCGAAGGTCTTTCGAGCGGGCAGGGGCTGATGGCGGTGGCGCTGGTAATCTTTGCCCGTTGGCAGCCGGTGGGTTGTCTCTGGGTTTCACTCTTGTGGGGAGGGGCAGCTGCGTTGGGGCCATCCTTACAATCCGTGGGGGTCACAGGCGGATATTATATCTTCAACGCGATCCCCTATATCATGACCTTGGCAGTGATGATCATCACTTGCTCTCCCAGACGGACTCTCGTGGGAGTACCACATGAACTCACAGTGACTCGCTAGATGGTGATACAGGATGAATCGTCAACACCAAACCAGAGATCTACGAGAGGTGAGCTATGAGTAGGTACGTAGCATCCGACCCCTATCCCTATCCCTATAACGGTGACCTCCGACCGGACAATACGGTCTTTCTCATCATCGACATGCAGACTGATTTTTGCGGCAAGGGTGGCTATGTCGACAAGATGGGCTACGACATTTCTCTCACCCGAGCCCCGATCGCTCATATCCTCAAAGTGCTGTCGAAAGCCAGAACCATCGGCATGCATGTCATCCATACGAGAGAAGGCCATCGACCGGACTTGTCGGATTTGCCAGAGAACAAACGGTGGCGTAGTCGAAAAATAGGCGCCGGCATCGGCGATCCCGGTCCTTGCGGGAAAATCCTGGTTCGAGGGGAGCCGGGATGGGACATCATCCCCGAACTCACGCCCAAATCCGGCGAACCCATCATCGATAAGCCTGGCAAAGGCTCGTTTTGGGCGACCGATCTGGAGATGTTGTTGCGGCTTCGCGGCATCCAAAATGTGATTTTGGCTGGGATCACCACCGATGTCTGTGTCCATACCACCATGCGCGAAGCGAATGATCGTGGTTTCGAATGTCTCTTGCTGGAAGACTGTTGCGGCGCAACTGATTTGGGCAATCACCAGGCTGCGATCAAGATGGTCACAATGCAGGGCGGAGTGTTCGGCGCCGTGGCAAAATCGGACGCTCTCTTAGAGGCGCTTTCATGACGGATGGAGTTCCTCCAGATTTACAAGCGTTGGGGATTACCAAACGCTTCGGGCCACTCGTGGCCTTGAAGGACGTGCACTTCCACCTCCGATCAGGCCAATTCCATGCCCTGCTCGGTGAAAACGGTGCGGGCAAGAGCACCCTGGTCAAATGCATCATGGGGTATTACCACCCTGATGAGGGGAAACTTTTGTTGGATCAGCAACCGGTCACCATTCGCAGTCCACGCGACGCACAGACCTTCGGCATCGGCATGGTGTATCAGCAATTTACGCTGATCCCCAACATGACGGTTCTCGAGAACCTGGTGATCTCCAAAGCCAAGCTGACCTCTGTCATCAATTGGCAGCAGGAAGAGCAGCAGCTGACACAGTTCATGGAAAAGATGCCGTTCAAGGTATCGCTCTCCGCTCGCGTCAGTTCGCTTGCCGCAGGCGAAAAACAAAAAGTGGAAATCCTTAAACAACTCGCGCTGCGGAACCGCATCCTGATTCTGGACGAACCAACCTCGGTCCTGACACCACAAGAAGCGGATGAAGTCCTGGGCCATCTCCGGGCCATGACCCTGGCGCAACAAGTGAGTGTCCTCATCATTACCCACAAGCTTCGTGAAGTGGCGGCCTTTGCTGACGAAGTGACCGTCCTTCGCAAAGGACAATTCGTGGGTTCAGGAAACGTCTCGGAATTGAACGTCTCTCAGATGGCGGAGATGATGGTAGGTTCGGAAGTGACGGCGAAGCCGAAGCAACGGACCGTCCTGTCAAAGAAAGTTCCAAAGCTGGTCCTGCAAGATATCCGTGTCAAGGATGATATCGGGGTGGAAGTCGTGCGAGGGCTGCATCTCACCATCCATGAAGGCGAGATCGTCGGAGTGGCCGGGGTATCGGGCAATGGCCAGCGAGAACTGGTCGAGATCCTGTCTGGGCAACGCCAGACCACGTCCGGCACGATCCGCGTGCAGGATCAGCCTTTTCAGCCGACTCGCGAGAAGATCATGCGGCACAAGATTTTTTGCCTGCCGGAAGAACCACTCCAGAACACGTGCGTCGGACGCATGACGGTGGCGGAGAACTTGGCGTTTCGTAATTTCGATCGTCAACCTCACGCGGTGGGCGGTTGGCTCATCAGCCGCCCCGCACTGCGCCAAAGCGCAATCGCGCTGATCGAGCGCTACAACATCAAACCACCCTATCCCGACACGCCCATTCAGTCGCTCTCGGGAGGCAACATACAGCGGGCGGTCCTGGCGCGTGAGCTGTCGGCGGAGGTGGAGATTCTGATCATCGCCAACCCCTGTTTCGGGCTGGACTTTCTGGCCATGGAGGAAATTCGCCTGCAGATTGTCGCCGCGCGCAATCACGGGACAGCCGTGCTGCTGGTCAGCGAAGATCTCGACGAAATCCTGGAGCTGTCCGACCGCACGGTGGTGATGTTCAACGGGCAACTCGTCTATGAAACCACGTCGTCCGGCGCCGACCTGGCGATCATTGGGCGACACATGACAGGACATACGACATGAATACCGTCATCGCCTCTCCTTATCCGTATCCATTGCCGGCGAAAGGCTCAGGCAATCGCATAGCATTGGTGATCATCGACATGCAGCGCGATTTCGTCGAGCCGGGCGGATTCGGCGCGGCGCTTGGGAATAAGGTCGAGCATCTGCAGAGAATCGTGCCGACCGTCGCGAAACTCCTCAAGACCTTTCGTGAGTTGGGGTTGCCGGTGATTCATACGAGGGAGGGCCATCACCCTGACCTGTCGGATTGCCCGCCGGCTAAAAAGCGGCGTGGGGAGTCCACGCTCCGCATCGGCGATCCCGGTCCGATGGGGCGCATTCTGGTCTTAGGAGAACCGGGAAACGATATCGTCCCGGAGCTGCATCCCGCAACCGGCGAACTCGTCATCGACAAGCCGGGCAAGGGGGCATTCTACGCCACCAATTTACAGGAGCGCCTGAAGGCGCTCGGCATCACTCACTTGGTGTTTACCGGCGTGACGACGGAAGTCTGTGTGCAAACCAGCATGAGAGAAGCCAACGACCGTGGTTTTGAATGTCTCCTGGTCGAGGATGGAACAGAAAGCTATTTCCCCGAGTTTAAACAGGCCACAGTCCGCATGATCCAATCGCAAGGTGGCATTGTCGGCTGGGTCACATCGGCTGATCGGCTCATCGAATCTCTTCGACAGACCTATGCAGGGAGCACCTCGTGAATCAGAACGGCGTGCTGCTCGCGGTCAACGGCACGCTGATGCGAGGACTCAAACTTAACCACAACATGGTGGCGGCCAAGGCAACGTTCGTCCGGGAGACGCAGACCGAGCCGGCCTATCGTCTCTGGACAATCAACGACGAGCATCCCGCGATGCTGCGCGTCACCGATGGGACCGGCGTGAAGGTGGCGGTCGAAGTCTGGTCAGTACCCACTGTAGGACTGGCGGGGATCTTGCTGAATGAACCCCCGGGTCTGTGCATCGGAAAGGTGCGGTTGGAAGACGGAAGCATTGTCTTGGGCGTGTTGGGTGAGCCGGCACTCGTCGAAGGTCATCGGGAGATCACCGCCTACGGTGGCTGGCGGTCATATATAGCCCAGCATTCCCGTTAGAACTTCTCGAACAAGAATTCCCGTATGATATAGAGGGTTGAAGACTACAGCCTCCTTGAATAAAACGGAGCATACGGCGGTTCTGTGGATCAGATTGATTCGTCACGGACGCTGGCCGGAATAAAGAGGGAGGTTGCGATTTCGCACCTCCCCTCCTACCCAACAGGGTTTACTTCGCTTTGCCCTTCGGCTTCGCCGAGGCCTGTTCGGCATGCGCGAGCGACTCCTCAGCATGCTTCATCGATTCCTTGGCATGTTCGAGTGCTTCCTTCGCGTGAGGATTGTCGCTGCCCTGTATCGCTTCTTCCAGATGCTTAATGGCCTCTTTCTCGTGCGCAATTCCTTCCTTCGCGTGCTTGATGACCTCCTTGACGTGCCCGCCTTCTCCCGCAAATACCGAACTCGCACCGCCACCTGCGAGCAACCCACACACTGCGACTGCAACCACGATCGCTTTCATTCTGCTCATAACCCCTCCTCATGATTTATAGATTATCCTATCAGGGAAAACATCACGATCCGAAGGGCCTCTCACCCGCAATTTCAGGAAATGGATTGTGCTGTGTCCCCGAAGGGCCAGGGAGTCGGAAGGAGGCAACCACCGACTCCCTGGGCAGGCCTGGAAGAAGAGTGCGCAACTGCCAGACCCGTTTCCTTTGATTCTCCACCGAGTGTCGCGAGAACGAAGCTGGCGGACTTTTTCAGCATCCTGTTAGACATCTTCGACAGAAAGGAGCCGGGGCGGAGGTAGACGGAGGCAACACCTGCGCCCCGGATCGGTCCGAGCGAGGGGGCGGCTCGACCGGACATCGATAGCTCGATACTTCCCGAATGGACCAGATGACTCAATCATTTCTTCCATCACAGATAAGGGCCGATGATCGAAAGGATCCCCACTATGCGGCTCACCAACACACGGCAATGAGATATGGTCACACCATATGTAGACCAGAGCGCCAGTCGCTGGTTGGATCGCCGACACATTCGCCCGTTGATAAAAAGGGGCGGGGTAAAGGAGGAGGCAGTCAACCTTCACCCCGCGCTTGGTCCAAGCCGGAGGGTCACCTGCTCGGACAACACGCACATCTACATTGGGTATGGATACATGCGCTCAGGCTGAACAAGGACCAGCGGAATGGAACAAGACTGTTCGCTTGGCTTATCCGAGCCTGACAAAGAGAAACGATGGAGGAGCGCGGGGGGCGACCGTGGAGGAATATGCCGAAAGAACAAGTCGACCGGGTGTTGAATCCACTGAGCCAATAGTCAGCTCAGCGACAGTCAGTGGTGGGCTGATAGTTGTGAGCGTCTCTGCTGTGGCCTGGCAAGTCCAATTACAGGACGCACCGAAGGGTGACGGCACTTGTTTCTCGTGATGGTGATGACCCTGAGGTTGGTCAAGATGCGCGAGGGTGCAGCCCGTCGTCATCCCGAGCAGCGTGGCATACACCAGGATCACGAGCCCGGCAACACTCCAACACAATCGGGACATATTGGAACGAGTCATACACCTCACCACAGTGTCGTTCTTTTACCTCACTGATGACGAGCCGTCTACCGACGTTTGCTCACGGTTGCTACAGCGAGACCAAAAAAGCATAGATCATTCGTGGATACTAGGAGTGCTTTGAACTCTGCCATGCACCGGCCAAATCACTCTGATTGGCTTCAATCAACCTCATGATTGAATCACGAAAAATGCGCACGCTGCCCTTGCCGATCTTCGTTCCCCGCAATCGGCCTTCTTCTACCCATCGATAGATCGTCCAGCGGCTGACTGAGAGCAGTTCCGCCGCCTCTCCAACTCGCAGTAACATCTTGTTCATGGTTCCTGTTGTCACGCTGTCTACATCACTTGTCATAAGCATTGGGATCTCCTTTCCGTAAAAATGGCGGGCAGAGGCCAAGGAAGATGCACCTTCGCCCCGCACCGGGTCGAGCGTGGAAGTCACCACACTCGGCCCGATCACGAATCCCCCATCCGGCTAAAACAGTCCCAACGTCACACCGCCGTAGATCGCCCGTCCGTAGCCAGCGAAGAAGATCTGTTGACCTGCGGCAGCCGCATGCGTTTCACCGCCGATCACCTGTCCAGAGGCGGCATACTTCGTATCGGCCAGGTTATCAACCTCGATAAACACTTTCGCAAATCGGAACCATGACGACTTTCCGACCTCGATGTTCTTGTACACATTGACGTTCCCGATCACGTAGGAGGGGAATCCAAAGGTATTACTGTTGTTCAAGAAATAGCTGTTGGAGTAATTGCCCTCCACCCACGCGCCCAACCCCAACGGCACATGATAGTATTCGAGCTTGCCGTTCAAGATGTCGGTCGGCACGTTGGGCACCTGTTTTCCGTCACGAACGAGGAACCCAGCTGCGGTCCGATCTGAAAAATTGATGTACTCTGAATCGATATGGGTATAGGCGCCGGACACTCGCAGACCTGACACCGGCCGCCAATCGGCGAAGACTTCGACCCCGCGGTACCTGGAAGAATCCGCATTCACCGACGCCGTGTTATTGCCCGTAATGACTTGCGTGATGATTTCGTCTTTATAAAAGGTGTAAAACGCAGCGACCTGGACCAGCAAGGTCGAATGCAGCCTCGCCTCCGTGCCGATCTCCAAATTGAGATTCTTCTGCGGCTTGAGGCTGAAGTTGGTGCCAGGTTGGCCCGTAATGGGATCTCGGAGGAGATTGCTAAATTGGGGGATGCCGTATCCGGTCGACGCCCTGATCCAATGGCGATAATCCGGTGATGGTTTCCAGGTGATCGAGCCTTCCGGTGCCCAGTTGGAAAAGGTGCGATTCGCGCTCGAGCGTGAAGCCAACGCACCGGTCGCTGGATCGTAGTTCGTGGCATGCACGCTGAGGCGAGACTGTTCAAACCCGAGCCCGACCGCCAAGATCCAATTCGGGAGAAATTCGAGTTCCTCCCGGATACGACCACCAATATTAAAAATCGTTCCTCGACTGTTCTGGATCAAGGTTCCTTTCGTTCCAAAACTGTCTGCCAGATTCTGGAAAGAATTACCCTTCTGCTCCATCTGATTGACGAAGAACCCCACATAACTCTTCAATGGCATTGTTCCCAATCTTCCGTCATGTCGTAAATCGGCATAACTCTTGTAGTTGGGATTCGTGTTTTCGGTGATTTGCGAAAATGACTGTTGGATGTCTTTGACGTCATAGTCGGCCTCCACGGTCAACACGGTATTCGCATCGATCTGTCGCTCGTAGATCCCTCCGAGGATCGTGCGGCGATCAACCCGGCTTTGATTGAGGAGGAGTGCGTTCGCACAGCCGCCGCTGAAGGTGCCGGGCGTACAAGTCGTCTGCGCACCGCCGGCTTGCCGCTCGTCGGCGAAGAACTGACTCTGCGTGAGTCGCGTCGGCACTTTCGTATTGAGCCAATTGTTGATGGCCTTGAAATAGAAATTCTGCCGGTCATCGAGTTTGTATCGGACATTAAAATTGATCGTCTGCGTATTGTAGTTGCTGTGTTGGATATAGCCGTCCTCTGCGACATGACTCCCGAACATCGAGATATCGAACCGCTCGGTTTCTTGACCGATGGCGACACCGTACTTCTGATATCCATAGGACCCGCCCGAAAAGAACGTTTCCAGTCCTCGAATGTCGCTCCCTCGTCTGGTTCGGAAGTGAACCATTCCACCCAAGGCATAGTTGTCATACAAGGACGAGGACGCCCCTCGAATGACTTCGACACTGCGCATGAACCACGGATCATGAATGTCGAGCCGCGAGAGGCCATCGGATTGAGTCTGGACGAACCCGTCTTCGTACACCTTGATATCTCGAATCGCGAAGGTTGTCTTGGCGCCCTGCCCGCGGATCATGATGCTGAAATCACGAGGACCATTGGCCTGCCGCAGCACGACGCCCGGAAGGGATTCCATGGATTCTTTCATGGTTCTGGTCGGTTGGGATTCGGTTTCGGAAGGAACTGTCGCCGACAGCGAGACCCCTTCCGGTCGCTTCTGAAACCGCTTGCTGACAATACTCATGTCGGACAGATCGAAATCCGGCTTGGCATCAGCTACAGCTTCCGTCGTCGCCTCCCCTGAACCAGACTCGGCTTTCTCCTTGATAATCGGCAGGCGTTCAGCCTCAGGCTTCTCGCTCTCTTTCTTCTGCTGCAGTTCCTCAAGTTCCTGCAGAATTGTCTTCAGCTGATCTCGCAGCTGTTTCTCTCTCGGCGTAGCAACCGGACCGGCAGGTGGAGCATCTTGAGCAAGCACAGCCGTGCCTCCGATTGCGACCAACGCTAATACTGCGACTGGAATCACAGACCACTTTCGACACGCTCGTACCTCGACAAACATAGTGACTCACTCCCTCCATGTGGTTAAAATGGATCATCCGACACGGAATCTTCCTAGGATCCCCTGTCAATGACCGAATGAACAGTAATGTAGAGCTAGATTGTGATCAGCGAGGGTGGCGCGCGGGAACGAGAGACTCTCGTCAGGAGACAGGCTGGTGGGACCGCACTCACCAGCCGCTGCATCGTGACCAAGAGCAGGCCGGCAAGGGCCGGCGCAGCAGCCTGAAGGCTGCTCATGGAGTTGACCTGACAAGCCCAGACACAGAATACAGAGTGCCCGGCATGCGACGAGTCGTGATGCGCATGTGCGGGTTCCGTCGTCGGCATGAAGAGGCAGCCTGCTGTGCCCAGCGCAAGTGCCGAGTAGAGCAGGACCATCCCAACTGCAACGATGGCAAACCAGCGCTTCATTTCATGCCTTCAAGAACATGCCGCACCAGGGCGACTGACTCGTCACCATCCCAGGCCCGAGGTCCGACGGCACGCCCGATAATACGGCCGTCTTGCGTAAGAAGCACAGTGGTCGGCAAGCCGCGGACCATGAAGGATCTCGAAACGTCTTCATTCTGATCGAACAGCACGGGCAGCCGGATGCCCAGATGATCGAGAAATTGCTTGATCCCTTGTGGATGCATATCCGTGGTAATCGTCACGACCTGAAACTGCGTGGGATCGAACTGTGACTGAAGTCTGGCGAGCGAGGGCATTTCCTCTTTACAAGGCCCGCACCACGTCGCCCAAAAATTCAGGAGCACGACCTTCCCTGCCAACTCCTTTGATCGAACTGTTTCGCCTTCGATATTCTTCAGGTCGAACGCTGCGATCGGTGCACCAGCCGTGATTCGAGTGACACGCAACGCGGCAAAGGGATCGCTCGCTGCTGTGGCAGCATGTAACGGAGCGCCGGCGTCAAGAATCAGCAGACACCCGGTAAAAAATAGACCACTCAGCAAATTGCGTGCTTTACGGCCCATGATCTCCAGCCTTTTCAGCCGTCACGTTGGCCACTGGAAACTGCATGGTTTGAAGAACCAGTCGATGGGCCGGCATGGCATGTTCCTTCCAACCCATCACCACCATTCCATGCTGATTGACCGCCACCGTCGGCGTCTGTCCATTTTTCTCATTCAGCTTGATCGGCGCGTTGAACGACTGACCTCGATCGAGAGAAAAGCTGGCCACGACCTCTCGGCGAACAGGTGACTGTTCTTCCCAGACCACGGCAATCCGTCCTGCCGGATCGACCGCCATCTGCGGATGGTCAGGGAAGGTCCCCTTCGAACGGTTGAGCTGTTGCTTCGCTGAAAACGTCTTGCCCTGGTCGTCGGAATAGGCGAGGTAGATCGCGGGCGTCTCGTCGGCCCCCTCCGTGTACCACACCACATACAGCCGCCCTTGCCGATCGACCGCGAGTGACGCTGGACGATGGGGGCAGGCCGGATAGACCCACCGATCGTTGCCAACCACAACCGAAGAAGAAAATGTTTCACCGCCGTCAGTCGATCGCGAAACAACGGTCTCGCGAATATTGCCCTCAAAAATCTTTCGCCAGGCTACGTACACCACTCCATCGGCAGATGTCGCAACTGCCGTCCTGCAGCAGACGCAGGTCTCGTCGTCGATCTTGAGGTTCTTCGCGATCGTACGACCCTGATCTATCGATCTCGCCACGAATGTTCCTGGTTCCTTTTTCCCTTCGCGGCTGTCGATCCAGGCCATATGGACGGCGCCATCAGGAGCAACCTGAATCGAATCGAACGTGTGCTGAATGACTTGGCCGTCGTCATTCACGAGCACTGATGGTACGAACGTCCGCCCTCCATCGATGGATCGGCTGAGCCGCAGTTCTCCCGCAAACGGCTTATCCGGCGTGATCTTTGGATGGGTCTGCGACCAGGTCACAAACACTTCATTCCCGCGAATAACTACGGCCGGCGACTCTTGCCGATAATAGACATGTTCGGTTGGCTGGTTAACGGGGACGGGAGTTCCAAGGGGTCCACCAGCTTTTTCGGACCTTGCGAAGAGAATCGTGCGAGTTTCCTTATCTTCTTCCACCCAAGCAACTGAGACGAAACCCTGCTCATCAATCTGCACCGATGGGCCGACCACGCTCTTCACTTGGTGCACCGTCATAGTCTTGGGTCCCAGCCGGATGACTGGCTCGGACGTCTCGGCCCACGCCGGTATCACGAGAAGCAATGGCAGCATCACAAGAAGTGCGGCAGCGAAGCTCTTCATCGGTACCCCTTCATGATCATGAATCTATTCGAGTCCTTGATGGCCTCAACTTCTCCCACTCTCAGTTGGCCAGGCTATAGACAATCGGGAGGCTCACGACGATTTGTGGTTTGCCGATGGCATGTTTCATGTGAAGTGGACAGGCAAGTTTCACCGCCTCCATCGCCGCCATATCGAGCGCCGCATACCCTGAGCTCTTCAGGACGAACACATCGGCCAACTGTCCATCAGATTGGATGACGGCTTTCAAGATCACTTTCCCTTCCTGGCCGTTCATGCGGGCGGAGTTCGGATAGCGTTTCAGTTCCGCCACCCGCCGCCAGAGCGACTCGGCCAACCATTGATGATCCAGTTTCGCTTCAGCACTTGGTCCAACAGCCCTGGTCACCTGCACCGGAGCGGCATCCGCACGACTTTCCTGCGACGAAACTAGTGCTGGAGCCTCTTGAGTAACAGCAGTTTCGGAGGGCGATTGAGGAGCTGGTGCGACCGGCTCCTGTTGAACAGGATGGAACTCGACCGGCTCGGGTGAAGCAGCCACGGCAACCGGTTTAGACGTCGGCTGAACGATTTCGGCGATCGACCGCTCAACCGGTTCTTCACGTACCTGAGGACTCTCTACCTTTGGTTCAAGCGGCTTTACGGATTCGATCGCCGGTCGTGACGGCTCGATCTTCCGCTCAATAGGCGTGACAGTCTGGGACAGCTCCGACACAGGTTTGATTTGAGATGAAGGCAGGACCTGAGCCGACGGTTGGTGATGGGCCACAACTGATTGGACCTGCTCTGATCTCGATTCCGGCTTTGCCGCCTCTACCAAAGCCACGTCCCACTGGAAGACCTCCTCAGGCAAGAGGGGTTTGACCTGCGTGACAAACATCATCGCCAACCCAATCGCGAGGCCGTGTAAGGTCAGCGAGATGCCCCAAGCTGGGAAAAAGAACCGATTGTCATCGACCGATATCATCTCGTATGTCCTTCCGACGCTTCATAGGCCGCCACACAACTCTCAACTCACCGGAATCATGAGAAGTGGGGGGCGGAGGCCAAGGGAGGTGCGCCTCCGTCCCACGCTGGTCCGAGCCGGAGGGGAGCCTGCTCGGACAAGATACTCTTCTCGCAATCAATCATCTACCCATCGATGGGCAGTCCATCGGACACCGAGAGCTCCGATGGACTGCCCTAATCCGCTTTTGGGACTAGTTGCTCGCCTGGTTGCCGGCCCCCGCTGCACCAGATTCGAACACCATCACGCCTCCCGGATTTGCTCCGACGGGTACCGTCTGCTTTTCCTGGTGATCGGTGCCATTGATGATCGTCAGTGAATTCGCTGGCGTTGCGTTGGATACCGCCAGGTACTTCGCTTCGCCGGCTCCCTGCGCCAAGACATCAAAGCCGTGCCCTCCAGTCGCCACGAGGGGAATTTCCCTCAGCAGCGTGAGTGCTGGAGGAGCTACGGTCGTCCAATCAAACGCAAATAACCGGTCCTTCTTTGTCGCCGTCGCTCCGTTCCCGGCTAGAATGTAGAATCGCTTCGAATTAGGAGAAAACTTGAATGCCCCAGGAGAAGTCCCATTTAGAGCCGTATCTAGCTCTGGGGTGGTTAAGTTAGCGATGGCCGGCGTCGTGGCACTGAGATCAATGACTCCAAGTTTGGTTGCTTGCGGGGCCGTCGTCTCACCACGCAACAGAAGATACTTCCCGTCTGGTGAAATCCCGTAAGATGTATAGGGAGTACCGGCAAGGTCAAACGTCTTGGTAATCGTCAGTGTGTCAGGATCGATCTCCGCAATTTCTCCATACCCCTCTTGAACGCTATAGACTTTCTTGGTCAGTGTTGACCAGCGGATGCCGTGGGGTCCTGAAGCATTCGGAGTGAACGGGGTTGTAAGGGGTGTTGCGGACTCATTGTTACAAGGTGTGGTCTCTTTCGTGGACTTGCATAGATCGATGCGCGCAATCATCTTCCGATAGTTCGAGGATGCCTCGTCGCCGTCAAGAACGGCAATTTCGCCGCCGGTTTCACTGGAGACAAAGACCCGCTTATTCTCTGCAAAGGCTGCGACCTTGTGGCCATCAGCCAAGAGACAGGTCGTTCCTAACACGGTGGGGGGGCTTCCTCCGGGGCCGAGGTGAGAATTGTGGACTACCGTCACTGATCCGCCCACAACCGCACCACCAGTCCTCGCTTGATTGTTGCAGTTAATGAGGTCATCTCCCGGTGTTGTCGTGTTCTGAGCATTGTCGCCATCGTTCATGATCCAGATGACTTCCCCATCGTTCCGATCACGGTACATGTGGACGGGTCGGGTGCCGGTTTCAAAATTGGCCTCGTGGACCGGAGTCGCAGCTGTGAGTGGATCGAGCGTGGCCACCTTGTTCGCCGCCGCAAGATTCACGAAGATCCAATCTTCCTTTGAAAACTGCATGTCTCCGAGGGCCACATTTTCGAATTCCGCCGCGTCGATCGTGTTGACCACCGCGTTGCCGGAATCTCCCTTCAACGCGACGCTGGTCAGCGTCTTGTCGCCGGTATTGTTCACGAACACCAGCGCACTGCTGGCGCCAGCGCTGCCGCCCGGCGCCGGCGTTCCCGTGGTCGAAGTGGATTCTCCTGAACTACAGGCAACCAGGCCAATCAGCGCGAGTCCTACCGCGCTCGTGGTGATATGTGATGAATACCTTCGTCTCTTCATGGCTTCCATAAATCAGTTCCTTCCTCGTGAGTTATCATCGTTAAATATTAAGTGGAAATCAGCCGGACTCCCTGAGTGACTATTATGCTAGGCGATCTACAAAACACTTTCCGGTGGGCCGCGAGGTGGGAATTCACTATCAAGGGCGGCATCCTGGAGGGGAATGACACCAAGGCTCCAGATGCGGCTCATGTGAAGATCGGTGGAGACTTCCTCCTGTCCACCGCCGCTTTGGATATCGAGCCCCTCACAATGCCACGCGCAATGATTGTGACTGTGTTGCGTCTGCCCGCTCGGACAGTGGGGCGCCGTCCATTGCGGCGCTAGATTCCCCTGTGCGATCGACAGCGATCCGATCAGCCACAGCATGGCGCAGCCGCCGCTTAGCATCCGAGAAACTTGTTGTCGCGTCATTGTCACCATGGCCGATTCGACACCACTGTTTCCGCCGCCGTTCTAGGAAGATCCGCCGAACAATTGGAATGACTTGGTCACGCCGAAGATGTAGCTAATCTGTTGTTCCAGATTGCCGTTGAAATCACGATGAATCGGAATTTGCGCGATGAAATAGGCCGATGCGAAGTTGAAGACGTTTACCATGATGCCCGGCGAATAGGCGACATACGTTGAGCCTGTGGTCGGAATCGCCCGAAACTTGACCGCCGGATCGAGCAGGATGGGCGCGCCTCCCGGATTGAACTGAAACAGTGATGCATCCATCGCATCATTCTGCATCCATCGGAAATTGAACTGCTGCGTCAGCACCAGCCAGGGGGTCTGTTCGAGCGGAATCACGTTGACTCCCAAGGCCGCGCTCACTTCATCGCCGAACTTGTACCCATCGCTGTTCTTCGCCGTGTACCGATAGCTCGCCGAGGCAAACTGATTCACTCGATGGGGAATCAGCTCATAGGTCTGATAGATCATGGGGACCACACCGAAGTTCCCACGGCCGATTTGGAGGGTCGATTCAGCCAAGATGTTTCCCTGGGCAAACCGACCATAACTGCCCGTCGGGAAATCAACCCCCACCCCCACCACGATCATGCTTCGCAGAGTGGGCAGCACGTTGTACTTCAGCGTGGCGCGAATATCGCCGAGTCCCCTCTCGCTGTAGGGCACCGGTGTGAGGCCTCCGATCTGTGCATCCGATTCCACATGCTTGTACGGGATCGCCACTTGGATGCCTAGACGGTCGGTCAGGCCGTAGTTCATATCCAGAGTTGCGGTGCGCGTCGTGGTTTCGATACGGTTCACATCCAAGTTGGCCAGCGTGAGGGTTCTCCCGCCCTGATCGGCAAAGGGGATGCGCCCGCCCTCGCCAGGAGGTGCTTCCATCGGAGTGAAGTTGTAGATGGCATTGATGGTCAACAGCCCTTTCATCGGCACTTGTTGTTGCGACCCGATCACGACAAAGCAACTGACCGAGCCGCATGACGCCTCAACCTGGGATGGGTTGAGCAGCGAGGCCACTATTCCGACGACACCACCGATAGCGAGAACAATGGACCAGATCATGCGCACCATGATTCCCAACTCTTTCTGTTCTTGTGACGCAGCAGAACCCGCACATCGGGTCCGACCACGAGACACGGTTGTTAAGAATGCCCTCTGTGGGGCGTGTTATGCGAGGAAACGAGGAGGTCCGCGGAAGAAATACGGGAGTGACACCACGCTGAAGGCTACGTCATAGGAAGGAATGGTGATCCATTCAAGAATCTGAAGACCCGACACCAAATGAACGACCGAGGACTCAATCCCTACACCGCCGGCGCATAACCATGCACAGATGCCGGTCGAATGGGTGCCGGCCGCATGATCCGCATGGTGCTGCGCATGGCCGACAGTGGGGGCAGCCGTGAACCCGCTCATCATCACAATGACAAGCAACAGTCCCCAAACTATGGCGGGTCGTCTGGCGTTCATCGTCATGCCGTCTGGTTAGTGCAGAGAGGCCGCCTTCATCGGCTCCGGTTTCTGGATCCGTGCCACCGCGTCGAGAATCACCTGCTCAGTCAGCAGACCGCCCTTGATATATTCTTGAACGACACCCTTCTCGTCGATAAACACGCTGACCGGCAATCCGAAGACTCCGAACTGGTTCGCCACTTTGTTGTCTCGATCCATCAACACCGGGAACGTATGCCCGTGTTGCTTGATGTGCTCTCGCACTTTGGCCTCGTCTTCCAGTTCGTTGACCGCCAGCACCACGAAGCCCTTCTCTCGAAGTTTGTCGTACGTGGCCTGCATCGCGGGCATTTCCGTCGTGCAGGGCTTGCACCAGGTCGCCCAAAAATTCACGAGCACGACCTTGCCGCGATACTGGCTGAGACTCTGCTGCTTGCCTTCTAAGTCAACCAAACGAAAATCTTCGGCAGCCGTCCCGACCGCAGGGACCCGAGAGCCCATCGCCCAGACCAGACCACTGCTGACCACAAGTGTGAAGCTGAGGGCAAGCAACCCGAGTTTGGATGGATGGTACCTTCTCATCATTGTCGTCTCCTTACCCACCGTCATGGATTCGTTATGAACTACTTTTCGTCAACGGGAACGACTTGGTCACACTAAAATAGGCTGTCAACAGTCTGAGCGAGTTCCCCGCCCAAGACCATGTAAGAGATCTGTACCAACAACAGCGATAATATGGAACGCGTGACTGCCATGATGCCCAGGACTCCCTTTCCCAGGAACAACATCGAATTGCCTACAGAGCTAGGAACCGCCGCGTGATCACTTACGACCCAAATAGTCCTGACGAACGCGACGAAGGCTTATTTATAAGGAGATGGACGGAGGAGCGCGGCTGGAACAGATATGCAGTGGTTCAGAGAAAGCGTTACTGGAATGAACGATCGAAACAAGCGCGATGGGGTTACGCTCGGCATGAATCAAGACAACTTCCGTGTCGAGGACCGTACCGGCGGCACACATCCAGGAACAGAGCAACGTCCCATGTGTCGCCGCTTGATGCTGCGCATGATGTCCGGCATGTTCCGCAGATTGCGCTTGCGCCAACCCGCCGATCGCGAGAAGGCACAGCACAAGAGATACCGAAAGAAACTTGCGGAATGTGCGACCCATGGCTATTAGGCACTTCCTGAGTAGAACTATATTGACCTAGACATACCTACTGGTGCTATGGAATAGTTGACAAATAGTAGGCGACGAGAACAACGCCTGTCAAGCCACCGAAGAGAGATGCTGCCAGAGGATCAGGTAGGATTCACTGAAAAGATGCTGTATACTAGCTCGGCTATCTAAGGCACCGACACTCATACATCTAGAACGACTTTCATCTCACTACATCATTCTCTATCCCTATGGTTACGAAAGTACTCAATCTGATCTTTGGCAGTAAAAACGAGCGAGAAATCAAGGCGCTGCGACCGATCGTGGAGCAGATCAACGGCTTTGAAGCAGGGCTCACGCCACTGTCCGATCAAGCCCTCGCGGACAAGACACAGGACTTCAAAAAGCGGCTCGAAGCCGGTCAAACGCTAGACGACATCTTGCCCGAGGCCTTTGCCGTCTGTCGGGAAATGTCCCGCCGCAAGCTCAACATGCGGCATTTCGACGTACAGCTGATCGGCGGTATGATTCTCAACCGCGGCCGAATCGCCGAAATGAAAACGGGCGAAGGGAAAACCCTCGTTGCAACATTACCGGTCTATCTGAACGCACTGGAGGGCAAAGGCGTCCATCTGGTCACCGTGAACGATTATCTCGCCAAACGTGACGCCCAGTGGATGGCCCAGCTCTATCATGCACTGGGACTGTCCACCGGAATCATTCAGCACGACGCGTCGTTCATCTATGACCCAACATTTGATGCATCCGATAAACGGCTGCAACATCTTCGACCATGCACCAGACCCGAAGCCTATCGCGCCGACATCACGTATGGCACGAATAACGAATACGGGTTCGATTATCTGCGCGACAACCTGGTGGTCAACGATTTGCGTCAATGCGTCCAGCGCGAGTTGAACTTCGCCATCGTCGACGAAGTCGACAGCATTTTAATCGACGAAGCGCGGACGCCGTTGATCATCTCGGGCCCGACCGACCAGACCACCGACCTCTATTACCGAATCAACGCGATCATTCCACAACTCAAAGCCGAAACAGACTACACCATCGAAGAAAAGACTAAGACCGCTTCATTGACTGAAGACGGCAATGTGCGCGTCGAAAAACTACTCGGCGTGGATAATCTGTACGACCCGTCCCACATGGACATGGTTCACCATGTGGTGAAAGCTTTGCAGGCCTACACGCTCTACAAACGAGACGTGGACTACGTCGTAAAGGACGGCGAAGTCATTATCGTAGATGAGTTTACCGGGCGCTTGATGCCGGGCCGCCGGTGGAGCGATGGGCTGCATCAAGCCGTCGAGGCCAAAGAAGGCGTGAAGATCGCCAATGAAAATCAGACGCTTGCATCCGTGACCTTCCAGAATTATTTCCGCATGTACAAGAAGCTCAGCGGCATGACCGGCACCGCGGATACGGAAGCGGCCGAGTTCGCCAAGATCTACAACCTCGACGTCAATGTCGTCCCCACCAACCGCCAAATGATTCGGCAAGATTATGCCGACGTGGTGTATCGGACGGAGAAAGAAAAATTCGCCGCGATCGTGGAAGAGATCAAAGACTGTCACGAGCGTGGCCAGCCAGTGCTCGTTGGGACCATTTCCATTGAGAAATCTGAAAAAATTGCGGGCCTACTGAGCCGCAATGGTGTGAAACATAACGTCCTCAACGCGAAGCAGCATGAGCGAGAAGCCGAAATCGTCGCGCAAGCCGGGCGCAAAGGCGCGGTGACGATCGCCACCAACATGGCCGGACGCGGGACCGATATTCTGTTGGGCGGCAATCCGGATTTCATGTACAAGCAAGTGCTCTATCGGGAAGAAAATATCGCCGAGAGCCGCAAGCTCGAAATCTATGAAGGCATCCGGTCCGACTGTGAGAAGGATAAGCAGGATGTCATCGCGGCAGGAGGGCTTCACATCCTCGGCACCGAACGGCACGAGAGCCGCCGGATCGACAATCAGCTTCGTGGACGGGCCGGTCGCCAGGGTGATCCAGGTACCTCTCGGTTTTACCTGTCGTTGGAAGACGACCTGATGCGCATCTTCGCCTCCGAACGAGTGTCTCAGTTGATGCTCAAGCTCGGGATGGAAGAAGGAGTGCCCATCGAACACGGTATGGTGACCCGCGCCATTGCGAACGCGCAGAAGAAGGTCGAAGCCCATAACTTTGAAATCCGCAAACAATTGCTCGAATACGACGATGTCATGAACAAGCAACGGGAAGTGATCTATCGTCACCGCCGTGCCGTGCTGAGCGGAGAGAACTTGACCAACGATCTCCATGACATGATGGGAAGCTCAGTGGAATCGGCACTCAGCGTATATTGCCCCCCCGAACAATACCCGGAAGAATGGGACGTCAAAGGTTTGACCGAACTCATGCAGAGTCAGTTCGGCCTGGATATCACACAGGGCAAGCATGACGGTGGAGACTCCCTTCGGGATGTCGGACGTGATGCCTTACTGGAGGACCTTCGCACCCAGGTTCGGGACGCCTATGCCAAGAAGGAACAAGAGCTGGGGCCTGAGCTGATGCGTTTTCTTGAGAAAACGTTCATGCTCCAGGTCATCGATCATCATTGGAAGGACCATCTATTGGGGATGGACCACTTGCGAGACGGCATCGGCCTTCGTGGCTACGGGCAGAAAGATCCATTGATTGAGTATAAGCGTGAGGGGTTCGATCTGTTCGCCGGCATGATGGACCGGGTCAAATCCGACACGCTTGATCGGCTCTTCCATGTGCAGGCCGTCCGCCATGAAGGCGAACAGCCGGCTCCTCCGCCGCAACCGATTATTTCGCAACCACCACCCAAACTCACCTTGAACCGCGGCGACGAACCGATCACGGCACAGGCCCCCGCCCAGAGGACAGAAAACAAGGTTGGCCGCAATGATCCCTGCCCCTGCGGCAGCGGCAAGAAATATAAAAAGTGCCACGGGACGTGAGGAAGTAGGATAGCTGCGCCCGTCTCTCTCACACGCGACAATTTGACCGTTCTAATCTCACAGTTGCTCGGCGTCGAAACTTGTTCCGTTCGGTGCATCGCATGAACGGAACTGCGAACATCGACGCCACTCGCTTTGAGCGAGCCGCAGCCGTTCGATCGAACGGTTCACGAATTGTTGCAAAGGTCGAGAGAATGGCGCAGCAATCCTAGAGGGGGAGGAAAGAAGGAACAGACGCCATGCCAGATGCCGAAGATCCAATCCCGCTGCCGATCGAAGAAAAAGAGAAAGCTGATCGTAAAGGTCAGAGCAAATTGATGTAAGAATTTATATCGTTAAATAGTCTCTTCGGCTGGTCAGTGTTTGTTGCATTGAAAACAGCGTTATGATGCTTAACCCATGCTGAATCCTTTACTTGAGGATTCACATAGACAACTCTTCTCTGTCTATACTCACAACTCTGTTTGATGCTATCTGCCAGATCTGCATCTCCGGTCATAAACTGTTTCCCGATGACGACCAACTCATCACAATCGGCGAGAGCCAGGTAGGTCAAGGCTATCTCTTTCTTAAACACGGGAAGTTGCTGAAGAATTGGCTCCTTGTACAAATATGGGAGGATAACTGGTGGGCTTGTCATGAAATCAGTCCCCTCATAGAGCTTCCCAAAGAAGACACCGATCTTTGCTGACTCCAACCCAGCAGGTAAAGTCGAAAACCAATTGAACGAGCCGTGGGGTTTTAGCAGGAAAACAGAGGGCCCTTCCATTTTGCAGTCATCAGGAATGCGAATGGTTGAAAACGATGGGTTTTGAAAAGATGCTTCGTTTAACAATCTCTCGTTAAGTAGCGCATAGTCTACAACCGTATCCCAATTAAAGGAGACGACAGCATCTCCAGGTTTCAATGCTCGCACCAACTGCCGATGCTGAATGGAAAGAGGTTGGAATTCATACCGAGATGGGTATGGTCCCATAGTTCCCAAACACAATTGTATTTCGTCTCTAACCAGACCGATGAGATCCGTAATAATGTTTCGAGGGACTATCGCAAACTGTAATTTGTCCGCAACTAGTACAGCATCGTCAAGCCAACTTTCGTCTGTATATTTACCCCTGAGCTTTGCTTCGATGTTTTCAAATGAGTCTTCCAACGAGAGCATGAAAAGCAGTGTGAAAAGGTATTCGAGGTTATCAAATCGTTGGAATGCCCACACACAGAAAGGATTGAGAAACCTTTCTGCGTAATCCGATGACGCCAGCGTACCATTGAGAGGTTTTTCTACAATCCGGAGGAAGTCTGCAGTACGAGCCATCGGAGGGCGCCTGTCTGGATTTGCGATATCACAGTTGGCTGTTGCTCCTGCACCGAAGATAAAGCACTTCATGTTTAAACCTCATCGGTGGAGATAAAGGACTATCGCGGCGCCTCCTAGGTATCATGAGTTTGCCATGTGTCACCCACGGTTTGCAGTTATAGCTTGATTATTTGCCAGGTAACGTGCCATTCCTCCTGATCTCGCCTTGACTTAACGCACTTCCGAAGGCTACTCTACGGCCCCTTTGACACCAAGCGATGGGCTGACGTTGCCCATAGGCTAGGGGTGTCGATTTTTTCATCTTGGATGGTGAATTTGGAGCTTTCCGTGAGCACAGGGCACCCGGAACTTGTTGCTACTATTGCCTCTGAAATCGCTGCGTCAGGCCCGATTCCGTTCGCCCGTTTCATGGAGTTGGCGCTGTACCACCCACAATTTGGCTATTACATGCGTAGTACTCCACCAGCCCACGAACGGATCGGCTGGCGAGGTGATTTTTACACGAGCTCAGATGTCCATCCCATCCTTGGGCAAGCTCTGGCCGCACAAGCCGAACAAATGTACCGATTACTCGGCCTACCCCATTCCTTTACCATCGTTGAAATGGGGCCGGGCAAAGGCCTACTGGCAAAGCATATTCTGGAAACGTGCGCACATCGCTACCCTTTGTTTTTCCAGCATCTTCGGTATGTCCTAATAGACCGAAGCCCGGCCATGCGCGAGATGCAGCGCAGGAACCTGGCTCCTTGGCTGGATCGACCAGATCTGCTCGCATGGGCGGATGATCTCTCGACTGTGGCCCCTCATGGTCTGACTGGTTTGCTCTTCAGCAATGAACTCGTCGACTCATTTCCCGTCCACCGCGTTCAGGTTACAGCAGAGGGAACCAAGGAACTCTGGGTGGACCATCGGGACGGGCAGTTCATCGAGTGTCTCAAGCCGCTGTCCTCCGATGCCCTCGCCGAGCACCTAGACCGGTTGAATCCTGAGTGGCCTGAAGGCTATCGAACCGAGATCAATCTCCGAGCACTGGATTGGATGAAGGAACTCGCTCAACATCTGGATCGTGGCTTTGTACTCACCATCGATTATGGCCATACGGCACAGGACCTCTATCGGTCCGACCGAAAAGGTGGGACATTCCTCTGCTACTCGCAACAATCCGTCAATGAAGATCCGTTCCTCCGGGTGGGAGGTCAAGACATGACCGCCCATGTGGATTTTTCGTGCTTGGCGGCGACCGGCGAAGAACAGGGACTCCAGACGACCGGCTTCACGAACCAGATGAGTTTTCTCATGGGACTCGGTGTCGAACAAATGATTGCAAAGTTGGAACAGGACAGCCCGGAGTTCAACGCGGCGATTCATCTGCTTAAGCCGAACGGGATGGGCACGACGTTCAAGGTGCTCATCCAACACAAGGGCCTCGTGCGCCCTGAACTCGACGGCTTGCAGTACAAGCCGTTCTTTGGTTCAGTGCTGGCGACGCAATCTGCCGCGTGAGGAGCTTCGCATGACGGCATCACCAACCTTCCGCAACGTGTTCTGAGGTCTGGATGGGCGACACAGCCGTTCCGGAAAACTATGTCCCGATCCTCATGTTCATCGGCGTGGGCATCGCCCTAGGAACGCTGACGCTCTTGCTCGGCTGGTTCGTCCGTCCGAATCAGCCCTATCGGGCAAAGTTGGCCCCCTACGAGAGCGGGAGCCCCCTGTTTCAGGACGCCCGCGTCCAGTTTCCGATGCGGTACTACATCATCGCGATGCTGTTTGTGATCTTCGATATTGAAATTGTCTTTATGTTTCCCTGGGCCATTGCCTTCACCAGTCTCGGGCTGGTTGGATTAGTGGAGATGATCCTGTTCATCGCCATACTGGTGGTGGGGTTCTGGTACGCATGGAAAAAAGGAGCGTTGGAGTGGGATTGAATGGCGATGGGCTATCCTCCGTGCTCGCCCACCGCGCACACAAGGACGATATGTACGGGAACCGGTGGGCGGCGCTCGCGTGGGTAAAGGACGCGTCTCGGTGCGACCAGGGTTTGGGCGGGTGAGAAGTACGCGCAGTGAAGGACAGCCCATCACCCTTCCGTAAAAGAGGTAGGGAAAAGCGTGAGTTTGCTCGAACGACAATTTGAGGCCAACGTCTTGACGACGAATCTGGACGCGGTCGTCAACTGGGCCAGGAAGTCGGCGCTCTGGCCCATGACCTTCGGACTGGCCTGCTGCGCCATCGAAATGATTGCGAGCGTCTCTTCCCGATACGACCTGGACCGCTTCGGCGCCGGGGTTTTTCGCGCCTCCCCCAGGCAATCGGATCTCATGATCGTCGCAGGAACGGTCTCGCGCAAGATGGCCCCGGTCATTCGACGGATTTACGACCAAATGCCCGAACCTCGATACGTGATCTGCATGGGCTCGTGCGCGACCTCGGGCAATCATTACAACAGCTACGCCGTCGTTCAGGGTGTGGATCAAATCATACCGGTCGATGTCTATGTACCCGGGTGTCCACCGAGACCAGAGGCCTTGCTGGATGGACTATTAAAGTTACAGGAGAAGATTCAGCGCGAGAAGGTGTTCGTAAAATGAGTGCGTAAAGGATGCGCGTTGTAAACGTGGAAACGTTCTAAAGTTTGAAAGACCACCACGGTGCAGACTTTCTAACGTGCAGACTTTCCAACTGAAAAAACCATGCAACCCCTCACTGAAACCTTACTCAAGAAGTTCCCGGAAGCGGTCCTTTCCGTCGATGTCGACACGGCCCGATCGGAAGTGACCGTTCATGTCGCTGCATCAAGAATCTTGGAGATCGCCCGGTTTTTGCACGACGACCCGGAGGCTTGCTTTGACCACATCACCGACATTTGCTCCGCCGACTATCCGTCCGATCAGCAGCGGTTTGAAGTCATCTACCTCTTATTATCGCTCCCGCACGGTAAGCGAATCCGCCTGAAGGCACGGGTCACCGAAGACAACCCGTCACTGGATTCCGTCACGAGCGTCTGGCGCGGGGCGACATTCTTGGAACGGGAAGTGTACGACATGATGGGAATTCGGTTTACAGGCCACCCGGACCTGCGCCGCATCCTTCTGCCGGAAGACTATGCGGAAGGCTATCCGTTACGGAAGGATTTCCCGACGGAAGGCCGCGGCTGGCGCAGCCAGTTCGACTTTATCCCTCGTCTGGATGAACCGCCCACGGAGCAGGTCGAAAGTGAAGTCTCCGAAGCCGAAAGGAAGTTATTCCTGTTGGAGCCGAGCGGCTCTTCGTCAAACCGGCGGGAAGAACTGTTGTTGAATATGGGCCCGCAACATCCAAGCACGCATGGAGTTGTGCGGGTTGTCCTGGAGCTGGATGGAGAACGGATCGTCAAGGCAACGCCGGATCTCGGCTATCTCCATCGGGGAGTGGAAAAACTGGCCGAAGGTCTGGCCTACATGCAGATCATCCCTCATACCGACCGCCTCGACTATGTCTGCGCGATGGCGAATAACTACGCCTATGTCCGGGCCGTTGAGAAACTCCTCGATATCACCGTACCTGAACGAGCGGAGTATATCCGCACCCTTGTCGCAGAAATGCAGCGCATTTTGGGACATCTATTCTGGTTGGGCGCCCAGGCCTTGGATATCGGAGCCATGACGGTCTTCTTCTGGACGTTTCGCGAGCGGGAAACCTTGCTCGACATGTTTGAACGGCTGTGTGGTGCCAGGCTGACTTTGAATTATTATCGGATCGGCGGCGTGGATAGCGACTTCACTCCGGAATTAGTGACCCGCCTGAAGGAGTTCTTGGAGACCTTCCCCCAGAAGGTGGATGAGTACGATTCGCTGCTCGCAAGCAATCGGATTTGGCTGGGGCGAACCAAGCATATCGCCGTCATCTCCGGAGAGGATGCCATCAATTTCGGCTTGACCGGCCCTACCTTGCGGGGATCCGGCGTGTCCTACGATGTGCGTAAACTCGAGCCCTACGGGGTCTACCATAAGGTGGATTGGGAAGTGCCGGTCGGGAAAAATGGCGACACCTACGATCGCTATTGGATTCGTGTCGAAGAGATGCGTCAGAGCGCGCGGATCATCTCGCAATGTCTCGACCAGATGCCGCCTGGACCCATCATCGCCGATATACCGCAATACATTCCTCCACCCAAACTGCAAGTGATGCGTGACATGGAAAGCTTGATTCACCATTTCGTCATCTTCACGCAAGGGTTTAAGCCCCCGAAGGGGGAAACGTATTGCGCGACCGAAGCGCCTAAGGGGGAATTGGGATTTTTCATTATCAGCGACGGAAGCCCCCGCCCCTACCGGCTGAAAATACGGTCTCCTTCTTTCATTCACCTGGGTGCATTCGACCATATGGCGCGTGGCTATTTGATTTCCGACATCATCACGATTTTCGGGACCTACGATGTGGTCATGGGGGAGTGCGATAGATGAGGCATGACGGCCAGGATGTTCCCGTGCTCGCTGCCCGCGCACGCTCGGGTGACGCGGCGTCTTGGCGACGCGAAGCGGGCGGGTGGGAACGGCGTGCTCGGTCAATGCGCGCAGTTTGGAACATCCTGACCGCCGCCTCTGTAAAGGAATGTGCGGAGGAAACGTGCTGAAGGACAAATACGGGAAGGAAATCGAGGACATTCTGTCACGTTATCCGGTTACGCGCTCCGCGTTAATCCCACTCCTCTACGTCGCCCAGCGTGATCAGGGCTATGTGACCGAGTCGGCGATGCAGGAGATCGCCCATCTTCTCAGACTGACGCCTCCCCAAGTCTATGAGACGATCACCTTTTACACCATGTTTAATCTGAAACCGGTGGGCAAGTTCCATATTCAGGTGTGCAAATCCCTCATGTGCGCCCTCGTCGGCTCGGATACGGTGATCGAATGGATCAAGACGAAGTTGGGCATTGGGCCGGGGGAATCGACAGCGGATGGCCTGTTCAGTCTCAGCGTGGTGGAGTGTTTGGCGGCTTGCGGGACCGGCCCTATGATGCAAATCAACGAGGACTACTACGAGCAATTGACCGAAAACAAACTGGACAGGATTTTGACCGATCTCCGATCCACTGGAACCAGCCCGCTGAAAAGCGGGCCGTTCATGTGGCCGGAACCGGTGAAGACGTGAGCAGTGAGACGTTGGGGGAACAGGACACGCCCCTGTTTATTGTACGCTTAACGTTTAACGTTTAACGATCCTATGCCGAAAAACGAACTCATTCTTCTAAAAAATATGATGCAACCCGGCTATACCGGGTCTCTGGCGGACTATGAAAAAACGGGCGGCTATCAAGCCTTGCGCAATACGCTCGGGAAGATCGCCCCAGCAGACGTCACGGCCATCGTCCGAAAATCAGGCCTGCGCGGTCGAGGCGGCGCGGGGTTCCCGACCGGCGTGAAGTGGGGATTCCTCCCGAAAGATTATCAAGGACCCCGCTACCTGTGCTGCAACGCCGACGAGAGCGAGCCGGGCACATTTAAGGACCGGCAGCTCATGGAGCGGGACCCCCATCAAGTCTTAGAAGGCATTGTGTTGGCCTGCTACGCCATCGGTTCAGAAACCGCCTATATCTACATTCGTGGCGAAATGGTTCTAGGCTCAAAGATTTTGGAGCATGCCATCGGCGAAGCACGAGCCGCGGGTTATATCGGCAAGAATGTTTTAGGCTCCGGCCTCAATGTAGACGTGTGGGTGCATCGCGGAGCAGGCGCCTACATCTGCGGTGAAGAAACCGCCCTTTTGGAATCGCTTGAAGGCAAACGTGGGCTTCCTCGCATTAAGCCGCCGTTTCCCGCCACGCACGGGCTCTACAACAAGCCGACCGTCGTCAACAACGTCGAGACGCTGGCGAACCTCCCACACATCGTCAACCGGGGCCCCGAATGGTTTGCGGCGATCGGGTCGCCGCCGAAGAGCACCGGCACTCGAGTCTTCTGTGTGAGCGGACATGTGAAACGACCGGGCAATTACGAAGTTCCGATGGGCATGACCGTCCGAGAATTAGTGTACGAGTATGCCGGCGGCATGCGGTCGGATAAGCCCCTGAAAGCCTTTATTCCCGGTGGCGCGTCAGCGCCGTTTCTGACTCCGGCTCATCTCGACGTGAAACTAGACTTCGAACATGTCGCGGCGGCGGGATCGATGCTGGGTTCCGGTGGCGTGACCGTGATGGAAGAAGGCACCAGCATGGTCTGGGCGGCGCTTCGGCTGATGGAATTTTTCTACCATGAGTCCTGTGGGAAATGTAGCCCATGCCGAGAAGGCAGTTCCTGGCTCGTCCAGACCATGCGCAGAATCTTTGCGAAACGTGGCCGGATGGAGGATCTTGAAACCTTGTTGGATCTATGCAAAAACATCGCAGGCCGCACGGTCTGTGCCTTCGGGGACGCAGAAGTCGCTCCGATTCAAAGCACGCTCAAGCACTGGCGGCATGAATATGTCGAGTTGATCAACCAGGCCGAAGCCGCGAATTTAATCAAACCTGAACCGGTGGCAAGACGATGACGCCCCCCACTGCACAGACGGTTCGCATGATGATCGACGGGATGACGGTCAACGTCCCCAAAGGCACGTTGGTGATCGAGGCCGCCCGCCGTGTCGGGGTCATGATTCCGCATTTCTGCTATCACCCGAAACTCAAGCCGGACGCCAATTGCCGCATGTGCTTGGTTGAAATTGAAAAGGTGCCCAAGTTGCAAACGGCATGCAGCACGCCGGTTGATGAAGGCATGAACGTACGGACGGCCACCACCGTGGTAAACGACGCGCATAAATCCGTGCTCGAGTTCATCCTCGCCAACCATCCACTCGATTGCCCGGTCTGCGATCAGGGTGGAAAATGCGACCTCCAAGACTTTTCTCACCAGTACACAGCAACCAGTCGGTTCACTGAAACCAAGCGCGTCTTCCAAAAGGAGTATTTCAGCCCGCTCATCGAAACACAGATGAATCGCTGCGTTCAGTGCCTCCGCTGCGTCCGATACTGCGATGAAGTCATGGACGTCAAAGCGCTGGCCCCGGTCGGTCGCGGCACCATGACGGAAATCAAGCACTTCGGCTCTCACCCGCTCGATTGCGAGTTCTGCGGAGGCTGCGTCCAGATCTGCCCGGTTGGAGCGATTACCAGCCGGCTGTCCATGTACGAATATCGGCCCTGGATGTTGAAACGAGCCGAAACCATCTGCGGCTACTGCGGAGATGGGTGTCAAATGACCGTCCAGACGAAGGGACAGGAACTCATTGAGGTGAACTCGGCACATGGAGCGGGACGCAACAACGGCGACCTGTGTGCTCGTGGATTTTTTGGATTCCATGCGGCCAGTCATCCCCAGCGGCTCACTCATCCGCTCATTCGGCGTCACGGCGTACTCGTCCAAGCCACATGGGAAGAAGCCCTGGAATATGTTGCGGATCGTGTGAACGAGATTAAAGCTGCCCATGGTGGGCCGAGCTTCGGCGGGCTGATTTCGGGGCGGTGCACCAACGAGGAACTGTATCTGTTTCAGAAATTGCTCCGTATGGCGATCGGGACCAACCACATCGATAGCAGCGCACGTTATGGCCACGTCAATGGCCTACAGGCCATGCAACTCGTGCAAGGGACGCATCGATGGACCGTCACCTTCGACGACATCCTGGACGCGGATGTCCTGATCCTCGTCGGCACGAACATCACCGAGACCAATCCCATCACCGGCCTCAAAGTGAAAGAGGCGGTGAAGAAACGCCGGGCGACGCTGATCACGATCGAATCACTGGAACCCGTCGTCGACACCATAAGCAATATCGCCAATCTCTCGCACCATCATTTCCGTATTCCGACCAGCGACACGCACCATGCGATCGTCGGTCTGGTGAAGGCCGTCCTCGAACAAAATTTGACACAACCGGACCTCGTGCAACGACATCCGACGTATTTCAACGCCATGACGAACGCACTACAACAGATCTCTTGGCACGACCTCCAGGCAGCCACCGGGATCGAGCCGGATGCGTTTGTGAGGGCAGCCAAAGCGGCGGCAGGAGCGGGCCGAGTCGTGATCGTGGCCGGGCAGCTCTTGTTGCGAAGCGAACAGGGCTACAGTGGGTGTTTGACCCTCCTCGATCTCCTTCTTCTGACAGGGAAGTTGGATGCGCCTGGCTGTGGCTTTGCCCCGCTCGCCGAAGAAAATAACGACCAGGGCGCGATCGAAATGGGAACCGTCACCGAACTTCTTCCCGGAGCACAGCCCATCACCAGCGGCACAGAGCGCGAGCGGATCGCAAAACAATGGAAAGGCGAACTTCCAACTGACAAAGGAGCGTCCCTCATCGAGATGTTGGAGCGAGCCCGCGCGGGATCTCTCAAGGCGATGTTCATCGTCGGCGAGAATCCAGTCGGAAGCCTCCCTGCGGTGATCCGTGCCGAGGCCTCGCTGCGCAATCTTGATCTCTTGGTATGCCAGGAGCTATTTTTAACGGAGACGGCCGCCTTGGCTCACGTGGTATTGCCGGCCGCGAGTTCCCTGGAAAAACATGGAACGTTTACCAATACCGAGGGACATGTCCAGGCTGTTCGTCCGGCGATCGAGCCCGTCGGAGAAAGTCGCCCCGACTGGGAGATCTTTTCCGCGCTTTCTATCTTACTGAACACACCCATGGAATATGCCGAGAGCAAGGAAATCCTGAAGGAAATTCGGAGCCTCATTCCTGGCTATAGCTCGCTGGGGCCCACCCCATTGCCGCCCAAAGTGGATCGCTCCGCCGTGGACCGCTATCTCACCGATGGCTACCAGCGTGACCTCGCAACGAGGTACCACCCGATCCCACGCGCGTCCAGACCGGATGGAACCGTACGACTAGAATTGGCACAGAGCCTCTTCCATTCTGGAAAATTATCCACACGATCAAAGGGATTGTTACAAGTCGAAGGAAGCGGTCGGCTCCGTATCAGTCCATCTGACGCCGCACGCTTTGCCTTGTCAGATGGCGATCGTGTCCGCCTCTCCAGCACATCCGGGGAAATGACAACCGAGGTCAAAATTATGGAACGGGTCCCACAAGGAACGGCCTGGTTTCCGTATCACTTTGGTCAAGCGGCCGTCCAACTATTTGAATGTGCTATCGATCCGATCACCCATGTGCCGTCGTTCAGGACGGCGACGGTGTCCATGATGAAAGTGGCGTGATGAGGCCCGTTCAACACGGATCACTGTGCTAATCGAGGAGTCCTATCGTGACTGAATTCGGATTGCGTCTCGCTATCTCCCTGACCCAGATCGCCGCGGTCATGGGCATCGTGGTCATCACGGTGCTCATCCTCACCCTTGCAGAACGAAAAGTCCTCGGCTGGATGCAGGACCGCATGGGTCCGATGGAGGTGGGGCCCTACGGCATTCTCCAACCCTTTGCGGATGCCATCAAGCTCTTCTTTAAGGAAGATATTATCCCTGCCGGAGCCAACAAGTTTCTGTTCACCACGGCCCCAATCCTCTGTTTAATTCCTGCATTCATCGGATTTGCCGTCATTCCGTGGGGTCCCAATCAGACGTTTGAGGTCGGCGGCATCACCGTGAGACCGTTTATCATCAGCGACATCAATATCGGCATTCTGTACATCTTGGCCTTCGCGTCGCTCGGGGCCTACGGCATCATCCTGGGAGGATGGGCCTCCAACAGTAAATACTCCTTGCTCGGTGGGCTACGGTCGGCGGCGCAGATCATCAGTTACGAACTCAATGTGGGACTGTCCATTGTCGGCATCTTGATCCTGGCCGGTTCACTGAGCCTTGTGAAAATCACCGATGCCCAGGCCGGAGGATTTTGGCATTGGTATCTCTTCGCATTACCGGCCCCGCAAATTTTCGCATTTGTCATCTATGTGATCTCAGCGGTGGCGGAAACTAACCGAGTCCCGTTCGATCTGCCGGAAGCGGAAAGCGAGCTCGTCGCCGGTTTCTTTACCGAGTACAGCGGCTTGCGATTCGCCTTTTTCTTTCTCGCCGAATACGCCAATATGGTTCTGGTCTCGTGTGTCGCTGCCGCACTATTCCTCGGTGGCTGGAATGCGCCCTATCCTGGAACGATTCTGGCGCTTCTCGGCGCGCCATCTCTCGCGTGGATCGAAAACACGATGTGGTTTGCGGTCAAGACCTACTCGCTTTTATTTCTCTTCTTTTGGCTGAGAGCCACGTTGCCGAGATTGCGATACGATCAGCTGATGAGGTTCGGCTGGAAAGTGCTGTTGCCCATCGCGTTGGGGAACATCGTCGTGACGTCCATTGCCGTATTTATCTACCAACAGATGAAGTAGTGCGCGAGACCGATATGGAATCGACCACAAGCACCAAACGTCCGAGCCTATCTGAATGGTTCAAAACCATCACGTTCTATGAGATCCTCGTCGGCATGAAAGCAACGCTATCTCACCTATTAAATTACCGTCCGGTCACGCTGCAATATCCTCATGAGAAGCGCACGCTGCCGGACAACTATCGAGGCATGCTCGCGCTGCTCCGATATGACGATGGAACAGAGAAATGCGTAGGATGCGATCTCTGCGAGGCGGCCTGCCCTTCACGCGTCATTCGCGTCGTCAGCGCCGAAGTGCCGGGCGAACCGACAAAGCGATATTCAAAAGAATATTACATGGACATGACTCGCTGCCTGTTCTGCGGGATGTGCGTGGACGCCTGTCCCGTCGATGCGCTGGGCATGACGAGAGAATTTGAATGGGCGGTCTACGACAAGCGCCAGCTGCACCTGAATAAACAACAATTGCTCGCGATCGGCGACCGCTCGTTCCCGACCCGCGAGAAACGCTTGGAACTTCAACATCCGAACGTGGCGTTCTTCAACGTAGCGTTCAAACATGTGCCACAAAAATCGGACTGATCGCAGAGGATAATCCATCGAGAGGCCGATGCCAGCACCATCGCTGTCTCAGTCTGGTCCAGATCGGCTTCTCACGAAGGAATCGTTTCATGGCGTACTTGTTTTTTGGGTATTTTGCCGGAATAATCGCCATCAGCTCCATGCTTGTCGTGGCGCTGAGAAACCCCGTCTACAGCGCGCTCTCTCTCCTGGTCATGTTTTTCCATGTGGCCGGACTCTATATCACGCTCCACGCTGAATTCCTGGCGGCCGTGCAACTCATCGTCTACGCCGGAGCTATTCTGGTGTTGTATTTGTTTGTCGTGATGATCCTCAACGTCAAGGAGGATGACCGGTATCATAGCCAATGGCGCATTGCGGCGTTTATCTGCGTGCCGCTGCTGATCGAGTCCATCGTACTGCTCTCCGGCGGATCTCGGGCGACCACCTCCGGCAATCGGCTGCTCCAAACTGAACCGCATGGCATGGTCGTTCCCGATAACACGCTGGCGATCGGGCAAACACTTTTTTCGACTTATTTGTTCCCCTTTGAGGTAGCCTCGTTGGTTCTCTTGGTAGCCATGATCGGGGCCATTGTCATCGCAAAGCGCGACATCGGCGGGAGCGAGACATAGAACATGCCACGAATGGCCGTAACCGTATGACCATCCCCATCTCGTACTACCTGATCTTAAGCGCCATCGTGTTCCTGACGGGCGTTGTGGGCGTGCTCATCCGGCGCAATATCATCGCCATTCTACTGTCGGTGGAGCTGATGTTAAACGCGACCAATATCAACTTCGTCGCATTCTCCGATCAGTTTCAGGACCTCGGCGGGCAAGTGTTCGTCTTTTTTGCGTTGACCGTGGCGGCTGCGGAAGTCGCGGTCGGGCTCGCCATCATTATTGCCCTACACCGATCAAAATCCACCATCAATGTCGAAGAATTCAATCTATTGAAATGGTAGAAGGAGCCATATTGGGTGAAGCGTCGTTCGCAGCAAATGACAGGGTGGTTGAACCACCCTCTTTTTTTGCACTTCAAGAACAACGCGCGATAAGGCACAAGTTCTGATGCTGTACACCCTCATTCCATTCCTTCCGCTAGTCGCCTTTCTTGTCTTGGGTTTGGCCGGGTCGCAGATCAGGGACCGTGCCCACTTGGTTGCGGTTCCAGCGGTACTCATGTCGCTCGGCCTGTCACTGACGGCCTTTTTTGAAATCGTCTCTGGAGCCGTCATTTCTGTCCCGCTCTACACCTGGCTGGCTTCCGGCAGCCTCGACATTCACATCGGCCTGTACATCGATCGACTGACCGCCGTCATGCTTCTGCTGGTGACAGGCGTCAGTTCGCTCGTCCACATCTATACCATCGGGTACATGCACGGCGAACCGGGCTACGCACGATTCTTCAGCTACATCGCCTTATTCACTTTCTCGATGTTGATGCTGGTGCTGGCCGATAACCTGCTCCAGCTCTTCGTGTTCTGGGAAGCCGTTGGACTGTGCTCCTATCTGCTGATCGGCCATTGGTACGAACGGGCGTCCGCCTGTGCAGCCGCCACCAAGGCGTTCCTCGTCAATCGCGTGGGCGATTTCGGGTTCATGCTGGGCCTACTGCTTGTCTGGTACAGCTTTGGTTCGCTGAACTACCTCGACATCTTTCCTGCCCTCCACGAAGCGACTGAAGTGACGATGAACCTCCTCGGTCCTTTCGGTGGAACATGGGAGGTTTCCGTCTTCACTCTCATCGCACTCTTGCTCTTCACCGGCGCGGTGGGTAAATCGGCTCAAGTTCCGCTGCACGTGTGGCTGCCGGACGCGATGGAAGGTCCCACACCAATCTCGGCTCTCATCCATGCCGCCACAATGGTCACAGCCGGCGTGTTCATGGTGGCACGACTGGCTCCAATCTATAACCTGTCTCCGACCGCAATGAGTGTCGTCGCGATCACAGGTGCCGTGACGATGGTCCTCGGCGCCACGATCGCATTGACTCAAACCGACATCAAGCGTGTCGTCGCATATTCGACGGTCAGTCAGCTCGGATACATGATCATGGCGTGCGGGCTCGGCGCCTATGCCTCGGGCATGTACCATCTGCTCACGCACGGCGCGTTCAAGGCCTTGCTGTTTTTAGGCTGCGGCTCCGTGATTATTGCCCTGCACCATGAACAAGATATGAGGCACATGGGCGGCCTCAAAGACAAGTTACCAATTACCTACTGGACATTTGTGGTGGGCTCGCTGGCGCTTGCCGGCTTTCCTCTGACCGCTGGCTTCTTCAGTAAGGATGACATTCTCGTGTCCGCCTGGTCGTCCGGGGACCTTGGCCGGATCCTGACGCTCCTTGGTCTGCTGACGGCGCTCTTGACCGCCTTCTATAGCTTCCGGCTCGTATTCGTGACCTTCTGGGGAACGTCCCATGTTGATCCACACCATGCAGAGCACCTACACGAGCCCTCACGGACAATCACGACACCACTCATCATTCTCGCAGCTTTCAGTATTCTGACTGGTTATCTCGGCATCCCATCTTTTCTAGAACCCCTTTTTTCAACCGGGGGTGAACCCGCCGTCCCTCATGGCTCCGATGGGCTCATGATTATGCTAGCGGCGACGGCGATGGGTCTGATCGGCATTGCCGCCGCCTATTATGTGTATGTCCTCAACCCGGATTTTCCGGAACGCTTGGCGCGACAGTGGGGCAGCCTCTATCGGGGTTCGTTGAACAAATGGTATGTCGATGAGGCCTATGATCGCCTATTCGTCCGACCAACACTTGCGGCAGCTTCCAAACTCTGGAAGCATGTTGATGTCCAAGTGATCGATGGAACCGTCAACGGTATCGCGCGTGCTATCACCTGGGGGGGATGGCTGTTACGGCTGGTCCAGAGCGGGCAGACCCAGCACTATGCCTTGGCGATGGCGGTGGGGATCGTCGTGCTAACGGCGTATCTCCTTCTTTGAGAGACACCGGATACGTCGCGAGATTGACATTGCCATGATCGATTTCACACATTGCCGTTCGCGTTCGGCATCACTGCTGTTGGAGTCCTGATGACCGGCTTTCCGTGGCTCACATTACTGATCATCCTCCCATTGGCCGGGGCCATTACTGTCTTCGCAGTGAAGGAACGCTTCGTCAGGCTCACAGCCCTCGCTGTGGCCGTGGCCGATCTCCTGATCTCACTCCCTCTCTGGTGGCTGTTCGATACGTCATCCGGGGAGATGCAGTTCGTGGAATCGGCGCGGTGGATCCCCTCGCTATCCATCAACTACCGGCTTGGCCTCGATGGAATCAGCCTCCCACTCATCCTCATGACGACGGTCCTGATGCCGCTCTGCATCTTGATCTCCTGGCACTCCATTGAGAGAAGGATTCGAAGCTTCATGGCCATGCTGCTGATCATGGAAAGCGCCATGATCGGGGTATTCTGTGCTCTTGATTTCGTACTCTTCTATGTGTTTTGGGAAGCAATGCTGATCCCGATGTACCTATTGATAGGGATCTGGGGCGGACCGAATCGCCTGTACGCCACAATCAAATTCTTGCTCTATACCCTCGCTGGCAGCGTGTTGCTGCTGGTCGCGATCTTGGTCTTGTACTTCCAGGGCGGCCATACGTTCGACATTCCTCAATTAAGTCAAGGCACCTATTCCAATTCGTTGCAATTCTGGCTCTTCCTCGCGTTCTTCGCCGCATTCGCCGTCAAGGTTCCGATGTTCCCGTTCCATACCTGGCTGCCTGACGCACACGTGGAAGCGCCGACGGCCGGCAGCGTGATCCTCGCCAGCGTGTTGCTCAAGATGGGCACCTATGGGTTTCTACGCTTCAGCCTACCCATGTTGCCGGACGCCTCACAGCTGTTCACCCCCGTCATGGTGGGGCTTTCGATTGTGGCGATCATCTACGGAGCCTATATGGCTCTGGCGCAAGCCGATCTTAAAAAGCTCATCGCCTATTCAAGCGTAAGCCATATGGGGTTCGTGACCCTCGGTCTCTTTATGTTTAATATTCAAGGAATCGAAGGCGCCGTGATGCAGATGGTGAACCACGGCATCACCACCGGTGGACTCTTTCTCTGCGTCGGAATGATTTATGAACGCACCCATAGCCGACAAATCGCCGACAATATCGGCCTCACGAAGCCGATGCCACGGTATGCGACGTTCCTAGTCATTTTCGCATTATCTTCATTGGGACTGCCCGGCACAAACAGTTTTGTCGGGGAGTTTATGATTCTTGCAGGCACCTTCCTCTGGAGCAAGATCGCCGCCGCCCTCGCCTCGTTGGGGATCATTCTCGCGGCGGCCTACTTGCTCTGGATGGTTCAACGTGTCGCCTTCGGCGTTCCCGATCCGCATATCCTTCCGAAGCTTCGCGATGTGAACCTACGTGAGATGATCACCGTGGTGCCGCTTGTCGTCTTGATCTTCGTGATCGGGATCTTCCCGAATCCCATCCTGACTCGCATGCATCCCAGCGTAGAGAAAGTCATCGCGCGCGTCTTCCCGCCGGCTGCTGAACACGCGTCGGTCATGCCTAGGCTGATCCCATTCACTCCATCTGTAGAACGGATCACCTCACCGACTGGACCGACGTTCAGTCAAGAAACGCAGACCACATCTGAGGGCCGACCATGATGACCTTCTCGCCGGCAGACCTCTTCCTCATCCTACCGGAGTTGCTGATCGTCACGGCAGCCTGCATCATACTCGTGCTCGATCCGGTGCTGCGGGCATCCGACAAAGACGGTTTGGTATGGCTGAGCCTAGGAACACTTGCCGTGTGCATGGGCTTGACAGCCTCCCAGATGAACACTTCGGCCGCAATCTTCAGTGGACTCGTCGTGATTGATGCCTACGGAGCCTTCTGGAAACTGCTTTTCTACTTCGTCACCGGCCTAACCATTCTCCTCTCTCATCCCTACTTGAAAGAAGAGCGGCTGTACTTCGGCGAATATTACGGCTTTGTCTTGCTCGCTCTCTCCGGGATGATGGTCATGGTCTCGTCGGTCGATTTGTTGACACTCTATCTCGGCACCGAACTGATGTCCCTCTCGCTCTACGTCATGGTTGGCCTGAAGCGATCGGAACCTCGCTCCTTGGAAGCCTCGGCCAAGTACTTTGTGTTGGGAGCGTTCTCATCTGGAATCCTCCTCTATGGCATCTCGCTCCTCTATGGCGCGACCGGAAGCACCAGACTTCCGGAGATCGCCGCAGCGATCTCCGGCCGAAACCTGGACGATCCGCTCTTGTTGTTTGCCACAATCCTGCTCGCGGTCGGATTCGGGTTCAAACTTGCCGTGGTGCCATTCCACATGTGGACGCCGGATGTCTACCAAGGCGCTCCAACCTCCGTCACCGCCTTCATGGCGGTGGCAGCCAAAGCCGCAAGCTTCGGCGCATTCCTCAGAGTGTTCATTGAAGGACTCGGTGGCCTGAAAGCCAACTGGTCTGCGATGTTCCTCGTGCTTTGCCTCGCCACCCTGATCTTGGGAAATATCCTCGCACTGGTGCAGACGAATGTGAAACGCATGCTGGCCTACTCAAGCATTGCCCATGCCGGCTACGCGCTGATCGGCGTGGTCGCAACCGGACACATAGGAAACTCGTCCGGTATCGCCAGCGTTCTGCTCTATCTCTCGCTCTACGCATTCATGACGTTCGGCGCGTTCGCCATCGTCGCCATGCTTCGCAAGGGCGGGATCGAAGGAGAAGACATCGACGATTTCACCGGCCTTGCCAAACGGCATCCCGTGGCTGCGCTGCTCATGTTGATCTTTATGGTTTCACTGGCGGGCATTCCTCCGACTGCAGGGTTTATCGGAAAACTGTATGTCTTTATGTCGGCGGTGGAAGCCGGCCTGCCGTGGCTGGCTGCCGTGGCGCTCATCTTTGCCGTCATCTCAGCCTATTACTACCTCAGGCTGGTGATGGTTATGTACATGCGCGAGCCGAGTGACCTATCGAGCACGAGCCCTCGGATGGTCATGTCACCGGCTCTCTCTATCGTGCTGGCCTGCGCGGTGGCCGGGGTGGTGATCTTTGGGATCTATCCCAACCCACTCGTAAACTTTGCCATGCAAGCGGTATCGGCGCTCAAGTAAGACCGTTGTGATTTGCCGATCCGCATGCGGAGCATCATGACCGTCCTCCGCTTTCTGATCGAGACATTGACCACCTTCTTGCGCCAGGGCTGCCCGAGCCTCGCGGCAGCCTTGGCCTTTTTCTCCTTACTCTCGCTCTTCCCTCTCGTCTTTCTTCTCCTGTATGGGATCAGCTTCCTGGTCAGCCAAAACATCATCGGCGAGCAATTCATCCTAAGCTTCCTGAAGGGCTTTCTGCCGTCATTGGGTGAACGATTGGCTGAAGAGCTCCATCGGATCAGCGTATTAGAAGGTGTGCGCTGGCTGGTATTTCTGTCGTTCTTCTGGTTTGGAGGGCTCGTCTTTTACGAGCTCGACTACGCACTCAACGTGGTATTTGACAGCACCCAAAAGCGTCACCCGTTGATTTCTACCGCGATCTCCATAGCCCTGCTGGGATCGACAGGACTTTTATTGTTCATTTCCTATGTCGCCACGCAAACCATCGCCTTTTTGACTGCCTATGCTCCGAAGCTGTGGGGGCTCGATCTCGTCGCCCTTGCCGCCCATGATTTTCATCTCACCTACACGCTCCCCTTTTCCCTAGCATTCCTGACGGTGAGCCTATTGTACCGCCTGGTGCCACGCCGCCGTCCACAGTGGAGCCACGCTATGGCAGGCGCGCTGACGTTCGGCCTGCTCTGGGTTTCGGCGAAGTTGCTGTTCATCAGCTACAGCGACTATGCCACCGTGTACGCCAGGCTCTATGGATCATTACTCGAGGTCGTGCTCTTATTGCTCTGGGTCTATTATTCCGCCGGGCTCTTGCTGTTTGGTGGGATTATCGCCCGCAAGCTACAACAGCTCGCCTACTCGTCACCGGTGCCCAATGACAGTGGTTAGCCGAGAGGGTGGAGTGTGATGACCGATGGTACATCCCGCAACTTAGCGGTTGGGAAAGCCCCGGAGCTGAAGATAACGCACGATGGCTGAGTGGGTTACAAGTCCGACCATTTCTCCGTCCTGCATGACCACTAAGCGACCCCACCCTTCACGGGCCATACGCTCCAGCGCATGCATCACAGGAATATCCGGCTCGATCACTAACGATTCCGAACGGGGGCGCATCACCTGCTCGACCCTGCGCCAAGGCCACAGCGACGGCGGAACGCTCTGAATCTCAACCGTGGTGATGAGTCCCACCAGTCGCCCATCCTCTAACACTGGGAAACCGCCGTAGCCATAGGATTGGAAGTGCTGATTCACGGCCACATCCAACGTGCAATGCGATGGAATCGAGGTGACCGTCGTCGTCATGACATCCCGAATGGGGACCGTTGCCAGAGCCTGACGCATGACCGCTTGACGACGACTCGCTAGGGCTGCGGAGAAGAGAAACATGCCGATGACGACAACCCACCCACCGTTCGATGCCATCGACGTGGGTAGTCCGCCGCTCGCAGACCCGTACAGCACGACAAAGCCAACCAGCCCAAGCATCACTCCAAATGCAAGTCCGACCCCTGCGGCTTGTTTGGTCGCTCGATGAAAGTTGTCTCCCCATGCCCACAGTCCCGCACGTAACATTCGTCCGCCGTCCAGTGGAAAACCTGGAATCATATTGAAGAGCCCGATTTGGATATTAACGAAGCCCAGCAAGGCCCCAAGCATGATCCACCCCTGGAGACCATGTTGCCGTTGCATCGCCTCTGCCAGCTCCACAAACACAAAACAAAGACCGCCGATCACAAAGCTGACTGCCGGCCCGGCCAACGCAATGAGGAATTCAGCGCGGGGTGTGGGGGCTTCCCTCCGCATGTGAGCCACGCCGCCAAAAATAAACAGCGTAATCTTTTCAATCGGAATGCGGTAGTACAACGCGACGTAAGAATGGCCGAGCTCATGCAAGAGCACGGAGACGAATAATAGGACTGCTGCAAGTCCGCCCATAGCCCAATAACGTTCTGGAGTGAGCCCGGGCAAATTGTCCGGTAGATACTCAGTCGAGAGTGACCAGGTGACCAGGAAAAACACCACGAACCATGAAGCATGGACGCGGATCGGAATTCCCAATGCGCGGCCGATTTCCCAGGAAGGTACCTGCATTGACAACACCGTACCAGCGGAATACGCAAAGGGTCAATCTTCTCCACCGGTTCAGGTATACTAACCCCTATGCGACAACACGTTCTGCGACGCCTGCTGATCGGCGTGCTGTTAGCCGCAACTCCAGGGCCATTCGTTCCAGTAGACGGCGTGGCTCAAGTAATCAAGTCCGGTCCACCAACCTGCCCGGGCGTGGCGCTGACGTTCGATCTCTGCCCTGTGCGAAAGGGGTCCGGCTACGATCGGCCGTTGATGGACTATCTCATCGCACACCGGATCCCCGCCACATTCTTCATGTCCGGCAAGTGGATGGCCAAACATGAACCGGAGGTGGGCCATCTGCTGGGCATAGAATTTTTCGAAGTCGGGACGCATGGTGACGTCCACGCCCACCTTCCCATGCACGATGCCGACGAACAACGCAGTGAGATCCTTGGCCCTGTCAAAATCCTGCAAGACCACTATGCCTATACGGCGACGTTGTTTCGGCCACCGTACGGCGAATACAACGACCTGACCGTCGCCGTGGTGCAACTGCTCGGCCTGCAGTTCATCCAATGGAATATCGAATCGGGCGATCCAGATCCGACACTCTCGGCAGAACAAATCTTGGCTAGAGTCACCAAGCGGGCCAAGCCCGGCAGCATCATCGTCTTCCACGCCAATGGCAAGGGCAAACAAACTCAGAAAGTGATCGAACAACTCACAACGGATATCCTACCCAGGAAAGGACTCCGACCCATGACCGTCAGCGAACTGTTGAATTGTACTCCACCGAGCCCATGACTGACCCGGTGATCAGGAACATGGATCCGGATGATCGCGAGTCTGTCGTCCAACTGCTCGGTGAATCTGATCCCTGGAAAAAGCTCGGTTACTCGAAGGACGATTGGAACCGCATCTTTTGTCCGACTCCCCAGGGGCGAGACTGCTACGTGGCCCTCCTCGATGGGCAAGTGGCAGGCGTCGCCATCCTGAAGCAGAAGTTTCTCCTGGGCGATTATTTGGAGCTGTTAGGCATGGCTGAATGGGCTCGTCAGAAGGGAGTCGGCGGGCAGCTGTTACGGCACATTGAAGAGCTCGTCTTTAAGCGGACCACGAACCTCTTTGCCTGTGTGTCGGATTTCAACCAACCGGCGCGATCCTTTTACAAGAAGCACGGCTATCAAGAAATCGGGCCTATGCCTAACTTCTTGATACCAGGGAGCGCGGAACTGTTGTTGCGGAAGACGGCGGGGCCTGCCAGAGGAAGAGGTCAGTAGTCATTGGTCATCGGTCAATGGTACATTCCAACAGCAATCGCTCTTTTAATGACTATTGACCAATGACTGATTTGCGAGTCAAAAAACTCCTCCACACAAGAATGCGGGTCAGCGATTTGGATGAGACCATCCGATTTTACACGACCGTCTTGGGCCTCGAGGTTCTTGAGCGAAAGACGTCTCCGCGCGGCTCATACCTCGCTTTTCTCAAAGTCCCCAATAGCGACGAACTGATTGAACTAACCAGTTTCCCCCCAAGCGGGCCGGTGAAAGTTGAGGAAGATCTCATTCATCTGGCCTTTCAAGTCGAAAACCTCGACGAAACGATCGCCTCGCTTCATGCACAGGGTGTCACGATCACCGATGGCCCCACAACAACCTCTTCCGGAAGCCGGTTCATCTTCATTGATGCTCCCGACGGCTATGAGATTGAGCTCATTGAACGGCCGGCCGGAGTGAAGATCGTCTAGCTTCCAACAAATACAGACTCCCCACTTTCAAGCTCCGCGCACATTGACGATGTGACTCCCTCCGAAGTACCTTCTTCTCATCAACATACCGTGTGAATTCTCTGAATCAGGAGGACCGCTGAGATGAAGAACGGGTTTTTCCGAGGACATGGGCTTGGTAACGATTATCTCGTGATGGATCCCAAAGACCTGACGTTCAAGCTGACGCCAAAGACCATCAAAGCGATTTGCGATCGGAACTGGGGGCTCGGCAGCGACGGGATTCTGTCGTTGGTTCCGTCAAAGAAGGCCGATTTCGGGCTGCGCATTTTCAACCCGGACGGTAGTGAGGCGGAAAAATCAGGGAACGGCCTCAGGATCTTCGCGCGCTATCTCCACGCGACCGGTAAAACAAAGAAGAAGCGCTTCACAGTCGAGACAAAGGGCGGGCTGGTCAGCATTGACCTGCAGGTAGACCGGCATGGCGATGCTGCCGCTGCGACGGTCGAGATGGGGATCGCCACGTTCAAGCCGGATGCGCTCCCCTGTTCACTTGACGTGCCCGAGTTGATTCAGCAACCGATCGAAGCTGCAGGCCGCTCGTTGATTTTTACCGGCGTGAGCGTCGGCAATCCCCATTGTGTCGTCTTCAAGCCAACCGGAGAATCGTGGTCACGGGAGGAACTTTTGGCGCTTGGGCCAGCCCTGGAACACCACAAGCTGTTTCCTAAACGGACGAACGTGCAGCTCGTCGTTCCAACCGGACGTAACGAAGTCTTCATTCTGATTTGGGAACGTGGCGCCGGAGAGACGCAGGCCTCCGGCTCGTCATCCTGTGCGGCGGCCAGCGCAGCGGTTCGCTTAGGACTTGTGAGGAGCCCCGTCACCGTCAAGATGCCAGGGGGAGTGCTGAACATTGATGTGGCTCCGGACTTCAGCCTCACCATGAAAGGGCCGGTGGCCGAAGTCGCGCGAGGAACATTAAGCCCGTCGTTTATCCGGGGATTGAAATAGCGAACCATCGACCGTTATAGCCAACCGACGGAAAGCTCCGGTGTACTCCTGGTATTCTTATGATGATACATGACGATTGACGCATGACGATCGACGTGCTCCAGTCCAAACTTGCCCATCTGCCCGGTAGCCCCGGCGTCTACCTGTTCAAGAACGAGCAAGGAGAAATCATATACATCGGAAAAGCCGCGGTGCTCGCCGATCGCGTCCGATCCTATTTCCAGAAAGGGACTGACCATAGCCTCAAGACCAGTCTTCTCGTCAGCCACGTCACCGACCTAGAGACGATGGTGACCCGATCCGAGCTCGAAGCCCTGATTCTTGAGAGCAATCTGGTCAAGCGCCACAAACCCCGCTTCAACATCGTGTTGCGGGACGACAAGCAGTACCCCTATGTGCGGCTGCCCATCAAAGACGATTTTCCCCGCCTCTCGATCGTGCGCCGCGTGCAAAAAGATGGAGCCCTCTACTATGGCCCCTATACCCCGGCGAACGCGCTCCGGGAGACGTTGAAAGTCATCAAACACGTCTTCCCTCTCGCCACGTGCACGATTGACATAGACGGGACCGCTGACCGTGCCTGCATCGAGTTTGAGATCAAGCGGTGCATGGCACCCTGTACTGGCCATCAGTCGAAGGAGGAGTACCATCAGATCGTCAAACAGGTCCGCCACTTTCTCGAAGGCCGGGATCATGAGTTACTGGGCGATCTCCGTACTCGCATGGAAACGGCGGCCGAACGGGAAGAATTCGAAGAAGCGGCCCGGCTGCGGGACCGCCTCTTCAAGATCCAACGCATGCTGGAAAAGCAGCGGATCACGCAGACCTCGGCAACGGATCAGGACGTAATCGGCTTGGCCAGACAGGGTTCGGCAGTGGACCTGCAAATTCTGTTCGTGCGCGGCGGCTTGCTGATCGGGCGGAAAGATTTCTTCTGGCCTCAGTCGGCTGATGCCCCGGACGAGGAACTGGTCCGCTCCGCGATCGAACAATTCTATAACAAGGATGGGCAGCCGCCCAGAGAAGTCCTCGTCCCGACCGATCTCGAAGACACCGTACTGATTCAACAATGGCTCTCCGACAAGCGAGGGGAATCCGTTCATGTACGTTCGCCTGAGCGAGGCGCCAAGCATCAGTTGGTTCTTTTAGCCGAGGAGAATGCGGCTGCGGCTGTCGCCGATCATTTGCGCGATGAGGAACGTGATCGGCAAGCGGGCGAGGAACTGAAACGGCTGCTGAGACTGGAACAGGCTCCGCGTCGGATCGAAGGATTCGACATCTCGAATACGATGGGCAACGACTCTGTCGCCTCAATGGTTGTGTGGGAAGACGGACAGATGAAGAAGACGGACTATCGACGGTTCAAGATCCAAACGGTCGAAGGGGCCAATGACTTCGCCAGTATGAAAGAGGTGGTTACGCGTCGCTATGGGCGAGAGGAGAGCCTGGCTCAGCCGGATCTGATTCTCATCGACGGCGGGTTAGGCCAACTGGCTGCCGCGCTGGAGGGGCTCAAAGAGACTGGCCAACCAGGTTTGCAGATCCTTGGGCTGGCCAAAGCACGCGGCGACAAGGAGGAACGTGTCTTCTTAGCGGGGAGAAAAAACCCGATTGCCCTCAGGGCCACCTCTCCGGCCACCCATCTGTTACAGCATATTCGTGACGAAGCGCATCGCTTCGCGATTACCTTCCACAGGAAGCTGCGTGGCAAATCACTGGTCAGTTCAAAACTGGATCAGGTCATTGGGATCGGGGAGATTCGGCGCAATCAACTCCTAGAGAAATTTGGCAGCCTCGACAAAGTGGTGTCAGCCAGCGACGAAGCCCTACAGGAGGCCGGACTCAATGCGGAAACTGTTTTGAATCTCCGTCGGGCACTTGAACAGCAATAGTCATCGGCCTCCATTCGTCGCCTAAAATAGATACCGGAAACTGAACGTTCCCAGATGTACGAACGCATGGTAGGTCCCGTCCACTGTCGGATTTTGGTTACCAACCACCGTGCGTGATTCGTAGAACCACTCCTGATAGGCAAGATCGAGCCCGATTCCTTTCGGCCACAAGGCTGACTCCCCACTGCAAGGGATCATGCCGAGAAAACGTCCAGAGCCCTTACAAAGAAAGCCCACGCCAAGAGATAGGGTATGAGCCGGCAAAGAAATGATGCCAGGATTAAAGGTCCGATCAGGGACAGGATCTTCCGTGTACGTATAACCGGAACGGGCGGCGACCTCCCAATGCGGCAACCAGCCTGGACTCAGCCACTTATATTCGGTTCCGACTGCGATCACTGGCACATTCTTCCACTGTTGCGGTTGGGGGATTGTGGCTCCATTGGGCAGTCGTACATCGAGATTCCTGTTTAAGCTCCACCCCACATACTCGACATCGACTTCGACTTTCCATTCTCGCTCTGGGGATCGAATCGGCCAGACGGCGAGAGCCCCCATCACCATTTGTGGCAACACCAAATCCGTGGAGGCGTCGGCCACCTTCCCTCCGTTGACTAACAACGACCCATTTAACGGCAACACCGCTTGGCTGCGATAGACCAACCCGATTGAGACGACCGGTTTACCAGCTTTGTTCTTGAATGGAGTATAGAGCAGACTGGCAGTCACTCCCGCTCCAGTCCCTGTCCCGTTCAGTTCAATAGACGCTCCGGGTGGAATCCCTGCGCTTCCAGCACTGATCTGTTTCTGCTCGACATGCCCCTCGCCCAGAAAGCTGGCGAAGGTATAAATATCGGCGCTCACACCGACGGAGAGCGCATCGCTTATCTTATAGGCAATCGTGGGTTTGATAGCGATTAACGGCAACTCCGCTGACGTGACCGCAGTATTGAACGGGGCGTCAATCGGGTAGCGAGTTCTTAAGCCAAACGGCGATGTCAGCCCCAATCCAATGGTCACAGCTGAAAAACGAGGTGCACCGAGTGCTCCAAGGTTGGCGCTGAGGTAGGTGTGCCCGGGTGGAGGGAAGCTGACGCTTCCCCCGAAATCGCCTCGAGTATCAACTCCGGAAATGCTCTTCGCCTTTATGGAACCACCAAGTAACGCGATCCCGAATACTCCCTGGATACCAGAGACTTGAGTAAGGCCAGCAGGATTATATTGAATAGCTGAGGCATCATCCGCCTGGGCTGCGAATGCATTCCCTTGAGCTGCGGCGACCGCCCCCTGTGGTTGAAACCTCAGTGCCTGAGCGGTTGCGCGTACAGGGATCAGAAACACCACCGCCGCTACGATCATCACCCCAACTGCAACCCTATGATGAGGCAGGCAACCTGATGAAGTAACCTGAAGCATAGCTATGCTGTCTACTTGCGTCTTTCCCCCTCCGATCTTGCTAGACGAATACCCTATTTGATCGTCATAGGTATAGATCCGTATGGACCTAGTTGGTAGGCCCTATCAAAACTTGTTTCGTTTTTCTATAATGTTCTCTCAATTTCGACTCTCCACACATTTGGAGGCTCTCTATGACACATGTGACACAGACTGAGAAAAACAAGCGCCCTTTCCCCCGTGAACTCTTCGAATCGCTTTCAAAAACCGAATGCACGGCGTTTGTCGAAGCACTCCATTTCACGGTTGAAGCGGACTCTACCGCTGCTGTCAAAGAGGCGCTGCTCCAGTTTCAAAATTTGTTTCCTTTTACGCGAGTGATTGGTGGCCTCGCCCGCCTCACAGCGAAGGGCAGTTTCGACGGGTTTACCAACGTCATCAATGTAAGCTACCCCGAGGAATGGATTCGCCTCTACTGGCAAAACGGATATTTTGAGGTTGATCCGGTCTTTCAGACCGCTCTGGAAAAACCAGGCACCCAACATTGGGGGACTACCTATCAACAAGCAAGCTCTCCGAAGCAGCAGGAATTCATGGCCACAGCAAAGAAATTTGGACTTGGAGATGGGATTACAACCGGATCCGCAGATCCAGCTTGCGGAGTCGCGACCTTCTGTTCCTTTGCTTCCGCTGATAGCGTAGATGCCACGCGATATGTGCCACTCATTGAGTATTTCGGATACTATGTTCATCTGGCGCTCTTACGCACGGCCCCTGCAAAGGCCCAATCAATGGATCGCTGTGTAAAGCGGTTAACGCTGAGGGAGTTGACGATTCTGAACTGGGTCAAGAACGGCAAGACGAATTGGGAAATTGCCCAAATTATGGGTGTGACCGAGCGCACAATCAGATTCCATGTTGAAAGTATTTTCTCCAAGCTGGATGTCACATCACGGTCTCAGGCTGTCGCCACTGCCATTGAACATGGCTTGCCGAATGTGGTCTAGGCGCTCCGCATGACCTTCATGACGCGGCGCCGTGCCACTGCGTCACATATCACACCAACGCTGGTACGGCCTGGCTGAAGGTCGAAGTTCGCCCTGTCACCGCGGTGCCTGCTGGGGTCGTCAGCGTAGAGATCCACTCAAGAAACTCCGGCCGCCTTTGCCCATTCTCTTCGTCAAAGCGAACCATGTCGTAGATCGCCGCGACCGCGCCGACTTCGGCAGGCGGCAGCTTCAGGACGGGACCGACCGGCTCACAAGGAAAACCGAGCATGCGAAGGGCTCGCAAAAACCGATGTTCGACTTCGAGGTAATAGTACCGAATCTCGTTTTCCACTGCCCATTGGTAAATCCCTTTCAACACTCCCAGCATGATTCGGCTTGAAAGCTTCGCATCTCGAATGTCCGGATTGACGCAAAGCCTCGTGATTTCCGCCGTATCCGGCGCTTTCCGTATGGCATACCCCTGGTGAAGCAGCGCTCCGAATTCATGCTCCAACATGAATTTCCCGGAGGGAGGAAGAAGACGCGCCATGCCGAGTAGCGCCCCATCGTAGCCGAAAAGCCCCACCGTCACGCCCCAGAGATCATACATGTCCATCTCTTTACCATCCTCTGTCGGTGGCACCCATTGTAACTTCTCTGCAAAAACGCGATGCCTCAGCCGATAGGCCTGTTGCAAGTCAGACTCGTCTTTGAGCGTCTTGACGAGAAAGTCTCCCTCATAGAACGCAATCTCTTTATGCTCTCCAGCTGGTACGACTCGCATGATGACCTCCTCTTGGGCGGGTAACTGATAGGGCTGATTGTCTGCTTGAGGAAGCGGAGGGTTTCATTTCGAGCGACAAACGTCACCTGGCGTGTCCGCCAGGTGTCATCCTTGTCCATTTGGTTTACAAATGCCGACTATGGGGTTTTGAGCAGGTCAACATGTGGCGAAAGCAGTGGAAGGAGGGATGTGGCGTGACACAAGGCAAGACCAGTTTTCGATTATTGGACGGTGGGCTTCCATCAACATCCACATTGTCAACGGCTCGGTCGGTACGACCATCAACGACCTTTCCAGGCCTCTACGAGCTGAAGCCTTGCGAAGGCGAGTTAACGACCGCGTTCAAAGCGACGGAAAGCCGGTTGAGCAAACTCCTGGAAGACCGGAGCCGTATCGGCCGAGATCTGCATGACTCCGTCCTGCAATCGCTGTATGCCATCGGGCTGAACATAGAAGCGGATCGGCGGGGCCGGAACGACCAGACGGTGGAACGAAAAGAAACTGACGACCGGATGATCCTCCAGATCAATCAACTGATCCATGAGGTTCGTGGCATGATCCGGGAGTTAGAGTCGGGGAGCGTTCAAGAGTTTGACTTGTCATCGGAGCTCTCCACGTTATGCACGACCTACGAGCAAGCGGGGCGGCTATGCATTAAGCTGGCTATCCAACGCAGCGCCATCGATGTGCTGACGCACGAGGAAGAGCGTGAAATCCTCAATATCGTGCGTGAGGCACTCAGCAATTGCGCACGGCACGCTGCCGCAACCCGTGCGGTCATCTCGATCCGCATGCGAGACGCGAGAATTCGGGTGAGCATCCATGACAATGGCATCGGATTTTCAGCGGCTGGGCAGCCGCGAGGATATGGGCTTGCCAACATGGAGGCTCGAGCGAAGCGACTCGGCGGGGCCTTGCGGATTCGGTCTAAGACAGGAGCAGGGACGCACGTCATCGCAGAATTTTCTTTGGAACCTGAGTTGACATCCATATGAAACCATCATTGACCAGCATCGTTCTTATTGATGACCATGAGATGGTCCGTCGAGGCTTACGTGCGCTGCTTCACCTCGAACCGGATATGACAATCGTCGGAGAGGCCGGGACTGTGGCGGACGGCGTAGCGGCCGTGGAGCGTCTCGCCCCACAGATGGTGTTACTCGACGTGAAACTTCCGGACGCCTCGCTGACCGAAGCCTGTCGTCGACTGCTGGCCGTTGCACCGAAGCTTCGGATCCTCGTCCTGACCAGTTATGCCGAGGATTCCTCGGTGATGGCTGCCGTCCAAAACGGAGCCCACGGCTACGTGCTCAAGGATATCCGAATGGACGAGCTGATTCGGGCCATTCGTACCGTCGCCGGCGGCCAAGGGTATCTCGATCCACGAGTGACCCAACAAGCCCTGCGTTGGATTCGGACCAGTTCACACCTTGGAGCGACATCCCATGGGACCTCTCGACTCTCTCCGCAAGAACGCTTGATCCTGCCGCTTCTGGCTGAAGGAAAAACGAACAAGGAGATCGCCGTCCACCTTCGCTTGAGCGACAAAACGGTGAAAAACTACCTGGCAAATATCTTTGACAAGCTTCAAGTCAAGCGTCGGACAGAAGCCGTTGCCTGGTTCATGAAGGAAACCCAGGTACCCGGTGGTGCGAGAAGTCAAAGTTTCTAGGAGGCTGCGAACAACATTGGTCGATGCCATCAGACGGCCAGCAATTTCCGTTTGGTGCTGAGACCAGAATTCCTTCAGAATACTCAAGAAGGCTGTCGTTCTCACCCGCCCAACCCCGGCGTGCCAAGACGCGCCACTCCGCGGGCAAGGCCGCAGCGAGCGAAGAAGCAAGGCGTAGACCCGGTACACCCCACTACCCATCGCCTGTGTGAACAGGCGTTTGCCTAGACGGTGCGCTGAGCCTCTGAGCGATGCGAGAACGCCGCTGGTGGACTTATTCAGCAACCTGCTGCCCACAGATATTCGCCATTCATCTCTCCTGCCCCCGACACCCCTCTGGCATTGGAAACCTCACAGGCTCTATACTGTCCGATGAGTTGACATTTTACGATTGACCTACCTGCAATGCGTCACAGGCTAACCCTGTCGTGTTATCTGACAGGGCACCAGAGCCCTTCTCTATGAGTACCCCGCTCGATACCGATCGCTCACTGTCCACCGAACTTGTCGATCTCCGTCGACAAGTTCGTGAATTGCAACAGGCCGTAGCTCAGGTGGAACAAGACCGTGTCTCGGCGCAGACCTCAGCACTTGGGGCTGCCCAGATAGGCACATGGGAGTGGGACAGCCTTACCAATCGTGTCATATGGTCATCGGAAACCGAGGACATTTTCGGCGTCCCTCCTGGTTCCTTTGACGGCACATATGAAAAGTTCTTCGCACTCGTTCATCCAGATGACCGTCAACGGTTAGGCAGTGCTATTGCGAAGGCCGTCGAAGACCGGGCCCCCTACAGAATCGAACATCGAATTATCTCACCGGAGGGAACCATCCTGTGGGTCGCGTGCCGTGGGCGTGCTACGTTCAGCGAAAGCAAACCGGTGACGGGCATGGCCGGCACGATTGAGGACATTACCGTGCGTAAAGAGCTGGAACTGGCCCAGCAAGACTTTCGAGAAACACTCGAGAGAGAAGTCCGCGAACGCACGGCGAAGCTGGAACAAGCCATTACCGACCTAGAGGAAGAAGCCGAGCGGAGGCGAGAGGCCGAATCTGCGCTCAAGGCGAGCGAGCAGCGCTACCAGTCGTTGTATGAACAGAACCCCTTCATGTACTTCACCCTTACCGCTGAGGGTACGGTGTTGTCCGTCAATCAATTTGGGGCTGATCAACTGGGGTATCAGAAGGAAGACCTCGTTGGTCGTTCGATCCTGAACGTGTTTGACACAGAGGATCACCAGACCGTGCTGACACAGCTCAAGGCCTCTGTAGCCAGTCCATACACGCTGTTTCAGTGGGAGATTCAAAAGACCAGAAAGAATGGGACGAGACTATGGGTCAGGGAACGAGCACGGGCCGTTTACGATCTCGCCAAGCAGCCCCTCGTTCTCATCTCCTGTGAAGACATCACGGAACGCCGCGACGCGGAAGACCGGCTTCGGGACAATGAGACACGCTGGATCGCCGGCGAATTAGACAGGCAAGAATCGGAGCAGGCTCTGCGCGCATCCGAATTGAAGTTCAGGACATTCGTTGAAACGACCCGCGACTGGGTCTGGGAGGTCAACGAGCACGCCATCTACACCTACGCCAGTCCGCGCATTCGAGAAATCCTTGGATATGAACCGGAGGAAGTGATTGGGAAAACCCCGTTCGACTTGATGCCGCCGGACGAGGCCATCCGGGTCGCCGGCTTGTTCGGTCCTATTGCCGCGGCTCGACAACCCTTTACTTTGCTTGAGAATACGAATCATCACAAGAATGGACGCCTGGTTGTGCTCGAAACCAGCGGCACACCGATCTTCGACAGCGCCGGAACTTTTCGCGGCTATCACGGAATCGATCGGGATATTTCGGCCCGCAAACAAACCGAGGAAGCGTTGCGGGCGAGTGAGCTCAGGCTCCAGCGCTTTCTCGCTGAAGCCCCAGTCGGGCTCTGTATCCTTGATGAAAACTGGCGTGCGATCAGCGCCAACAAAGCCCTGTGCGAGCTCACAGGATATGAAGAACATGAAATCGTGGGCAGCACCTATGCCCTCTACACGCACCCAGATGATCTGGCGGCCAATATGATGTTGACGGACGAGTTTTTCCGCGGGGTTCGATCGGAATATACCTACGAAAAGCGGTACATTCGTAAGTCCGGTGAAATTATTTGGGTCTCCGTCAAAGCCACGCGAATCGAGTTGTCGGGCTATGCAGGGACACTCCTCCTTGCTGCGGTTCAGGATATTACCGAGCGCAAACTAGCGATGGAAGAACGTGAGCAGTTGAGTCGAGACCTGCACGACAATACTTTGCAAGCCCTGTACGCAGTTGGTATGCAGTTGGAAGCAGGGAAGTTGTCGATAAAGAAATCGCCTCGGAAGTCGAAACTCCATATGGCTCAAGCCGTTGACCAGCTCAATGCACTTATGCTTGATGTTCGGCGATTCATTACATCATTGACTCAGCGTACGACAATGGAACTGGATTTCGGACAAGCCCTGCGGCAGCTCCTCACATCGATGTCCAGTGCGAGCCAGACCCCGCCTGAACTGGAGATCGCAAATCCAGTCCTGTCGTTCATCACACCCACGCTGGGAGAACAGTTGCTTAACATTGTACGAGAAGCCCTCAGTAATAGTACCCGCCATGCGCAGGCGTCCCATCGGTGGATTCGACTCAGCCTGACGGAGAATGCCATCCAGTTGATCATCGGTGATAATGGGGTCGGATTTTCGACTGTGCGCAAACGTCGAGCCGGCCATGGATTGCGCAACATGGCAGCCCGAGCCAAGCTGATCTCCGCCATCTTTACGCTAAAGAGCGCACCGGGGGAGGGAACCCGCGTGATAGTCGACATTCCACTGAGGAAAGAACACATCTATGAATAAACCTAAATTAATTCGGCTGGTCATTGTGGATGATCATGAAGTCGTACGTATCGGGCTCTGTGCGGTCCTCAATTTGACGCCTGGCATGAAGGTGGTAGGCCAAGGTGGGCAGATGGAAGAAGCGAAGACACTCTGTTACCGTCTGAAACCGGACCTCGTCTTACTTGATATCCGACTGCCGGACGGCAGTGGGGTAGATGCCGCTCGTGAGATTCTTGCCAAATGCCCCAAGACACGCGTGTTGTTTTTGACGAGCTTCGCCGACGACCATACGGTCCTAGAGGCTATTCTGTCCGGTGCTCAAGGGTACATTCTTAAGGATATCGCATCCGAGGCGTTGGTTCGTGCCATTCGAACCATCTACACTGGCCAACCCGTCATTGATCCCCGCTTGACCAAACATACCATGGAGTGGCTCAAGCACGTCTACACAGAGCCTGGCCAATCCAAACGACCACTCCTTTCACCGCAAGAACAACGTCTCCTTCCCTTGGTGGCAAAAGGCCTCACCAACAAGGAAATCGCCCAAGACCTCAGCTTGAGTGAAAAAACCGTTAAGAACTATCTCGCGAATATCTATTCAAAACTAAACATCGGGCGCCGATCCCAGATTGCCGCTTTTTATGCCGGGAGCTTTAAGGGCTCGGAGGTGCGTTTACCCATGGCGACTCGCTGAGCCACTCATGGCTGACGCTAGAGGAATGACTCCTCAGCGCAACGCTTGTGGATGCTCGCCTGTTGTTGCCACTGGGGAAAGAGCCTCGCCGCCTGACAGTCCCCATCTGCCCAACGTATCGATCTCTTTCTGGACTACTCACACGACCCACCTGCACGGCAACGGATGGAATTGACAGCTTGGAATTCACTGACTAGGATACGCTCCGCCGTCCATTCGTCACTGGAACACCTATATCGGTGTACTGTTTAGGAGGAATTTGATGTCCGATTCTGACTCACCAGAATCTCGAGAGATGCACAGATCACTGAAGACTTCTCACTCAGCCAGCAATCACGTCGAGGCAACGTTCGAATCCATTGTCTTTGCCAGTCGATGGATTCAAGCCCCGCTCTATGGCGGACTCATCGTGGCGGAATTACTCTATGCCTACAAGTTTCTTCTCGAGCTCTGGGAAATGGTGCTCCACATCAACAAGATGGATGAAACGGTCTTCATGCTGGGTGTTCTGGGGTTGATCGACGTGACGATGGTCGCGAATTTGCTAACCATGGTGATCATCGGCGGGTATGCGACGTTCGTCAGCAAGCTTGATTTGGAACAACATCCAGACCGTCCCGATTGGCTGACCCATGTCGATCCCGGGACCATCAAGATCAAGTTGGCGGCTTCGTTAATCGGAATATCAAGTATTCATCTTTTGAAGGGGTTCGTGGACGTCGCCAATGAGAACCCGGAACATCTAAAATGGAAGATCTTCATCCATATGACATTCTTAGCTTCTGCCATTTTGCTGGCATGGACTGACAAGATCATGCAGAAGGACAAGAAGCACTGAAGGATGACGAGGCCCTGCCGTGAATCACTCTAAACAATAGCCCGTCATAGCCCGCATTATTCATGACAGTTCGTCGCGAAATCGCCAAGCCGTGTCGTGAGACCGGCGCGCGGAGCCCAGAGGACCTGAGGCGTACTCGTGCAGTACGTCGAAAGCCCGAGGGCGAGCCCGCCGGCCGCAGGCTTGTCGGAACAGCGGATCGGCGATTGCAGTAGAAGAGTCATGAATAATGCGGGATAGGGGTAATACAGCGTCAGTTCCGGTGGGAGTGCTTCCCGACAATCACCTAGTGCGGCCAAGTGGAACCTGAGACCTGCTAGGCAGCGAGTTCGGAGGACCCGCTTGTCTCAACAGCTGACTTAATTGCGTCGACAGTCAACGGTTTTCCGAGATGTCCATCGATGTGGAACGGAAGATTCGCTGGAGTCTCGTTACTGAACGACTCGTGCGCCAGCCCGAGAATTCGCAACCGAGAGAAGCGTTCCTTCAACCTTTGCACATGCGTACGCACTGATTCCTGAACCAGTACATTGCACTCCACAACGAACAACATGGGAGCAACATCCGGATCTATCCTTCCCAGATCTTCCACGTCCGCAAGCGTATGGACGTGATATCCGAGCTTTTCCAATGTTCTTCTAATAACGGCTTGACTGATAACTTCTTTCACATAGACAAGCGCCTCACGAGGTCTGACTCCTCCGGCATAGGAGCACTGGCACCCGTAAGCGGGAGGTCAAACCAGAATCGGCTCCCCTTCCCTGGCATACTCTCAAACTCCATCGTTCCCCCCATCAGCTCGACCAGCTGCTTGGCGAGCGCCAAGCCGAGGTCGGTGCCTCCATACTTGCGCCGATGAGACCCATCCACCTGCACGAAGGGCTGGAACAATCGGAGAGCGTCTGCCTCACTGATGCCGATCCACGTGTCGGTCACTGAAAAGCGAATCCGGCCTATACCGGTCGTATGCTCCCCTTTCGATCTTGAACTAGGCGGCAACCCGATTCCCCGACCAGCGTCCTGATTTGACAGACCCCTCCACTGCTCGTGCACGGAACCGGACCGTACACCAACAGCACGAACCAGTTCCGAGTGCTTCTTCGACTCCACTCGTTTCTTGCGTCACGTCAACCAACCTCTTGACGGTGACCACACCCATGATTTGAGGCCGTTCGCAAGAAAGGCTGTTTGGATAGATGCGTCGACGAACGTCGACGCATCCCGCTTACGAACGGAATCGCAAGCAAACCTACTCGATACTTTTTTGGTTTTCAGATCACAAAACTCGATAGGAACCGGAGGGGAGACTCGAAAGGGCCACTATAACCGCGCCTCAAAGGACCACCTATGCCAAACAGCCTCATCCAAATCATTTGCAGCTTCGCGTCACTGCCAGGCGGCCATAAGCGCCCCTGTGCCGTCCCGCCAGTGCGGGGTCCAGGCGAGGGCCACCAACTTCACCGCAATATTGGCCTTGGTGGGCTTGATGGAAATGGTTTCGAGCTTTTCGTTCAGTGGATCGGCCGCCGCAGCCAATACGTTGCTTTCGGATTTGAATTGCGCTTCGAGGTCGGCCAGCTGCTGCTGGAGGGCCACCACGTTTTCTTCCGCCGCTCCAACATCTTGAGATTCCTTCATGACCCGGCCCGCGCTCCGGACTGCCGTCGTGGCGCGTCCGATGTTGGATGCGCTGATCGTCTTCCGTCCAAGAAAGGCTCCGAGGATGGACGCGCCGACGGAAATCGCCGCCTGCACCTGGCTGGAACGCGATTCGGCCTGCTGTTTTTCCCTTGCCAGTTCAGCTCGCCTAATGCGGTCCTGCAGCGTCGCAATTTTCGACGCATATTTTTGGCGAAGGGTTTCAGCGCCCTTGTCGCGCTGCTCCCGCCCGGTCTGTTGCAATCGCACTCGAAAATCCCGCTCTGACTCGCCTGGCTTCGATACATCCTTGGTGCTGGGGCTTCTAAACAACTCTATTTTTTGCGTCCTGAAGAGCCAGCCACCGAAGTCTTTGTTCCAATCTGCATAACTCTTGGCCTTACCGGCACTCGCAGGCAGTGCAAGAAACTGTGCGCCCTCCTCTGGATCTTGCTCAAGATCGACCACGGCCAATTCAGCGGTAGTCGCATGGTCCCAATCGACGGAAACGGCAGCTTCAGTAATGGGCGCCAGCATCGTTACATTCTGTATCGTATCGACGCCACTCCTTATATCTGAAAAACGGATTTGACATGCACCAAGAAGCATCGGCAGATAGATCAACTCGCTTCCCTCAGGCTTAGTACTGCGAAGTGGGACAACATGCTGTGGAACTCCCGGAGGCAATAAAGGCCGACCTTGTTGTAATGGTTGATTCCCAAAAGACTCCTCCTCAGCCTCGACTTGTTGAGCATCAAAATTCTGACCCATCTTGGGTTTGAGTGGATCCATCAACATCTTGATCTGAGTTCGCGTAAGGGGGCCTCGAAGATATGAAAGGCACCAACGGGTTTCAAACACCACGGGTGCATCCTCATGCACGTTGTTCATGAGAAAGATCCGATTGCCCAATCCAGCAAGAATTTGTTCCATTCTTGCCTTGTCAAATTTATTCTCTGAACTTGGTGACGCCCCCTCTAATCCCTCCATGACTCTTGCCTTATCCCGTTCCGTCTGTAGCCGTCCGATGAACCACGTACCGGTGTTCGCCAACCCCTTGTAATCGAGATCAACAGGGTTTTGCGTGGCAAGTACGACCCCCAGTCCGAAGGCACGAGCCTGTTTCAGCAAGGTCATCAACGGCAGCTTCGAGGGAGGATTGGCCACCGGTGGGAAGTAGCCAAAAATTTCGTCCATATAGAGAATCGCTCGTAAACTTGTGGTCCCAGATTGTCGTCTCATCCATGCTAACGTTTGAGTAAGCAAGAGGGTAACAAAGAACATGCGCTCGGCATCATTCAAGTGGGCAATCGAAACGATTGAATGTTTTGGTTTGCCAGTGGCTGTATGAAGCAATGAATCAATATCTAGCGGAACCCCTTGCTTCCAAATTTGGAATGTTGGTGCCGCTATCAAGTTATTCAAACGTTTTGCTAACGAGAAGCGCCCCTTATAGGAGTCATCTTTCCGGCTTGGATCTTCGCTGGGGTAGAACGACTCCATGTCTAACGCCCCCATGCGTTCAAAAGGTGGCGTTTGTATCTGCTGAATCAACGTAGTGAGATTGAAGCTCTGGCCATTTTTCCATGCCGCTTCCAATATTGCAGAAAGCAGAATGTGTGGAGGACTTTTAAGAGGGTCTACAGAAAGTCCTATCAGTCCCAGGAGACTTGTTACTGTTGCACTAACCTGTTCCCTCAATAGCTCAATGTCATCCAACACTTCTTGGGGCGGAGCAGAAAATGCCTTGAGAATCGAGATCGGTATCCCGGCGTTGCTGCCGGGCGTGTAGATCGCGACATCCGCCGCATCACGTAGCCGCTGAATCCTAGCGCCATCCTGTTGCCAACCGGCCAAGCCCTTCGTCCAGAGTTCTGCTTGTGCTTGAGCGTAGTCTGCTGGTGACAAACCTTTTTTACGCGCGTCGTCTTCGTTGATCCATGGTTGGAAGTCCTCACCCTTGAGAGACGGAAACGTCAGCATCAAATTACCAAGGTCGCCTTTGGGGTCGATGATAATGGCTGGGATGTTATCGATCGCCGCTTCTTCCAACAGAGCCAGACAGAGGCCGGTCTTGCCGCTGCCAGTCATACCGACGCAGACCGCGTGCGTCACCAGATCTTTCGAATCGTACAGGAGCCAACCCGGCCTGGCCTGTTTCGTGGCGAGATCATAGGGGCGTCCCATGTAAAAGACACCGAGCTTTTCAAAGTCCTCTGCAGTAGATGGATTAGGTGCTGATGATGGCGTAGACTTCTTGTCTGAGCTCTCAGCCTTTGTACTGGATTCGGTCTTCTTCGCCTTCGGCATACCGATGTCTCCCTTCGCTCGACGGTCGGGATGAATTGCGCGATATTGTAGTGGTCTACCAGTGGAGCTGCAAGCGGGTGAGGAACGATCTGATCAACCGAGGGAAGTAGTTGCCATGTCTATCGAGCCGCTGAGTGTTACCATTCTTTAAAGATGATGAATACCGCCACCACAATCAACGCGAATCCCACCACATAGTTCCACTTCAACGCTTCTTTGAGGTACACAACGGAGAAGATCGAGAAGACGACCAGCGTGATCACCTCTTGAATTGTCTTGAGCTCTGCCGCAGTGAATTGCCCATGGCCGATCCGATTGGCCGGCACTTGGAAGCAGTATTCAACAAAGGCAATCCCCCAACTCGCCAGAATCACCGTGAACAGAGGATAGTCCTTGAACTTCAGATGACCGTACCAGGCAAACGTCATAAAGATATTCGAGATCGTCAGCAACGCAATAGTCTGCATAGGACATCGTCCTCCTTTTTGTAAGCAATGCTGGCGTATCATCGTTTGAATTCAGATTGCAGGAAAGGAAGTGAACAAATACCGGAAGGATGGCCTCTTCCTTCGCTCACGAGAACTCCCCCTCCCACAATCGGCCCAGAAAGTCCTGCCAGGGAAGAACTTCTATCCCATCCACCCGGCGCGGAATCGTTTCTAGGCTCACGACGACATAGTGTTTCAAGAGCTGCTCTTCCTGGAGTGCGCGGAGCCCGCGCAAGTCCCGGTCCGATACATTCGCCTTCGCTTTGACCTCAATGGCTGTACGATCGTTCAAAATGAAGTCCACTTCAAAGTCCGATGTCGAGCGCCAGTACGCCAAGTCCGGCACCCCTTCATAATCACAATAGGTTTTCAGCTCATGGTGGAGATAGGCCTCGAAGGCTTCACCGAACTCCGGCGAGCCCTCTTGGAGCTGCCGCCGTCGTTGCAAATGCCGCACAATGCCGACATCGAACAAGTAGAATTTGGCGGTGGTCAGAGGCTTCCGTTTCTCCGTCCTTCTCCAAGCCGGCAAATCGTCTCCCAACAAAGTGTCACGCAGAATGTGGAAGTATTCTTGTACGGTGGATTTTGGGACTTGTGCGTCGCTCGCGATCTTGGAATAGTTCAGCATCTGCCCATTGCACAAGGCTGCGACAGTCAAAAACCGGCTAAACGCGGGCAGGTTGCGGACCACCGCCTCGGCCGCAATTTCTTCCTTCAGATAGGTCCCCACATAGGCTTGGAGGTCCTCATAGGGCGAGTCGGAGAAATACAGCGAGGGTAGCAGGCCCCGATCGAGGGCTTTCACAAGATCAAACTCGTAAGCCAGCTCCCGATAACATAGCGGATGAAGCCGCTTCGTCCGTGCACGCCCGCCAAGCAAATTGAGCCCCTTGCGCTTGAGCGCTCGGGCGCTCGATCCCGTCAACAGAAAGCGGACCTGCTGGTCGTCGATGAGCACCTGGATTTCATCCAGGAGCAGCGGCAACTTCTGAATCTCGTCCATGATAACCAGCTTGTCCTTGCTCGTCAGTTCCTGGCGCAAGCGATGAGGCGCTTGATTGAATTTCAGAAAGGTGTCGGTCTCATGCAGGTTGTAATATTTCGCCGTGGGAAACTGCCGACGAATCATGAAGGTCTTCCCCGTTTGCCGGGGGCCGAACAGGAAATAGGACTTCGTCGAGAGAAGTTTCGGCAGGTCAAGGATGCGGGGAACGTCCATACCACCCAATTATGATATTAGACACCATTGTTGTCAATTATCATGATAATCGACAACGGCAGGAGCAGATATCATATCGGCTACTCGTCTCTGAGGTGGCAAGAAACGGAAGACCAGCGAATCCGTGTACTTCAGATGCCCATACCAGGCAAAGGCCATGAAGATATTGAAATGGTGAGCAAGAGAATCGTGTCCATGGGATGCCCCTGTAAAGCGCATGCGGCTCCAGCCGCAAGTTAGATGAGCTAACGGACTTGATAATCTGTTCGTCCGTCTTTACGCCTTTTGGCCTAAAAGCATTTGAGAACTTGTCATCCCCACGGTATTTTGTCTGCGTCCCTTTCCGAACGCACTTCGTGATGATGAGCGCACCCTGCGGCGCGTCATACACCCGATACGAGAGAGATTTGTGGCGGGGGTCATACGCCTTTACATCCCTACCGAATTCGGCCAACTGGCGCATGGCCTTATCGAGCACAATCTTTGCTCGTTGACGATCAACACCCTCGCAAACTGAATAGATAATGAGTTCGTACGGAGAGGATAAAGCGTTGCGATAATACGCCCATAGGGGCGTATCTTCTCGGAGTTTCTAAATACGATATCCAATCGCTTTTGGTAAGGCGAGCAAGTAAATTGAAGGTCCCGTAGAGCCTGTTTCGTTTCGCCAACAGTAACCGGGAAGAACCGGCCACGGCTTGGCTGAGCGATTACATCCTTGTTCCCAAGCATGGAGTCTGACATCCACGGATTGATCAAGTTATGATGGCTTTCAGCCTCTCATATTCCCTTTCCTTCCCAGGCGGGCGGAAGGTCGAGCATTCCGGGTTCGCCGTGGCGCTAATTGCCATTCATGAGCAGTAACGGTGCTGGGCGCCGTTCTTTCAGTTCGTCCGGTAAGGCGCACAGCCAATAGCGAAGGAACCAGATCGCATCGGGCTTCATCGCGTAACGGCGAACCCGGAATGCTCGACCTTCCACCCGCCTCACCCCACCCCCGCTTCCCTCAACACCTGCCCCGTATACGACCGCTTCGCCTTCGCAATTTCTTTTGGCGGTCCTTCAGCCACGATCTCACCGCCACGGTCTCCGCCTTCCGGCCCCAGGTCGATGATCCAATCCGCATTCTTGATGACATCCAAATTATGTTCGATCACCAGCACCGTATTGCCGGCTTCGACCAGTCGATCCAACACATCCAACAATCGCTGCACATCGGCAAAGTGCAGGCCCGTTGTCGGTTCGTCGAGGATGTACATGGTGCGCCCAGTCGCCCGTTTGGAAAGCTCTCGCGACAGCTTCACCCGCTGAGCTTCTCCGCCGGAGAGCGTCGTCGCCGATTGGCCGAGCTTCACATAATGTAACCCGACATCGTGCAGCGTCTGGAGCTTCGTCTTGATCAAGGGAATGTGTTCGAAGAATTCCAGTGCATCGTCCACAGTCATATTCAGCACATCGGCGATGCTCTTACCTTTATGGAGGATCTCCATGGTTTCACGGTTGTAGCGTTGGCCTTTACAAACTTCGCAGGTCACATAGACATCCGGGAGAAAATGCATCTCAATCTTGATGAGCCCGTCTCCCTGACAGGCCTCGCACCGGCCACCCTTCACATTGAAACTGTAGCGTCCTGGCTTATAGCCACGGACACGTGACTCCGGAAGATTGGAATAGAGATCGCGGATGTATCCGAACAGGCCTGTATAGGTGGCAGGATTCGACCTCGGTGTCCGCCCGATGGGCGATTGATCGATATCGATCACCTTGTCGAGCGCATCAACACCCCTCAGGTCTTTGCACCCATCGATCTTCGGCTTCTTGTGGTAGAGCAGTTGCGAAAGCGAATGGAAGAGCACCTCCAGTACCAGCGTACTTTTTCCTGATCCGGACACCCCTGTCACGCAGGTGAAGAGGCCCATCGGAATGCGCGCAGTCACGTTTTTCAGATTATGCTTCTGTGCCCCCACTACCGACAGTGTCCCCCTCGGCTTTCGATGCCGTTGAGGTACTGAGACGGTCTGAATTCCACGCAAGTATTGGCCGGTCAATGAGTTGGGATCGCCCATGATCTGCTGAGGCGTCCCCTGTGCGATGACATGCCCACCCTGCGAACCGGCGCCTGGGCCCATATCCAAGACGTGGTCAGCCGCCATCATCGTCTCGGCATCATGCTCGACTACCACCACTGTATTGCCGAGATCCCGCAATCTAAGCAGGGTTTGCAATAATCGCCGATTGTCGCGCTGGTGGAGTCCGATAGACGGTTCGTCCAGGATATACAACACCCCCACCAAGCCTGACCCGATCTGCGTGGCTAGCCTGATCCGTTGCCCCTCGCCCCCAGACAAGGTCGCTGCGGCGCGATCAAGCGTCAGATAGTCCAGCCCAACATTGACGAGAAACCCTAACCGTTCGCGAATCTCTTTGAGGATCCGGTGGGCAATCACGAGTTCACGGTCGGTAAACTTCAACGAGAGAAAAAAATCCGCCGCCGCACGAACGGAAAGCCTGGTCACCTCGGCGATCGACTGCTTGGCCAATTTGATGGACAGACTTTCTGGTCTGAGCCTAGCCCCATGGCACACTGTGCAGGGCTCCAGTAGCGTGAAGTCCTCTTCCTCCTGGCCACCCGGTGTCATGGCATAGCCGATGCCGTCGCAAGCCGGACAGGCACCGTGCGGGCTATTGAAGGAAAACACCCGCGGTGTCACTTCTGGATAGCTCACGCCACATTTGATACAGGCCAGCTTGTCACTGTACAGACGGGTGTTCCCATCCTCGGGCAGGACTGCGACGAGCCCGCCTGTCAGCTTGGTCGCGGTCTCAACTGAATCTGCCAGCCGGCGCATGAGCGCCTCGCCGGATTTCATCACCAGCCGATCGACAATGATCTCAATCGTGTGCTTTTTCTGTTTGTCGAGAGAGACGTCCTCGCCCAGATCAACAATCTTGCCGTCGACGCGGGCACGGACATAGCCCGCCTTTCGCATCTCCAGTAGTTCTTTCCGATATTCACCCTTTCGCCCACGCACGATCGGGGCAAGGATCTGGAACTTCATACCTTCCGGCACCGAGGCAATCGCGTCCACCATCTGCTGCACGGTCTGCGCGGTAATTTCTTCTCCACATTGAAAACAGTAGGGGCGCCCAACGCGGGCAAAGAGGAGCCGGAGATAATCGTAGATCTCTGTAACCGTGCCTACGGTAGATCTGGGATTGTGGCTGGTGCTCTTCTGTTCGATCGAGATCGCGGGAGACAAACCTTCAATCGAATCAACATCCGGCTTGCCCATCTGTTCCAGGAACTGCCGTGCATAGGCGGAGAGCGACTCGACATAGCGTCGTTGGCCCTCCGCATAGATCGTATCGAAGGCGAGCGACGACTTGCCCGACCCGCTCAAGCCGGTGATCACCACTAGCTTGTCGCGGGGAATTTCCACGTCGATGTTTTTGAGGTTATGCTCCCGCGCCCCTTTGATGACGATCGAATTTCCCATAGGCGCGGGATTATACCATTCTGCGGCATCGAATCGGCGAGGGCTACGATCGCCTACGGGACCTGCGGCGCGGCCCATCGAGGGCTTCGCCCCAGCGGGCGAGAAACGCGGTCACGAACTCGTGCTCTTCAGCGGGCGGCACAGCCAAACGCGCCAGGGCCAACGCAACGGCAAGGGCAATATGGTATCCCTCAGACCGAGAGGCCACGGCTCGACGATAGGCAGGATGCGCGTCGTTGACGACGACGGTGGATTCAACGAGACGGCCGAGGTCCTGATCTCCTTCATGTGATTCGAACCGGATGCTGAGCCCATAATGACCCGGCCGCGACCGTCCTCTTGGTCCCGGAACAACAGCGACTCCGGCCGAAGATTCCACCTGGGGCTTCGCCTCTCCTTGCGTTGCCTCGGCCGGCTGCGGAAATGCGTCAGGATTCTGGACTGGCTCCGAAGGAGTCACCACATCCTCGACGGCTTCCGCGCCGCTCACGACCGACGCGGCGAGAAAGCCCTGCCCGTTTTCCATTGAACTGGATTGTCCGATGGGTAATCGCTTCTGCCCACCGGCTCGTCGCTCGACCAGCGACGCCAGCAGCGGAAACTCTTCAGCGAGGTCCACGAGGACTGTTTCCAGATCGCGCTCCATTGGCCGCACCGCTCGGCGGCCGGCTCTGTCTCCGGATTCACGGACATCTCCCCAATAGGCCAGCTGCTGCGAAACCGCTTCTTGAATCGCCTTGCGATACCCCAGATACAGCGCGCCCCGCGTCCCGACACGAACAAAATCTCCCTTGTTGAGCGTGAGGGCGGCAGCCAGCGCCGGTGCCTCGATCATCCCGGCCATTCTGTCCGGAGCGGCCGGCGTAATCCCCAACCATTCCCATCCATGCTTGATCACCTTGCCGAATGTGCTGATCGCCAGACCACGTTGGTCGTCCGGAAACGGAGACTCGCTTCGCGCCAGATAGCCGACCGCCGACGGCTTGCGCTTGCGCGCCAGGCAGATCGCGAGTTTCGACACTTCCACGCCGTGGATTGGCTGACGCTCCAGCACTCGACCATTGACCTCGAACCGGAAGCCTTTCGGATAATGCGCCGTCAGCATCTCGTCAAACGCCGGCTCCAGCAGGGGTTGATACTGTCGCCGCAGCGTCCCTTCGAGAAAGCCTTCGTCCAAAAGCGGCGAGAGCGCATTGTGCAGCTTGAGCTGCACCGCCGTGCCATGATCGGTCACCAACCCCGATGGTGGAATCCATTTCCACGGCGCTTTATGCCGTCCCGCCAAGTGCCAGCGGCTCGCCACATGTTCCTTACCCCGACGCGTTTCGGTGACCACGTCTTCACAAACCAGCAGCCCAAGTTTGATCCCGACTCCGGCGAATCCGATGCCGTGGCCCCGTGTCTTCGTGCTGGCGGCCAGATCGTGGTACCGCACCAGATCCCTTCGTCTCATGCCTGATCCGTCGTCTACGATGGTCAACGTGGACAACGCCGGGTCGGCCGTGAGCCGGAGACAGGTGGCACCGGAATCGAGCGAATTGGCCACCACTTCGGTCAAAATGGTTTCTTCGAGCGCGCCAGGATAGGCATCTCGCAGGTCTTCGAGCAAATGCTGCAGGTCAACACGCGTTTCGCCCATAGCTCCCTGATCTCAGATGACCCGTTGTGCCTTCCCGTGCACCCTTGATGATGATGGAATTTCCCATAGGCGCGGGATTATACCATTTTGCTCCACTGTCTCATCACGCGAGTCCACTCCAAAATTCTGACAGGGCAAACATTAGCAACACTATCCATGTATTGCACCGGCGCATCACGGTACTTTATCTTCTGCTCGGCTAATGCCTCAAGACGCGGCCGTCTCGACCAAGGGCTTCACCCCTCACCTTGACAAAGCTTGAAACCGGGTGCTAACACCGTCCAATGGTGGGAACCGACCGTCGTCCATTGACACAGGATTCCAAAGCCCCGGCAAAGGTGGTGTCCACCTGGTCCGGCCAAGCCCGCGAAGATGCCGTGCAGCGGATGTTCACCTCCATTGCGGGCGTCTACGACCTGAACAACACGCTGTTGAGTTTCGGCCTGCATTACCATTGGAAGAAGATTACCGCGTCCTTCATTACGCCCGTCGGACGGGGGACCGCGCTCGATGTCGGATCCGGTACGGCCGACCTTGCCCTCCTGCTCGAGTCTCGAATGGGACCCAAGGGACGTGTGATCGCATCAGACCTGAACTATGCGATGCTAGCCGAAGGTCTCAAGAAGATCGGTGGCAAAGGACTGGCCGACAAGATCACCTGCCTGCAGGCCAGCGCGGAACATCTGGGATTCGGGGACAACACCTTCGACGCAGTCACCACCGGCTTTTGCATGCGCAACGTCGGGGATTTACCAGGGGCCGTGCGAGAAATTCGCCGTGTAATGAAGCCCGGTGGGCGCTTTGTGTGCTTGGAGTTTTCGCGTCCGGTATTCGGTTGGTTACGAACATTATACGATTGGTATTCGTTCAAACTGCTGCCCTGGGTCGGCACCATCGTCGCCCGTGATCGCACCGGCGTCTACGAGTACCTTCCCGCGTCCATCCGGACATTTCCCGACCAAGAACGGTTATGCCAAGTCCTACGCGATGCCGGGTTTCGTCAGGTGTCGTACAAGAACCTCAGCGGTGGTATCGTCGCGATACACGTCGCCACGAAATGAGAGTGCTCACGTTAACAAGGTAACAAGTCCTCAGATTTTTGAGGTTCCAACGCGCTCACCTTTCAACGTGATAACGTCTCGACCATGACTTCAATTCTCTACATCTTCCTCCCCTGCAAGATGGTCTATCCCATCGGAATCACCTACTTGGCGGATTTTATCCACCGGCGAAAACCGGATGTACGTCAGCGCATTCTCGATCTCTCATTGTTTCCAGTCGCGCAGCGCAGCCAAGCCATTCGCGACGCCGCGACGGAGTTCAAGCCTGACCTGGTCTGCTTCTCATGGCGGGATATTCAAATCTTTTCACCGCATGAGGGCGATTCGTCGTTAGAGCATGCGTTTAATTTCTATTTTGCCAGCAACCCGTTCAAGCGAATCACCGCCTCCATCGCGGGCGTCAAGCAGCTCTATCGCTATTACAGTCACATCTATACGATCCTGTCGTACCCGGCGCTGATCCGCAAGGAATTACCCAAGGCCCAGATCATGATCGGGGGAGGAGCCTTTACGGCATTCGCTGATCAGTTGATCGAAAAACTCCCGGAAGGCACAATCGGCATCCTTGGCGAAGGGGAAGACGCCATCCTGAAGGTCATTGAAGGCCGCTCGATTGAAGATGAGCGGTACATTGTCAAAGAAGGTAACCAAATCCGAAAAGGCCGGCAGGGTTCCCCCGCGCTATTAGATGCGATCACGGTCGATCTGCCCTATCTCACCTCGATCTTCCCTCAATATGGGGAATATATCGGTGAATCGATCGGTGTGCAGTCCAAGCGAGGCTGCCCGTATGACTGCGCCTTCTGCCTCTATCCCTACATTGAAGGCAAGCGGGTGCGGTACCGGCCACCGGAGATGGTCGTCAAAGACATTTCGCAGCATTACCATCAGTGGGGTGCCCGTCGTTTCTGGTTCACGGACGCCCAATTCATTACGGGCAAGGAAGCCTATCCGCAATGTACGGAAATCCTTGAGCGAATTGTGGCGGAAAAGCTCGAGATCGAGTGGTCCGGCTACATCAGAACCTCATTGATTACCCCTGAACTCGCCAAGCTGATGGTGCGGTCCGGCGTGGGTGATCTGGAAGTCGCCATCACCTCCGGTTCCCAAGAGGTGCTGAATAATCTCCATATGGGATTCAAGCTGGAACGCTTGTACGATGGCTGCCGCTATTTGGCAGAGGCCGGCTTCAAGGGCAAGGTCATCCTCAACTATTCCCTCAATAGCCCTAAAGAGACGGAAGAGAGCCTGCTTCAAAGCGTCGAATCCTACAAGATGGTGGCCTCGATTCTTGGCGAAGAGCGTGTGTTTCCATTGATGTTTTTCTTAGGCATCCAGCCAAATACCGACCTGGAACAACGCCTACTAGAAGAGGGGTATTTGTCGGCCGGCTATAACCCTTTGATGCTGACGCCGACCAGTATCAAGAAGCTTCTCTATAACCCTGCCCCCCTCAACAAGATTATCGCCAAGGCTTGTCTCCGCGCCTGGGAACGAAAGCAAGGTAGCCGCGATCCCCGTCGATGGACCGGATCCCTGTCCCAGTCATCTGGAGAACCGGCCTATGCCGACCAAAACCTTAGCAGAGGGATCGAAGGCAATTCCGGGCGGGAAGCCTTGCTTTCGATCGAGGAAATCATCCGTTCCAGCAGACCAACCCACGCGACTTCACAGATGGCTGAACCAAGAGCCACCTCTACCAGTTGAACAGGCGCCATACGTCCTCCATTGACCACAAATACACCTTCTTTACACTCAATGTGTTCCTCCTGACACCTTGCATTCCCGTTTGAGCCAGTGCTATCATCCCGCATCTTTGGAGGCGTTGTTAGCACATTAATCATTTTTATTTTCATATAATTACGACTCCTCCCCTCTGACCAATTCGCGCCTTAAGGAGGCGCCTCAATGTATAAGACAATCTATATTCCGGTCGATAACTCTGACCATTCGAATACCGCAGTGGATGTCGGCGTTCATTTGGCAAAAACCTTCGGTGCCAGGATCGTAGGGAGCCATGTCTACGCCGCAAAAATGCATGATAAACGCTTCAAGCAGATGGAAGCGGGCCTCCCGGAGGAATACCATGACGAGAAGGAACTCGACCGTCAGCGCCAGATCCACGATTCGCTGATTACCCGAGGACTCCAAATCATCACTGACTCCTACCTTGACTACGTCGACAAGAAATGTAACGAAGCGAATCTCCCGATCGAGCGGCGATCGCTCGAAGGACGGAACTGGAAGGTGCTGGCCGAGGACATCAACACTAACGGGTATGACCTCGTCATCATGGGCGCTTTGGGGGTCGGGGCGGTCAAAGACAGCGTCATCGGCAGCAACACAGAGCGCGTGGTCCGCCGGGTCCGTAACTCCGACATGCTGATTATTAAGAACGTTCAGCCACTAACTGGCGGCAAGATCGTCGTGGCGGTCGACGGTAGCCCCTACTCGTTCGGCGGACTGATGACCGGCTTAGCGCTCGGCAAGGCCTTCAACATGCCGGTGGAGGCAATTTCGGCCTTTGATCCCTACTTCCACTACGCGGCATTCCACAGTATTTCGGGTGTTCTGAACGAAGAAGCCGGTAAAGTCTTTCGTTTCAAGGAGCAAGAAAAACTGCACGAAGAAATCATCGACAGCGGCTTGGCTAAGATCTACCAGTCTCATTTGGACATTTCCCGCGAAATCGCCCAGGCCGAGCAAACAGATGTGAAAACGACATTGCTGGACGGCAAAGCATTCGAAAAAATCATTCAGTACGTCCGGAAAGATGTCCCGGCCTTGCTCATCGTCGGGCGCATCGGCGTCCATAGCGACGAGGACATGGACGTCGGCAGCAACACCGAGAATCTGTTGAGGAGCGCCCCCTGTAATGTGCTGATCTCCAACCGCAAATACGTGCCTCCGATCGACACACAGGCCGAGTACACCATTGCCTGGACGGAAGAAGCGCTACGCCGGATGGAAAAGATCCCGGTTTTTGCGCGCGGCGTGGCAAAGACGGCCATTCATCGGTATGCCATTGAAAAAGGGCATACCATCATCAGTAATACTGTCGTTGACACCGCGATTGGACACATTCTTCCAAAAGGTGCCATGGACGCTATGCGTGCGCTTGGCGGCAGCTTGGACGCAGCGGGTATCGACCGTGACAAGATGCAAGCCGATGAGGGCGTGACCAAAGATCTCATGGGTCCGACATTAAGTGGAATCATGACCCAGATCGTTGAGGAGAAACCTAAAGAGATCAGCGCCTCCACGCAGGCCTACCTAGACCGCATGGGGCAAACCTATTTTGTCTGTGACGGCTGCGGCTACATTGGGAAGGGAGACGCCCCGGTCAAATGTCCGGTGTGCAGTGCGGATGGGACGAGATTCAAACAAGTCGATAAAAAGATTTTTGAAGTAGCCGCGACAGCCGAGGGTGAACTGGAAACGGACGTGGCATACGACGACGTACCGATGCAATGGACCAAGGACGCGAAAGAAGCGATCCGTGCCGTGCCTGCTGGCTTCCAGCGGAGACGTGCGAAGGCCAGGATTGAAAAGAGCGCGCGGAAATTAGGCATGACGACCATCACGCTCGAATATGCGGCACCGACCATTCAAGAGGCCGCATCCGAAGACTATACGCCGATTTTCTCCAACAAAGGCACCGGTACCTCGCCGGTCGCGGAAGCCACCGTTGCAGCGTCGAACGGGAATGAGGCGAATGGTCATGTCGGAGCCGCCTCACCCTATACCTGGACGGACGACGCACAAGCCAGATTGGATCGAGCTCCGGAAGGCTTCATGCGGGATTGCACCAAAGCGCTCATTCTCAAGCATGCCGAGAAAATCGGCGCGACTCTGATCACGATTGAAGTCGCCGATGAAGGGATCGAGCAGGCAAAGGGGTATATGGCCGAAGCGATGAAGACTGGCAATCTTAAGGACATGATTGCCGACCTCACCGGAAAAGGACGCGGATAAGTTTCGCGTGCTGAGTTTTTGGTGCTGGCCCCCAGCGCCTTCCTCTGACGAGTCTTCGTTCTCAGCACCCGATACGATACACCATGGGTAAATCTCTTCCTATCTTCAATGGTCCTTCAGGTGTCTTGGGCTCTTTGCAGCAACAAATTGCCCAGTTCTTCACCCCCGCTCCAAAGGGGGAGGGACCATTTGATGGCCGGACGGTTGATGACTTCAAGCCCTACCTCGTTGCGCTGAACCTGACCAAGCGTTGCAACCTCAAATGCGATCACTGTTATCTCGATGCGACGACCAAAGCAGCCGGTGGGGACGACGAGCTGAGCACCGAAGAGTGCTACCGGCTCATTGAACAGATCGCAGAAGTGAATAAGGGGTGTCTTCTCGTCATTACTGGTGGCGAACCACTGGTGCGTCCTGACATTCTCGACATTGCTCGTTACGCCGTTAAACTTGGCTTTATGGTGGTCTTCGGCACAAACGGGATGCTGATCGATGACCAGATGGCCAAAACGCTTGTAGAAATCGGCGTGATGGGAGTCGGCATCAGTATTGATTCATTGGACGCAGCGAAACACAATAGGTTCCGTGGCGTTCCAGGAGCGTGGGAAGCTGCGGTAGCCGGCATTGAAGCCAGCAAGCGGAATGGCCTCCAATTTCAAGTACATTTCAGTGCTCAGCCGATGAACTATCGGGAGCTGCCTGAGGTCATTGACTGGGCGCACCGACTTGGCGCCCGCGTCATGAACGTGTTCTTTATGGTGTGTACGGGACGAGGCGAAGAGCTGACGGATATCTCTCCCGCTCAGTATGAAGAGGTTCTTGGCTACCTCGTTGAATGCCAAGATAATTACAAAGGCATGTTGGTCCGCGCCCGTTGCGCTCCGCACTTCAAACGGTTGGCCTATGAGAAAGACCCTAACTCCCCGATCACGAAGGCGACCGGATATATGGGGGGAGGATGCCTGGCAGGCACCAACTATGCCCGAGTGACGCCGAACGGTGAGTTAACCCCTTGTCCCTACATGCCGTTGTCGGCAGGGAATATCCGTCAGCAGAGCTTCGTTGATCTCTGGGAACGATCGGATATCTTCAACTCCTTTCGCTATCCCCAACTCAAGGGGAAATGTGGTGACTGTGAATATACTGACATCTGCGGGGGGTGCCGCGCCCGCCCCTATGTCGACCACGGCGACTGGCTGGATGAAGATCAGTGGTGCCTCTACACCCCGAAAGGCGGCGAGAAAATTAAGGTGGCGTTCAATGTCTCGGAAGAGACCGATGTCGCGTGGGACGATGCGTCTACTCTCCGATTGAGCCGTATCCCCTACTTCCTGCGTGCGATGGTGAAGAAAGGCGTGGAAAAACACGCCCGCGAAAACAACGTACCGCTTATCACCGTGGAACTCATGGAAGAGCTACGCAAGAAACGATTCGGTAATGACGCACCTGTCTTTAACTTTGACGTAAAGGGTAAGGGATAAGGCGCCGGGGTGAAGACCTAGAGGCCCATCCTCAAAGCCCGCACTCCTTACGACTCTCTTCTGACTGGTTTCCAAATGGACGCGCTCCAAAGTATCACCACCGATCTCAACACCCTCATTCCGATCGTCAATCACTGGTTTCATCTGCTTTCAGCGATCATTTGGATCGGCGGCTTGGCATTTCTCGTCATGGCGGTGACACCCGGACTGGAGAAAGCCGTTCCAAAGGATCAGATCAAACCCATCACGGATATTTTTTACCGACACTACAAGAAAGTCGCCGGCATTCTCGTAGTCGTCCTGCTGTTCACCGGCGGCGTGAATCTCCACTACGTCAATCAGGTCATTACTTCACAAACGGGGAGCGGAATCCAACACCACTCCAAGTACCTCATGGTCTTCATGATCAAGCTTCTTCTCGTGCTAGGGCTTCTCACACTGTTCCTCTACACGGTCATTTTCAAGTCAGACGATGAGGCCGATGAGGGAGAGTCCTACGAGGTTATTCCCTTCCAGCGCGCTGCCCTGTGGATGGGGTTCTTCATTATCCTCTGCGCCGCCGCCATGAAGCACCTGCATCAATAATCCTGCATCCTGTCCCTGAACATCCCCGAGACAGTTCCGCCGTCTCACATGAGACAGCTGCTGTATCACCTCGATACAGTCCCACACGTCAGACGATCATGTATTTTTAAAACATACGCATATAATCAAATGCTTAGACTCGTATCTCTTGGCCAACCATCCGGGAACGGACGTTGCTTAACCTATTGGCAAGGGTCATGGAGCCTTGTGGGTTATCTCGTAACCACTAGACAAAATGGAGCACGGTATGGAGCTGACAGTCACTCACGTGGTAAGGAGATCTCCCTCTTTTTCCCCGTCTGATGCCCCCTCTGGATCAGGCCAAGCCCGGCCTGCCACTCATCCCATTGCCACGAAACCAAGTGGGCCGGTTCAGACAGCCCCTTTTCCCCTGGTCGATTCTGAGATAGATCCCCCGCAGCCGGCATTAGACCCAGATCACAAGCTGAGTCCAGACACGAACGAGCGGGTCGAGGCGAGAACAGCGCATTCCATATTGGTTGTCGAGGATGACCCTGATATCGCAATGGCTTTGCAAGACTTGCTCGAATTCGAAGGATTCCATGTCGACTGTGCACAGACCTGCCGCCAGGCCTTTTCATCCATCGAACAGAATGCCTACCATGCGATCCTCCTCGATCTCGGACTACCTGACGGAGATGGTTGCTCGATCTTGGAGAAGCTCCAGGTTTCACATCCCACCCTTCCCGTGATCGTCTTAACGGCTTCAAATAGGAACCTGGGGTCCCTACGCGCCTATGCCCGTTTGAGCAAACCGTGGGAGCGAGAAGAGTTGTGCACGATACTTCGCCATGCCATCGGCATGGCATGATCTTCGACGCACTCTGAATCAGGAAGGGCGATCAAACAAGAAACGATTTACATCACTTAGACCGGCTGAGGCCTAGAGCGCGCTTGAAGACCGCAGTGAAACCGAAATAGCCGAAGGAATCTTTGAGGTTGGAATAGAGCCGCTTGACGGTGCCCATCTCAGGATTGGTGACATATTCCATTGTTAAGGCAATCCGTTCCTCACCCTCTCCGAGAGGCGTGACCGCATGCCAGAGTTTATCACCGTTAAAAATTACCATATCCCCTGGCTCAGTCACGAGCTCAAGATGGCGGGACTGTTTGGTCGGATGGTCCTTGAACAGCTCGCACACCAGCTTGCACTGGGCTGACCGATCAACAAGCCCCATCAGAATCGTGTAGCGAGCGCCTTTGTAGTATGACGTATCATAGTGGAACCCAATATGGTCACCCGGTTCAGTGTAGTAGTAGAGAGCGCAGGAATGGGGATCGTTGTCCGGACAGAACATCAGCTTCGCCTCAACCAGCTGGTTGAGGAAGGCCCGGAATGACTCAGACCGGTAGAGGTCGAGGAAGCGGGGAGCTTTTTCTTGCACAGTATAATAGCTGACGCTCCCGCCCTTCTTGTGGCCAGGAATGTAGTTTCGATTGAGTTCTGCCTTCACGCCCTGAGCTTGAGGAACGAGCACTTCCTCTACAAAGGCACGGGGCAAGAACTGTTTGATGACGAGGAACTCGTTCTGGTCCCAATACTCCTGGTGAAGCCGGTCGAAATCTAAGGCGGCAACCGCTTGGGCGACCGTATCCGTCACGTTGCTCACAAGACTCTGCACCTGTCTCTATCCCCCTCGCAAATACGGTTCTCGGTCAATAGTTGTTAGTCATTCGTCACTGAGAAATGCACCAGGTCCTAGCCATGGCTATTGATCGTTGACCAATGACCGCTTACGGCCCATTCAATACCGGAGCTCTGACGACCTCCACATCCGTCGGTGTCTTAAAGTCGAATACCTCATTACCTAGTCCCAGGTTTGATTTCAAGTTCGAAAATTCGAAGACGGCGACGTTGCCACTGACCTCATGGAGGGACACTGTACGGATAAAATAGGTTTTGGGGAAGACCTCGACCACGATCCTCTGAAGATTCTGGGTGGATTCCTGCACCTTGGCTTTGGGAATCAGCGTGATGAGCGGCATCCCACCGACTCCTCGTGTGTTTCCCCTGGTGGGCTCAATCTCAAAGGATTCATCCAATTTGGCCGCTCCCTGCAATAGTTCCAATGGCGCCTTGGAGGCAGACATCTGTGTGAGCTTCCCGACTAGCACCTGCTTATGTTCAGGAACGTAGACCTTCACATCCTCCTGGTTCACATAGATTTGCTCAGTCGCCGGATCCAAATAGTCCCACCGTAATCGGCCTGGCTTTTTGATATAGACCTTGCCGGCCGACGTCACAGGCCGCTCAAATCCTTCAATCCTGGTTTTCTGAGAAAAGTCTGCCTGGAGATCCTTCGTTTTCTCGTATCGCGCTTGCAACTGTTTGACAACTTCACGAACCTCTTGCAAGGCCTTTTCATCGACCGGTCCGTCTGCCGCCCAGGACGGCAAAGCGAACATGACACTCAATGAAAGTGCAAGCCACCAGCGCATCATACTTCCGCCGCACCAACTGGGCCGCGCCGTCCAAGCACCTCCCGACGCCCATCACGACCCGCCGCCCCCACAATGCCTTCCGATTCCATCTGTTCGATCATGCGCGCAGCCCGGGGATAGCCGACCCGCAGTCGGCGCTGGATCAGTGAAGCTGAGGCCTGCCCCGTAGACAGGACCAGTTCTTTCGCTTGCTCGTACACCTCGTCTTTAGCCTCTTCCTCAGCCGCCTCCTCCAACTTGAGGGACTGCAGCTCCTGGTTATAGATCGGCAGAGCCTGTTTCTTCACAAATTCCACCACCGAGCGGACGTCGTCATCCGACACAAAGGACCCATGCAGACGCGCGAGACGACCGGTGCCGGAGGCTAGATACAGCATATCGCCCCGGCCGAGGAGAGCCTCCGCTCCATTCGCATCAAGAATGGTTCGCGAGTCGGTCTTCGAAGAGACTTGGAACGCAATGCGTGCTGGGAAATTCGCTTTAATCAAGCCGGTCAGTACATCGACGGATGGACGCTGAGTGGCCAGCACCAGATGAATGCCGGAGGCCCGGGCCATCTGCGCAAGTCGGGCGATCTTGTCTTCCACATCTTTCGGAGCGACCATCATCAGATCCGCCAGTTCATCGATCATGACGACGATAAACGGCAGCGGTTCCGGCGGCGTCGGTTTCGGCTGCATGCAACCCCGCTCACCCTCGGCGATCGAGGTTTCACCGGCGGAGAGACGCTCTTCTTCAGAGAGAAACTTCATCGGAAGCTCAGTCTGCTCGACGCCCGGTGCGTTATTTTCAGCAAACACCTCGTGCAAACCAGCAACCTTTCGATTATACGCATCAATGTTCCGCACACCGGCTTCCGCCAGCAACTTATATCGCCGCTCCATCTCAGCGACGACCCATCCCAGGCCTCTTGCTGCTGACTTGGGGTCCGTAATCACCGGCCGCAAGAGATGTGGGATACCCTCATACGACTGGAACTCAAGCATCTTCGGATCAATGAGCAACAGTTTCACTTCGCTCGGCTTGGCGGAAAAGAGGATACTGAGTAACATCGTGTTCAGGCTGACGCTCTTCCCAGCGCCCGTCGCTCCGGCCACCAAGAGATGCGGCATCGTCTTTAAATCTGCCGTGCTGGGCGCACCGAAAATATCCTTGCCCAGCGCCAGTGTGAGCCTGGACCTTGCCCGCCGAAAGGCCTCGCTCATGACAACTTCTTTCAGGGACACCGTTTCTCGAGACCGGTTCGGCACCTCAATGCCGACCACGGATTTCCCCGGTAACGGTGCAACGATGCGTAGACTCGTCGCCTTCAGCGCCAATGCCAGGTCGTCGGCCAGATTCACAATGCGGGCGACCTTCGTGCCTGGCCCCGGCTCAAATTCGTACATAGTGACGACGGGACCTGGTCTCACTTCCGTCACAATGCCCTCGATACCGAAACTCATCAGTGCGCGTGATAAGATCTCGGACTGTGCCTTGAGTTCCTCATCCGACATCCGATCCATCGGCCCAGAGGGATCACTTAACAGAATCTCCGGGTCAGGGAGCTGATAGTTTTCGGACTCAGCTGTCGGAACAACCACTTCCGATTCAGCCGTTTGCGCGTCCCATGTTGGGATTGCGACAGGGAATGGCTGGATGATCGGACCTGGAGGAGTCTGGGTTGGGGTCAGCTCCAACTCCCCGATTCCTTCAGTGGCTGACTCCTCTCCTCGAGTGACGGCTGCTGGCTTGGACGACCTCGCTCGTGACCGTCGATTGCCGATCTCTTTCTCGACCTCAATTGATCGCTCCGGCATCACCGCGGACACCCCTTCGCGGAGAGTGGCCCAACAGGCCGGCACCCGACGCACGGCTTCCGCCAAGGACAGAGGGGTTGTCAACAAGAGGGATACTAGGAATCCTGTTATGACCAGAATATGGGCCCCGGTCCCGGCAAAGACGGCGCGGAGTCCCTCGGCGATCGTCTGGCCAACGACACCACCGCCCATCCCGCGGGAAATCATTCCACTGGTCAGGGTTGGAACCCCCGTCGTTTCAAGATGCAGAAAGGCGCTCAGGAAGAAGACGGCGGCTAAGGAGCTGGCGGCTGTCCGCAGCGTAAGACTCACCGGAGCTTGAGAGAAACACCGAACTCCCAACCGCCCCAGCAGCACAGGAAAGAGATAGGCTGCTCCACCGATACCAAAAAAGAACCCACCGGCCAACAACGCGCCGAACGAACCAATAAGATTACGTGGCGGATCGCCATCCGGCACACCAGTCGCCAGCATCTTCGCCTCTCCCGGCACAAAAGACAGGAGGCTCAAGAGCATCAGCAGACTCAGCGCGATCAAGATTACGCCGATCACTTCTCGCTGAATATGAGAAGGGGGAGATGGGGCGCGGCGGGGTTCTCCCCGCTTCGCCGAGGCGGTGACACCCATGGGTCGAATGCTAACACAGGGGCAGGGTCATTTCAAACGAACGCGCATCTGAGTCACCGGCAGCCCAGCGTGCCTGTCAAACCAAACGGTGCGTCACAATGGAACGGACGGTGTCGTGTGCCGAATGATCTTGCCTTCCACCAGATAGACGACCAACTCGGCGATGTTGGTGGCATGATCGGCCACTCGCTCGAGCGACTTGGCGATAAAACTCAACCGAATGGCCCGTGAAATCGTATGCGGATTTTCCATCATGAAGGAGAGCAGTTCACGAAATAACTGTTCCATAAGATCATCAACGAAGTCATCATCGATGATCACTTTCCGAGCCAGCGTGGAATCCTCTTTGACAAAGGCATCAATGCTTTCCTTCACCATGACCCGTGCGAGGCTCCCCATACGCGGAATATCGATGTAGGGCTTGAGTTGGGGCTCTTCGTTCAGTTCGATCGCTCGCTCACAGATACTCTCTGCCAGGTCACTGATACGTTCGAGCTCAGTGGACAGTTTCATGGCCGTCGTCACCAACCGCAGATCGTGCGCCGCCGGCTGGTGGAGTGCCAACAATTCGATGCAAGCCTCATCGATCTCTACATCCATCGCATTCACTTTATGATCTCGCTCGATCACGCGGCAGGCCAGGGCCGCGTCTCGCGTCACCAATGCGGTCAGCGCCTTATCGATTTGGTCTTCTACGAGGCCGGCCATTCGCACCAGCTTCGTCTTGAGTTCGGCAAGTTCTTCGTCGAAATGTCGTTTTTGAACCATGGCGTCACCCGAATCGTCCAGTGATGTAATCTTCCGTCTGCTTCTTTGAGGGGTTCGTGAACAGCTGCTTCGTGAGACCATACTCGACTAATTGGCCGAGGTACATGAACGCGGTCCGATCCGACACTCGGGCAGCCTGTTGCATGTTGTGCGTCACAATGACGATCGTCAACTCTTTCTTCAGGGAAAACAGCAACTCTTCTATGATGCCGGTAGCGATTGGATCTAAGGCGGAACAGGGCTCATCCATCAAGAGAACATCCGGCTTGACGGCGAGGGCCCGCGCAATGCAGAGCCGCTGCTGCTGACCGCCGGACAAGCCGAGCGCGCTCGTGTGGAGCCGGTCCTTCACTTCCTCCCATAAGCCGGCGCCTCGGAGACTTCGCTCGACGATCTCTTCCAACACCGCCCGATTGTTCAACCCTTGCAGCCGCGGACCGTACGCGACATTTTCATGGATCGACTTGGGAAATGGATTGGATTTTTGAAACACCATGCCCACGCGTTTTCGGAGATCGGTGATGTCGATCAACGGATTGAAGATATCCACGCCATCGATGAGGATATTTCCTTCATACCTCGCGCCTTCAATGAGATCGTTCAAACGATTCATGCAGCGGAGCAATGTCGATTTCCCGCATCCGGACGGCCCAATGAAGGCAGTCACTTGGTTTTCTGGAATACCCAGATCAATCTTGAACAGAGACTGGACCGGCCCATAGAAAAAGTTGAAGCCCTGCACCAGAAGCTTCGGCTTCCCCTGAGCACTGGGCTGAGGCGTCACATCGGAATCATGAGGGTCCATGCTCTCCATCTCCAGTGAGGCAACAGCGGGTGAGAGGGTAGTGATACCGGATGTCACTTCAGACTGCTGATCCAGCATATTTCCTCCTCATTCGATTTCGCAAGAGGATGCCCGTGAGGTTAAGCGTCACCACCACAAGAATCAATACCAATGTGGTCACATAGACCATCGGCTTGGCAGCCTCCACATTTGGCGATTGAAACCCCACGTCATAAATATGAAAACCCAAATGCATGAACTTTCGGTCCAGGTGAATGAACGGCCAGGTCCAGTCGATCGGCATGGCCGGTGCCAGTTTGACGACGCCGGTCAACATCAAGGGCGCCACCTCGCCAGCCGCACGAGCCATGGCCAAGATCAGTCCGGTCAAGATGCCTGGAAGTGCCGTGGGAAGCACGACTTTCCATATTGTTTCCCATTTGGTCGCGCCCAAGCCAATCGACCCTTCTCGATACTCCCTTGGCACGGCTGCCAACCCCTCTTCAGTTGCGACGATCACGACGGGAACCGTCAAAAGCGCCAGCGTCAATGAGGCCCACAGGATTCCACCCGTGCCGAATGTCGGGGTGGGCAGTCGGTCAGAGAACCACAGCGCATCAATTGTACCGCCAACACCGTAGACGAAAAACCCCAATCCAAATACGCCGAAAACGATCGAAGGAACCCCGGCGAGATTGTTGACGGCGATGCGGACGGTCCGCACGATGACGCCTTGACGGGCATACTCCCTGAGATACAGAGCACCGATGACACCAAAGGGGGTCACGACAAAGCTCATGATCATCACCATCATGACCGTGCCAAAAATGGCCGGGAAGATACCGCCCTCCGTGTTGGCTTCTCGTGGCTCCGTGGTCAGCACCATCCAGAGGTTTCCAGCATAGACCCACACCTTCTCCAACTTCGAAAGGTCGTTCGGGCGCAAGACTCGTATGACTTGGCTGAGCGCAACGGACTTTTCTCTGCCATTGGCATCGACGGCGACCAAGGAGTAGGAGCTCTCTGCCTCGCCTGAGTCCGCCTGTTGAAGCAGAGTCGGGAGGGACTGCCATACGGCCTCCGAGCCTTCAGCCACAGTTTGGTCTTCCTTGGCCAGCGTCCGGAGCCGGCCATAGAAGTTCCCCCACTCGCGCCGCTCCACCATCACGAGATCGGCCGGCGTGGCGCGTTCGATGATCTGCTCAGTGTTGATCCACCGATAGTCGAGCCCGTACAGGTCGCGATTGCCGATCTTCATCCTGATTCGCGGGACTCCTTTCGGACCGACTTCTTCGCCGGCCAACTGACCGATCACATGTTTTCCGTCCTTCAGCGTCAATTCGACGAGATCAGCCGGCCAAAAATACCCGAACCCGTTGAGGAGGATGAGCACCAGGAGCCCACCGATCATGAGGAGTGAAATGGAAAGCCCAGCCCCGCAGCCCCAAATGAAGAGCTCACCGCTTGCCATGAAGTGCTTGACCCACTGTTTCATCGAATCACTCGTACCCCAAACTTCGTCAGACTTGCGTCCAACAACTGAACTCTACCCACTAGCCTGGAATGTCATCTTGTGAGAATCTTGTCGCACTAGAATTGGCTATATTTCTCCCTGAGTCGCTGTCGAACCAGCTCCGCAACCGTATTGAGCAGAAAGGTCGCGATAAAGAGGAGCAAGCCTGCCAAAAAGAGTGTGCGATACAAGGTCCCGCCATGCGGCGCCTCAGGGATCTCCACGGCGATATTCGCGGACAGGGTTCGAAACCCGTTGAAGAGGCTCCAATCCATAATCGGCGTATTGCCGGTCGCCATCAGCACGATCATGGTCTCTCCAACCGCCCGGCCGAAGCCGATCATCAATGCCGAGAAGATGCCTGGGCTGGCCGAGATCAGAACGAGATCGGTGAGCGTTTGCCACCGCGTGGCGCCGAGCGCCAAGGACCCGGCGATCAGATTCTTTGGAACATTGGAGAGCGCTTCTTCAGAAATGCTGTAGATGATGGGAATGATGGCAAATCCCATGGCCACCCCGACCACGATGGCGTTGCGCTGGTCATAATTCAGACCGAGATGAGTCTGGAGCCACGGTTTAAAATGGCCATCGAACAAGAAGGCCTCCCACCACGCGTTGGTCTCAAGGCACCCCCAGACCACGGCGATGATGATCGGCATCATGAGCAGCGCCTCCGCACCAGGCCTGACACGATGCTTGAGGGAGGCAGGGAGCAAGAGAAAGAGTCCGGTGGAAAGAGCAATGACCAAGGGCATCACCAAGACCATCCCCGTCATGGCGGGAAAGTTCCGCTCCAGGACCGAGGCAAACCAGAGGCCGGCCAGAAATCCAAGCACCACGGTGGGCAGCGCTGCCATAATTTCAATTATAGGCTTGATCTTGGCCCGGAGATCCGGATGCATGAACATGGCGGTGTAGATGGCGGCCAATACCGCCAATGGCACAGCCAGGAGTACGGCATAGATGGTGCCCTTAATGGTTCCAAAGATCAGCGGGGTCAAGCTGAACTTGGCCTCAAAGTCGTCCGACCCACTTGAGGATTGCCAGACAAGTTCAGGCCGATCATACCCCTCGTACATCACGGGAGAGAACAAGGTGGCCAAAGTGATTTCTGGGTAGGGATTCGAAATGTCGTAATGCACCAGTCGATCATTTTCGGCGAGACCGACCAAGCCATCCGCCTTGGGAGAAAAATAGGTACTACGGAGCGCCCCCTGTTGCGGAGCGAGTGTCAGCAGCGTTTGTGCGGAGGTCGAATGGTGCAGACGGATTTCTCCCCCGCCATCGGTCGTGATGAATCCTTTATCGCGCTGGGAAATCGTGATGTCGGTGACCGCACTTTGATGAGGGGCAAACCGATGGATACGCGTCATATGGGTCGTATTCGTCGCAGCATGTTCCCGCACGGGCATCCACACGGCAATCTGCCCGGACGCATCGCCGACCACAAGACTCCGATCACTCATCAAATAGGCCAGTGCGGTAATCGCGTCACTTTCTTCAGAAGCCTGACTTATCGCAACAAGACCGGGCTTCGCCGGTTCCCGGAGGTCGAAATGGTAGATCTTGCCCTCTTCCGTACCGACAGCGAGAAGCTCTGCCCGGCTCGCGAGTGTGATCGCCGTCACCCGACCAGGGATGCTGGATGTGAGATCGACCTGTGTGATCGAAGCCTCGGCGGTTCCATCGGGACGGGATACGCTCCGGCTCGTGGTGAGCCAGAGATGCTGATCTTGAAGCAGCGCGGCAACCCGAACATCGGAGTCCGTGCTCTGATATGCCATCTTGGTGATTGGTTGCGGAGTTGGTGCGGCAACCATCGGAGTCCCAACCGTGACGGACGGGGCAATGGAACGTTCGTTCCCTTGGAAGTCCTGAGTGAATTCGATTGCCACAGGGATAACGCGGCCGTCTTCCGTCCCCATGGCGAGAGAGTGCCCTTTCCCAAGAGCACGGGCGACAGCGGTTACCGATCCGTCTGGCAGCAGCACACGCGGATGGATTTCTGGTGTCGTGGGAGTCGTTCCCGCTAAGAAGACAAACTCGAGGGAACCACCACGTAGCACATAGGCGAGCTCCTGATGCTCGTCGATTCCGATGAGCGCTGACGTCGAGGGACGCTCAAGCGGGGAGAGTGCAATCGGCTCGGTCAGGGTGGCGTGGGGCGGTTGAAAGAGTGGGATGACTTCTTTCACCAGAAAGATGCACATCCCAATAATACAGAGGATGATGCTGATCCCACCGGACTTGATAATAACGTTGGTCAGCCCATCCGTGATTGACCTGATTTGGCGTCGACTGAACAGTCCACCCACCAGGGCCGGGGTTGGAATTGACCCCCGACCCGGGGAGGGCTCTCCTTGAAGGACCGATATTGGAGTAAGTGGCGGCACGTTCATGCTTTGACTTTCGATGTCCGTTCCAACGTTTCAGCTTTACGCTTCTCACAAGTCTGCCCACTCCAGACACGGCCTTAGACTTATTCGATTTTTGCAGATTCCTTTTCAATCACCGACTGCGGGAGCGGAAAGAAACCATCCTTGATGACGATGGCTTGCCCTTCCTTGCTATAAATAAACTTGATGAACTCCTTCACGAGCGGATCAAGCGGCTTGTTCGGCGCTTTATTGACGTACACCAACAAATGCCGCCAGAGGGGATAGGACCCGTTCATGGCATTGGCCTGCGATGGCTCCACAAAGGGTGCACCCTCTTTTTCGGCTAATGGAAGGACTCGAACACCGGACGTCAAGTACCCGATCCCGCTATAACCGATACCAGCCGGATCTTCCGTGATGCCCTGCACCACGGAGGCAGAACCAGGCTGTTCCTTCACCTCGTCTTTATAGTCGCCGTTTTTCAACGCGAACTCTTTGAAAAATCCGTAGGTTCCGGATGCCGAGTTTCGGCCATAGATACTGATTGGCGAGGTGGCCACTTCACCTGTAACTCCTAGCTGGCCCCACCGATCAAGGGTTTGCGACGCCCCAAATCGGCGGGTCTTTGAGAAGATCGCATCGACTTGCGCCATCGTGAGTCCTTGGACAGAGTTGTCCTTGTTGACATAGACGGCCAGCGCATCGATGGCGACCGGAAATGCGGTTGGCTTATACCGGAATTTTCTTTCGAAGGCATCGAGCTCGGTATTTTTCATCGCGCGGGACATTGGTCCAAGCTGCGCCGTTCCCTCGATCAAGGCCGGAGGTGCGGTGCTCGATCCCTTGCCTTCGATTTGAATTTTGACGCTTGGATATTGTTTGCGAAAGCCTTCAGCCCAGAGCGTCATGAGGTTGTTGAGCGTATCCGAACCGATGCTGTTGACATTCCCTGATACCCCGCTGACTTTGAGGTACCCCTTCAAGGCCGGATCCAGCACGATATGGTCATCGGCATAGACAGAGGGGAGGCCCGAAACAAGAGCTCCAATAAGGGCGATGCAGGTGAGTCCAGACTTGGCAGCCGATATGTTCATAAACAGTCCTTTCGTCATCACTGACTGATTCCATTGGCACAATAACCCTGTCGTATTGCCACCACATTACGCGAATGTTACAGGCATGTTACATAATACACACCCTAACTTGATCGACCTTGATTAAAGGGGCAGGCTGTTGCCTGCCCCTAATCATCATCAGAAGTTATACTGCAACTGCGTCCGAACAATATCGCCCTCACGGATGTTATAGGGCGCAGTCTGCGTATCGGTGCGTCTGCTCCGCGCATAGGCAATTGTGAACTCTAAGGACTTCGCGATTTGCCACTCCATCCCGACTTCCCATTCCCTGACCACATTGAATGGAGAATTGGTCCGATGCTTCTTTCCGCCACTGTATTCCTGATACCGGACATAGGGGATAAGGGTGGTCAACCAGGGCTGGTTCACATCCCACTTATACATCCCCTGGACATAGCCGCCCTGGATGTCCCCTTCCCCAATGGCTGTTCGCGTGGCGTTCAACTGAGGACCATTGCCCCAGTTCCACTCCGCTTGGAACCCGATCGGCTGCGGATACAGCACAAAGTGCACACCGACCCGCTCGTCGAGAATGTTGCCGTTATTGACGAGTGCGGGAGTTACTGCGAGGCCAGTCCCTGATGGAGTGCCAACATTGAACGTCCCACGGTACGCATCGACGCCGAACTGGATAATCTGCCCGTAGGGTAACTCCATGGGGTACGTGGCATGCAGGACGATATGTTTATTGTCATTACGTTCCGAGACATTGAGGGTCTGACCATTATAGACCCCGACGCCTAGGACACCATAGTCTCCGGATCCCTTGAGACCCGAGTCGACCAGTCTTCGGAATAATTTTCTGGTCTCCTTCGGCGTGTAATAAACGAAAAAGCCAAGGTCGCGCTCACCATTCACGGCGCTATTGAGGCCGTCGTCCCGGTCGAGCGCAAGTCGATTTTGACTGGACTGCAAATTTGCGAACCCGAACGGGACCTTCGATTGCCCGACGCGAACCCGCAATTCCTTTTCCTCAAAGAACAGGAAAGGCACAGGCATGAAAATATCGGCATAGGCATCGCGAAGTTGGACAAAGTGATTGCTCTGATCCCCTGTCGTGCCTGGCACAGTGCCGGCAAATTCCGGCTGAATATAAAACGACAGCCAATCCGTCACGTCGCCCGAAAAGACGAGGCGGACGCGGCGGAAGGCAAAACCTGTGTTGTCCCGAATGGTGTTATCGTACTCACTCCGTATGGATTTGTCTCCAGGAAGATAGGTATACCGGGCTTGGACATACCCGCGAATACTGATCTTGTCGAACCATTTCTTGATCGTTGCCCGCTCGGCAACGATCGCATCTTCTCGTTCATGCTCGGCCTTGAGCTTGAGCCATTCTTCCTTCGTGATCTGTCCCTTCTCGTAGAGGAGATCCTCCACGCTTGCTTGAGCCGGATTGGTCTGGAAGATCAACCCAAGACCGATTACGCATACGCTCACTGCAAACCACCATCTCTTCATTCCACTACCTCCCTCTAGTTGGTCATGTTTCGAATACGTGGCGAGGTATAGAGCAGGAACGTTAAAGTGGTGCTACGGAGTTGTTACGTGTTCGTTAAATTGTTTAGGATTTAGTGAGGGGGACTGTTGAAGAAATGGAGCGTGAACCATCCAAAGAGGCGATTTCCAGGTGCCTCCACCTCGGGAAGGCCGGCGGAGAAACCATATCCCCTTCTG
>LNDU01000048.1 GCA_001464735.1 Nitrospira sp. Ga0074138
GGATTGCACGTGCATAGTTCTCTCCTCAATGTCGTGCTCCACGATTAGGATCCTGCCAATCTGATTCCTCTTCGCTCATTCAGTAGCACCAAGCCAGGCCAGGTCCGGCATCGCCACCGTTTGCCATCCTCTTGTACTGAGCACTTGTCAACAGACTGTAACCGGTCACTTCAGTATGCTCGCCCAGAATGGCGAGGTAGGGGAGGCGTCGGATCCAGACAGGAGACCTGCTTCCAATTCGATAGAGAGAGGCTGGATGAGTCTATGACATCAATAACCATGACACAAAAAGGAGAGTCGGCCATGGTCGAGCAGAATGCAGTCGTTGCTATGTGTAACACACACACCGAAGCCCAGGCCGCCATTAAAGAGCTCAACCATGCGGCTTTCAATGTCAAGAAGCTTTCGATCGTCGGGAAGGATTACCACACAGACAAACATGTGGTGGGGTATTACAACGCCGGCCATGGCATGAAGTATTGGGGCACGGCCATCACGGGGATTGGCCCGGTGTTGATTGCGGGACCTCTCCTTGGATGGGTCCTCGGTGCGCTTGAAGAGACCGTGGTGACCGGGGGCTTCACGGCGATAGGAACGGCGCTCAATAACATGGGGATCCCTAAAGACGATGTCCTTAGCTACGAAACAGCGCTCAAGTCCAGCAAGTTTATCCTGTTGGCCCACGGTACCGCGGAAGAGGTTGCTCATGCCCAAAGCATTATTCAAGCGAAACGGGCGCGCTCGATTGGCGCGCACGCGATTGTTGATCGAGAAGTGCGCGCAGCTACCTAAGCAGGCCGGGACAAGCGAGTCATGAGACAGGGCTCAACTTTCGCATCCCTATGCCGTAGGTATTCCCATCTCGGACATCTGGGTAGCCCATGTGGAAGCCAGGCGCGAGTAGAGGGTCAGTTGGATTCAGCTATGCCACCGCATGTAAAAAGTTCGCAACTGGGTGTTGGTGCGCAGCCTCAATCCCGCGATGCTCACTATTGCCCAGTGTGTGCTGTGTGACCATGCGACTGTGCTATGTCAAAGCGATCCACTACAAGGTGATGAGCGGGCTTGACGTGGCACGGATGCTTCAGCGTGAAGTGGCCGGATAGCAAGGTCATCGGCTGCACCGTTTTAGACGAATTGCGCGAATGATCAAGAAATGGGAACGCAAACAGGAGCACAAACCCTAACCCGCTTTATTCGTGCGTGCTTCTGCTGCACGTGTCGATACCAGATTCAAGCGAGGCGGGCAAGGCTGACAGGGAACCCGTGATGAGTAGGGATCGGGCTCACACGTCACGCGAGTCTCGCTCCTCGTGCTTGTCACGCGCATTCCTCTCCTTCGCATCAAACTGTTATGAATCATGCGCGCCAAGGCTCCGGCTCCTGTTGCAATGAGAAAGATGTCCGCCATGCCTCAAGTGTTAGAGAATGAGACGACCAAGACCTGGCAGCTCGCACCGGATAAGCTCACAGCCATCCTTGGCAGTGATGCCGAGCATGGGCTCGCCGGCCAAGAAGTCGAGCGGCGTCATGCGGAATTCGGCCCTAATGAACTGCCCGAGGCCCTGCCACCGTCCCTTCTAAAGCTGTTTCTCTCTCAGTTCACGAGCGTCATTGTCTGGGTGTTAATCGGAGCGGCGATCATCTCCGGTCTTTTGGAAGACTGGCTCGATGCGGCGGCGATCTTGGCCATTGTGTTTCTCAACGGTGTGCTCGGGTTCGTGCAAGAGTTCCGGGCCGAGCGGTCCTTGGCTGCGCTTCGAAAGATGTCGGTGGCGACGGCTCAGGTGTTCCGTGACGGTGTGCTTCGATCCATCCCCGCGCGCGAGTTGGTGCCCGGAGATATCATTCTCCTGGAAGCCGGCGACCGTATCCCGGCGGATGCTCGGCTCATCTATGCCACAAACTTCCAGGTTCAAGAAGCGTCGCTGACCGGCGAATCCACGCCGGTTCAGAAGGCAGCAACCGCCCTCGATAGGCCCGACGTGTCCTTAGCCGACCGGACCAATATGGCATTCATGGGTACCATCGCGGTCTTAGGGAAGGCCCGCGCGCTGGTCGTTGCGACGGCGCTCAACACGGAGCTGGGCCGGATCGCCTCGATGATTCATAAGGAATCGGAGGCAGAACGGACGGAAACCCCCCTACAACGACGGCTTGAACAATTCGGCTATACCCTCTTGTGGCTGGCGCTGGCTGTGGTCGCCGTTGTGTTTGCCTTGGGCTATCTGCGCGGCGAGCCGTTGGTGACCATGTTCATGACCTCGGTGAGTCTGGCTGTGGCGGCCGTGCCGGAAAGCCTCCCCACCGTAGTGACGATTACATTGGCACTGGGGGTGACCCGCATGGTGAAGCGGCATGCGTTGATTCGAAAACTGCCAGCAGTCGAAACGCTCGGATCTGCTACGGTCATCTGCACAGACAAAACGGGCACGTTGACGAAGAACGAGATGACGGTGACGAACTTGTTCGTCGACACCACGGCCTTCGACGTGACCGGTGAAGGGTACGCACCAGTCGGCGAAATCCGTGAGACGTCAAAGGTGAGAGAAAGCGGTTCTGAGTTGCCCGGAAAAGGGATCGAGCTTCACTCCGACAACTCAGAACTCAACACCCAGAACGTAGGACTGACCCAACTTCCAGCCCTGCGCGAACTGCTGACGGCAGCCGTGCTGTGCAATGGTGCGACATTACGAAAAGAAAAGGAAACGTGGCAGGTGATCGGTGATCCAACGGAAGGCGCTCTTCTGGTTGCGGCGGCGAAGGTCGGATTGACGAAGGAAGGCTTGGAGGGCAGCGCGCCGTTCGAAGCAGAAATCCCCTTCGATGCCGAACGGAAAATGATGACCATCATCCGTCGCACGGCGGACGGGAGCATGGCCTATGTGAAAGGGGCGCCGGATGTCCTGCTTTCCCGCTGCACGCATCGTCGGACCCTCGAGGGTCTCATCGAACCCATGGGCGAGGAACAACGGAAGATCATGTTCGATATCAACGCATCCCTGGCACAGCAGGCGCTTCGCGTGCTTGCCGTGGCGCATCGGCACCTCGACGGGCATGGCCTGAATCTCTCGCCCGATGTGGTCGAGAAGAATCTGGTGTTTCTTGGTTTGTTTGCCATGAAAGATCCGGTGCGACCTGAAGCGGCGGCGGCCATTCGTCTCTGCCGAAGCGCCGGCATCAACACCGTGATGATTACCGGGGATCACAAAGAGACGGCGCTCGCCATTGCCAGGGACTTGGGTCTGCCTGACGGTGACGGCGCGGCGCTCTCCGGCCACGAGATTGACAATCTCACCGAGGACCAACTGGCCCAGCGCGTGGAGCACGTCGCGGTCTACGCGCGCGTCTCGGCGGAGCACAAGTTGCGCATCATCCGAGCCTGGAAACGCCAAGGCGCGATTGTGGCCATGACGGGCGACGGCGTGAACGATGCGCCTGCAATCAAGGCAGCGGATATCGGCATCACGATGGGGATCACCGGAACTGATGTGACCAAAGAAGCCGCTGATATGGTGGTCACAGACGACAACTTTGCCTCGATCGCCGCAGCGGTGGAGGAAGGCCGGGGGGTCTTCGACAACATCCGGAAGGCCGTCCATTTCCTCCTGTCGTGCAACTTGAGCGAAGTGCTGGTTATGCTGTTTGCGGCGCTGCTGGGCCTACCCCTCCCGCTCCTGCCGATTCAGATTCTCTGGATGAATCTCGTCACCGACGGCATTCCGGCCTTGGCACTGGCGGTCGATCCCAAGGCGCCTGATCTGATGACGCGTCCGCCTCGCCGGCCGGAGGCTCGGTTGCTGGACGGAGGACGATTACTGGCAATCGGCGGAGAGGGGCTGATGCTGGGATTGATTGCATTAGGCGCGTTCAGTTATAGCCTCTATGGTCTGCATCAAGAGCTCGATCAGGCCAGGACGGTGGCCTTCACGGTGCTGGTGGTGGCGCAACTGGTGCATGTTTTCAACTGCCGAAGCCAACGGCTGTCGCTCTTCCAGTTGGGAGTTTGGACGAACCGTCCGCTGGTGTGGGCCTTCCTCCTCTCGCTGGCCGTGCAGGTCGTGGTGCTCACGGTTCCAGCGGCTGCACCGATTTTCAAGGTCGCCTCGTTGCCGATGGAAGATTGGGCGTTGATGGGGGCCATGGGATTTTTGCCATTCTTCATCATGGAATCGATCAAGGTTGTGCGACGACGATTATGAATGTCTTGGCGGTCAATAGTGGAAGCTCCTCCTTGAAGTTCAAGCTCGTCGAGTTCGACAACTCTGCTGACGCGGCAGCCTATCGGCATCCGAGCATCCGCTATGAGGGATCAGTCGAAGCAATCGGGCCTGCGGCGAAGCTATTGCTCAGTTGCGACGGGAAAACGGTCGTCCAGGCTACCGACACTGTATCGACCCATGCCGAGGCGGTTCAGCGTTTGATGCAGATGTGAAGCAATCGAGCAAGCTGGAAGGACCCTATTATCGGGCGACCTGGATCCAGCAGTGCCATGGATATGCAATTGGCGCGTGAGCGATTGCGAGCGAGCAGCAGCCGGCGCGGCCGCTGCTGTTGTTGACCCATTTGGGGACGGAGCGCGAGCCGGAGATGGTCATTGCCAAGATCAGTGAGGGAACGTTGACCGAGGTGGTCGGCACCACCCGGTCGCGCGTCAGTTTCTTTATGAATACGTTCCGCAGGCTGGGGTTCATTGATTACAAAGGTGGGTCGCGCCGGAATGGCGGATTGCACGTGCATAGTTCTCTCCTCAATGTCGTCCTACACGACTAGGGTCTCCCCTCTGATTCTGTTTTATTGATTCAGTCACGCAATACCTGGCTACTTTCAGCCTCGTCTCCATTGTGCAATCAGTTCCCTACTGAGCAATTGTGAACAGACTGTAGCTGAGTGCTTCGGTATTCTCATGCAAAAATGGATGAGGCTACGGATGCTGTTGGCACAGACTGAGGTTTGGATCCGATTCGATAGAGAGAGGTCGGATGCGCTTACACACAACAATCAATGCTGCCATAGGTGAACATGATGCAGTCGGTGTCTGTTGCTAAACGCAAATCGAATAGGGCCATGACCTTGGGATGCAAGCCCAACGCAGAGACAGTGGTCAGATTACTGAACGAAGCGCTGGCCAGGGAAGTGATCTGCATCCTCCGCTACAAGCGGCATTACTTCATGACCGCTGGGGTCAGTGCTCGCCATGTGAAGGTGAAGTTTCTCCAGTATGTGGCCGAGGAGCAGGCGCATGCCGATCACTTGGCTGAACGCATCGTCCAGCTTGGGGGCAAGCCGGATTTGTCCCAGGAACGGCTGCTGAACCGGAGCCATGCAGAACATGTCGAAGGGGATTCGTTGGCGGAGATGATTACGGCAGATCTGGTCCATGAACGGATCTCCATCGACAGCTACCGCGCCATGATCGCCTCCATCGGTAACGATGATCCGACGACCCGCCAGGTCTTGGAACGGATTTTGGCGCAAGAAGAAGCGCATGTGGAGAATCTGACCACTCTTTTGAAGGCCTGAGGGTCACAGCGAGAGGTCACGTCACGTCCGTGTCT
>LNDU01000049.1 GCA_001464735.1 Nitrospira sp. Ga0074138
ACGCTCCTTCCGATCGCAGGAGGACAATATGAGCGGTAAAATCTCGAGGCAAAGCGACCATAAGAACGGTCGGCAAGTGTGCAAGCCGCAGCAGGTTGCGACTTTCGCGAGCCAGGGAGCGGAACAGAGCACGGCCGAGCATGACCTACATCAAAAGCTAGAGCGGTTACAGCGCTGGAACATCGAGCTGGAACAGGCGCTTAACGAGAGGACCGCGGAATTGCGACAGTCTCATGGGCGGCTGTGTGCGCTGGTGAATGAATTAAGCCAGGCTGAGCAGCGGGAACGGGAACGGTTCGCGAGGGAGCTGCACGATCACCTGCAACAGATATTGGTGCTGGGCAAGATCACCATCGGGCAGGGCAAGCGGCTTGCGAGTGGTGTGCCCGATTGTCAAATAGTCTTAAAGAAGGTGGACGACATCCTGTCGGATGCATTGACGTATAGCCGCACCCTCGTGACGGAGCTCAGCCCGCCTGTGTTGCACGATCATGGGCTGGCTGCCGGACTCAAATGGCTCGCGGAGTACATGAAGAAAAAGTATGACCAAACCGTGACCATAGTCCTCCACGACGACCAAGAAATTGGGCTGCCGAAAGAGCAAGTCATTTTGGTATTCCAATCGGTTCGTGAACTCCTGATCAATTCCTCGAAACATGCCGGGACGGGCGAAGCCCTGGTACGAATGGAACAGCGCAATGGTCGCTTGCAGATCGAGGTGCGAGATGAAGGCGCTGGTTTTGATCTTGCTGCTGCTGGAACTCCTGGTGACGGGATTTCATCCAAGTTTGGTTTGTTGAGTATTCGTGAACGGATGCGGGGGATGGGTGGATCATTCAATATCCACTCCGCTCCCAGGCAGGGAACCACTGCAACGCTGGTCCTGCACAAACAGTGCTGAGGGGTATCCTGGGTGTCTGACTCGGGGAGCGCTCTGGCGATGCAGCTGGAGAGGAACTGAAAATAATCATGAGTGAGGAGGGATCAAAAATGGAACGTTGGGAAAGCGACATGCAAGATTCTGCCCAGATATTAACCAGCGTCATGAACGGCGAGGAGAGACGGCAGTGTGTTCCCCGCAGGCCGGCCGGTCTGACGATCACGGTCGAGAAGATCGATCGTGTATTGACTGAGGTTCAGGCGGAGATTGAGGTGCTACGGCGGGAGAGGACCAATCTGGGACTGGTGCGGGGAGAATTGGTCGGCATGGAAGCCAAGTGGAGCGGTCTTCACTGTGCAACACCTCGTTGACGTAGTAGGCTCTCGGCCGGATCTCTTGGAGTCCACAGAGCCGTCGGACCTCCAAGGCGCAAATCTTCTTCACTCACGGGCCAGAACTACTTGCGGCTATGCCGGCGCGCGAAACGGTATAAACTTCTGTTCGGCTTTGGCCGCCAAGGTAAAGTCGCGCTCAGTCAGACCCTTCATCTTGTGGGACCAAATTTCAAGTTTGCACTTTCCATAGGTCAGGTAGAGATCGGGGTGATGGCCTTCTGCCTCCGCGACAGCGCCAACCTTGTTGGTAAACGCGAGAGCTTGCGCGAAATCCTGGAAGGTGTAGCGTCGCTCCAAATGCCCTCTCGCGTTGAGTGACCAGCCCTGACTGAGTTTCTTCAATAATTCCCTTACGCGGAAAGCTTTCAGCGGGGAATCCCCGGCGCAATCAGTACTTTTCTTGTTTGTCATTTTCATTGGAAGCCTCCCAATTGTTGATGGAGAATGCACCTATTGAGGAGACTTGATTTGACCACTTGGTCCTTCAGTGGTCGTCGTCGTACTGGTGGTGGTCGACGTTGAGCTTCTTGGAGTGCCTGTGTTATCACCAGTTTGGTCACTGCTATGTCCAGTTTTTGGATCACTGGTTTGACCACTGGCTCCTCTGCGGTTTGGATCGTTTGTTTGCCCAATAGTCTGGCCGCCTTGTCCTCCGACCTTGATCACTCCCTGAACGCTGACATCGCCTGTCGTCTTAGCTGATTCCATCCTGACGATATACCGGAAATGGCCCGGATCCCGGAAACAGACGCTGGCAGTTTCGTTCGTGGCCAGCTGGGCTGTATCGCTAGGTGTCATCCATCCGCCCACATTATTTTTGCATGACAACTGCTTATCCAACACCGCGTCAAGGAAGATGACTCGCACAGGTTGGGTCCTTTTGTTGATCCACCGAACTTCATCGCCAGTATTGACTGCTGTTTCGCTCGGCGTCAAGTTATCCCCAATAATGATGTCTTTGACGTCTCCACTTCTCGTCACCGTGGGCATGCCCTGACAGCCCAACACGAAAAGTAGCGCAACACCTAGATATCGAATCGGATTCATAGAAATGCCTCCTTGTTAAAGTCTCGAGCTCATCAACGGGCCACAGAACTATGCTGGACCTTTAGCTGATTGGAAGCTGAGCTGAATTGCTCAGTTTTAAAAAATTAATGAGGCAGGCCAAATGACACGTCCACTGCGCGACACTCTGCAGGGGTATGGGGAGTGAATCGTGCTGGACGATAGTTGAGGAGAGAATGAGGCTTCGGTGACGAACTCGAAGGCCTGGCAACGAATCCACTTCTCGCCGAACTACAAACCACTATCCAATGGTGATGGCAGGGATGCTGGTATCGGCTTGACCTCGTCGGAGTTTTTCACGAGCCGTCATGGCCAGTTTTTCATAGTGTGTGCGGAACGTCTCGATCTCTTCCAACGACATATCTTCCAGTGTCAGCATGACATTGTGAGCGCCACTCGTGGATCGAATTAACTCATCCAGTTTTAATTGAAGCGCTGCACGAGTGCGGCTCTGGGTGTTTTGAATCAAGAATACCATTAGGAAGGTCACAAGGGAGGTCACGGCAACAAGGGTAAACTTCCAGCTCTCACCAAAGTCGAAGAGCTGGCCGGTTAATGCCCATATGACGATAAAACACAAGGCGGCAGCGAATGCAAAGGGATGGCCCGTGAGGTATTCAGTATATTTCGCCATACGATCAAAACGATCAAGAAATGTGTGTGACCTCATGGGAGGTTGGCCATGCTGAGAAATAATCATCGTGCTCTCCTTCCGACAAAGTGCGAGGTGATAAGCCAGGGAAGATCGTGCATAGCGAAATTGTTCCCGGGGCTATTCAGCATAACAGAGTTCGCTATGCCCGCGCTCCAATGTGCCGACGATTCGTATTCTATGCGTCAGCGACATATCACATCACAACATCAACCTTGGAGAGGAGAGCAACGTGGAGGGACTCTCACGAGAGAGGGGAGCATTGAACCATGTATGTGAGAAAGTTAGCTGTCAAGGCAGCAGACGGTTTCGGCGAAAGCCGTGAAGGCCTGTATAAGAGTGAGGTGGGAAAAGGAGATCGACACATCCGGCCTTGTGGGCTCGGCAGAAATCCAGTTGGGTGACATGGGAGAAAGTCATTTGAAAAACCATCCTGGATAAGGCATTTCAGTCTGGGTCGCCACTGCCGAGTCACCCAGTTGTTCGTGGTCATTTCGTGATCAATGGGCCGGCTATTTCGGATCTATCCTCTGCGGAAGACCTTCCGGTTCATTGAATCAAAGCCGGCAGAAACTCAATCTCGCCATGGTGATCAATATTGACCAGACCCTGTCCCGTCCAGCAGGCACACTGTGATGGTTAACCGATGGTGGTGCAGAACATCACGCAAGATCACAATCTTTCAAATTCTTACCAGGGAGGTCCCCGTGAAAAACATTATGATCGCCGCTTTAGCGTTTCTGTTTGTGGCCGTTGGCATGCAACATGTCGCTCAAGCCGATGACACGAAAGCCGCTGTTGAGGATATGAAGGGCAAAGCGAACGCGAATGCGGAAAAGGCCAAAGGTGAAGTAAAAGCCCTCACGGAAGAGGCCAAAGGAAATAAAATGACAGGTACGATGGAGCGGGCGAAGGGAAAAACAAAAGCAGCCGGAGAGAGAATCAAAGGCAAGGCGAAAGAACTCAAAGCCAAGACAGAGTAAAGTCAGTGGAGCGTCTGTTTGCGAACACCCTGCGGAGAGGCGACTCTTCACAAGGTGTTTCTATTGGAAGGGGATAGGAGAGAGCGGTCAGGTTACGCTGTCCTCGGACCACCCGTAGAAATGGCAACGTCTTTGACAAACCGCTCAGCCCCGTGTCGATGAAGCGATAGGTGTTCTCAACACCACGCTCCTCTCCAATCCCTGAAGGAGTCGTTCGGGGTGACTAGGCTGTCGACGGAAAGCGTTATGGAAGAATGATCGCGCGCTCGGAGTGGCCGATCACTTTGAGAGCTGCTTCCAACGCGTCGGCCATCGGCGGGGGGCCACAGAGAAAAATCACGGTGTCAGGACCGGGCGGTGGCAGATGCTCGCGCAGCATGGCCTCGGTGATGCGGCCCGTGCCTTGCGACCAACCAGCAGGCGGCTGCTCCAACACATGATAACAATGGAAGCTCGCGTGCTCGCGTACATCCTTATCCCACTCATCTCGGAAGATGATGTCGGCCTCGGCCTTGTTGGCAAAGACCAGAAATAGTTCGACCGCAAGCCTCTGGGCGAGAATCCAACGAATGATGGCAATCATCGGAGTGATGCCCGTACCGCCGGCGACGAACCCCACCTGCTTCGCCAGGCCGTCTATCCAGTGGCCGCCGGAATTCGGTCCGCTCATCAGCACGCGGTCTCCCGGTCCCTGTTCATGAAGATACTTCGACACCCCGCCGGTTTCGTACCGTTTGACCGTCAAGTCAAAGAACCCTGTGGTGCCTGGCACGGACGACGGCGTGTAGGGCTGTCTCGCCGGTTTCCCATCGATTGTTGCGTGGACGTACAGGTGATCGCCGGGCAGCATGTCCAACGTGGCGTCATCAGGCAGGGCAAAGCTAAACGTCTTCGTGTCGTGGGTGTCGTGATGAATAGCCGTCAGTTCGTAGGGTACGGGCGTCTTCGACTTGATGCGGGTGACAGGATCAGAACTCATAGACCTATCATACGAGTTCGAGGGAACGCTCGCAACTGAGGAATCGGACACGGTGGGCGGCTGGAGGAGTTATCTCATGAGAAAAGCAGTCTGCTTATATTGCGCACCTTCATTATTACCCTTTTTATTCAAAGATTCTTCCGCAACCGCACGACCTGACCCAAGATACGCTGTTCGTTCGTCACGGGGAGATTACGCAGATCACACGGATACCTGGGGGTTGTGCCAATCTCCCTCGATGAGCTGATCCGCTTCGCGCGGACCCCAGGTATTGAGCTCGTATTCGTACAACGCCATCGGGGTGTCGAGAATCGGCTGCACGACGCGCCAAGCGGCTTCCACCCCATCCCCGCGTGCAAAGAGGGTGGCATCACCCTTCATGGCGTCTCCAAGGAGACGCTCATACGACTCCATCTGGTTGCCGGAGCACTGCCGTGCGACCAGTTCTATTTGCTCGCCCACCATCGCCTCTCCAGGAACTTTGGTCATGGTACTCAAGGCGATCGTCACGTCGGGGCTGAGCCGGAAGCGAAAATAGTTCGGCAGCGGTGGTTCGATCTCGTCCAACACGGGACAACATGGCCGCTTGAACTCGACCAGCACTTCGGTGGCCGTGACAGGGAGGCACTTGCCAGTGCGCACATAGAACGGCACTCCTGCCCACCGCTCACTGTCGATGTAGAGTCGGAGCGCGGCGAACGTCTCGACCTGGGACTCCTGAGCCACGCCGCCCTCCCGGCGGTAGCCACGGAACTGGCCTCGCACGACATCCGAAGGAATGAGCGGCCGGATCATCTTGAGGACGTTCACCCGCTCCTCCCGAATCGATTCAGAATCCCTACCGGACGGTTGTTCCATGGCCAGGCAAGCAATCACCATCAATAAGTGATTTTGCACCACGTCGCGAATCGCTCCCACTTCCTCGTAGAACCGACCACGCCCCGCCACTCCAAACTCTTCGGCCATCGTGATCTGCACGCGCTGGATGGCGTGTCGGTTCCACGCGGTTTCAAAGAACGGGTTAGCGAAACGGAAATACATCAGGTTCTGGACAGATTCTTTCCCGAGGTAGTGGTCGATGCGGAACACGGCTTGATCCGGGAAATAGGTGTGAAGTGTGCGGTTGAGCGCCTGCGCAGAGGCCAGGTTTCGTCCGAAGGGCTTTTCGAGGATCACGCGTCCCCCCTTGGCGCATCCGGATTTCTCCAGTTGTTGCACAGCCGTTTCGAACATGGTGGGAGCGATAGCCAGGTAATGAGCCGGCCGCTCGGCTCCGCCCAGTTCTTTGCGCAGAGCCTGAAACGTCGTCGGGTCCGCATAATCAACCTGCACATAGCGCAGCAGGCCGCAGAGCTGTTCCCATGCGGCGGGATCGACGTCCCCATGCTTTTCAAGGCTCTCGAAGGCTCGGGCTTGGAACTGATCGACCGTCCAGGCCGACCGGCCTACGCCAATGACCGGTACATCAAGATGGTCTCGCTTGGCCATGGCCTGTAATGCCGGGAAGATTTTCTTGAAGGCCAGATCACCGGTAGCGCCATAGATGACCAAGGCATCGGACTGGGATCTACTCATCGTGTCCTCCTCCTTGGGGATACTCGTTCCTGTATTGGCGTCGATGAATTAGGGATGATGGCCGCTATCGGTTCGTGCTGCCGATGGACCGTTCCCCTGCAGAAACTGGTCAGAGGCGGTCTGTCCTTCCAGGTCTTTCTTCGTCTTAGGATTGAGCGCCTTCATCTGGTCAAGTTCTTCCGGCGTGATGTGTGGGAGATGGCGAATGAAGTGGACCAGCTTCCAACTGCCCATGTCCTGTGCTGGGTCACCCTCTCCCCAGGCCGCCATCGCGGTGAAACGTATACCGTTATGAATGACCCAGAACATCTCTCCATCCGACATCGACTGGGTGTCGGCCAATCGTAAGTCAGGCGCCCGCGGGTACACGTTCTTGCCGATTGCGGTTTGGCCGCTGCCGTCGTTGGCATGGCAGGTGGCGCAGTGATCGGCAAAATGCGCCAGTGACTCTTTCACCACATCGGGATTCATTGGAATGGGATTCTGCGCGTTTCGATTCTTGATTGGAATGGCGAGATGACGAATCTGGCGCACCATGAATACCTCGATCGGATGGGGCTCCGTCTTTGCGCTAAAGCCGGTGGTGAACAATCGGTAACCGAGCCATCCTCCAACTGCGCACACTGCGACGAGGCTCAGGACGACGAATGTGAATAGTTTTGAGCGTACTGTCATCTGAAGGGGATCTCCTCCTCATGGTTGAGCGGTGAACGTACCCCTGTGGGACGCTTGTCGTTCCATCATGTGTTTGACCAATACATGGGCGCAGCGGATCGAGTATACGCATGCTCCGCCTTCGTGGAACAGTTCTGCCGCGCTGTTCCTTCACAACCGACAACCAGTCGGCACCCTTCAATTCTGAGCAGTGCAATGCCTCACTCAGACTGCGCGACTGCTAATTCATCGGGCATCTCTTCATGATCATCCTCATGGTTCAAAGATTCTTCCGCAACCGCACCACCCGGCCCAAGATACGCTGGTCGTTCGTCACGGGGAGATCTGTATGCAGTCGATTGAGCGGATGAAGAATGGTCTGTCCTTCGATTTCCTGGAGCTGCCGCAAGAGGGCTCCCTCTGGGCGGCCATCCTCACTATCGACCAGCACATACTGACCGAGTTCAGTCGGAAGATCAGGGTTGACGAAGATGACCTCGCCCTCGCTGAAGAGAGGCTCCATGGAATTGTCTTTCACCTGGATGGCAAAGGTCCGTACCCCTGGAACGTCTGTTTCGAGCATCGCTTCAGCATGGATGACACGAGACGGTTTTTCAGGCATGACCATCTGATCGATTTGATCCCACCTCAGAAGCGGCACCTTCCTCAGCGGGCCGAGGGGGGAGGGAGTCGCGCTTTCTGTGAGGTCGAACAATCCTTCTGAGTGTGGCGGACCACCGATTTGCAGGAAATCTACGTCAATACGAAAATACCGCGCAAAGTGTTCCCAGATTGCGCGGTCTTGAGGGGGTTCGTTGGCCAGAATGTTCGCAATCGTCAGCAGGGGAACTCCAACTACAGAGGCCAACTCCTCTTCAGTCAACCCCTCACCGAGCTCTCGATGTACAAGACCTTTTAGGTCCACAGCGGAATTCCTCCTCTGGCTGTTCGACGTTCTTCGGCTCTAACAGTCTCGCTGCACAATTGAGTGTATGCTGGAAGAGGGAGCGAGAGCCGACGAAGGTACAGTACTGTTTCAGTTTATGGCAGCCGAGCATTTGCCAGAGAAACTCTTTGGTCCGCACCCCATCGCCGCCTGCCCAGACAATCGGCCATATGTTTTCTCGCTCAGCTCCATCTATCATTCCACCACCCGTTCACGACGTTCTACACCGATTCCTTCTATGCCCGTTGTTGTGGATCACGCCTTTTGAGCACATGTGTCTGTCTTCAGGGAGTCCCGATGTCGTACTTGCTGGTCAGAATGGCGCATGACTGGCAGCCGAATCTGGTTCTGCAAGATCACGGGATCGACACGGTGCCCGCATTGCACGCAGCGGAGGGGCTCGACCTTGTGTTCACCGGCATATTGCAAGTCGTAGTACCACTCGGTCACGAGGAGGCCTCCACAACGAGCGCAGCATCTCGTAGAGAGTTGCCTGCTCGCGGAAAAAGGCTGTAAGACCAGCCCACTTTCGCTTTCTGACACAGCCCCACCCCAAATCGATTCTTTTGACTCTATTGTGCGTCCCATGACTCATCCTCCTGTTATCGGTTCGTACGTGCTGCTCCCGCGCCTTACCTTTTATCCTTATGAATGTCGATGACCTCTTCTCTGTCATTCACTTCGATCGTGACCTGAGTGCCGACAGCGATATCCCGAAA
>LNDU01000050.1 GCA_001464735.1 Nitrospira sp. Ga0074138
CACATAGATCTGTGCGCTCTGATGTCCACTGGTAGAAGAAAGTACCGGAGGGTGTAACTCTCTGTACGACCAAGGGAGTATTCATGGAAGGACAGGAATATCACAAAGCACATGATGTGCCATCGATTGCCACCCTCACATGGAGTGAGGTGACGCACCTGGCCAAACATGGCAATCCATCCCCGCCCCGCCGTGTCGAGAAGACCGAGGCCCAGTGGCGTGAACTGCTGACCGACAAGCAATTTCGGATCACCCGTCTGAAGGGGACCGAACGGGCCCACAGCTCGGAGCTCTGCCAACTGTTTGAACCGGGCCGGTACGAGTGCCTTTGTTGCGGCACAGAGCTCTTTGATGCTGCGACCAAGTATCAAAGCCATACGGGGTGGCCTAGTTTCACGCAGCCGGTCTCGCCAGGAGTCGTCGCCTATCATCAGGATACTAGCCACGGCACGCACCGAATCGAGGTGACCTGCAATGTGTGCGATGCGCACCTCGGCCATGTGTTCCCCGATGGACCAGAGCCGTCAGGGTTGCGATTTTGCATCAATGCCATCTCCCTGCACAAAATTTCTATGCGCGAGCGAGGCCGGCTCTTGTAGCAGATGAGGAAGTGCGTCCACACAACCGAAGCAGGTATTGAGGGTGGACTGATCCATGGCAGTAGCCATTGATTCCAGGAAAGGCCGAGAGTCGGCGGCCATCAGAAGAATGGCCCTGGTGGTCACATGTGGGTCATAGGGTGGCGCACAGGAAGAATGGCGATTTGAGGGACGACCGCATACACACAGGCATGATTCATTAATCAGAGGAGGTCTGAATATGACGACTCACCAGAACCAGTTTCTGTATATCCAAACAAACGACATCCGTGAGGGACAAAATGCGGTGTTGGGTTATAACCGAAACGATGATGGCAAGGCACGGGCATCAACAATGACACCCATGGCAAGCTCGGCCCACATGACAACGACACCCCGCTGATTGTCAGCCAGGACGGGAAGCGTCTCTTTACGGTCAACACACACAGCAATACCATTGCCGTCTTCGATATTCAGCCCGATGGGTCGTTACGGCATGTGAAGGGATCGCCGTTTCCGTCGCACGGTGTCGCCCCCAATAGTCTCTCGCTCAGTGGCATGACGCTGCTCGTGTCAAACCGGAATGAGGACTATCACCAGATTGAGGCGTTGCGTGGTGCAGCGAAAGCCAGCTACGTCTCGTTCACTGTAGAAAACACCGGTGCGTTACGATTTGTATCCAAAATCGATGTCGAGGACTCACAGAAACCGACCCAAGTCTACGTTCCCCAGTCCAACCCCCAGGTTGGGTTTGGCAATGACTTTCAGGTCGATGTGGATTTCGACGGTGAAGGAACGAGATCGTTTCTGGCTGGCACCAAGCCGAGCGTGCAGGGGCAACTCCATGTCTTTCAGGTGGGGCGAGATGGCCGGCTCACTGAGCGAGGTCGTATGCAGTTACCCGAGACGAATGCCGGCTACAAGTACAAGGGCATGGACGGCGTTCCGTCGATGCCTTTAGGTATCTGGGCGCATCCGACAGAATCATTGCTGTATGTGGGCTTCGTGACGCGAAACGAGCTCGGTGTCTACCGTTTTACTCAGGACGGCGAAATGACGTTCTTGGGGTCTGTTGAAAATAGCGGTCAGGATATTTGCTGGTTGCTCACCAACAAAAAAGGGACGCGTCTCTATACGGTGAACAATCTTCCACGGTCTGATAAGGATGACAAGGCTGCCACTGTGAGTACCTATGACATTGCTGGTGAGCGAGCAGTCAAGCCTGTCGAGATCAGCCGACTGCAACTGCCTCACCCAGGGGAGTGGTTTATCAATAACCGCATGTTTAGCCAGCCGGGAAGTACCGCGTTCCAATGTGCGCTGTCTCCAGAGGAGACGTTTCTCTACGTGATCTGCCAACGGATCAATCAAACCGATGAGAACAAGAGCGAAGAGGGCAATATCCTGCACAGCCTGCTTTTAGACAAACAGGGGCTTCCATCGATTGCGCACTCACGGCATCTTAGCCAAGACGGTGTGCACTATCGTTCCCGCCCGCAGGGGATTGCGACGCTTAATCGGTAATGTTCCAAGTCCATGGCAACGCGGGAATTCTCCACGTTGACAGCCAGGCAGACATGACCATGAGCATCCATGGGCTTGGTACCGATAAGACGATCCAAAGGACACTCTAACGCATGTTGAGGGGTTCACGAAGAGGAGTGTGTCCCACTCCGCCATGGAATGGGCAGAAGGCGACGGGATGCGCCTATTTTGTTCTGGCGTACATGGGTGGGTACTGTGCCGGAGACGACCAAAGGCTGGTGTCACGTCCCTCGGCAACACCGCCGACGATCTGCCTCAACGCATCCAGCGACCGAAGGCAGATGTAGGCCCGTGAATAGGCAATGACGTTCTGAGCACGAAGATCGTTCAGGATTGGCGTCACGTTTGATCGGGCAGCCAGAACGATCTCAGAGAGATCTTGATGCGTCAGCCGGATGTCAAGGGCATACCCTGAATGGTGGGGGCAGGGCTTTCCTCCAAAACACATGAGGTCCAAAAGTACCGCCACAATTCGCTTCTCTAGTGGCGCGATAAAGTGCCACTGGAGTCGACGATCAAGAAACTGAAACTGAAGAGCGTAAATCTCTAACAGTATCTGGCGTAGAGCCTCATCCTGGCGCACAGCTGTCTCTATGGCAACACGGTCCAGTTCGAGAATGTGGGTTTCTCCACTCGCAATGGCAACTCCGTTTTGGTCGAAACTCGCAGGACAGAACGGAAGGTCTCCAAAGATCGAGGCTTCCCCCAGCAGTGCACGAGTGGCATGGTGACCGTCTGCTTGGGTCGCTCCTAAGCGCACATATCCGGACTCGACGATATGCACTTTCCCCGGAATGAATGCCCCAGAGATCAGCGCCTTGTCCTTTAACACGTATCGCCGGGCAGTTCGGAGACGTCCTGCAACCATCAGAAAGTCTGTCGCCAGTGAGGCTGGGATTTGCATGTTAATAGGCGTTCAGTTTTGCAGCGAATGTTTGTGCAATTTTATTGTCGTTTTGTCATTCAGATGACAGTTCTTTTCCCGACGAACATGTACATGTAACAGCACGTTATATTGATCGTCTAATTTTAGGGAGGTTCTATGCACAAAACAAGTGGTAGTCGCACTGTACGTATCGTCTTAGCAGCAAGTGTTGCGCTTGGAGGAATGCTGTGGTCGACCGTCGGCAGCCTCAGCTCTGCAACAGCTGGTGCTCCCCCCGGCGCTCCCCCGTCCACAATACCTGGCGCGATTGAGTACACCCCTGAGGGCAAGCAGAAAAGGCCACCGTTCTGGGAATTCCGCAAATGGATCTTTGTCGGAACCCCAGTGACTCCAAATGACATGAACGATGGCAAGGCGAATTTTCCGGAATTTCACAATGTCTACATGGATCCAGAGAGTTTTGCCTACTACCAAAAGAACGGTAAGTATCGGGATGGCACGGTGATCGTGAAGGAATTGGTCAGCGTTGGCACCAAAGAAGCGGCCAGCGGAGAAGGGTATTTCCAAGGAGAGTTTATCGGACTTGAGGTCTCCGTCAAGGATTCCAAGCTCTTTCCGAAGGATCCCGGCAACTGGGGCTTCTTCAGCTATGGCCATTCGTATCCGCTCAAAGACGTGTCAAAGCCGAACAAAATCGACGAGTGCAATAAGTGCCATGAGACGAATGCCGTGGACTTTGTGTTCTCGCAGTATTACCCCGTACTGCGCGCGGCTAATCCCATGAGCATGAAAAAGTAGCCGCCCGCTTAACTCGGTAGCCGATGACCACGCGTCATTGGCTACCGAGGTCAGCCAATTCTTACTTAAAGCGTACGTATGAGGTTGTCATCCAAGTTTGTGTCACTGTGTCTATGTCTTGTGTTTGCCCTTGGCGTGAGTGGATGTCTTTCTCCTCTCGCAACCCATCGCGCCGTGTTGGAGTACGACCGGACCGTCAGTTACGTCGAAGCAGACCTCTTACTGCTCAATATCGCCCGCGCACGATACCATAGACCCGTGCATTTCACGGCGGTGTCAAGCGTCGCCGCGACGTTCGATTTTCGAACAGATGCGGGAATTCGTGGAGGGATTGGGCATGCTGTTGACCCGTCAGAATACCCGCTTGGCCTTGAATACGGGGTGAGTGTTGCGGAGAATCCGACGATCACCATCATCCCTATCACTGGCGAGGAGTTTACGAAACGAATTCTTCACCCCCTCAGTGAAAACACCTTGAGAGGCTTGATGTACCAAGGCTATGAACTCAACATGCTGTTGCGTCTGATGGCGAGAGGACTCTCGGTCGAAGACCGTGATGGTCAGCATCTATTGATTAACCGCCCTTCTGAGGGAGATGGCTTCATCGAATTTCGCCGTCGGGTGCTGCATTTAGCTGGCCTCGAGAAGAGCAGACACCTCTATGTAGAACCTCTGCTATTCAACGACACCCAAACTATGTACGTTCGCCCCCCGGACCCCCGTGAGATCGTCGAGGCGACAGAGAAAGGATATCGCTGGGAGACGGACACTAAGTCCGGAGTCCATACCGTATGGCGCCCGACAATCGGACGGCTCTTGATCTCTAACTATGACTCGAGACGCCTGTCGAACGAGGAACGGAGGCAATTACATTTGGAGGCGCTCCAATATCCTGAAAACCAGGTATTGGTCGATATTCGGCCTGGTTTTCCTGGTGGTGATTATCCGCTTCATGGCACGTTACTTCTGAGAAGCATCAATGCCATCGTTGGATTTGTCGGCCGGAATTTCGAGGAGGACCGCGAATTTGCCGTTACGCCTGATCCAAGAACCATTACACTCGTGCGCAATCCAACACACACGCTGGAAATTGTCGAATCGGCTAGTAAGCCTGGCGAGATCGAATTCGCCGTCTACTTTGAGGGGAAGTATTATTCGATAAAAAGGTACCCGGTCGAACAGAGGACGGAGTCCAATTGGAATCAAGAATCCTTCGCCGTGCTATCCCATCTCTTTCAGATGGCGGTCACGGATTTGGGCAAAGTCCCAACTCCAGCGATTACCATTCAGAAATGACGGGGCGATATGTCTACCGAGCTCTCGAGTCCCAAATTATCTTCGGTCTAGATGAACAATGATTCAGAACGCGTTCTCGATGCTCATGGACATCCGACGACTCGTACCAAACCCTTCAGGGCGCCCCCTGTCCTTCGTGCTTGCACTCACGAGGGCTTTCATTGGTTGTGGGTTGTTCCTGCTCAGCGCGGACGTGATGGCGCTCGATCCTCTTCGCGCAACAGACAAAGAAATTCCCCATCTCCTCGGATTGGGCGATCCGAATGACTTTCTCCTAATTGAGAGTCGTCCCATCCAACGGTCCGTTGAGCTCGGCCGGTTTCTGTTTTTCGACAAGCGACTCTCAGGAGATGGCACGATCGCCTGTAGTTCGTGTCATCTGCCCTCTCGCGCGTTTACCGATGGGAACGCTGTTCCAACCGGCATCAAAGGCCAGCGTGGCCATCGGAATGCCCCCACCATTGTGAATCGCCTGTACGGTCGGTCATTCTTTTGGGATGGACGAGCGCACACGCTTCCAGAACAGACACTTGAGCCTTTTCTCAGTCCGGTTGAACACGGGCTCTCTCAGCGCGACCTCCTCTCCATGATCAGGTCAATTCCAGGCTACCGCCGTCTGTTTCGCGAGGCATTCGGCACGGATGTGACCGAGGATGGCATTGCGACCGCCCTGACCCATTTCCAATGGACCATCCTCTCCGGTAACAGTCCCGTAGACCGATTCGATTATCGGGGGGATGCGACCGCCCTCCCTGCCGCCGCACAACGCGGGTTCCTCGTGTTTCGAGGCAAGGGCGGCTGTGTGCGATGCCACGCTGGCCCCAACTATACCGACGAGCAATACCACAATCTCGGAGTGGGTTGGGAGTCCTCTCACGTCGATCTCGGCCGCTATTCCGTGACCCGTCAGCCGGAAGATATCGGCGCGTTCAAGACACCGACGCTGCGAGAGGTCGCTCAGACTGCTCCATACATGCACGATGGTCGATTCAAGACACTCAGAGAAGTGGTGAACTTTTACAATCACGGAGGGGTGAGCAACCCGCATCAGGATCCCATTATGCGACCTCTGTTTCTGAGTGACGACGAACGAGAAGACTTAGAAGTCTTTCTCAACAATCTGTCTGGCGAGGGATGGCAGCAGGCGGTTGCACCCCGTGTGTTCCCGAAGTAACGAGTTGCTTTCCCGGCATTCGCATTACAGGTCCGCGGAAGTTAAAGGTGTTTCAGATGTCTGTGGCAGGCGATTGTACCGTACGTTGTTTTTCTTTTGGCCGGGACCCGTATCACTACAACGGCTGGTCGAGGGGTACCAGACATGGGCGAGGGCTTCATTGATGAGACGTGCAGAACACCAGCCGACGACGGACCTGATCGCCTGCGACGAGTGCGACCTCCTCCAACGCCCGATCGCCCTTCCCGCCGGTGGGTGGGCGCTCTGCCGACGATGTGACGGTCCTCTGTATCGGTATACGCCCGGCAGTCTCGACCGTGCACTCGCCTTCTCGCTCGGCGCGGTGGTGATGTTTCTCATCGGTATCACGTTTCCGATCATGGAACTGGAGATACAGGGGCATGTGACCTCTTCGAGCCTGTATACGGCGGTGCAACAACTCTGGAACCAGGACCAGCACATCTTCGCGGTGCTCATCGCAGCCACAACCATGATCTTGCCTGTCTTCGAGTTAGCGGTCATGTTATCGGTGCTGCTTTCATTGCGCGTGCAGCCAGCATCAACCTGGATCCCAAACCTGCTGCGGCTGCTGACCCTCATGCGCCCCTGGAGCATGGTCGAAATATTTTTCATGGGGGTACTCGTGGCACTCGTCAAGCTGGCGCATATGGCTGATATCGTGATCGGAGTCGCCCTATGGTCACTGGGCGGCATGATGGTCTTGCTGGTTGCGGCGAGCGCGTCGTTCAATCTTCGGCATCTGTGGGAACAGGTGTCCTCTCAATGAGACCATCCTCGAGCACGGCGAAAGCATTCGGTCTATACGCCTGTCATATCTGCGGGCTGGTTTCGCGACCAGCGCGGGAGGGCTTGTCGTCGTGCGGACGATGCGGCAGCGCTCTCCGTTCCCGTAAGGTGAACAGTATCGAACGTGCCTCCGCCTATCTGCTCGCCGCCTATATTCTCTACGTCCCAGCCAACGTGCTCCCGATCATGGAAACACAATCCGTGTTGGGCAGAGAGGAAAACACGATTGTCAGTGGAATCGTCTATCTGTGGCATTCCGGATCATGGCCGCTGGCCCTCGTCGTGTTCGTCGCTAGCATCGTGGTGCCTGTGCTGAAACTCCTGGCGATGACCCTCCTCCTGATCACAGCCCATTACCAGTCTGGTTGGCGACCGCTCGAACGAACGAAGCTCTACCGATTGGTCGAACTGGTCGGGCGCTGGTCCATGCTGGATGTGTATGTCGTCGCGATTCTGGCAGCGCTGGTGCAATTTCATCCACTCGCAACGGTGACACCTCGCAGTGGAGCTGTGTACTTTGGTGCCGTGGTGGTGCTCAGCATGCTGTCAGCCATGACCTTTGATCCTCGACTGATCTGGGATCCGGCTCAGAAGGAGTCTCACACCCATGCATGACAGGCCCACAGACGAGCCGTTGGAAGTGACGAGTGCCGTGGCGGCGCCGAAGGGACGGTGGTCGCTTCATCTTGTGTGGTTAGTGCCGATCGTCTCCGCGCTGATCGGCGGATGGATTGCGGTCAAAGCCGTGCTCGAACATGGGCCGACGATCACCATCACATTCAGAGCCGCAGAAGGGTTGGAACCCGGCAAGACAAAAATCAAATACAAGAATGTCGATGTGGGCGAAGTGAAGCAGATTACCATCAGCGAAGACCTCTCTCACGTCGTCGTGACCGCTGACATGGCCAGCAACTTCTCTGCGCATCTCGTCGAAGACACAAGGTTCTGGGTCGTCCGCACACGGGTGGCGGGCGGACAAGTGACGGAACTCGGCACGCTCTTCTCTGGATCGTACATCGGCCTGGACGTTGGGAAATCCCTGGTGTCGAAGAGGGACTTTGAGGGGCTTGAGGTCCCTCCGATTATCACCGGAGATGTCGCAGGCAGGCAATTTGTCTTACGAGGAACTGGCCAAGGCTCGCTCGATACCGGTACCCCCATCTACTTTCACCGAGTGCCCGTAGGAAAGGTGTTGTCCGCTGAGCTCGATACGGATGGAACCGCTGTGGTGACACGAATCTTTGTCGCCGCGCCCCATGATCGATATGTCACCACGAACACGAGGTTCTGGAACGCGAGTGGCGTGGACGTGACCGTTGACTCTGCCGGACTGAAGATGCGTACACAATCCCTCATCTCGATCTTGGTCGGTGGAATTGCCTTTGAGACCCCGCCGAATGCCTCGGTGACGCCGCAGGCCGCTGAAAACACAAATTTTGTGATGTACCCAGACCGGGACATGGCGATGAAACGACCAGATCAGGGTACGCTCAGATTCACAGTGTATTTTACGGAATCCTTGCGAGGACTGACCCTTGGGGCTCCGGTGGAACTCCATGGCCTCCCGGTCGGTGAAGTGACAAACATCGAAATGGACTACGACGACAAGGCCAGAACCTATCGGTTTCCTGTCGAGCTCGCGCTCTACCCCGATCAATTGGCGCGGCATGTCCAACCCGATGACATGAGGGGGGCCCACGCGGAGGCCCCCACGAGGCAGGAGATCGATGCGCTCGTCGCTCGTGGGCTACGGGCACAACTGACGACGGGCAGCCTCCTCACCGGACAGCTTTTCGTGGCACTCGACTTTTTTCATGATGCAACCAAAGCCTTGGTCAACTGGGGAAAAGTTCCTCCCGAGCTGCCGACGATTCCGAGTAGTCTTGCGAGCCTCCAGCATAACTTGTCCCACTTTGCACAGAAATTAGAGCGGCTGCCGGTGGATGAGCTCATGACGGATCTTCGTAAAACCCTCGGCTCCCTGCAGACAATGTTGCGGAGTACGGATGCGTTGGCGCAGCAGCTGGACAAACAGGTGGCGCCGAAGGCTGAGGAGGCATTGCAAGAGCTGCGGCGCACGCTGCTCGCCGCAGAACATCTTCTGGCGACCGATGCGCCCCTTCAGCAAGATGCTCGTGACGCGTTGCGTCAGCTGGGACGAGCATCTCAATCCCTTCACGAGCTGGCGGAATTTCTCGAACGCCACCCCGAATCCCTCATTCGTGGGAGAACAAAGGAGAGACCATGATCAGCTGCCTGGCCAGGCTCGCCATTGTCGGACTCGCAGGTCTCGTGTTGACGGTTGGCTGCGCACCGCCTGTCACCCTCAACCACTACATCCTCAACAGTCACACTGTCCGAGACCGTGGAGGTCCCCAGCCTGAGGCGTTCGCGCTGTCGATCGGCCTGAGACCAATTACGCTGCCGGACATGGTCGATCGCCCGCAGCTCGTGTTGCGCACAAGTGAGCATCGTGTGGTCCTCGCCGAGACACATCGCTGGGCTGGACCGCTTAAGGCAGAAATCGCGCGTGTCCTGGCCGATAATCTTGCCTATCTCCTGGGCACCCGGTCGATTTCTTCCTATCCCCAGCGTGGGGTCGAGCGCGCCGAGGTGAGGGTGTCGGTTGATGTTCAGCGTTTCGAATCGATCCTGGGAAAAACCGCAACGATCGACGCCATCTGGACGGTACAATGGACGGATGGAACGCAGCGGACCGATAGCGCGCATGTACAAGAAACGGTGTCTGACGAGAGCTACGACGCCCTGGTCGCCGCTCATAGTCGTGCATTGATGACCGTCAGTCAGGACATTGCCTCGACCATTCGAGGGGGTGGGGTCGCTGCCTCGCCTCGTTGATATCCACGGTATGGATATAAGAGAAAAACTCTCATGCTCATATGCATGGTGTATAGGAACAGAATATGAACACGTTACAGTTTTTGGTGGACTACGGAGCGTGGGTGCTCTTCGCTGTTGTATTTCTAGAACAGGCTGGTCTTCCTCTTCCCGCACTCCCTCTCTTAGTAACAGCAGGCGCATTGGTCGGAGCCGACAAGATGAACGTCGGCGTGGCAGTGCTGGCTCCCCTCGTCGCCGCTGTTCTTCCCGACCTCTGCTGGTATTACTTAGGGCGCGTGAAGGGAGGCCGAGTCCTTGGGCTTCTCTGTAAAATCTCCCTTGAACCTGACTCCTGTGTGCGAAGTTCAGAGGATATGTTCCGCCGGCACGGGAAAAGCACCCTGCTAATCGCAAAATTCGTCCCCGGCTTGAGCACGATTGCGCCTCCATTGGCCGGCATCATCGGCATGGGGATCCTGCCCTTCATCTTCTATGACCTGGCCGGAACGTTTCTCTGGCTCATCGTGTCCGAGGGGATGGGTGCCCTTTTCAGTAATCAGCTAGAATCGATTTTGGTTGTCTTCGATTAGGCAGGAGGGTGGCTACTTGCAATCGTGCTCGCTGCCATCGCCATCTTTATCGGGTACAAGTTTTATCGGAGGCAACAGATACTGCGTGAGCACCGCATGGCCAAAATTTCTGCTGTCGAGCTAAAGAACCTGATGGATGACGGTCAGCAGGTGATTATTGTCGATGTGAGAAATCCTCTGTCGCGCGAGACGGATCCCGAAGCCATTCCTGGAGCCATACATCTGCTGTTCGAAGAAATTGATCATCGCCATGACGAACTACCGAAAAACAAAGAGATTGTTCTCTACTGCACGTGTCCAAATAACATCTCCAGTGCCCGTACGGCGCTGACGCTAAAAAGACAGGGAGTTCAACGTGTCCGTCCTCTTGAAGGAGGACTTGATGCATGGCGGGGACGAAAGTTTCCGACTGAGCGGGTAGCGCGTAGCACAGACCAGCAACGGCTCTCTTGATCAACAGCGAATGATGAAACATGTCGCGCCATTCGGCTTTTAGATCGGCCACGGCGTCCTTCCCCTGGATCACCTGACCATCTTGATCTTCGATCTCCAGGAGGCCATCCCGCGAAATGTACGAGAGGTTGTTCGAAATGCCCTTCATCCCTTTCGGCGCCCTGACGAGTTTCACCACAACTTGTGGCGAACGCCGAACCATGGCTTGCAGTTTCTGCCGTACGTAGGTCGCACGAGCCTGTGAGGTGCTGAGCCGTCCGCCGGTCCCTCCCGGTTTGGCTGAGCTAGGAGGACTGCGCATGCCGCGACGCGGCCGTGGAAGGGTCTCCGTTGAGACATTGAAGAGCCGACTCCCCCACTCATCGAGCTTCTCGTCGATCTGACTGTTTGGCGGGGTCATTGCAGCTGCCAGCGCTCCACGGTCCCACGCAAGACATCCGAGACCTGGTCGGTATGGGCGCGAATCACGCGAGAGAGTTCGGTGATGACCTCCACCCGAAACGCAGCTCGGTTCTGCGGCGCAGTATTCAAGACTTTTGCAATCTGGTTCAGGTTCCTGCCTAAGGCAAGCAATTGCTGATTCGACCGGGCCAGGATCTCCAATTCCGGCTGTCCAACCTGCGGCTGCCCGGTCAACTTGGTGCGCACCATGGCCACCAGCCATTTCGTCGGCACATAGCCTTCGCGACCGGCCATCTTCTTCAGGGCGGCAAGCTCTGAAGTTGTCAGGTTCAGTTCGATGCGAGCGGTCGCTCGTTCTCGCTTCGGGGTGACGCGACTCCGAGGCGCAGGAAACCGCGTGGCTCTCCGATCCATGGCCTGCCGAAGGGCGTTCCGCAACGCATGGCTCGGTGTGATGCCGTAGGCCTGACACCAGGCCTGCCAGGGCGCTTTCAGTTCACCCAAATCCACCGTGACCGTGGTCCTTCGTTTCGCTGTCTGTCCCATCAGCTCACCTGTACCAACCCACGTCGAAGCGTCCCCCGCCCACCCTGACCGGTATCTGATTCTGGTCATCGGAGGAAAGTCCGGGGGCGACGATCGGCGGGTCAAAGAACATGGGCACAACGATACAATAAACCCAGAATGTAAGACAACTACGGGCAAGAGCCATATCCCGCAATCTCTTCAAATCAGTCTTACACCATGCCTATACCGACACGGATCCAAGACCACCGATCAACCTTTCAGACAGTCTAGAGGACGCCAGAAACCGGCCCGGATCGGCCGGTCGACAGTAACACTACTCCAAACGACCGCGGGCACAGGGCACTGAGCGGCTAACACGTGCATGTGCAGACACACTCGACCTCGGAGGATGCGCATGGCCAAGTGTCACAAGATGGACCTTCTCGAAAAGCACGTGTGAGACAGGGTCTAAAGACACCAGACGGAGGCGAGGGCTTGATTCTTTTGGAGGGTGGTGTTTCTTGCTGTGAAGAGGATCCGTGCCCACATCATGAACGAGAAACCCAGTACAGCGTGAACACCGCCCCCGAACACTGGCACTTGCACAATGGTCTGCTACGGACCCAGCAGCGAATGAATACGCCAGGTGGAGAGCACGACAGGCAGGGTCACGACAAAAGTTTGAATGGTGGTGGGCATGGAGATGCTGAAGCATTCACTGAGTGGTGCCGCGTTCCACGCCGAGTTAGCTTCCAGTGGGTTTGAGCCGCAATCGTGGCGGGTGAGATACAACAGGATGACCGGATTCTTCTTCCTTCATATGGTGGCGGACTCGATCAGGCGCGAGCCGAGTGAGGATGCCGTGCTGCATCACGGTCTGAAGGCGGGCATCGCTCGCCTCATGAACTCGTCGAACAAGGGCACCGTGAAGGCCATGTCGCCATGTGCTGGGCTGAAGACCATCCCTTTCCTGATCAATTTCGCGCGCACCGGTCCGAGACTCGTGACCTTCACCCTCAAAATCTCGGCGATGTCGCCGGTGCGATGAGCCCCAGGCCCGAGTTCGGCCATGGCTCGTAAGAAATTCTTTTCACTCGGCGTAAGTCGGTCAAAGCGTACGCGGAAAAAGTTGTTGTCCAGTCGCGGTATCACCGTTGTCGTTGCGTTCTTGACGACCTCCAGACTGATTGGACTCGACGTCGCGAGATTCCACGCTTGGTATCCCCACTCCTGAAGAAAGTACGGGTACCCCTTCGTGAGTCGAAAGATTTCCTTCAGGGCTCTTGGCTCGAAGGCGACGCCTGACGCACGGGCTGGCTCCTGCAATGCCTTCGCCGTGTCCTCTTCCGAGAGCGCCCCAATATCCGGGAAGCTGAAGAGCCGCTCCGCATAGGATTTCGACTCCCCGGCCAGGCCCGGGAGGATGGGGAGACCGGCTCCCAGCAACACCAGCGGAAGTTGCCGTTGCTGCACCTTGTGCATCGCCATGATCAGGGCCGCCAGTTCCGTGAGGGTGAAGTACTGCAGCTCATCAATGAGGACCGCCACAGCGCTGGCCCGTTCCTCGGCCGCTTCGGCGACGGCGACAAAGAGGTTCGGAAGATCGATCTCCAAGTCACCGCTATCAGCCGTTCCTTTCTCAGGCTCAATATCCAGGCCGACGCTCACATCCCCGACCGTGACCTTCAGTGCGCTCACGAAACTCCGGAGCACAGCCAACCCCCGTTTAACCTTATTCCCTGCTCCAGTCATCCGATTCAGATCGTACAGCAGGGTTCGCAGGTACGGCGCAATCAGTGGCCCAAGCGGCTTGTCCTCGTGTGCCTCAATGGAAAGCGTCCGATATCCGTCGGCGTTGGCCAGTCGCTCGATTTCGTTCAGCAACACTGTCTTGCCGACTCCTCGCAGCCCAGTGAGCAGCATGCTCTTTTCAGGTCGCTTGGCCTTGATTCTGCCGAGGAGAATGCGTGCTTGTTCGAGAATTGGATCACGCCCCACCAGTTCAGGAGGAGGTGATCCAGCCCCGGGTGAAAAGGGATTCTTGATCGGGTCCATGTAGAGGAATTTATACCTACTTATACCTGGTTTCAAGTATAAATTGGTAAACTTGGTATAAATGCCGGTTATGACCAGAAGGCCGTCACGTGCCATCAAGGGATCTGGGAAATTAAAGGTGTGCCACATACACGATTCAGCTCCTCCGCGACTCTCTCTGAAAACCTGTTCGATGTAGGAACGGCCACACAGCGCGGACTCGCACACCGACCTCTTCTCAACATATAGTTGCGCCCCTCACCTACATCGGGGTGCAACAGAATCTCCCTGTCTGTGGCCACGCACGATTGCAGGCGCGACATCATCCGCGGTGACGCGGTTGCCACGGGCGTGCCACACCCCTTAATGACGGCGGCGGTTCTCTTGGCACGGTCGAGTCGCGTTGCGCGAGACGACGGTGCCGAACCCCACCTGGCACGGCGTCTCCGGGCGCGGTGCCTCAGTTGCATGGCTGCCGGAGCCCCTCGCCCAGCGCAGGCCAGCGACGCCTACTCATAAACTCCTCCTACACCCTGCCGTTCTGCGGACTCAGGGGAGTGCCGCCGGAACGCGGACAGAACCAACATCGTAGTCCCTTCCTTTCTGCGGCCTCCCCTACTTTTTCGGTATGGTCATAAATTCTGAACCCTCTCATAAGTGCCACCGTGTCACGCATGTTCTGCGTCTCCGGTCTTACGCACAAGGCATGATGGCACAGACGCGCTCGTGTGGTGCGAGGATCGTAGCAGAACCTGCACCACTCATCGGAAAAAGGCGGTTCAAAGATCTCGACAAGGGGCTGTAAGGAGCTGTGATGTTGCGTGACGTCTTCGAACCAGGGTACTTCGATCTCCAGGCACTGGCGGCCTACTCGTCCTGCTCGGTTCGATGGCTGAGGGATCGCCTCGTGGATCGCCTGCGTCCACTGCCACACTACCGAATCGAAGGGAAAATCCTGGTGAAGCGAGAGGAGTTCGACCGCTGGCTGTCGGGCTCGCACGTCGTCAACTCGGCTGATGGACTGAGCGAGATCGTTGATTCTGTGGTCGCTCACATGCGGTCGTCGAAGCGGAGCGCTTGACACCGGGAAAGGGAGTCACACACTATGCGTCCTATGGGTGTCGCAATCCGAGAATGGAAGGGAGCCTGGTGGATCTTCATTAACCATCACGGTACCCGCAAAGCGAAGCGTGTTGGGGTTGGAGCGCCCGCGAAAAAAGCGGCCCAGTATGCAGCCCAACAAATCCAGGCACGGCTGGCTCTCGGACAGTCTGCGTTGGACCCTCCTAAAGCCAACGTGACCTTGCAGGCCTATGCGACACCGTGGCTGGATCATATCAAGCAGGTCCGTAAGCACACCACACACGAGGACTACAAAAAGCGCCTCAACCAATGGATCCTGCCCGAACTCGGCTCGCTGCGGTTGGCCGACGTTACCCGCGAGAAGGTTCGCGGCATGGTGACTGAGCAGCTCAACCGAGCATTGTCTCCTAAGACCGTTCAGAACAACGTGCGAGTATTGAGCAGCCTTCTGAGTCAGGCTATTGAAGACAACCTGATCTCCGTCAACGTGGCACTCAAGCCAGGAAAGTTTCTCCCGAAGGTCTCAAAGCGTCGGCAAGTGAACCCGTTCACCCGAGAGGAAGTCTCGATCTTCCTGGCCACTGCTCAACGTCACGCCGCCCGCTATTACCCGTTATTTCTCTGTGCGGCTCGCACCGGATTGCGGCTTGGTGAACTCCTCGCCATCCAATGGGGAGATCTCGACTTCCAGGGCCGCTTCTTGTTGGTCCAGCGCAACTACACGCATGGCAAAGTGACGACCCCTAAGAGCGGGGAAGTCCGCCGAGTCGATATGTCTCGCGAGTTGACCCAAACGCTCGCCGACCTCCACACTGAGAGGCAACTCGATGCTTCGGCCAACGGGTGGTCCAGTATTCCGGAATGGGTATTCTGTAGTGAAACGGGAGGCTTGCTCGACGGAGACAACCTACGGCATCGAGCCTTCTATAGCCTCCTGAAAGTCTCAGGGCTACGAAAAATCAGATTCCATGATCTTCGCCACACCTTCGCCAGTTTGTTGCTCCAGCAAGGCGAGAGTCCCGTCTATGTGAAGGAACAGATGGGGCATAGCTCCATCGCGATTACGGTGGATCTGTACGGGCATCTGATACCAGGGGGAAATCGTCAGGCTGTCGATCGACTGGATGAGCCGGTTATGCCGCGATGGGATGGGGTCGAATCTGCAACCCCCGCGCAACCAGTAAGACCTGTCGGCGTGGGGGATTCTGCTAAGTCCTTGAATCTATGGTGCGCCCGGCAGGAATTGAACCTGCGACCTACGGGTTCGAAGCCCGGCGCTCTATCCAACTGAGCTACGGGCGCAGTGAAAGTACATGAATCATGTTAGGGCGAGACTTGTCAAGGTTCAGAAAGGCTATCGAGACAACTAGAGCCGTGCCAGAATCTCATCAGCAACTTGCGTGGTGGATTTTCCATCGGTCTCAATGATGTAATCAGCAGCGGCTTGATACTTCGGCGTCCGTTCACGAAGCACATCTTGAATCTCGTCAGTAAACGACTTGGTTCCAGTGAGAGATGGTCTTTGTGTATCCGCTCCAATTCGCTTGGCAATGGTCTCAACAGGAGCAGTCAGCCAGAACAGCTTTCCTGTGCGTTTCAATCTCTCGACATTTTGGGATCGAAGGATGGCGCCCCCGCCAGTATCGATCACGACCCCATCCCGGCCCGCTAGATCCTGGCAAATCTTTGTTTCGAGATCACGAAAGTACTCCCACCCGTGTTGTTCAACGATCTCAGGAATGTTTTGGACGGCCAATTTCACAATCTCCGCATCAGTCGAAACTAGGACACGTCCAAGTCGTTCCGCCACAAGCTTTCCAACCGTGCTCTTTCCCGTACCTCGATAGCCAATGAGCACCACATTCATCGAAAATGAGACTCCAAGACCTGGCGCATCACTTCAACCGGAGCCGACTGATCGGTCCATAGCTCAAATTGCGCAACTGCCTGATTGAGGAACATTTCCAACCCAGAAATTGTCTTGCAGCCCGCAAGTCCTGCATCTTTGAGCAATCGAGTCTCGCGTGGATTGTAGACAATGTCCATCACAGCTAGATCGGGATGGAGGAGCGAGGCAGGAACGCAGGTGGCCTCGGTTTTCGGAGACATCCCGACCGGAGTGCAATGAATGAGTATGTGCGCAGCAGGAAGAACCCGACGAAGGGTGGACTCATCCAGATACGAATCCTCTACCGTCACCGCTGTCGTAGAACGAATATCTTGAGCCAAGCGAGTCCGCTCTGCATCCTCGATCCCCAGCAAGGTCAATTTCTCTGTGCCGGACTCAGCGGCCAGCGCAACAGCGATCGCTCGGGCAGCGCCTCCAGATCCAAGCACAACGATGCGCCGTTCCTTGAGCTCAACTCCGCCCTCCCGCAAGGCCCGCAGCGCACCGGTCGCGTCCGTGTTGTACCCGGTGAGTTCACCTTTTTCAGCCACGATTGTGTTGATCGCACCGATCTTTTGGGCCGTCGTTTCCACATGATCAAGAAATGGTATGGCGGCCACTTTGTGAGGAATTGTTACGCTCGCTCCGCGAAAGTTCCCCAGTGCGCGGAGCCCTTTGATGGCCTCGCCGATCGCTTCCACGTGCCAGGCGAGATAGACAAAATTGAGCCCCAATTTGCGGAACGCCGCATTGTGGATAGCTGGCGACAGTGACTGCCCGACCGGATTGCCAATCACCCCGCAAAACTGTGTCCGAGTATCAATGCCCATTTCTTCACCTAGCACGGAAGCTGTTATCGCTCGTTGCCGCAACCACTACCCTTTATAAACGGTCATACCCCCATCAATAGGAATGGTCGCCCCAGTCATCCAGGCTGCTTCATCCGAAGCCAGATACAGAACTAGATTCGCCACTTCTTCTGGTGTCCCAGGACGACTTATCGCATATTGGGCCAGAATGGGCTGGAGCATATCCGGATTAGCCATCAAGGGGGCCGCCATAGGCGTATCAATGAGACCAGGGTTCACCACATTACAGCGAATTCCTTCCTTCGCATATTCGACGGCCAGTGCGCGCGTCAAGGCGTCAAGCGCCCCTTTGGATGCCGTATAGGCAGCTAAGCCGGAGAGACCGACTAAGCTGGCAATGGACGAGATATTCACGATCGAGCCTCGTCCTTGTTTCAGCATGTGGGGGATGACGGCTCGTGTCATGCGGAAGACTCCGGTTAAGTTGATATCCAGTACGTTTGCCCAAACGGCATCATCAGTTTCGTGGAGCCGCTTCCCAAACTCACCGATCCCCGCGTTGTTGACCAGAATGTCGATCCGCCCAAAACTATCAAGCGCTCGACGGACGACATCCAGTACATGGGTTTCGTCCGTCACTGAACCGGCAACTCCAAGTACTTTTCCCTTGTTATGTCGGATCACACTGGCCACACGATCCACTTCCTGTTGCCGACGTCCCGTGATGACAACCGATGCTCCCTCCTCGGCAAAACGTTTTGCGATGGCTTCGCCGATTCCGGCATTACCTCCCGTCACCACGGCTACCTTGCCTTCCAATCTATTCATGCGTTCAGCTCCTCTTCTGCTTCATCGGACAGTCCTTCCCGGTCTCCGTCTGAAGCAACCTCTCTTCCAGCTATCGAACGGAGCAGCCCTGGCTCGACCTTTCGGGCTACAGTGATGAACCCAGAATGGGCGACCATACGATGGTCAGGCCGCACACTCCTGCCCTGCACAGCCCAAGTTCGTAACAACGTTTCAAACGTTTCGATCATCCCGAATACAGTTGCCCGTTCAAGCGCCTCAACCGTTTGTACGACTTGGGGTACGGTGGGGACAAAACTCAGATAGATCCCGCCGGATCGCAGTGCGGTGGCTGCATGGGGGACCACCTGCCAGGGCTCAGGTAAATCGAGCACGACACGGTCGAAGGGAATTCCATCGTCAAGCAGATCAATACCTTCATAGGTATTCTTCCGCAATGCCGACAGATTCGGCACGGGACCCATATAGCGATCAATATTCAGGAGTGCGGTGCGGGCAAAATCCTCCCGCATCTCATAGGTCACTACCAACCCTCGTGGCCCTACCGCTCGCAAAAGTGCCATGGTCAGCGCGCCCGAACCGGTTCCGGACTCGAACACCCGCGCACCCGGATAGACATCCGCCCACATGGGAATAAGCGCGAGGTCTTTCGGATAGAGCACTTGGGCGCCCCGCGGCATTTTCAGCACGTAGTCTCCGAAGGTCGGCCGGACCGCCAACATCTTTTTCCCGCCCGACAGAACGACGATGGTCCCATCCGGCCGCCCGATAATCGCATCGTGAGCAATCTTCTGACCGCTGAATTGATAGGTGTCGCCCGCCTTCAACGTGAGGGCATACTGGCGCCTTTTGTGATCGACCAGGTGGATGCGCTCGCCGCTTGATAATTGAGACATGCCGCGCATTCTAGGGGGTTCGTTCCGGAGTTTGCAACCAACGGCCATTTCGTGACAGCATAAGAAAGTAGAATTCCTCGATCTACTCGTTGTTCACGCCTTCGGCGCTTTTAGTGCCTTGCGCGCATGGAGTTCACAATGCGTGGCACCGTGCCTCCGTACAGAGCTCTACGCAGACACACCCTCGCAGGGGCGATGGGAGGGGCAGTCATCTCCCTGTGCCTGATCCTCATGGGCAGTACGACCTATGCCGGTGAAATCGTCGTTGCCAGTTATGATGGAGTGATCAACCCGGTCGCTGCGGAGTACCTGCACGACGCTCTCGCCTTGGCCCACTCGTCGGGTGCCCAAGCTCTAATCTTCAAACTCGATACGCCCGGAGGATTGGATACCTCTATGCGCCTGATGATCAAAGAGATGACCAGTTCACCCCTCCCTGTGATCGTGTTCGTCGCACCTTCTGGAGGCCGGGCTGCCTCAGCAGGAGTCTTCATTACGATGGCAGCCCATGTCGCCGCCATGGCACCCGGAACCAACATTGGAGCCGCACACCCAGTCGCGATGGGCGGTGGTGAAATGGACAACACGATGAAGGAGAAAGTGGAAAACGACGCGGCGGCTTACATCAAGAGCATCACGGAGCAGCGTGGACGGAACGTATCATGGGCCGAAGATGCGGTTCGAAAAAGCATTTCCGCCACGGAGCAAGAAGCTTTGAAACTCAAGATCATCGATATGGTGGCTGAGAACATTCCTGCGCTCGTGAAGCAGCTGAACGGGAGAAAGATCGTCCTTTCTACGGGGTCAATCACGTTCTCAAGCCAGGCCGTCACGCTTCGTGAATTTCCGATGGGAACGCGTCTGGAATTGCTCAAGGCGTTGAGCGACCCCAACATCGCCTATCTCCTGATGTCCATTGGAACCATTGGAATAATGGCCGAACTGTACAGCCCTGGGGCTATCCTCCCCGGGATCATCGGTGCCATCAGTTTGATCCTGGCTTTCTATTCGCTCCAATCGCTCCCCGTGAACTATGCAGGTGCCCTCCTTGTGATACTCGGTATCGTGTTTCTCTTGCTTGAGATTTCAGTGACCAGCTATGGATTGCTCGCACTCGGTGGATTAGCTGCCATGACCTTAGGTGGCCTTTTCCTCATCAAGAGCGACGCACCGTTCATGCAGATATCCTTGTCATTCCTGTTGCCGACTGTCATCACAGTCGGCGCCCTGGTCGGAACCGTCATCTGGATGGCCGCCAAGAGTGGGCGCCGAGGACCAGTGACAGGAGTTGAAGGCATGATCGGATCGATTGGGATCGCGAAGACAGATCTCAACCCACGTGGCCAAATCGCCCTACATGGGGAGATCTGGGAGGCAATCAGCCAGACTCCGATTCTGCAGGGGGAGGCCGCGGAAGTGACGTCGGTTGAAGGGCTGACGGTGAACGTAGGCCCGGTCCACAAATAGAACGCCTGAAGACGAAGGAGCCGTTATGTCATTGCTCATCCCGTTGGTCCTATTGGGGTTTGTTCTCTATGCCAGCTTCAAGCGTGTCATGGAATACGAACGGCTCGTGGTCTTTGTGCTCGGTAAGTTCCAGACGGTGAAGGGGCCCGGTATCAGGTTGGTGGTGCCTGCCCTCCAGCAGATGGTCCGCGTCAACTTGCAGACCGTCACCATGGAAGTCCCCTCGCAAGATGTCATCACGCGGGACAACATTTCCGTGAAAGTGAACGCCGTCATTTTTCTCAGGGTGGTCGATCCCCAGCGTGCCGTGGTCGCCGTTCAAGATTATCTCTATTCGACTTCGCAAGTGGCTCAAACCACGCTACGAAGTGTGCTCGGTCAAAGCCAGTTCGACGACCTGCTGTCGAAGCGCGACGACATCAATGCCGAGCTGCAGCGAATTATCGATCAACAGACCGAACCATGGGGAGTCAAGGTTGCTGCCGTCGAGGTAAAGAATGTGGATATCCCTCAAGACATGCAACGTGCGATTGCCCGGCAAGCGGAAGCCGAGCGGGAACGTCGAGCCAAAATTATCCATGCGGAAGGGGAATTTCAAGCTGCACAGAAACTGGCGGAAGCGGCCGACGTCATCAGCCGTAATCCTGCCGCGCTGCAGCTGCGATATCTCCAGACACTCGTCGAGATCGCAGCTGAGAAGAACTCGACGACGATCTTCCCGATTCCGATCGATACCCTTGCCCCGTTCATAAAGGGATTACTACCGAAATAGTGTGGCATTTCAGTCTGATCGTTGGTGCCAATTCTACATAGATGCCGCATAAGTGCGACAGTTCGTTATTCGTTCTCTCATTAGCCAACACTAATCTTTCAGATTTTTCGAGCTGATTACACCGACCGGTTCTCATCTTCAATCCAGCATCCCTTTTGCTTTGTGGAAGGAATACACCGGGGAGAATTCGGTGAATCTTCTTGGCCCAATAGGACTCTAACCATGGTGAGTGATATTCAACCAGAGCAAGGGGTGACACGATGAAAGAAGACCTTCGATCCTCTGAGGGACTGGATATACGGACAAGGTTCGCCCCCGATGCCGATGACGCTAATGCAAGTGGCATATTGGGGATGATCGGTCGCGTTGAGACTGAGGCATCCGGAGCGGATGAAAGACCTCAACCGGTCATGCGTACAAGCCCGGGGGCAAGCCCATTCCTTTTGGAATCATTGTACTTCCGGTCCTTCGGCAAACGGGGACTCTTGACGCGAGAAGAAGAGGTCACGATTGCTAAACGTGTGGACCATGGGACACGACGCATTCGGACCGCTCTGAAGCAAGCGGTGAAGGTGCTTCTCAAGTTCAAGCGCACATCTGTCCATACAGAAACCGTGAAAGTACTCCAAGTCGTGAGACGCTTGAGCGGGCTTTCAGCCACCGCACTAGACAATGCGGAGACGGCTTTGAGCACTGCCCTGAATCCGTCGGACACGGATCTCAGACCTGCCGCAACGACGGCAAAGCAACTGACGGCATCGCTCGATGAAATCCGATCAGCCAGGATTATCCTGGAACAAGGTAAGGATGAGCTCGTACGGCACAACTTGCGCTTAGTCGTCGATGTCGCCAAGCATTACACAGGACGGGGACTGAGTTTGCTGGATCTCGTGCAAGAGGGCAACATCGGCCTTATGAAGGCGGCCGAACGATATCAGCATCGGAAAGGATTCAAATTCAGCACCTACGCGACGTGGTGGATCCGACAAGGCATCACCCGCGCAATTGCCGATCAATCGAGAACAATTCGGATTCCGGTGCACCAGACCGAAGCGTCGCATCGAGTCCTCCGCGTCATGCGGAGACTTGGGCAGCAATTCGGACGGCCCGCTCGGTTAGAAGAGATCGCTCACGTGCTGCGCATGAGACCGGAACGACTCCGCGAGACCATGCTGGCGTTTCAGGAACCAATAGCCTTAGAGGCTCCAATTGGTGACGGAGAGACACTGTTTGGCGACATGATTCCTGACCACCAGGCCGTTCCACCCGATGCGCATGTCCACCGGGGCGAGTTGACCAATCAACTCGAGCGAATTCTAAGTACCTTGACGCCCCGTGAGCAAACCGTCATCAGACTGCGGTTCGGGATCGGCTACGATGAAGCCAGCACCCTGGAGCAAGTTGGTCAAAGTTTGTCCGTGACACGTGAGCGTATCCGACAAATCGAAGCCAAAGCGCTCAAGAAACTGAAGACCCCGGAGATCAAGGAACTCTTCGTCGCCCTCAAGTAGGACCCTCTGGTTCTCCTCGTGCCGGTGGCCAAGAATCTGGCCGCCGGCACGCAACTTTCCACTGCATGGGCCATTATGCGACAATGTGCATCCCATGCAGACATGTCTTCTCCCTAGTACAGCTCCCCCCTTTAATAACAGACGCTGGGATACGCAATCGTTTCTCCCCGAGCGCTCAACTCACCTCTTCCACCGAGTACCCCAGTGAACCGTCCCGATGACATCACCGCTCCAGCTCCGGCTGTTCTCTATCCGCACGCAGAGGCCGTTCGAGTCTTTTCAGACCCAATTCCCTATCTTCATGCATGGGAGCTTCAGTCTCGCTTACACGAGGAGCGGGTCCGTAATCAGGTACCGGACACCGTCCTGATCCTTGAACACCGACCTGTTTATACCTTGGGGCGACGCACCACCGTCTCGCACTGGGGCGGCAATGCCTCGCGCTTATGTGAAAACGGAGCGGAACTGCATTATGTCAATCGCGGGGGATCGGTAACCTTTCACGGCCCTGGACAGATTGTGGTCTACCCTGTGATCAAGGTTGATCGACATGCCACGGGTCCTAGGCAATTGGTCTGGTTACTCGAAGAAATCCTCATTCAATTGCTGAGCCGCTGGAATATCACCGGCCATCGTATCCCTGGTAAACCCGGCATTTGGGTCATGACTCCGACCCCTGAAAAAATTGCTTTCGTCGGCATCCGTATTGAGCGCGGTGTAGCTCTCCATGGGTGTGCGCTCAACGTGGATCTGGACGTGACACCGTTCCGTCGAATCCATCCCTGTGGGTTCTCGGACTGTCGAATAACATCCATGGCGGCAGTGTGCCAAAAGGCGATCTCACTCGATCCCGTCAAACAGGAGCTTGCGCAGCTCTGTCGCAGGATGTTCGATCTCGATCGGCCTACTGTACTCGACACGGATAGACAAGCATCCATCCTATAACTAGGAGGGACCACGATGCAGGAACTCGACACCCCGACGTTTCGCTTGGCGGTAGCTCAGTTCGATCAAGCGGCCGAGGCCATGGGACTTGACCCAAACCTCCGTGAACGACTGAAACTGCCCCAACGCTCCCTCGTAGTCAGCCTGCCAGTCCGGATGGACGACGGACGGGTCGAGGTCTTTACCGGTTATCGCGTTCAACATGATTCCTCTCGCGGCCCCTCCAAAGGTGGCGTCCGTTACCATCCCGACGTGAACCTCGGTGAAGTGGCCGCTCTTGCAATGTGGATGACATGGAAATGTGCTCTGGCCGGATTACCGTACGGCGGCGCAAAAGGCGGAGTCGCAGTCGCGCCAAGACAACTGTCACCTGCTGAGTTACAGCGGCTGACACGGCGATACGCCGCGGAGATTTTCCCACTGATTGGCCCGGACAAGGATGTCCCAGCCCCAGATGTCGGGACCGATGCTCAGATCATGGCATGGATGATGGACACGTACAGCCAGCAAGTTGGCTACGCCGTTCCTGGCGTCGTGACCGGCAAACCGCTTTCGATCGGAGGGAGCCTGGGCCGTGAAGAGGCCACGGGACGCGGAGTCGTCTATGTGACCCACGAGGTGCTGCGTCACCTCAAGTTGTCAATTGAAGGTGCCTCCGTGGCAATTCAAGGATTTGGAAATGTCGGGTCACACACGGCCCGCATCATGCACGAGCATGGTGCACGGATCATTGCCGTCAGTGACGTCAACGGAGGTATCTACAACAGCAAGGGGTTGGATGTCACAGCTCTCCTTCGGCGCGGCTCTAGCCAGCCGCTGCATGAAACCAAACTTGGGGACGCGATCACGAATGAAGAGTTACTCCAATTAGACTGCACCGTACTCGTGCCGGCTGCCCTGTCCGAGCAGATCACGGCTAAAAATGCGAATTCTTTGAGATGTCGAATCTTGTCTGAAGGGGCAAACGGTCCGACGACTCTGGAAGCCGACCGCATCCTCGCAGACAAAGGTATTTTTGTGATCCCTGATATTCTCGCGAACTCCGGCGGCGTCATCGTCTCGTACTTCGAATGGGTGCAGGACCTTCAGCGCTTTTTCTGGAGTGCAACAGACATTCAGAATCGACTGCAAGACATCATCACGTCCGCCTTTCAGCGCACTCTTCATTTTTCGAGCGAACGCCACGTGTCAATGCGCATGGCTGCGCTCATGAGTGGCATTGACCAGGTCGCCCAAGCACATCTCCAGCGTGGGCTATACCCCTGATCCTTGATGCTTCCATCAACGTTCCTTCATAATCTTTAGGCGAGATACTTGCTCCTCGATAACCACGTACGCTAGGCTACCGGCTATCAGGCAGAGGGGAATAGGAGGACCTCATGGATCGGAGCATGATTGCAACAGCGTGGGAACAGCACTGCGCCATCGGTTGGCCTCAGTTTGCGAGTCCCCATCAAGGGCAATTGATGACGATCGACACGGTCATTAGTGGCTGTGTGGTCTTCTACCTGGATAGTTCAGACGGTCTCGACGACCAACGGGTTGCCATCGTGAAAGACTGCTTGGGAGATCTCGACGAACTGACGGAAACACTGGACACCGAACCCCAAACTTATTTTTTCCGGCTTCGCGAACTCGGCGCGATGTTGCTGGGCGATGAGCCACGGTCATGAGGCAAGAGTACTGCCTCCACCCGACGAGTCCCTATCCAGTGACAGCTCGTGTGTCCCGTTTCTTGCAGGTCCGACCGCTCTTGGCTACAATGCGCTATATGCTTTCCCGGATTCTACTGGTTCACCCATTCTGATCAATCGCGAACCCATACAGAAGAAACGCCAAACACCATGACGAAAGAGCTTGTCGTGCGAAGAGTCATCATCCTGCTGGCGAGCGTCCTCTTAGCGCTTGGCTCAGCTCATGCCGAGCCGTACGAGTTGAGTAAGAACGATGTCATGGAGCCAAAGGCCATTTCGAGCACTGAGATCTCGCTGTTCGGCGTCAAACTCGGCGACTCGGAATCCAAAGCCGTTGAAACGCTTGTCACTGAAAAGATTTCCGGAGTCAAGGTTGAGCAGGAAGCGACGTTCATCTTCCTGCTCGATCAACGAAAGCCAACCGGTCCAATGGCCGGGGTGCGTATTCAGGACGGGAGAGTTGATCTTCTGTTCATCAATAATCGATTCACGTATAAGACCAGAGGCATCTTTCGTAACGTGCTCAATAGTGAGAGCCCCGAAGAAATCAGGAAGTTGTTAGGCCAAGAGGAGTATGGTGACGAAAACGTCATGGGCGCCGTCATGGCCTACGATAAGCAGGGTTTCCAAGTGAACTACCTCGGGAAAGATATCAACATCGAGTTTGCCGCCCCTCGGTAATTCACCAAAAACGTGGAGTCAGGCCTAGGGAAATCCATCTTGAATCTTCGATAAGAGTCCTCACCTGCAAGCTCTGAAACAGAGTCACCAGTATCGGCCGACAAGCTGAATGGTTACATACCGTTATCCCTGCTCACTCAGTGAGTAAATATGCCAAGGATGAGAGCTGGATGCCGCTATTGAGGGGTATTTGTGAGACGAAACCCGTAATCTATGAGGCTTTTTGCGGTATTCCACCGACGATTGGAGTTCAGGATTACGAGAAGCAGATCGCTACCATTTTGAGAAACTTTGGCAATTAGGCATCGGCCTGCTTTGGAAGTGAATCCGGTCTTCACCCCTACTACACCTGGGATACGACCAAGTAAACGATTCGTGTTATGCAGGACGTAGGCGCGATATCCACTAACCGGTGTGATAATTTCACGTTCCTCTCTGACGAGGTCTCGGAACACCACGTTTCGCATCGCCACTTCACTGAGTGCCGCCAGATCTTCAGCTGTCGAGTAATGATCTGGGCCGTCGAACCCGCACCCGTTGCTGAAATGCGTGCCGGCGAGTCCAAGTGCCACGGCCTTGGCATTCATCAATTTCACAAACTGCTCTTCATCGCCGCCGACATGCTCGACAGCCGCCAGGCAGGCGTCATTGGCTGAGACCATCATCATCGCCTTGAGCAAATCCCCAAGGCGAAAGACTTCTCCAACCTTCAGTCGCAAGTGAGTCTTGGGGGCCCTCGCCGCATTCCGGCTCACGGTGGCCAGATCATCAAGGCGGCCTTTCTCAAGGATGATCAGCGTCGACATAATCTTGGTCAGACTGGCCGGCGACAGACGTTTCCCCACCTCATACTCGTACAGGATGCGGCCCGATCGCAATTCCTTTAGGAGAATACTGTGCGCCGGAATTCGCTTCCAGGGGAGGGGTTGTGGAACATAGCTGACACGATGGGTGACCCGCGTCTTAGAATGATCCTCCATTCCCAAGGCAGGGTCTATTGAGAACGCGAGCAAGGAAAGAGAGACAGCCGAACCTAGCGCAAGGCGAGAAACGGCACCGCCCCAGCGTTGCCTGTGATACTCGGGCGGAATATGGTCGCACTGTGCCACAAACGACCGCCTCTTTCAGAAGATAAACGATTCACGCACTTTATCACCTTTCCGCCCACTATCAATCACTTTATGGAAAAATCGGAGAAGGTCGGCCAGATCAATCCAAAACCCGCAATTGAGACAGCGCGCGTAAATCCGACGATTGACCAGGGTATAGTGGCGCTCCACCAGCATAAACCCTTTGCACTTGAGGCACTGCATACATTTCCCATTCTCTCCGATTACCGAAGACGATTCATGATCAGCGCAACGCACCCGGCGAGCAAGCCGCCGCCCAGGAGGGTCGTGCCAAAGTACACCAAAACATTGGTGCCCCCAGCCGGTTGAGTCCCTTCCCACAAATCCCGAACTCCGCCCTGCACCATCAGGACGGAAAGGGTCAATAGGGCCCCAATCATGAACCACCATGCAAAGGATCGAAGCGCCATCATAATGCCTGAAAATCGCGAGCAGTTTTCCTCACCGGCAACTCTAGCGAAGGCCCTCCTGGCTGTCAAGAATAGTCAGTGATTGCTCGCGTCCTACTGTCGCAACTCCGACTTTGCAACGGATTTGAGTCCACGGTGGAGAAAGATTGAGACGCTGCCACTCCCGTTATCGGCGATGGCCAGCCCCGGTTCTTCCAGCGCAGAGGTTATGACATGAAAGGACGAAAGAGCAAACGGACCGGACTTCGTGCGGTAATTTCTCGGTGGGTAATGAAAGGTTCCATCGCCTTTCCCGAATAAGATCGACAGGTCATTGGACTGGAGATTGACGATCGCGACATCCTCTATCCTATCGCCATTGAAATCCCTCGCCAACCCAAAGTTCGGACCGGCATCAGCCCCGGAATCCTTACCGGATCGGAATGTCGCGTTGCCGTTTCCGAGAAATGTCGTGAAGCTGTCCTTCTCTCCGTTGATGACCAGTAGATCTCTGTGATGATCGTTATTGAAGTCGGCAAAACTTACGCCAAGAGGTCGACGGCCCGTCGAATAGTCTGTGGGCTCCCGAAAAGAACCGTCGCCATTCCCGAGCCAAATGGAGACTGCATTCGACATAGGTCCTCCATTGGTCACCACCATGTCTAGTCTCCCATCGGTATTGAGATCAGAGAGGGCAACGGATGTGGGAGTATCTCCATGTTCGTACTGAATTCCGTGTCGAAATTCACCGGTCCCGTTCCCTAGAAAGATTTTGACTTTATCGTTCCGTAGAGCAACGACAAGATCCGTATGATGATCGCGGTTGATATCGTCGGCGGCCAGTGCAATTGGTGCACGATGGACCGGATAACGTGGTCCCTCTTCAAACTTTCCATCTCCATGCCCGAGCAAGATCATGATTTCGTCGCCACCGGAGCACGCCAGGGCCACATCAGCATGTCGGTCCTGATTGAAGTTGCCCATCACGAGGGAACGCGGTTCCTGACAGACATTGAGCTGAATCTGATCTCTGAATGTCCCATCTCCATTCCCCAACAGTATCGAGAGGGTATTACTCGCAATATTGGTGGTGACGAGATCGGTGAATGAGTCATGATTGAGGTCCTCGGCGACAATCGTGGTTGGATTCTTGCCGACCTTGTAGCTGGCAAAATAATAAAAAGGGTCAGGTGGGTTATACGGCTCGCTCTTGGAACAGGCCCACAGCCCATGACCAATCAGAAGAGACAGCCATAGCAGGGAAAGAAGTGGCCTGGCTGCATGGGATTTCCGTTCGATATCAATCTTCACACCGTCTCCGACACCCCAACCCTGCTCGACCAATGGGCCTATGATGGTGGATTCAGAAGGCCCAGTATACAGAGGCAGTCTTCCCACTCGCAATCTTCAGCGGAATCTCATCAACCTTTGAATTTTGCCTGCCGCTTACGTTATGATGCGATGTTAATTTTAGGAGGAAGGTCATGAGTAAAATTGTGAATGTTGATATCACGATGTACGGGATTGCCGAAGTTCTCACCTGGTGTCACGATCGAAACAAGGGGCGTATCCCTGGCGTTGATACGTCGGGCTTCAAGAAAATGCAGGAGTTGTTGGCCCAGAAGCCGCAATCGGCTGATTATTTTACGCTTGATCAGTTCTGGAAGAAAAAAGTGACGCTGCCATTAACGGAAGACGAAGTTTCGATGATTGATCGTTGTCTCTACGACATTCCCAATTTAGACAATGAACCACTTCCTCAAATTCGGCATAAGTTTTGGCCCCAGCAGGTGGAGGCCCACTAGAAAAGGAGCGCTGATCCGGTTAGGTTGGGTATTTTCGGAGCACCCGTTGGAATTGACGGACGAGAATTTTTGTCTGCTTAGAGTGTTCCCTCGCCTTTGAGATACCTGCGGAAACGATCCATGAGCTCGGCTCCCAGAGTCCCGCCGTCAGGTTTCTTTGTCGACGGATCGGCAAAGTGTCCACGGATTTCCTGAAGACGTTTCTCCGCCTGATCATTACCCTGCAAACGCTTGGTTTTCTGGAGAGCGGTTTCAAAGGCATCGAACGTCAATTCATGATAGCCGAATGAGCGGATGCGCTTGACGGCTTTCATCATCGCCTGATTCCGAAATGTCGTCAAATGGTCTGAGTCAATTTCTTTCAACCCCAACTTGCGCGCTCGCCGTTCCGCTGCTTTACGGATACCACTACGGACAAAATCAGGAGACGTTTGAAGCCGCTTCCAGGCTTCATCCGTCCATGCCATTCGTTCCTGCGGTGCTTCCCAGAGTTCATGCAGGATCTGTTCATCGATGCGGGTGCGGCCCCGTTCTCTGGCCAGATCCTCACTATCTCGTTTCAGCATATCTGTCACAAAGTCCATTGCGATGGGCGGCGAGTGCTTTAACTTATCTTGCAGTAGCGCCACAGCTTCCTCGGTCCATTCCATCGGGGACCCGCTCTCCTCGTGGAGGTCACCAAGCGCTTCCACTTTTTCAAACAACTCGACATTCACCTCGAGATGCCCCCGTTCCTTCGCAATTTCCTCCGCAATCTGCTTGATCATCGCGCGCATGAACTCGGGTACCATACCCAACCGTTCCTTCGCGGCGGCGGTCCATGGAAGGCGGCCATTGGCCATCTCATCTACAGCAGAGGCCATGCCGGCCTCACCGCCCATGCGTCCCATCATCTGTCCCTTAAACTGCTCAAGAATCTCCTCGGTGATTTCCTCGTACCCCAATTCTCGCGCTTTTGTTTCAGCCAACCGACGGACCATGCCACGCAGAAATATTGGGGCGCGCTCCATGCGTTTGAGAGCACCGTCGGTCCAGCGGACGTCCGTGGTATTCGCCTGCGAAGAATCTGATACCGACATGGATTCCCCTTTCAACCAGACAATCGCTACTGTTGGTTGAGCAATTCCTTCAGCTCTTTGCCGGCCTTAAAAAATGGGACTCGCTTGGCTGGTACCGCAACCGTCTCTCCGGTCTTTGGATTGCGCCCTTCCTTCATCCGACGAGCCCGCAGACGAAAGCTGCCAAATCCGCGAATCTCAGTTTTATCTCCGTTTTTCAGCGAATCCCTGACACAATCGAAAATGGTGTTGACCACCACTTCTGCCTGTCGCTTCGTCAGGGTGGTGACTTGCTCAGAAACTTTTTCGATGATCTGCGCCTTGGTCATATCCACGCTCCCTTCGCTGAGAAAACCGCCACACGTTCACGGATGCGGCTAGAAGGCCATAAGGTACTTCAAGTTCACACCCGGTTGAATGTCCAACTTGGGAAACAGCATGCTGAGTTTCGAGTCCAGAACTTCGCGAAGAGAAAAACGACGGCGAGGCTCGATGACCTTCGGTTCCCCTTCGATTCCAACAACCTCCGCGGCCAGTTGAATGGCATCTTCTAAATCGCCGAGTTCGTCGACAAGCTTTGCTTCCTTAGCCTGACGTCCGGTAAAGATTCGACCGTCGGCCAACGCTTGAGCAGTTCGAAATTCGAGTGAACGGCCTTCCGCCACCGCCTCGATAAACTGCTTGTGAACATCATCCATCACGGCCTGCAACAAGCCTCGTTCATCCGCGCTCATCTTCCGAAGCGGGGAACCGACATCCTTATATTTTCCGCTCTTAATGACGACCCCCTCCACCCCGATCTTCTGGAGTAACCCCTCCACATTAGCCGTTTCCATGATGACTCCGATACTACCGGTCAGAGTCCCTGGGTTAGCCACAATCCGATCCGTTGCGGCAGCGATGTAATACCCTCCAGATGCGGCGACGCTTCCCATCGACGCGATCACCGCCTTGTTGTGCTTATTTCTGACCCGCTTGACGGCATCATAAATCTCTTGCGATGGCACAACGCCGCCGCCCGGACTATCAATTCTAATGACGATGGCCTTGACGGAGGGAATCTCGCTGAATCGCTTCAGCTCCCCAATGGTCGTCTGAGAATCTAAAATGACGCCCTCGACTCGAATCAGGGCGATGCGGTCAGCAGTGGACAAGTCGAGGTCCGGGAAAAAGAGATTGATCAGAGTCAACAGTCCCAGTCCCACTGCGAAAAGCCAAAAGGCTTTCCGCAGTAAGTGGCGCTTGGGAGGCCGTTCCGCCTGTGTCACTTCATCCGCCATTGCGCATTTCCCACAGAGTTATCAGAACCAGCCAATTTAGTTTTGATCATCCGATTGCGACCGTTTCCGGCTCTGTTTGGCTGCGCGCCCCAGACTCTGGTCCAGCACGCCTTGTGTCGAGTGATAGTCGTCAACCTGCTTACGCTCCCAGTCCAGTTGATGGTCCCGAAGGCTGAGCGCGATCTTGCGCTCCTCTCGATCAACCTTGATTATCTTCGCCGTCACGTCGTCCTGCAACTTAAACTTTTCTTCCAGTTTTGCTGAAGGTTCGAGACCGGATTCGCTGACATGGATCAAGCCTTCCACCCCAGCATCCAACTCGATGAAAATTCCAAAGTCGGCGACTTTCGACACTTTGCCGGTCACTGAATCCCCGATGTGATATCGCGCTGGAATTGCCTCATCCCACGGATCACGCGCCAACTGTTTATAACCCAACGAGAGCCGCTCTTTTTCTTTGTCGATACGTAACACAACCGCTTCCACTTTTTGTCCCTTTTTGAAGAGCTCGGAAGGATGCTTAATATGCTTCGTCCACGACATGTCCGAAATATGGATGAGCCCGTCAATCCCCTCTTCAAGTCCGATAAAGGCACCGAAGTCAGTCAGGCTCTTCACCTTTCCCTCGATACGAGTCCCGACCGGATATTTGCCTTCAATCATGTCCCAGGGATTGGGCGCCGTTTGTTTCATGCCTAATGAGATCTTGCGGCTCGCGGGGTCGACATTGAGCACCGCGGCTTCCACTTGATCACCGACCGCCACGACTCTCGATGGATGGCGGACTTCGTGCGTCCACGACATCTCGGAAACGTGCACCAATCCCTCAACACCCGGCTCCAGCTCCACGAACGCTCCGTAATCGGTCAGACTCACCACACGACCACGGACTCTCGTTCCAATCGGATACTTACCGGCAACATTGGTCCAAGGATCCGCGCTTTTCTGCTTAAGCCCGAGAGAAATGCGACCGGTTTCGCGATCATATTTCAGGACGGTGACTTCGGCCTTATCTCCCACCGTAAACAGTTCCGATGGGTGTCCAACTCGCCCCCATGACATGTCGGTGATGTGCAGCAGCCCGTCAATCCCTCCGAGATCAATGAACGATCCGTAGTCGGTGATGTTCTTGACGGTCCCCTGGATGAGTTGTCCTTCCTTAAGAGTAGCCAACGTCGTCTGCCGTTTTTTATCCCTGGTTTCTTCCAATAACACACGCCTTGATACAACCACATTCCCTCGCCGGTGGTTGATCTTGATGATCTTCAGGGGGAAGGTCTTTCCAACGAGCCCATCCAGATCACGAACTGGATGAAGATCGATTTGCGAGCCTGGCAAGAACGCTTTGACACCAATATCGACCATCATGCCGCCTTTGATGCGTGAGACAATCTTCCCTTCTATACTCTTTTCTTCCTTATAGAGAGTCTCGAGTTCTTCCCAAATTTTCATCTTGTCGGCTTTTTCCTTGGAAAGGACAAGATTGCCGTCTGCATCTTCACATTCTTCGATATAGACTTGGACCCGGTCACTGATCTTGAGATTCTGAAGCTCCTCGGAAGAGAACTGATCAGTCGGAATCATACCTTCTGATTTGTACCCGATATCGACGATGACCTTGTCCTTGGTCAGGGCCACGACCCGACCCTCGGTGATCGTGCCTTCTTCAAGGTTTCGAAAAGTTTCTTCGTACAACGCGGCCAATGCATCGCGGTCTAACTGAGCATCACTGCTGTTGGATACCGTACTCATATGAACGTCCTACCTCTTCCGACTGTTGTCGGGTGCTGATGGTGAAGTCGCCGGGCTCACTCAGCGTTGTGAGCGTCGGTGGTTGGCCTGTTTGGTGTGTCGGGAGCCAGGTCATCCTTCCCCTTTGGAGCGGGAACTTGACCTAAAACTGCAATGTGCTCGATCACCGTACGGCTGACCTGTTGATAGAACTGTTTCGTTTCTGCTCTCTCTTTTTGATGCCCCGTTTCGAACTGAATAGGATTCCCGAATCGTACCGTGACCTGACGCAACCGAGGCCAGCGAGCCCTGATGGGTAGCACGTCGAAGGTCCCCTTCAAGTATGCTGGGACAACTGGGCATCCGGTCTGGGACACAATCACGCCAATACCAGCCTTTGGAGGCCGAAGGTGGCCATCGTGGGTGCGCCCGCCTTCTGGGAAAATAACTACCACGTGACCGGCCCGAATCAAGTTGATGGCCTTCCCGAACGCCTCTCGGTCGAGACGTCCCAGCCTCACCGGGATCCAGCCCAACGCCTGCAATATACTGTTCAACACAGGGATCGGAAACAAGTCGTTCCGTCCCAAGTACCAGGCCCTCCGACGCATCCCGCAGCCGAGTAGCGGAATATCGAGGTAGCTGGCGTGGTTTGCGGCGATCAGTACCCCACCCGCCCGAGGAACCTGACCTTCAACACGATATTGAAAGCAAATCCAGCCGACAACCCGTGCCAACACCCACAAGAATCCGTAGACGAACCCGCTCACGACCCGGTCGACACAACCGCGATCATCTGCGCCACCACTTGATCGGGACTCAGCGCAGACGTATCGATGAATCGTGCGTCATCCGCCGGAACCAATGGATCGACCGAACGGGTCCGATCCCGCCGATCTCGGTCGGACAAATCTCGGGAGGTCGTTTCAACGGTCTCTCCACGGCCCGCAGCGACCAGTTCACGATGCCGTCGCGCAACTCGTACCTCTGAGTCCGCCTCCAAAAAGAATTTATACGGTGCTGTAGGAAAGACCTTCGTGCCGATGTCGCGCCCTTCTGCGACCACCGAGCCTCGTTGGCCAATCTGACGCTGGATCGGCAGCAACCACTCACGGACAGCTGGAATGGCTGACACGATGGAAGCCGCCGCCGTGACTTCTGGCCTACGAAGGTCCCCTGTGACATCGAGGCCATCGACCAAGACCTGCATCACACCCTGGTGAAACTGCATGTGAATCGAGGTGGCCGACAAGAGCATCGTCACCTGCTCGTCATCAGTCGGACGATTCCCCGACTGCAAGGTTTTCCATGCGATGGCGCGGTACAGCGCCCCTGTATCAAGATAGAGGTATCCAAGATGAGCCGCCAATAATCTTGCTACTGTACTCTTACCCACCCCTGCGGGTCCATCAATCGCGATAATCACTCAGCTCCCTCACTTCTCGAACCGTACTGCCTGTTCCACGACTCTCACCCAGGTTGCGTCAACAGATCGGTGAGCGCCTTTTCAAAATTGGGAAATGACGTGTCCACGCAGCTCGTGTCACCAATCGTCATGCTCTCTTCCGCCGTCAGCCCACCGATGGCGAGAGACATGGCCACACGGTGGTCTCCATGGCTTTGGGCCTTGCCCGCCGCGTTCAGCCTGCCGTTCTCTCCTCCTTGGCCTAACCCGCGGATGATCATCCCATCAGGCCTTTCTTCGATGAGCGCTCCCATGGCCTTCAACTCGCGGCTCATGGTCGCAATCCGGTCGCTCTCTTTGACCCGTAGTTCCTCGGCTCCGGAAATCACAGTGTCCCCCTCCGCCACAGAAGCAGCCACACACAGCACGGGAAATTCATCGATCGTCTTCGGGATAAGATCATGACCGATGGTCACGCCTTTCAGTGCGGATGACTTCACGCGGAGATCCGCGACCGGTTCGCCGGCCGCTTCTCGCAGACCCAGAACCTGAATGTCGGCTCCCATCTTTCTCATGACATCAATAAGGCCGGTTCTGGTTGGATTCATGCCGACATTGTAAATGGTGATATCAGATCCCTGTACAATCGTCGCGCCGACGATGAAAAATGCGGCTGCCGAGAAATCACCGGGAATGGCCACATGAACGCCTCGCCATCCGACCGAAGGTCGCCCATGCAAGACCAGCACACCATCTTCTTTCGCAAGAGGGATTCCAAAGAACTGAAACATCCGCTCAGTATGGTCTCGTGAGAGACGTGGTTCCCGATACCGAGTCGTCCCCTCAGCAAAGAGGCCCGCGAGCAGGATCGACGACTTAATCTGTGCGCTGGCTACAGGGGAGGCGTACTCAATGGCGTGGAGGGCTGCCCCTGTAATCGCCAATGGCGCCAGCTCTCCTCCCTTACGGCCTCCAATAGCCGCCCCCATCTCGCGCAGCGGCTTGACGACTCGGCCCATAGGACGCCGTCTGATCGATTCATCGCCCGTGAGGATCGAGAAAAAATCTTGTCCGGCCAGGAGGCCCGTGAGCAGACGGATGCCGGTCCCAGAATTGCCGCAATCAATCGGGCCAGTTGGTTCAGAGAGCCCCCAAAACCCCTTCCCGCAGACGGTTAATTCGGTCGGAGTCTGGGTAATAGGAATCCCCATTCCCTGAAGAGCCCTCATCGTGTTCAGACAGTCCTCTCCCTGGCAGTAGCCCGTAACCGTGCTCGTCCCTTCTCCCAGTGCGGTGAGGATGATCGCCCGATGGGTGAGCGACTTGTCACCAGGAACGGTGGTTGTTCCCTTAAGTGGCCGGCCAGGGGTGATCGTCAATGATGTCATGAGTGGCTCAGAGAGCAACTGGTCAACTTGTCACGCTCGCCTTTGGCCCGTTCGAGCAACTTCTCGATTCCAGCAGCATCCTCAGCTTTAATCAGTTGCTTCACTTCTTCCAGGGCCCGTACATATCGGTCGATATAGGACACTACATTATCCCGATTCCACAAGAAAATGTCTCGCCACATTTCCGGAGAACTCGCGGCGATCCTGGTCGTATCCCGTAAGCCTCCTCCGGAGTGGCCGGCAAGATCCAATGAGGGGACCTGTTGATCGCGAAGCTCGGCCAGGGCGTTCATCAGCGCAAAGGCGGCCACATGGGGCAGATGACTGACGGCTCCCAAGATTTGGTCGTGAAGATGCGGATCCATCGTTAAGACAATCGAACCGGCTTCTTCCCACAGTTGCCTCACCCGATCAAGTGCCGCCGGATCTGTTCGTGTTGTCGGCGTCAGAATACAGCGTGCGCCCTTGAACAGTTGATCGGACCCGGCCGCGACTCCCGTCTTTTCTTTTCCCGCGATGGGATGGGCCCCGACAAAGTGCACGCCTGCCGGCATCGCCGCTTCCGACCGTTCAACCAAGGTGCCTTTCACACTGCCCACATCACTGACGATCGCAGCGGGAACAAGGCAATGGGCCCATTCATGGAGGTGTCGCTCATAAGTATCGACCGGTGTCGCAAGCACCACCAAATCCGCTCCACGCACACCCTCTTGAGGATCAGACACGTATCGATCGATCGCACCTAAAGCAACCGCAGTCTGGAGGTTTTCGACACGACGGCCGACGCCGACGACGTGATCAGCCAAGGCCTTCCTCCGGAGGATCATCCCGAGTGATCCACCGATCAGCCCCACACCAATGATGGCAACCTGCTTGAAATGAACGGCCATACTGGCTTTACAGCTCTCTGCCTACAGCTTTCGCGATATTCCTGAGATCAGCCATCAAGGCTTTGAACTTCGAGGGCTTGATGGATTCTTCACCATCACACAGCGCACACTCAGGGTTCGAGTGAACTTCGATGAGTAGGCCATCGGCACCGGCCGCGACCGCCGCTTTTGACATCGGAGCCACTAGATCCCACTTTCCCGTGGCATGGCTGGGGTCAACGATGACCGGGAGATGCGAGAGCTCTTTTAATGTTGGAATAGCCGCGAGATCCAGCGTATTGCGATATTGCGTTTCGAACGTACGGATGCCCCGTTCGCACAACATCACGTTCTGGTTACCGCGGGACATGATGTATTCGGCCGACAGAAGAAACTCCTTGATTGTCGCCGACAGGCCCCGTTTTAAGAGCACCGGCTTGTCATACGCGCCGACCTCCTTGAGGAGCTCGAAGTTCTGCATGTTCCGCGCGCCGATCTGAATAATGTCCGCCTTCTCGAGAAAGAGCTCGATATCCCTGGTGTCAAGAATCTCACTGACGACCGGTAACCCCGTTTGCTTCCTGGCTTCAACCAAATAGTCGAGCCCTTCACGACCCAACCCTTGAAAGGAATATGGTGACGTTCTGGGCTTATAGGCTCCACCACGAAGAATCGAGGCCCCAGAAGCCTTCACTTCATGTGCAATCCCCACCGTGAGCTCCAGTCGCTCGACCGCGCAGGGTCCCGCCATGATGACAAGCTTCTTGGCACCGATTTTGACACCACCGACATCGATGATCGTCGCTTCCTTCTTAAATTCACGGCTGACCAGTTTCCACGGTGCCAAGATCGGCAGAACACTTTCTACCCCGGGGAGCGCCGTCAATGGCTGATTGTGCAGGATTCGGTCATCACCGATGACACCGATAATGGTGCGTTCCTGGCCCGTGGAGATTTGCGATTTTAAGCCCAGATCCCGCAATCGGTCGATGATGTGGTCAACTTCACTTTCCGAAGCTTCTGGTTTCAACACGATGATCATAATTCCCTCACTCTATTTCTTACCTGCCTCCATCCAAGACGTTCTTGAGAGCCTGGAGGAAGGCAACATTTTCGTCCGGTTGACCGATGGTGACGCGAATCATCGCTCCTTCGATATGCCGCACAATAATCCCCTTTCGCAGCAGTGCGTCGAACACCCGTCGCCCATCCTGTTTCACATCAAAGTAGAGAAAGTTTGCTTCACTCGGGATCGAAGTTATTCCGAGCGCGCGCAGCCCTTCTTCCATCTGCGCCATCCCAGCCTCGTTGACGGCCCGGCTCTTAGCCACATGCTCGTCATCGCCCAGGGCAGCCAGCGCGGCCTTCTGGGCCAGACTGTTGGCATTGAATGGAGGCCGAATCCTGTTCAGGAAGTCAATCACCTCGGTTGTGCTGATGCCGTATCCAATTCGTAGCCCCGCCAGTCCATAGATCTTGGAGAAGGTCCGCAAGACAATCGCGTTCCGCCCCTGCTTCACATACGCCAGCGCATCGGGGAATTGCGGATTGCGGACATACTCGAAATAGGCTTCGTCGAACACCACGATGACATCCTTAGGCACGTTGGCCATGAGGCGATCGACCGCCTCCGCCGAGACCATTGTCCCGGTGGGATTGTTGGGATTGCAGAGAAAGAGCAATCGAGTTCGAGGCGTCACGGCCCGTACCATCAACTCAAGGTCATGAGTCCAATTGGCAAGAGGCACGACCATCGGTTTACCGTGGACAGCGGTGACCTCCATCTTATAGATCACGAACGTGTGATCGGCCATGATGGCTTCATCGCCAGGCGTCAAGAACGTCCTCGCCAACAACCCGAGGATCTCGTCCGACCCATTGCCCAAAATGACTTGCTCACGTCCCACTTTCCAACGATCAGCAAGGGCCTGCCGAAGCTGATAGGCACCACCGTCCGGATATCGATGCAGCATATCCTGCTCACCGGTCAACGCGGCCAAGGCCTTTGGTGAAGGGCCGAGCGGATTCTCGTTGGAAGCAAGTTTGATCACGCGGGTGAGCCCAAGCTCACGTTGAAGCTCATCGATTGGTTTACCAGGAACGTAAGGGTTCAGAGATCGGATATCGGGATGGACGTGCAGTGCCATGGTCAGTCGTGAACCGGGTAGGAGCCTAAAATCTTCATGAAGAGGCAGCGAGCCTTCACCTCTTCAATCGCCCTATTCACGCGCTCCTCATTCCTATGCCCCTCAACATCCACAAAGAAAATATACTCCCACGCTTTGCGCTGGGAGGGACGGGATTCTATCTTGGTCATATTGAGTCCGTGGGAAGCGAACGGGCGGAGCAGATCATAGAGCGCGCCAACTTTATCCTTCACCGATAACATCAACGATGTCTTATCTTTCCCTGTTCGCTCTGAAGGCTTCTGCGACAGGACCAGAAAGCGGGTGAAATTATTGAGGTTATCCTCAATACGGGCCTTAATCACCTTCAGCCCATAGAGATGGCCGGCCAATTCCGATGCAATAGCTGCCGAGGCAGGCTCATCGATACACAGCTCGGCAGCCCGCGCCGTGCTTGCCACTTCAACCGCTGGCACATGCGGAAGATTGGTTTCGAGCCAGTTTCGGCATTGAGCAAGGGCATGGGGATGAGAATTGATTTTTTTCACATCCTCGATAAGACCAGATTTCGATAGGAGATGGTGTGAGACCTCTTGAAGAATCTCTCCATAGATCAGCAAGTTGGAATCGATAAACATGTCGAGGGTGTGATTCACGACACCCTCCGTGGTATTTTCGATCGGCACCACCCCGAAATTGGCCCGGCCTCGCTCAACCTCGCTGAAGACCTCTTTAATACTGTAGACAGGCACATACTGGACGGACGACCCAAATTTCTGCATGCAGGCCATGTGCGTAAAGGTGGCTCGCGGCCCCAAATACGCGACCTTCTGGGGAGACTCAAGCGACAGGGAAGCCGACATGATTTCTCGATAGACTGATCGGATGGCCTCGCTGGGAAAAGGGCCGCTGTTGAGTTTCGTAAGTCGTTCGATGATCTCAGCCTCCCGCCCAGCAGTATGGAGGTTGGCATCAGCATTTTTTTCTTTTTTGATTCTTCCGATTTCGATGACGCTTTTCGAGCGCTCATTGAGCAGTCGAATGATTTCGTCATCGATCCTATCGATTTCCTTACGATATTCAGACATATCTTTGGGCATGCTGAGTCTCGCCTCGGACACTTAATTGCAGGAGGGCGTTCTCATTCCCGTCGGGAAAGAAGATCATAGGACAAGTGGAGAATTCTACAGGAACGATCGAATCTATTGCAAGGATAGCGCTTGGGTATCAGGAAGCTGACGTATCGGAACGCTCTGGGCTTACATCAGCAATTGAGAAGGACGCTTAAAGTGATCGTAGGCCAAACGAGTTACTTGTCGGCCACGACCGGTACGATCCAGGAAGCCAGCTTGGATCAGGTAGGGCTCATACACATCCTCGATCGTGCCCTTGTCTTCCTGGACAGCGGCTGCCAGGGACTCCACTCCGACCGGTCCCCCATTGAACTTCTCGATGATCGTGAGAAGGATCTTACGGTCCATATCGTCGAAACCCGCCTCATCGATCCCGACCCAGGCTAATCCCTCCTTGGCCACCTGTTCGGTAATATGTCCGTCCGCCTTAATTTGGGCATAGTCTCTGATGCGCTTAATCAGCCGATTGACAATCCGTGGTGTTCCACGGGCACGACGTGATATTTCCGCAGCACCTGCCCGATCAATCCCAACCCCTAAGACTCCAGCCGAGCGCGTCACAATCAACTCCAGCTCAGACGGCCCATAGAACTCCAGCCGATAGACTAAGCCAAAGCGATCCCGCAGTGGGGAGGTAAGGGAACCGGCCCTGGTCGTCGCGCCCACGAGCGTAAAGGGCGGCAGATCCAGCTTGACGGTCCTCGTGGCAGGCCCCTGTCCGATGACCAGGTCAAGTTGAAAGTCCTCCATCGCCGGATAGAGCGCCTCTTCAACAGAGGCGGGCAAGCGATGAATCTCATCGATAAAGAGCACATCATATTCCTGAAGATTGGTCAGAATCGCCGCCAAGTCGCCGGCATGGGCTAGGACCAGCCCTGACGTCGACCGCAAGGCCGCGCCCATTTCTTTCGCGATAATGTGCGCGATGGTCGTCTTCCCGAGACCGGGCGGTCCGTAGAAGATGGCATGGTCGAGCGCCTCGCCCCGCTGCTTGGCCGCTTCGATACAGACTCGCAACGACGCCTTCATTTTCTCTTGGCCGACGTACTCATCCAGCGTCTGAGGTCGAAGAACATTCTCCTGACCCCGCTCTTCATCCGTGGCGCGATTGGTCACGACCCGCTCGGTCACGATACGACACCCATGCCTATTTGCCCTCCGGCATCTGTTGATACTTTGGCGGGGGCGGAAGCGTCCCTTGACCAGGCTGGGCCGCGCTGCCGCAATCAGGAGGACACCTCTTAAATCCCTGGGTCGAGTCGGGAAAATTCTGCTCCATTTTCCTCAACTGGCATTGCGACAGCCGGCCACCATCCTTGGTCCCGCAACGAGCGGGCACTGAGGAACCACCAATTTCGGCATACCCATCAGGGCAGGAACCGCAGACACCCAGCATGTTGGCTCCCAACGGCACACATTGCACGAGCGTCGGATCGCCGTCTTTGCAGATTTCCGGAGCTTGGGTGACACCGGTCATCGCATACCCATCAGGACAGGTTCCACAGGTCATTCTGATGCTCTTGGGCTCTTGGACCTCTTCTGCAAGCCCTGGGGATGGCACCATGACCACGAGTGCAATCCCCATTAAGCCGTTGCACAGGAACAGTTTGGCACCATTCTTTGCGTTGAATGACATCCGCTTACCCCCTTCCAAGCTCCTTGAGCCCTTCACGAATGAGCTCCTTCAGTGCCAGAGAACCTGTCGCTGTCTTAGTGACTCGCTTTAAGGCTTCCTTGGCATCCTGAGGACGATAACCCAAGTTTATCAGAGCGGAGAGGGCGTCCTCATACGGGCCATCCACGGCGGAGGTGTCAGCGGTCGCAAGCCGAGACGAACCGCCCTGGATTTTGCCGACCTTATCCTTCAGTTCAAGCACAATGCGGCCCGCCGATTTCTTGCCGATGCCTGGAACGGTCGCCAGCTTCTCGACATCCTCGGTTTGGATCGCATGGACCAGATCGGTGATCGGCAAACTCGAGAGCACGCTAAGCGCCAGCTTCGGTCCGATCCCCGACACGCTGGTCAGCAGCAAAAACGACTCCTTCTCGCTTTGCGACAGAAAGCCGAAGAGCTGGATCGCATCTTCCCGGAGATGCGTGTGAATATTCAGCGCGGTAACTTCGTCAAGATTCGGTAGGGCGTAATATGTGCTGAGTGGAATATGAACTTCGTACCCAACCCCTTGCACATCGAGCGTGAGGTGTGTGGGCGCTTTGAATGCCAACCGCCCCGTGAGAAAGGCGATCATGTCGTCTGGTTATCCGAGTGACATGACGGTGTTGGTTGGCCGGCCTCGCTATCCCGCAGCAGTCGCGGCCACTTTCTCCATGATTTCGTCCGGGATATCGAAATTCGCGTGAACTTTCTGCACATCATCGTGCTCATCCAAAATTTCCATCAGCTTGAGCATCTGCTCGGCTGATTTTTCGTCCAGACGGATCGTGTTCTGCGGAATGAAGGTGATTTCGGCCAGGGCTGTGTCGATCTTGGCATCGACCAACGCTTTCTTCACCGTTTCAAAATCGTGGGGGGTGGTGAGCACCTCATAACTCTTCTCGCCGACTTTCACATCTTCCGCCCCGGCGTCGAGGGCCAACGAAAGAAGTGCATCTTCGTCGACCTTTCCCTTCTCAATTGCAACAAGCCCCTTCTTATGAAACTGCCAGGCAACGGCGCCCGCCTCCGACATATTGCCGTGATTTTTCGTGAGGAGGCTGCGTATCTCCGCGACGGTCCGGTTCCGGTTGTCGCTCGTAATCTCGAGAAGTACGGCGGTTCCTCCGGGGCCATATCCTTCTAACTGAAATTCCTCGTACATCACACCAGGCAATTCCCCCGTCCCTCGCTGAACGGCCTTCTTCATCGTATCGCCAGGCATGTTGGCTTCCTTGGCCTTGGCGATCGCCAGACGCAGTCGTGGATTTGCGTCAGGGTCACCGCCGGACCGAGCCGCAATGGTAAGTTCCCGGATGATTCGCGTGAAGATCTTCCCGCGCTTCGCATCCTGGGCCCCTTTGTGCCGTTTGATCGTGGACCAGTGACTATGTCCACCCATGTGATCCTCCTCTACGCCGGCCCGAACTTTGTGAGCAGGTTAGAGATGCGTACGAAGACACTACCACCTCGTGAGAGGCTAGACGTAACACAGGCCTCAGAAAGGTGTCAATTATGACGCAACCACCGAGTGAAGGGGCTATTCGAAATACAGAAGCAGCTGAATACCTATGAGGATCACGAATACCGCCCAGGCCAGGTCCCATTTTTTCACTGGAAGACTCGACGCCCCAGATCCCCACGACACCATCGCGCTGGACAAGGCAGCGCCAACGCCAAGACTTCCGAGGAGCGCATGGTGAAGTTCAATGGTCTGTTTCGCTGGATGATTCCCATGCGAGTGCCAGAACAGCAACAGTCCGCCGATCAGGCCGCCAATCACTAATGGAGCCGCCCAAGCAGGGTGGCGCGCCCAGCCGATTCGGCGAAGCGTCTCGCTGGCCGCAGCGGTGGCAGCGAAAATTCCGTAAAATTTATGCTGGATGATTTCCGGGTCTTGTCCAGAAAAGGTCCGCTCCAAGGTCAAGGAGCCGATCGGCCAGGCCTCGTGGTCACTCCAGACCAACAGGTACGCCCCGATGACACTGAGAGCACTCGGCAAAACGAGTCGAATCCAAGAGGGCAGCGGGTACCGTAACGCATGCCCTAACTCAGCAAGCCCAAACAGGAACACGAAGAGACCGGCAAACCGATGGTTGAATTCCGAGTAGGCCACCCCTTGAGCAGACCCTTCCCAACCTCCTCCGTCATGCTCGCCGTGGGAACCTTGCGTTATACCCGTGGCGAGGGAAGCTTGATGATGTTCTGAAAATACCTGTGCGGTCAGGTTGGAGAACCAGAGAAACAGCACCAGCAGCAGAACAGATAGCAGGGAAACACACCACTTCATCGTAACAGCCGTAAAATGAATGCGCGTCGATAACGGAAAGGCCCATCCAGTCAACTGGATGGGCCTCACGACACCAGACTCATGTGGCTCCCGCTACATAAACTTCATGAACTTCTCTTTGGTCTCGTCCATCACTTGCGCGGTAATGGACGATAACCCACGTTCCTTGGCCAGACGCTCCACTTCTTTGCGAGCCATGGGGCGGATGAAGTCTGGAATATTTTCCAGCCGCTGTTCCGCCTCGCGTGACCACGTCATCCCGTCAGGCGAATCATTTTTTGAATCGTCCATCACTTGCAGCGTGATAGTCTTGAATCCCTGTTTGCGCGCGTAGGTCTCAACACTGCCCTGAACTATCGGCTTCACGAAGGCCGGAAGCCGGTCGAGTTTTTCTTTGGCATCGGCAGTCCAGGTGAACTCAGATGCACCGTTCGCAGGCTTGCCGGAGTTCGTCAGGCCCATTTCCGCCACCATGGCGGAGAAGGGACAACCACTCGCTTTCTCCGGAGCCTTGGCAGGCGACGCAGCAGCGACAGAAACAGCGGGCTGACCTCCTTGAATTTTCTCATTCAAATAGGCCGCCATCTGACCAGGGGCTGGGGTGGCTTCGGTCTTCAACGTACCCTTCGTCATCTCGAATGGTTCAGCCTCAACGGTGCGCCCCCCCAGCTTTACTCCGAGGGAACTGACCATCTGGGTTTCACCAGGATTCGTCACCATGGAGAACTTGGCATTGCAAGACGGACAGCCGAAAAACACGCCCAGCGTGCCCTCCCCGGGTTTTTCCACCTTTTCGAAGTTCATGTATGTTTCACAGTTGAGGCATACGAATTTCATGGGTCTCCTCTTCAGTGCATTGTGTTACAGTTGTTCGGCCAACACCTTCTTGTAATCGATGAGCGTCCTGATGCGCCCAGCTATTTCCTGGTACCGTTGAATGGTCGGATAGGTTTCGTCGAGCAACGGCTCCCCCTTGTCGAAGGTACGGGCGAGGGTCCGGTCGAAGGGAATGCGTCCGAGCAGCGGCAAATCCAGCATCTCACACATCGCCTCGGTATTGCCTTCGAACAACTCGTTCACCTCCCCACAAGAAGGGCAGCGATACTCACTCATATTTTCGGCAATGCCCATGACCTTGATACCTATGTCGCGAGCATAGGTCACCGACTTCTGCACCACATCCGATGCCACTTCTGATGGTGTCGTCACGACAATCGCTCCTGCCAGGTCAGGAATAAACCCGGCAATGACGGGCGGTTTGTCCGCTGCGGCCCCCGGAGGGAGATCGACCAGTAGATAATCGAGCTCACCCCAGACGACATCGGCCAGAAACTCTCGAATGACATTCATTTCCATCAACCCTAACCAGACCGGGCTGACATCCATCGGCCCTTTCCAACGAACCGGCGATGAATCATCCAAGAAGAAGTCCATCGATGCGACTTTCACCCCGAGCGGCCCGACCGGGGGAATTGCCCCCTCAGGCCTCATAGTCAACGACTGGCCGTGCAATCCCAACATGCGAGGCACACAGGGTCCGTTCAGATCCACGTCTAAGAGTCCGACCTTCGCTCCTTGGCGCGCAAAGGCCAACGCCAAGTTGACCGTGGTCATGCTCTTGCCCACGCCGCCTTTTCCGCTCATGACCACCAGCTTGTGCTTAATGCCGGCCATGCGTGCGCGGACCTGCTCGCTATGCTCGGTCATCTGTTGAATGACCTTTGCATCGTCCGAATATTTCAATTTCCTAAGGATAGCTTTCAGATCCTTCTCAGGCACCATAATCCCGACTATTTAAGATTGTCTAAAATTGCAAGAAGAGTACGCTATCATACGGATTTTCAAGGAGTCAAACCGCCTTAAGACGAAGGGGAAAGCCCTGCAGCCATTGATCATATCCAATCATTAATACACCTGTACTCGGATCCCTTCCCGTCGTGGAGGCGCTGCGATGGTGCTCGCTTCCCCGACACCACCCCTTTGATGTAACACGCTACATGATTTCTCAGAATGAATGAAGTATGTTTTACCCGCAAATGAGCGACGATATACTTCCTGTTCCCCGCGCATTCCTGATGGACTACGTGAGGGCGCTCAGAGAGGCACTTTGACATTCCTGATGACTACCGAGGTCAATCTGAGTTGTTCCGCAGCCCGCTACTGTGTCTCCGGCCTTGGACTTGGTGGCTCACCGTCGCCAAGCCGCTTCTTATACTTCTTGTAGTACTGGACCTGAGCGTTCTGCACCCAATTCTCTCGTTGGATGCGCCCCGAAAAGTTGGGTAACAAGAACTCGAATTTGTCGATATCCGCCTGACTCCAGGTCGCCACCTGACGGAACCAGAAGACGCCCCGCTTGTGGAGAAACCGTTCTAACGCCGGCCCAACCCCGCGGATTTGTTTCAGATCGTCGGACGACTCTCCGACCGCTTGTCCCTCATCCGACGGCGCAGCGTCACCGGCATGGGTGAGGTCCACCGGCTGCTCACGAACCGTTTCAATGGGTATCTCTCCATTCGTTTCAGCAGCGGTCTCGCTCCGCTGCTCGGTATTGTTCTCCCCAACCTGGGAATACGCGGCTTGGAGCTGATTGATCTGCGCACGAAGGTCGGTGATCTCACTCGGGGGCTCGCCGTCGCCGAGCCACTGCTTATACTTCTTGTAATACTCAACCCTGGCACTCTGCACCCAGCGTTCTCGTTGAATACGCCCTGAAAAGTTGGGTAAGAGGAACTCGAATTTTTCGATGTCTGCTTGGCTCCAGGTCGCCACCTGATGGAACCAGAAGACGCCCCGCTTGTGCAGGAACCGTTCTAACCCAGGCCCGACTCCGCGGATGTGTTTCAGGTCATCGGGTGACTCCCCGGCCGCTTGGCCCTCATCCGACGGTGCACTGGTACTGGCATGGTCCAAATCCCCAGCTGGTTCACTGATTGTTTCAACTGGCAGATCCGCATTCTGCACGACAATCTGTTCAGCGGGAGTCTCAATCCGCTTCTCGACAACCTTCTCATTGGCTTGCAACGATGTGGCCAGGAGTTCAGCAATCCGTGCCCGAAGTTCGGCGATCATGGCCACTTCGCTTTCTACGGCCTTGATTCCGGCTAGCTTCTCTGAATTGTCGAGCGGCACCTCCCCATTCTGTTCCGTGGGAGTCTTAATCCGCTTCTCGACAACCCCTTCACAGGCCTCCAACACCGCGGCCCGGAGCTCAGTCATCTGCGCACGGAGATCGGTGATCACAGCTACCTGGGCTTCTAACGCCTTGATCCGGGCCAGCTGCTCCGGATTGTCGACCGGCACCAACACCCGCCCTTCGCTACGCCTCTCCCCGGACTGTGAAGAAAAGGGTTTGAGCTGAGCAATCTGCGTAAACAGCCCAGCGATCATGGCGACCTCGCCTTCCAACGCCTTGATCCGAGCGAGCTGCTCCGGATTGTCCACTGGCCGATCGACGACCTTCTCCACCGGTACTTCAACACGTTTCAGCACCACGCGTTCCACCGGCACCTCGACCCGCTTCTCAACCGTTCGAATCTCTGGCGGTTGACTAGCGAGCATGGTGACCTTACTCATGAGGCGCTCCACCTCGCGACGCTTGTCATCTATCACTGGTCCCAGCACCATCCCCTTAATCCCCCACCCCAGAAAACCAGCTCCCACCATCGTCCAAAGCCAGCATGTCCAGTGCGCAAACATCAGGACTGCTCTCCCTTGGTTCCGATGGAGAATTCAATCTGCCGGTTTTGCTGGCGCCCCTCCTCGGCAGAATTCTCGGTGATCGGTCGCGACGCTCCATATCCTTTGGAAGCCAGACGATCAGCAACGATCCCTTTTGAGATCAGATAGTCGACGACGGCCTTGGCCCGCTGTTCCGAGAGGATCCGATTGGTGGGCTCCGGTCCGACGTTGTCTGTATGCCCGCCAACTTCAAAGGCAGCCGTGGGATCTTCTTGTAAAATCGTGGCCACACCATTCAGGACAGCTTTCCCCTCCGGCAGCAGCGTGGCGCTGTTGATTCGGAACATCATCGTTGTCCCCATCAGCAGCTCATCAATCTTCTTTTTGAGCACAGCTGATGCTGGTACCGATGGCACTGGTGGCGGTGCTGGTGATGGCAGTGACTCGATGATTTTCGGAGTCGGCAGAGGAGTTTCTACTGGTTTTTCCAATGCAACCGGTGGAGGCGACGTGACTGAGCCTTCGCCACAGAAGAGGAACACGCTGCCAAGGATGAATAACCCGAGGAGCGCCAAGTACGGGTCCTTGCCCTGCATGACAATCACCTTCGCTAAGGAGAGCACCCTAGCACGCCGGAGCAGAATATTGCTGAATGGGGAAAGCCGTCAAGGGGTTGGTCTTGCGCCGTTGTTGAACGAAACTCACAGAAATTGCACACCCTTCGACAAGCCGAAGGCGAACGAACTCTGGCAAGAACTTCTGGGACGCTGCCCTAGATAGAATATTGAAAGACCGGCTTCGCCCCGATCGCCTGGGCCAGAACACCCCGGCGTTTCAATTCGTCGAGAATGCGAGCGGTGGCGGCATCGAAATCCGTTGGGCCCGTGAGAACGACATCGGTATTCGGCGGCAGCTCTTCCTCTGTCTTACTCATATGCACCGCGATGACAGGCGCGGGGTTGACGAGTGTCCTGATCGCCTGTGAGGCTTCACGATAGGCGAGTCCAAAGGGATTTGTGGTCGAGACGACGATGAGGCCTGTGTCGGTGAGGAGACGCGCCACTTCGCCATAGCGTCGAGCCATTTCCGTTGTCTGTCCCCGCTCTTCCTCGCTCAGATCCGCATCCAACCCACGACGCAGATTTTCTCCGTCCAATAGGTAGGCATGGCGACCATCCGCCACGAGACGGCCTTCGAGCTTTCGTGCCAGGAACGACTTACCGGTGTGTCGCCCACCGGTAATCAGGACCACTGCGGCTCGATGGCCATACTGTTGTGCTCGGTCCTCAACTGTGACCTCGCCCTTGACCCACGCAAAATCACGCTGCCTGGCTTCTTCGCGGAGAAATTCCTGATCGTCATGGACCAGTTCGGTGATGATCCCACCGCCTGCGATATCATATTCGTCCACTAAAACAAACCGGCCGGTAGCCTCGAACGACGCCGAGAGATCGAATGCGACCGGAGCCTTGGTGCGCAAGGTCAATTCGGCTACCTGATTCTTATTCACCGTATTGCTACCCTGTTGCTGAGCCAAGTCCATCGTGTCGATGATCCGATGGATCGAGGCCACCTCGCAGTCCACTTCCTTGGTCGCCACACGCAATAAATATTTTCGCTCTTTTTCAAGCGGCCGCTTGCCCAGCCAAAAGAGGTTGGCCCGAAAGGCCGTGGACACGGCTGGAAGGTGATCCTGATGCGAGGCAATTTCCCCGCGCTCCACAAAGATTTGCTCATCCAACGTCACACCGATCGATTGTCCAGCCTGGCCTTCGGTCGGTTGCGGCTCGATATTGAAGGCCTCGACTGTCCGGATATTGGCCCGTTTATTGGAGGGTGAGAAGACGAGATGATCACCTACTTTGAGGCGTCCCGCTGCGATGCGACCGGTGATGATCCGGCGGGCATCAAACTTATAGACGTCCTGTACCGGCATTCGAAGAGGTTGTTCCGAACGGGCCGCTTCTTTCTGGAACCCACCGAGCGTTTCCAGGACGGTCGAGCCGGTATACCAGGGCATCTGCTCGCTACGATTGGCAATGTTGTCGCCGAGCTTGGCGCTCACCGGGATGAACTGCGACGGCACGGCTTTGAACTGCCCAAGAAATTCTCGATACTCTTTCTCGATCCCGTCGAACACGTCTTGCCGGTAACCCACCAAATCCATCTTGTTGACCACCACGGCAAACTGTCGGACGCCCAGCAACGATAAGAGATAGCCGTGCTTCTTGGACTGCTCCTTCACGCCTTCCAACGCATCGATGAGTAACAATGCCGCCTCGGCCCGCGCGGCACCGGAAATCATGTTCTTGAGAAATTCCTTGTGCCCGGGCGCATCGATGATGATGTATTGCCGGCCCTTCCACATGAAAAACGTGCGAGCCGTGTCGATCGTAATCCCCTGCTCCTGCTCTTCCAGAAACGCATCGAAGAGGAAGGCATATTCGAATTCCTTCCCCTGTTGTTTGCAGATGGCCTGCACTTTTTCCAACTTCCCGTCAGGAAGCGAGCCGGTATCGGCATAGAGCCGACCCAGCAAGGTGGACTTGCCGTGGTCCACATGGCCGACAATGACAATGTTCAAATTCTCAGATGGTTTGGTATGCGTAGTTGTCATGCTCATTCCATTTTCCAGAATGCTCAAACGATCAGACCAGCGAGGCAGCAGGTGAGAAACAACCGGAGGCGTACCCTCTGGAGTACGTTGAGGATTGTTTCGATCCGAGAACGAAGCTGGATGCTCGTTTGAGCATTCTGCCTACATGTAGCCGTCTTTTCGCAGCAACTCCATTCCTCGTCCTTCGTCCTGCGCTCGGCCTGATCGCTCAGCCACAGTGGTGTGGCGAAGTTCTTTGATGATGTCGTCTACGGTCTTGGCCGTCGATTTGATCGGCGTAGTACAAGGCGCACAGCCGAGACTGCGGTAGCGTGTGCCGTCGCCCTTGTCGAGATACAAGTCGATGAATGGAATGTTTTCGAGCTTGATGTACTCCCAAATATTGATCTCGGTCCAATCCAACAGCGGATGAATGCGGATATGCGTGCCGGGCGGAAATGTGATCTTGTACTGATCCCAGAGCTCGGGCGGCTGATCCCGAAAATCCCAATCTCCGTGTTTATCGCGCGGGGAAAAGTATCGCTCCTTGGCCCTCGTGCCCTCTTCATCCGCGCGGACGCCGAGGATGACGCCGGTGTATCCCTTGTGCTCCAACAGTTGCTTGAGGCCGTTCGTTTTCAAGGCGGTACAACAGACGACACGGCCCATCGTGTGGTTCATACCCGCCGCCAGGGCTTCTTTGTTCTGGCCGACGACCAACTCCAATCGCCATTCTCGAGCAAGACGGTCGCGATACTCGATCATCGCAGGTATTTTATAGCTGGTGTCAACGTGGAGCAGTGGGAAGGGGACATGCCCGAAAAAGGCCTTGCGCGCCAGCCACAATAGCACCGTCGAGTCCTTCCCCATGGACCAGAGCATGGCGAGATTATTGAAATGCTTGTAGGCTTCCCGCAGAATATAGACGCTTTGATCTTCCAGTTGCCGAAGGTGTTTCATAACTTTAACTCGTCCTGCCTCTCGTCTTACGCTGCGACCGGTTGTCGCACCAAATCATCAAGCTTACGTATTGCTGCACCGCTCTCAATGGCTGCGCGCGCCACCGGGAAACAGGCCGATAGCGACGTCCCTTTGCCCGCTGCGTACAGCAACATTGCGGCATTCATCAGTACCCAATCCGTGGGACCACCGGGCACCCGATTCTGAAGAATACGGCGGAGCAGATCCGCCTCTTTCTCGCGTTGATTGGGAGGAAATCCCGCCATCTCACGTGATGGGACAAGCGCCAGCCCAAAATCTCTTGGAACCACTCCCAACGAGGTAATGCGTTCAGCGCGCAATTCCAAGACTCTCGTCGCCATCGACGCGGACAACTCCGGATCGCCCTCGACCCCGCGGATCACCAGCGCCCGCGAACATCCGAGCATGCGTAAGGCTTCAGCGGTCTTTTCAAAATGCGGTGGGTGCGACAACCCTACAACTTGCACCGCCGCCCGAGCCGGGTTAAGCAGTCTGGCAATCGGATGAAACACGTTCCTGACACCGAGCTCTTGGCGCATCTCCAAGAATCGGTACACAGGTGGATGGTACAGTCCAATGTCGAGATAAGCGAAGCCGTTCTTGTTTACTTGTTCAGTTACCCGCTTGGGCTCTGCATCAACCGGAATACCCAACACCTTCAGTATCCCGGCACTGCCTGGACGGCCTGGAATGCCGTCATAGCCATGCATCAAGATGGCGGCTCCGGCTGCCGCCGCGACAATGGACGCAGCAATCAGGGCGTGAAACGTATCCTGTTTCCCGGCGTAGCTCGGCACATCAACGAGGGCTAGCTCCTTCGAGACCGCGAGGGGGAGCACATACTGTCGCGCCGCAGCCGTCAACGCCGCAAGTTCAGTGACCGACTCCGACTTGAACCGCATGGCGATGAGAAAGGCCCCGACTTGCGCCGGTGTGGCCTCTCCTTCGATCAAGGCCTTCATCGCCTGCTTACACTCATCCCATGTCAGGTCTTTGGAGGCCTTTGGCCCTTTAGCAATCTTGGCAAGGATCTCTTGGATCGGCATGTTACGCCTTATGTAACCCGCACTCAGTTTTAGAAAAATTCTTCCAGCGCCCGGCTCGCGGATCATCACCGGACGCCACGGGTGCCGTGCAATACGTGCACCCGATGCTGGGATAGCTCCGATCGTGTAGCGGGTTATACGGAACTTCGTAGACCTTGATGTAGGTCCAGACATCCGTCCAGGTCCATCGCGCCAGTGGGTTCACCTTAACCAATTCAAACTTCTGGTCCCACTCAATCAACCCGGCGTTCGCGCGGGACATGGCTTGATCCCGCCTGATGCCCGTAATCCATGCGTCATAGCCTTGGAGAACACGAGTCAGTGGCTCGACCTTCCGTAATTGGCAACACTGATCTGGATGGCTGGCCCACAAGGCGTCACCATGGGATTCTGCTTGTTGCTGAGGCGTCAGCAAGGACTTCACTTGGATGACCTGCGCCGGCTTGAGCTCATACCGTTCAATCACTCGATCCCGCGTCGCATAGGTTTCGGGAAACAAGAAATCGGTATCGAGATAGAACAGCGGCACCGAGGGGTTGATGCGATGCACCATATCAACGAGGACCACGTCTTCCGCTCCAAAGCTGCAAGCCATCACAATCTTTTGACCGTATCGCTCGATAGCAGCCGCCAGTATATCTTGGGGCTGCCTCGTCTCAAAACCTGCGCTCCAGGTTTTGAGCTCTGCGATGAGTTTTGATTGGCCGTTCACTTCCATGGCGAATCGGATCCTTTACCCTTCCACCTTCTCAACCAAAATCCGATAATGCGACGCTTCTGACTCCAAGGCCTCTTGTATCAATACCTTATGCCCGTCGTTCTTGAGGCTCATCGGCACGTTCTTGATCGGCTCGCCCGCATCGAGCCACACTTCCAGCTTTTCACCCGCATCCATCATTTCCAGCTTCAACTTGGTCTTCACATAGTTCATGGGGCAGGCGACACCACGGAGATCGTAGACCGGTGCACCGGTCGGAGCCGGAGCCGAAGGCTTCACCTCGGTGACGACCGGCGTGACCTGCGCTGCAACGTCCTTCACTGGAACTGCCGCCTCTTGGACCGGAGCAAGCTTCAAATCTTTCCCCATCTGTTCTGTTGCAGCTCGGCATGCCTCAACGAAGCCCTTCGCAAACACCATCTTTTCACACGCTGACTCTGCGGTCGTATCCTTCGGACCGAGATCGCCGACCTTCTTATTGAGCTCACGATATTGCGCAGGGATGACCCCTTTCTGCGCAATCCGGCTATCAAATTCAATGAAGGTTTCTGAGTCCGTCGACGGCTCAAGCCCCTCGGTCACCAACATCGCCTTCGCCGCTGCCAACACCGCTCGATACGATTTGTTCACTGACACGGAATACTGATGCTTCTCGACCAGCAACTTAGCTTGATACAGCTCTTGATCGGCTTCCAGGATGCCATTTTCGATCATCTCCAGCGCGCCACCGGCACATTCCCCGGGGCCGAGATCCTCAAGGATAAATTCGTCCTCCCCTTCCCAGTCATAATAGAAGGTGGAATCCTCCTTGAAGGTTGGAACAATCGTGTACGGAATCAGCTCATCCTTCAACTTGCTCTTGCCCATGCGGGTGATGAACTTCGGTAAATTCTCATTTAGTTGACGATCACGCCGGTACACGTCGATCAAATGGGAAAGCGCCGCCGGCACAGCTTTCGCCGGCAGCTTCACGATCATCTGCCCAATCTTGGCTGTGCCGTTCACCGACCCACCAAGGTGGAGCTCGTAGTGTGGGGCCACATGGTCACCAAGCCGTTTGCCGACTCCATGCAGTCCAATCGTTGAAATGTGATGCTGCGCGCAGGAGTTATGGCAGCCGCTGATTTTGATATCGACGCCTGCCAGATCTTCCGGCACACGACCGGGGGGAAACACTTCAGCCAACGCCCTCGCAAGTCCCTTGGACGACGTAATACCGAGCCCGCAGGTATCAGTACCGGGACACGCAATAATGTCTTCGACCAGTTCAGCGCCGGGATCCGCCAACCCGCGAGATGCCAGATCCTCATAGAGATTGGAGATCAGGTCAGCGGGAATCCAGCGGATCACTACGTTCTGGTTGATCGTCGTACGAAGGTTCCCGTTGGAATAGCGTTCGGCAAGGTCCGCAACAAACAACATTTGCTCTGAGGTGATGTCACCCATGAATAGCTTGATGGCCGCCGTGACATACCCATCCTGCCTTTGCTTGACGACATTGGTTCGTTTCCACATCTCAAACGGTGTCTCGTGGCCGTTACGATGCACCCCATTTCCGTTGCCATTCCCTGCGCTATCAGCCAAACCATTACGCGTTGGCATGATGAGCTTGGGCTCATCTTGATATGATAGAAGCGTGAGGGGGCCGTTCTTGGGGAGGGCGTGACCCATTGCTACGTAGGCGGCTTCCCAGCGGCGCTTGAATTCCTCAAAGCCCAGTTTATCGATCACAAACTTCATGCGGGCCTTGTTGCGGTTTTTCCGATTGCCGAGGGTATCAAACACTTTAATGACCGCCTCAATGCTGGGAATCAACTCCTCCATGGGGGTGAATTCTCGGAGTAGCTGGGCAACGCGTGGCGTGGAACCGAGGCCTCCACCTGCTACCATGCGAAAGCCAATTACCCCATCCGCACGTTTCACCGCCAGCAAACCGATGTCGTGGATCGGCGTCAGGGCACAGTCGTGCGCACAACCGGAAAACGCGATCTTAAACTTGCGTGGCAGACTTTGATTCAAGGGGTTCCGTAGCAGGTGGTATGCGACCGTCTTTGCATACGGAGTCACATCAAACACCTCGCCTTGGCACACACCAGCTAGGTGGCAGGCCGTCACATTCCTCACAGTATTGGCGCAAGCCTCTCTAGTGGTCAGCCCAACCTCGGCTAACCCTCTCATGATGGCCGGCACGTCCTTCAGTTCCACGAAGTGCAGCTGGATATCTTGTCTCGTCGTGACATGACCCACCCCGGTCGCATAGCGGTCGGTGAGCTCCGCCACACGTCGCAGCTGATTCGCAGTGAACCCGCCGAACGGAATCTTGATCCGCACCATCTGCACACCGGGTTGGCGCTGCCCGTAAATGCCATACTGCAGACGGAAAGGCTTGAAGAGATCAGTGGAAATCTCCCCGGCCACGGTTCGCAGGGCTTCGGCCTCAAAGGTTTCTATTTCCTCCAGAATGGCGGGAGGAATCGGACTCGTGACAATGTGAGGGCTTATGAGGGCGTCAACGTGGTTCATATATACCGCTCTCCTAAATCTCCTCGAGAGAGGAGCTTCATAAGTCAGATGTGGTACATCGGACTGCGCTCGGCATCGATCGTTCGTAACCGCATTGCTAAATGTTCGACAGTAACGTTTTCGAGAACTTTGCGTTCCGCCTGCTGAACCTGCTCCCAGACGTCACCGAGCAGCAGTTCCGGCTTGGTTGCTTGACGGTCGCGTGTTCGCTGACCGACAAATGACCGATGAAAGACCGGCCCTTCCAATGCCTCGAAAATATCGGCAACCGACATCGCGGCTGGTTCATGCGTAAGGAGATAGCCTCCTTGGGCACCCCGTTGACTTTCGACTAAACCGGCCTTCTTCATCGCATGGAGAATCTGTTCGAGAAAACGGGCTGGAATCCCATGACGCCTTGCGATAGCCCGCGCTTGAATCGGGGCTTCTTTTGCATATGTAGCAAGATCAACGGCTACCATAATTCCGTATGTGGCCCGCATAGACACTTTCATTCTTTATTATTCCTGTCGGAATTGAGCTATCTATACCTTCTCCTCTCTTAGTCTGTCAAGACACCAGACAACTTCTTTGATCAAGATCGACAGATCTCATAACATTTAGTATGCCAAGCTATCTTTTTAGTGAAATTGTGAGAATCACGAGAAAGCCATAAGTCTACATCTTTACTATTCATTTCATGCCTGCAAAGCCGCACAGAAAGTAGGCCGGAAGGCTATCGCATCTATAAAATCAGATTGACATCGTGTACGCCCTAAGCAATAATCCGACCTCTTCTTCGGGTGGTACCCTCATGTCTGTGTCATCATCTTCATTTACTATTCTGTTACTCACAAATGATACGACCATACAAGCCCTGGTGAGACAGGTATTCAAGAGCGCTTCCGTGATGATCGCTCGGGACGTATTGACCTTCCAAAAGGAGTTGCCTCGACATCGGTTCGATGCCATCGTGGTGGAATCGCAAGACGGACAGGGACAGATTGGGACGCTTCATGAGCACCTCGACCCTACTCGCACTCTTTGTATCAGCGGGGCGAAGGCTGTCTTGAAAAAAACGCTGAAAGTAATCCAACTGATGAATCAGCCAGACAGCCCCCAGGAGAACAAATCCCATGAGACCTCCCTGGAGAGTTATCTTGATGTAAAAATGGGGGAATTCGTCAAGGGGATGCGAAACGGATCAGCTAAAAACCTTCACCCGATTCTGATTTCAGCCGTGGAACGCCCTCTCATTACTTCAGCGCTCAGGGAAACCAGAGGTAATCAAATACAGGCTGCCGCACTTCTCGGTCTCAACCGTAATACCTTGCGAAAAAAAATCGTGAATCTTCACATCCCCATCAAACAGACGAAAGCAAGAGCGAATCATAGTGCTTGAACAGGGCTGTCACAGGTGTGCTACCGGGCTCACTTCCCATAAAACCATCTCTTACCACTCATGAAGGAGGGACATCATGACAAAGGAAGAGCTGATCGCAAAGATGGCTGCTTCAGCTGGAATTACTAAGGTTGCAGCCGGAACCGCCCTCGAGGCACTCACCGGAGCGGTGACGACCTCGTTAAAGAAAGGGCAGCGCGTCTCTCTCGTCAATTTCGGCACCTTTACGATTTCAAAACGAAAAGCACGTATGGGAAGAAATCCACGGACGGGCGAGTCACTCCGAATCCCAGCGACCAAGGTCCCGAAGTTTTCAGCCGGAAAAGAGCTTCGCTCTGCCGTGAGGTAACGGTACGAAAACTCCTAGGTGTCTGACTCAAGATATTATGATGAAAGAGCACGGTTGCATTCCTTCAGTGAGCTGATGGAGTGCGACCTGCTCTTTCGTTTTCTTGACAGTGTCAGTGAGGCTATATTAGCATGCCCCCTCTCTTGATAGGCGCGTAGCTCAGGGGGAGAGCGCTACCTTGACACGGTAGAGGTCGACGGTTCAAGACCGTCCGCGCCTACCATATCAGGCCGAGGCACTGGCCTGCCTCTTAGAGGCCCGGTGCCTTTGTTGTTTTTGTACTGGTGAAATACGTAGGTCATGAAGATATCGGTCAAAGACGGTCCAAGTGGTGACATTCGAAGCGGCATGACAGTGGGTGGTGCTCTGTCTGACTTAGGTGTCGTCGACCGGGATATTCTCGCAGCTAAAGTAGACGGAGCGGTTGTTGATTTGTCATGCCCGCTAACTGAAAGTTCGACTCTCGAATTGCTGCGGTTCGACAGTGCAGAAGGCCGTGAGGTATACCGCCACAGCAGCACCCACCTCATGGCCCAGGCAGTCAAGGAACTCTTCCCGTCGGTACAATTGACCATCGGCCCAGCCCTGGAAGATAGTTTCTATTATGACTTCGCCTTCGAACGTCCTTTTACCCCCGAAGACTTGCAGAGAATTGAAGAGCGCGCTGCTGAAATCATCAAACGTAATCTCGCCATCACAAGGCGAGAGTTTTCAAAACAAGATGCGATAGATTTTTTCAGGGCCCGTGGAGAGCAGTATAAGGTCGAGCTGATTCAAGGTTTCCCCGATGGAGAGCCGATCACCGCCTATACACAGGGCGACTTTGTGGATCTCTGTCGTGGCCCCCATCTCCCTACCACCGGTATCATCGGGGCCATAAAATTACTCACCACTGGTGGGGCCTATTGGCGTGGCGATGAACGTAATCCAATGTTACAGCGGATCTACGGGACGTCCTTTCCGACACAAGCGGAAGTGGATGCCTACCTGGCCAAGCTGGAAGAAATTAAGCGACGCGACCACAGAAAAGTTGGAAAAGATTTGGATTTGATCAGCATTCAGGACGAGATCGGACCCGGGCTGGTACTGTGGCATCCAAAAGGCGCGACAGTCCGCCTATTGATCGAGAATTTCTGGCGAGAGCAGCATATTCGGGATGGGTACCAGCTGGTCTATTCACCGCATACCGCACGTCTTGACCTCTGGAAAACCAGTGGACACCTCGATTACTATCGCGAAAACATGTTCCCATCGATGAAGCTGGAGGGCAGTGAGTACCAGCTGAAACCGATGAATTGTCCGTACCATATCATGATCTATCAATCTCACCTGCGTAGCTATCGAGACCTCCCTATTCGCTATGGAGAACTGGGAACGGTCTACCGCTATGAGCGAACCGGTGTGCTGCACGGGCTCATGCGGGTACGAGGATTCACGCAGGATGATGCCCATCTCTTCTGCCGCCCGGATCAAATGGAACACGAGGTCAGCCGGGTCTTGGACTTTACATTTTTCGTGCTACAGACATTCGGATTCCATCAATTTGAAGTGTTTTTGTCCACGCGGCCCAAAGAGTCCGTGGGTGGTGATGAACATTGGAGCTTGGCCACCAGCGCATTGGAAGCAGCCCTGAAGAGTCGTAACATCTCCTTTCACCTTGATCCAGGAGGGGGGGCATTTTACGGCCCGAAGATCGACATTAAGATCAAAGATGCGTTAGGCCGCTCGTGGCAATGTTCCACGGTCCAGGTGGATTTCAATAATCCAGAGCGGTTTGAGCTCAGTTACATCGGAGAGGACGGCAAAGCCCATCGCCCGATTATGATCCATCGCGCCTTGATGGGATCCATCGAGCGCTTTTTCGGTATTCTGATCGAACATTACGGAGGTGCGTTCCCGACCTGGCTGGCCCCGGTGCAAGCTGTGGTCATGAACATCACCGATCATCAGCAAGACTACGTCGCGGCCGTCGTGGCACAATTGAAGGCAGCCGGCTTTCGTGCCGAGCCTGATCTCCGGAACGAAAAGATCGGGTTCAAGATTCGCGAAGCGGAAAAGGCGAAAGTCCCATTCATGTTGGTCGCGGGGAATCGCGAAATGCAGGATGGGACTCTCTCGGTACGAGGCCGAAGTGGGGCAAATTTGGGCAGCAAGACAGTGGCTGAAGTGTTGGATCTCCTGCAAGCCGAGGTCACGCACACACAGCGAGAACTTCAACCTACACATTAAAAAAGAGGTGGCCTATCGTTCCCAAATTGCGTGTGAATCGTGAGATCCGAGTCCGAGAAATTCGTGTCATTGGCCCGGAAGGAGAACAACTCGGCATCCTTCAGACGCCGGACGCCTTTCGACAGGCTCAGGAAGGCGGCTATGACTTGGTGGAAGTCGCGCCCAACTCCGTCCCTCCAGTCTGTAGAATTATGGACTTTGGGAAGTATAAGTATGAGTTGAGCAAAAAGGACCATCAAAGTCGGCGCCATCAAAAGTCCACGCAAGTGAAGGAAATCAAGTTACGCCCACGGACCGATAAGCATGACCTTGAGATTAAAGTTCGGCAGATGAAAACCTTTCTAGAAGAAGGCAATAAAACCAAAGTCACCCTCACGTATCGCGGGCGCGAGATGGCCAATCAAGAAATGGGTCGTGCCGTAATGAATTCCGTCATTGAACAATTAGCGCAAGCCGGCACAATCGAGTATGCTCCCCGCATGGAGGGGCGAAGTTTGATCATGATTGTGGCGCCCAAATAATTGACGTGCGATGCGGTGATCGATCAACCAAAGGAATCCTCGATGAAAATGAAAACGCATAAAGGGACGAGCAAGCGATTTACCAAGACCGGAAGCGGGAAAATCGTCCGCCGCAAGGCGGGCAAGCGGCACATACTGACCAGCAAGCGGCACGACCGAAAGCGCCGTCTAAGCGGAACAGCAGTGGTGGATCCCACGGTTGTTGCTACATTGAATCGTCTCCTGCCGTATGCATAGACGACGATCGTGTCGTGTTGTGAATTTCAGGACCCAAAAGGAGTAATCAATCATGCCTCGCGCAAAAGGTGGACCAAAAACTCGGCAACGGAGAAAGAAACGGATCAAGCTGGCGTCAGGTCAGTATGGCGGGAAAAGCCGCCTCTTTCGATCGGCAACAGAAAGTGTGGATAAGGGCTTAACCTACGCGTACACGGGTCGCAAGAACCGAAAGCGGGACTTCCGGCAACTATGGATCGCTCGCATCAGCGCAGGCGTTCGGGCCCAAGGGCTGACCTACGGCCGGTTCATCAACGCATTGAAGAAAGCGAATGTGTTGCTGGATCGAAAGGCCCTGTCGGATATGGCGATCAAAGATTCGGCGGGATTTGAAAAGTTGTGCGGCCTCGCCAAGCAACACCTGACTCCTGCCGCAGCGTAATTTAGCAGCTCAGGCACGATGTTCCTGCTCCAAGGGGAGGCGGCACTCTATCGCCTCCCCTTCCTTATTTCCGAACCCCAATCGGGTGTCCTCCATTCACGCTTCATCAACTGTTTAAAATTCTGTCTAGGGAGAAGATTGGCCATAACAGTCAAGGCGTTCTTCTCCTGCACGGGATTGAGCCCGTCGTACACAAAATTGGTCGTGGTGCCGTTGTTGGTTTTACCGGTGCAGTGCGCAAAGCTGTTGCAACTGAGCTGTTGCAACTGAATGAGGCGTAGGAGTCTGGCAAATGAATAGCGATCAGCTAACAGAACGCTCGCGGTAACGTTTGAACAGATCAATCACATCTTGAATCGTGAACACCTTCGTCCATTCTTCGGTCGGAATAGGAATACCTATCCGTTTCTCCACCTCTTCAACAAAATAAGTGGCGTCGTCGCCATCTCCCCATACATCTCCGACAAGTTTGTCTGTCTTTTTCGGCTCTCGGTGCGGCTTGTTAAAGAAGCGCACTCTAAGTGAGTCGAGAATGGGAGGCCCCCATCGCTCTTTAAGAACTTCGAAGTGTACCGCTTCTGATTTCTTGGACACGGTTCTTGCCATATTGGCCCCGACCGGCGGGTCGCCTCGTTCGACGATCGTCGTTCCTGAGCCAACGCTGTGCGTCGTACGTTCTCGCCCACCCGGTGAATCCCCTGATGACCTGAGGTTCTCGTGCTCTCATGCGGCTGCCGATGGGCTCAGGAAGTCTCGCCGCACCTGAGCCGGGGAGCGAAACCCATGCCGCTCGACGAGCCACTGCTCATTAT